>DASVDO010000075.1:0-9481 GCA_036381055.1 Burkholderiales bacterium | reverse complement strand
TGCCCTGGCGCTTCACCGACAAGGAGACGATCGCGTTCGCGAAATCGCTCACCGTGCCGGTGATCGAGGACGGCGGCACCGTGGTCGCCGACTCCTGGAACATCGCGATCTACCTCGACCAGGCCTATCCGCAGCGTCCCGGCCTGATGGACGGCGCGACGACGGTGGCGCTCACCGAGTTCTTCAACAACTGGGCGCCCCGCACGCTGCACGCCTCGCTTTTCCCCGTGATCATCCTGGACCTCTTCGCCCGGCTGCACGAGAAGGACAAGGTCTACTTCCGCGCCTCGCGCGAGAAGCGCTTCGGCACGACGCTGGAAGCGTACGGCGCGGACCCGAAGGGCGCGCTCGCGGCGCTGCGCGAGGCGCTGGCGCCGGCGCGCCAGGCGCTGGTGCAGTACCCGTTCCTCGGCGGCCACGGTCCGGGCTACGCCGACTACATCCTGTTCGGCGCCTTCCAGTGGGCGCGCGTCATGTCGCCGATCCGGCTGCTCGAACCCGACGACCCGGTGTTCGCCTGGCGCGAGCGCGTGCTCGACCTGTTCGGCGGCTTCGCGCGGCAGGCGAAAGGCTTCCCGGTCTGGGCGTAGGCTCATTCGCCCTCGCCGTTTTCGTCCGCGCCGAGCGCGGAGAGCTTCTCGTACACCCGGCAGAGCGTCTGCAGCTCGCATAGCCGGCAGGTCTTCAGGCCCTCCTTCGGATCGACGCGCGCGTCGCCTGCAGCGAAAGCGCGGCCGAGCGCTTCGGTGTCGCGCTGCCATTCCTCGAGCAGCTTCGGCCAGGGCGCGGGATTGACGCTCACCTTCGGCATCAGGCCGGGCGCGCGCGAGTAGCCCATGAAGCGCATCTCGCCCGGCTTGAGCCTGGCGAACGCCACCGCCGCCAGCTCCTCCGGCGCGGCCGCGGCATAGAGCGGAAGCTGCGGATCGTCGGGGCGCGGCCCGTGCCACTGCTTCGGATTGCCGACGTTGCCGGTCTTGTAGTCGATGAGCGCATGCCCGCCGGCGGCGAGCCGGTCCATGCGGTCGATGCGCGACTGGAACTCGAGCCCCGCGACCGTGAGCGTGCGCTGCTCTTCCAGCGCATGGATGCGAAACGGCGGGCGCAGCGACTCGACCTTGAGCCATTCGCGCGCCAGCCGGGCGAGGCGCTCGCGCTCGAGCTCGGCGAAGCGGCCCGCCAGCCCGAGCTCGCGGATCGCCGCGTCGGCGGCACGGCCGATCGCGGCGGAGACGTCGGACGCGAGCGCGTCGCTGCCGCGCAGTTGCTGCCAGATCTCCTTCATCAGGACGTGCAGCAGCTTGCCGCGCTCGCGCGCGTCCAGCCCGCCCGCCGGCTCCTCGAGCGCCTCGGCGCCGAGGCGCCATTTCGCGAAGGCGCGGAACGGGCACGCCGCCTGGTCGGCGAGCACGCGCGTGCCGCCGCGCACTTTCTTCTCCGCGACCGGCGGAGCGCGCCAGTCCTCGAACGGCTCGAGCTTGCGCGCTGCGTGGAGCAGGTCGCGGTAGCGCGGGAAATCGGCGACGGTCACCGTTTTTTCCGGCACGTCGGCGATGAGCGGGCTCGGCGCGGCCTCGCGGTCCTGGTCCTTCAGGGCGAAGCTGAAGACGACTTCGCGCGCCGCCGCCCGCCATTCGCCGGTGATGCGCCGGTCGAGCTCGAGGGAGGCCTCGGCGCTCGCCTGCGGGATGCCGGCGGCTTTCTGCAGGCGGATCGGCAGGAACGGATTGGGCGCGACCGGAAGCGGCCAGGCGTCGTCGGTGAGACCGCTCACCCACAGGCAGTCGAAGCGCAGGCCGCGCGATTCGTGCAGGCCGAGCACCTGGATCGGCGCATCGGCGGACTCGGGCTGGAAAAGCGTCCTCTCGCAGTGCCGGCGCAGGAACGCCATCGCGTCGCGGAAGGAAAACGCCGCCGTCACCCGCTCGAGCTTCGCCAGCTCGCCGAGCGCCTCGTGCAGCTTGGCGCGCGCCTGGAACTCGCTCGAGTCGAGGCTGCGCTCGCCCGGGAAGCCGGCCGCGTCGAGCAGCGCCAGGAAGTGCCTCGCCCAGGCGCCCGGGGTGTCGGGCCGGGTGCGCGAGAGCTCGAACACCTTCTCCAGGTGGCTTCGCAGATGCGAGCCCTTGTCCAGCGCGGCGATCAGCCGCGGCAGCGTGAGCGTCGCCTCGGCGTCGCGCCGCAGCCGCGCGTCGAGCACCGCGCGGCGCGAGATCTCGCGCTCGGCGCCGCCGAGGAACGGCGATCGGATGAGCTGGCTCGCCACGGGAAATCGCACCTCGCCGTGCGCCAGCTCGAGCAGGGAGAGCGCCGCGTCGACGAGCGGCCAGGCGCAAAGCGGCAGGCCGAGCGAGACGTTGAACGGCAGCGCCGCCAGCCGGCCGGCGGCGGACGGCAGGTTGTAGCCCGGCTGCAAGGTGCGGGAGAACACGCGCAGCACTTCGCTGCGCCGGCGCTGCAGGTCGGGCACCACTACGCCGATGCGCCGGCGGCCTTCTTCCAGCCGCGTCCTGGCCCAGCGCGCCGCCGCCTCGAGCTCCTGCCGGGCGCTCTGGAACGGCGCCTTGACGCACGAGCCGGAGAGCGCCTCGGGCGCGCAGGCCTCGGCGCCGAGCCGGTCGAGAAATGCCCGCGTCTGCGGCGGCAGCACGTCGAAGCCGTAGGCGACGAGCCGCTTCGGCGTGTTCACCTTGCCGAGGTATTCGAGCATCAGGTCGGGCAGGCGCGCGGCGTCGATGTCGCCGCGCGTGCGGCGCTGGTACTCGCGCGACCAGTCGGCGAAAGCCGCGGCGTCCTCGTTGCCGCCCGCCACGGCGATGCGCCACTGGTGGGCGAGCCGCCAGGCCTCGCGGCACTGCGCCGCGGCCTGTGGCACGGCGAGCAGGCCGCTCCCGGCGACGATCGCTTCCCAGAGATGCTGCTCCTGCACCGGCGTGAGCAGCAGCGGCAGCGATTCCCCCAGCTCGCTGTAGAGTGCGTCTTCCCAGAGCCGCTCGACGAAGGCGCCGAAGGGCAGGATGTCGGCCGCCTCCCAGGAGGCGAGACCGCGGCTCGCCTGGTAGTCGTCGAAATCGGCGAGCAGCGCGCGCGCGAGCCGCGCGTTGGGCGTGACCACCGTGATCCCGGCCGCGTGACCTTCGGCGAGCCGGGCGAAGAGCTGCGGCCTGGAAAGCCCTCCGCTCACCGCTCCAGGATGGCGGTGACGCCCATTCCGCCCGCGGCGCAGATCGAGATCAGGCCGCGGCCCGAGCCGCGCTCGGCGAGCTGCTTGGCGAGCGTGGCGACGATGCGCGCGCCGGTGGCGGCGAACGGATGGCCGAGCGCGACGCTCGAGCCCTTGGGGTTGAGCTTCGCGCGGTCGATCGGCCCCAGCGGGTCGCGGTTCAGCCGGGTGCGGCAGAAATCGGCCGATTCCCAGGCCTTGAGCGTGCACAGCACCTGCGCGGCGAACGCCTCGTGGATCTCGTAGATGTCGAAGTCCTGCAGCGCGAGCCCGGCGCGCTCGAGCATGCGCGGCACGGCGTAGGCGGGCGCCATCAGCATGCCCTCCTTGGGCCCCGCCATGCCGACGAAGTCGACCGCCGCGGTCTCGGCGTGGGTGAAGTAGGCGAGCGGCTCGAAGCCGCGCTCGCGCGCCCATCGCTCGGAGGAAAGGAGCACGCACGCCGCGCCGTCGGTGAGCGGCGAGCTGTTGCCGGCGCTCAGCGTGCCGGCGGGCGAAGGATCGAAGGCGTTCTTCAGCGCGGCGAGCTTTTCCAGCGATGTGTCGGCGCGCACGTTGTTGTCGCGCTTCAGGCCGTGGAATTCGACCACCAGGTCGGCGAAGAAGCCCTCCTGCCACGCCGCCGCGGCGTTGCGATGGCTGGCGAGCGCGAGCTCGTCCTGCTCGCGGCGGCCGATCTGCCACTGCTTGGCCATCTCTTCGGCGTGCTGGCCCATCGACAGCCCGGTGCGCGGCTCGGCGATGCCCGGGCTCGCCGGCGCGAGGTCCCAGGGGCGCAGCTCGCCCAGCGTGCGCAGCTTGTCGGTCCACGAGCGGCCGCGCGCCATGGCGAGCACGGTGCGCTGCAGCTTCGGGCTGTAGGCGAGCGGGATGTCGCTCGCGCTGTCGGCGCCGCCGGCGATCGCCACGTCGATCTCGCCGGCCGCGATGCGGCAGGCGAGCTGCGCGGCGGCCGACAGGCTGGTGCCGCAGGCGCGCTGCAGGTCGTAGGCGGGCGTCTCGGGATGCAGCCCGGCGCCCAGCGTGCACTCCCGGGCCAGGTTCCAGTCGCGCGAGTGCTTGATGACCGCCCCGGCCGCCACCTCCCCCAGCTTCTGGTGCTTCAGGCCGTACTTTTCCACCAGGGCGCGCAGGGCGGCGGTGAGCATGTCCTGGTTGCTCGCCTCGTTGTAGGCGCCGTTGGCGCGGGCGAACGGGATGCGCATGCCGCCGAGGATCGCGACTCTCATCGTCAACTCCGGTAAATCGGATTCATTGATAAACGCCTTCCTCTAAGATGGCGCCATGGAAGTGCTCCTCGTCGACGACCAGGCGACGACCGTCCAGGTCTATGCCGCGAGCGTGCGCCGCACCTTCAGCGGCGCGCGGGTGCACATCGCGGTCGACCTGCCGGAGGCGCTGCAGATCGCCAACGGCCGGACGATCGACCTGGTGCTGCTCGACCTGACGCTGTCGAGCTCCGCGGGCGTCGACACCCTGCAGCGCTTCCGCAGCCGCTTCCCGGACGTGCCGGTGCTGGTCGTCTCGGCCTCCGAGGATCCGCAGAGCATCCACGCCTGCTTCGAGGCCGGCGCACGCGGCTACATCGCCAAGACCTCGGCGATCGTCAGCCTGCCGGCCGCGATGCGCGTCGTGACCGCGGGCGGGCGCTACGTCCCGCCGCAGGCGCACTGACCGGAAAATGGTGACAGTCACCATTTTCATCCCTGCCATACGCCCCATCCCTTGTCCCGCAGGCTGATCGCCAGCTCGACCTCCATGTCGCGCGCGTCGTCGTACGGCATCGGGTTATACACCTCGTAGAGCTCCGGCATCAGCCGCAGCCCGTAGAGCATCACGAAGCGGTTCGCCTGGATACCGGCCTTGTGCTTGTCGAAGCGCACGTCGGGCGAGATGCCGGTCATGCCGACGTACACGCACGGCCGGATCGCATCGTACTGCGGGTTGGCGCGGCGAAAGCGCGCGTGCTTCAGGACGCTTGGCGAAAGCTCGACGACGTAGACCGAGTAGTGCGCGCGGCGCTTTCTCAAGCGCGCCTCAGCACGAGCAGGGTCAGCTCGGGGCTCGTGCCGAAGCGCACCGGCGGACCCCAGGTGCCGGTGCCGGCGCTGACGTAGACCTGCATCGCGCCCTCGCGCGAGAGCCCGGCGACGTGCGGCGCGTGGACCAGCCGCACCGCCAGCGTCCACGGAAAGAACTGGCCGGCGTGCGTATGTCCCGAGAGCTGCAGGTCGAACCCGGCGCGCGCGCCGAGCGGCGCGAGGCGCGGGTTGTGCGCGAGCAGCAGGCGCAGGTCCGCGTCCGCGGCGCCCTCCAGCGAGATGTGCGGCGCGACGCGTCGATACGCCGGGTCGACCACCCCGCCCACCAGGAGTCGCGCCGCGCGCCGGCGCACGACGACATGCTCGTTGAGCAGCACCTTCATGCCCAGGTTGCGGAAGTGCTCGCTCCAGCGCTCCGCGCCCGAATAGCAGTCGTGGTTGCCGAGGACGAAGAAGCTCGTCTCGCCGGCGAGCGCGCGCAGCGGCTCGACGTGGCGGGCGAGGCGCTCCACCGGTCCGTCGACCATGTCGCCGGTGAGCGCGACCAGGTCGGGCGCGAGCTCGCGCGCCTTCGCCACCGTGCGCTCGACGTAGGCGCGGCGGATGGTGCGCCCGACGTGCAGGTCGGAGATCTGCACGATGCGAAAGCCCTCGAGGTGCGGATGCAGGTCGGGCAGCGCCACCTCCACGCGCACCACGCGCGGCCCGCGCAGCGCGCTCGCCGCGCCGAGCGCCATCGCCAGCAGCGACCCTCCGAGCACCGCCGGCGCGCCCGCCTGCAGCAGCACCGCGCGCGCGCCGTCGAAGAAAGGCAGGACGGTGAGCACGAGGGCGAGGTCGCGCGCGAGCGTCAGCACGAGCGCGAAGCTCACCCAGGCCATCGACAAATAGCTCGCGTGGTGCACGGCCTGGTCGAGCCATGTCTCGTCGCGCGAGCGGTCGCGGCTCCAGTAGTACGCCGGCACGATCCAGATGAAGAAGAACGGCACGGCGAGCGCCGCGCGGCTCCAGGCGCCGCCGGCGAGGCTGAGCGCCAGGTAGGCGTAGCCGGCGGCGACCAGCGCGCTCGCCACGAGCACCAGGCGGCTCATCTTCGGGCCGGCTTGCGCGCGACGACGGTGGAAAACGCCTTGACCGTATCGCCGGGGGCGGCGAAGCGCTCGTGCCGCGAGAGCTCGATGCGCCAGCCGGCGAAGCGCTGCTCGATCTCGTCGCGGCCGAACAGGCAGTGCGCCGCGGGATCGAACATGTCCATGTAGGTCGTGCCCTCGACCAGCACGTTGACCACCGCGCAGCCGCCGGGCGCGACGTGCCCGCGGATCTCCTCCAGCAGCGCGAGCGCCGGCGCGCGCGCCATGAACATCAGCAGGCCGATGGCGACGATCGTGTCGTACTCGCCGGCGAGCCGGTACGCCGAGACCTCGGCGGCCACCACCGTCATGCCGAGGTTCTCGGCGAGCGAGACCTCGACGATGTGCACCACCGCGGCAAGGCTCGCGTCCACCGCCGTCACCTGCGCGCCGCGCCGCGCCGCGGCGATCGCCAGGTTGCCCAGGCCGCAGCCCAGGTCGAGCACGCGGCCGCGCACGAAGGGCAGCGCCGCCTGCTCGAAGGGATTCAGGGCGAAGTCGCGCGCCGCGACCTGCCTGCGGAACTGCGCGTCGAAGAAATCGATGCTCCGGTTCGCCATCGCGCCCCAATGGTAGTCGGCGGCGCGGACCGGAAGCGGACATGAGCCGGAAGCGGAAATGACAAGGGGCCCTCGCGGGCCCCTTGCTGGAAAACGGTCTGCGTCCCCGGTCAGGCGTGGGTGCCGGGGCGCGGCAGCGGCACGACGAAGTTCTCGCGCACCACGTCCTTGCCGGCGATCAGCTCCTCGGCCTCGCGCCGCTCCTCGTCGAACACCACGGCGGCCAGCTTCTGCAGCGTGTCGCGCGCCTCGTCCAGCGTCCGTCCGTGCGAGTTGACGCCGGGCAGCTCCTCGATGAATCCGATGTAGCCGGAGTTCGACTTGAGATAGACGGCGGTGAAGGCGAGACGTCCTTGTTCCATTCTTTCCTCCTGCGTGGGTGACGAACAAGGTTACGCCGCCA
This sequence comes from Burkholderiales bacterium, assembly GCA_036381055.1. Lineage (GTDB taxonomy): Bacteria > Pseudomonadota > Gammaproteobacteria > Burkholderiales > SG8-39 > SCGC-AG-212-J23. The sequence continues at coordinate 2,126 of DASVDO010000075.1, read as the reverse complement.
AGCTTTCAAAAGTGTTACCGGCGAAAAAAAAGTCGAATGGCAAAACGCCTGTGGTCGTCCGCACGACAGAAAATTTTGCGTCGCAGAAATTGCTGCACTGCTTCTCGCAGCGCGGCGTCGCTTCAACGCTGCAGCAGATCTTTCTTGTCCTTGCGCTTCGCCCACTCGTCGGCGTCGGGCGGCGCGGCCTTGCGCTCGATGATCGGTTTCCAGACCTGCGCGAGCTCGCGGTTGAGCGCGATGAACTCGCGCTGGGCGTCGGGGACGTCGTCCTCGGCCATGATCGCCTCGACCGGACATTCGGGCACGCACAGGGTGCAGTCGATGCACTCGTCGGGGTCGATCACCAGCATGTTCGGACCCTCGCGGAAGCAGTCCACCGGGCACACGTCGACGCAGTCGGTGTACTTGCACTTGATGCACGACTCGGTGACCACGTATGCCATAAGGCCTTTGCCATCAATAGTTTATCAAGCTCTTGGGATGCCGCGGCGGCGACCCCATAATAAAGGTTCCCCCTTTCGAATCCCGGAGAGCCATGGCAGCCAGCGAGATCCGCCACGTGACCGATGACACGTTCGACCCGGAGGTGCTCAAGTCCGAGACGCCCGTGCTGGTCGACTACTGGGCAGAGTGGTGCGGCCCCTGCAAATCGATCGCGCCGATCCTCGACGAGGTGGCGCGGGAGTACGGCGGGCGGCTCAAGGTGGCGAAGATCAACGTCGACCAGAACCAGATCACGCCGGCGAAGTTCGGCATCCGCGGCATCCCGACGCTGATGCTGTTCAAGAACGGCAACGTCGAGGCGACGCGCGTCGGCGCGCTGTCCAAGTCGCAGCTCACCGCGTTCCTTGACAGCAACATCTGAAGCTTTTAGGCTTTGACGCGTAGTCGAGCCCCCCGCCCTCAGAGGGGGCGGGGTTCTTAGAGCAACAGCAGCAAAATAATCCCAAGGTTTTCCGCGCCCAAGCTTCTTGGCGCAGTCCCAACTTATGGCCAGACCTCAAGCGGTTCCGCCCGAAGCGGCCAACGGCGAGCAGCCGGCGCGTAACGAGCGCGCCGAGGCGCGCCAGGAGCAACCCCGGAACAACGAAGCGGGGGGACAGCAAGTCCCGGTCCCCCTGCACCTCTCGGAGCTGAAGTCGCACCACGTGACGCAGCTCGTCGAGATGGCGGTGGCGAACGGCATCGAGAACGCGAGCCGCCTGCGCAAGCAGGACCTGATCTTCGCGCTGCTCAAGAACCAGGCGAAGAAGGGCGCCTCGATCTACGGCGACGGCACGCTGGAGGTGCTGCCCGACGGCTTCGGCTTCCTGCGCTCGCCCGAGACCTCCTACCTCGCCTCGACCGACGACATCTACGTCTCGCCCTCGCAGATCCGGCGCTTCAACCTGCACACCGGCGACTCGATCGAGGGCGAGATCCGCACGCCGAAGGACGGCGAGCGCTACTTCGCGCTGGTCAAGGTCGACCGGGTCAACGGCCAGCCGCCCGAGGCGGCGAAGAACAAGATCCTGTTCGAGAACCTCACGCCGCTGCATCCCGACGAGCAGTTCAAGCTCGAGCGCGAGATCAAGGCCGAGGAGAACATCACCGGCCGGGTGCTCGACATCGTCGCGCCGATCGGCAAGGGCCAGCGCGGCCTGATCGTCAGCCCGCCCAAGGCCGGCAAGACGGTGATGCTGCAGCACATCGCCCATGCCCTCACCTCCAACTATCCCGACATCACGCTGATCGTGCTGCTCATCGACGAGCGGCCCGAGGAGGTGACCGAGATGTCGCGCACCGTGCGCGGCGAGGTGGTCGCCTCCACGTTCGACGAGCCGGCGAGCCGGCACGTGCAGGTCGCCGAGATGGTGATCGAGAAGGCGAAGCGCCTGGTCGAGCACAAGAAGGACGTGGTGATCCTGCTCGACTCGATCACGCGCCTGGCGCGCGCCTACAACACGGTGGTGCCGGCCTCGGGCAAGGTGCTCACCGGCGGGGTCGACGCCAACGCGCTGCAGAAGCCCAAGCGCTTCTTCGGCGCGGCGCGCAACATCGAGGAAGGCGGCTCGCTCACCATCATCGCCACGGCGCTGATCGACACCGGCAGCCGCATGGACGACGTGATCTACGAGGAGTTC
>DASVDO010000074.1:0-17340 GCA_036381055.1 Burkholderiales bacterium | reverse complement strand
ATCTACATGGGCACGATCGGGGTGCAGGGTGCTTACGGCAACATGCGCCACGGCTATACCGACGAGACCTGGGCCAAGGAGCACCACCAGTACTGGTACGAGGAGATGAAGTCCGGCCGGCGCGACGCCGCCGGCGGCGCGGTGCCCGCGGGAGCGCCCCACATGAAGGAGAAGCCATGAAGAAAGCGCTGCTCGCCGTTTTCGCCGGCCTGCTGCTCGGCTCCTTCGCCGCGCAGGCGACCCTGCCGCCGCCGCCGCCCAAGAGCGAGGCCGAGAAGAAGGCCGAAGCCGAGAAGGCCGCCGCCGCCAAGGCCAAGGCCGCCGCGGACCTCGCGAGGGCGCAGGATCGCGCCGCCGCGAACTACAAGCGCAACATGCAGGCGAAGAAGAGATGAGACGCGTCGCCCTGCCGCTCCTCGCTCTGGCGCTCGCGGGCTGCCAGAGCGCGATGCAGCAGGGCAGCGAGGAGCCGGTACGCGCGACGGCGCAGCTCAAGCCGACGCAGGGCAACAAGACGGTCGGCGAGGCGACCTTCGAGGACATGGGCGAAGGGCGGACTCGCCTCGTCGTCATCGTGCACCGGCTGAAGCCGAACAGCGAGCACGGCTTCCACATCCATGAAGCGGGCGACTGCAGCGCGCCCGACGCCACCAGCGCCAAGGGGCACTTCAATCCCTCTGGCAAGCCGCACGGCAACCGCATGGCCGGCGACCATCACGCCGGCGACCTGCCGGCGCTCAAGACCGATGCCAAGGGCGTGGCCAAGCTCGAGACCGTACTTGCCGGCCTGAGCGTCTCCGGCATCGTCGGCCGCGGGCTCATCGTCCACGCCGACCCCGACGATTACAGGACGCAGCCCACCGGCAACTCCGGTGCGCGCGTCGCCTGCGGGGTCATCCAGCTGGGCTGATTTACGTGAGGAGGAGGGGGCCGGAAGGGCGCCTTAGGGCGCCCTTCCTTTTAGGTTGCTACGCGCTTTCGACCAGCAGCAGCCGCCCCTGCGACGCCTTCTGGCGCAGCGCGGCGAGCGGCGCGTAGTCGCCCGAGCGGTACCACTCGAGCGCCCGCTCGTAGCTCGGGAACTCCAGCACCACTACCCGCTTCGCCGCCGCGGCGCCCTCGAGCGCCTGCGCTCGCCCGCCGCGCGCCAGGAACCGCCCGCCGTACTTCTGCACCGTGGGTAGCACCTGCCGGCGGTACTCGTCGTAGGTCGCCGGGTCGGTCACTTCAATCTCGCCGATCACGTAGGCTGCCATCGCGTCTCCTCGGTTGAAATCGCTCCGTCATGCGTATCCCACGCTGCGCCGGTCGATCGACACGGATTTTACGAGAGCGAATACGGCGAGCCCCGGCCGCAGGCCCAGCTCTTCGGCCGACTTGCGGGTAATGCGCGCGATGAGCGGCGTGCCGCCGAGGTCGAGGCTCACGTCGAGGCTCGGGCCTTCGCTCTCGCCCAGTGCGACCACCGTGCCGGGGACGATGTTGCGGATGCTGACGCCCTCCGGGCGCGCGAGCGCGAGCGACACGTCGCGCGCGCGGATGCGGATGCGCACCGCCTCGCCGGGCAGCGCCTCGACGTCCGGGATCTCGAGCGCGCCGCCCGCGAACTCGACGCGCGCCAGGCCGCTCTCCAGGTCCTGGCCCACCACCCGTCCCTCGATGACGGCGCCGCCTTCGTGGCGTCCGAGATAGGGGCGAAGCTCGACGCGGCTCGTCATCTCGCGCACCGGTCCGGCGGCGAGCACCCGGCCCTCCGACATGAGCACCATGGCGTCGGCGACCCGGATCACTTCCTCGAGCGAGTGGCTGACGTAGACGATCGGGATGCGCACCTCGTCGCGCAGCCGTTCCACGTAGTAGAGGATCTCGGCCTTGCGCGGCGCGTCGAGCGCGGCGAGCGGCTCGTCGAGCAGCAACATGCCCGGGCTCGCGAGCAGCGCCCGCCCGATCGCCACGCGCTGCTTCTCGCCTCCGGAGAGCGCGCCGGGGCGCCGCTCGAGCAGGTGGCCGATGCCGAGGATCTCGATCGCCTGCGCCACGCTCAGCACGGGCTTGCGGCGGCTGTTGAAGAAGCTTCCATAGAGCAGGTTCTGCCGCACGGTCAGGTGCGGCAGCAGCCGTCCCTCCTGGAACACGTAGCCGATGTGCCGCTCGTGCGGCGGCAGGTCGATGCCGGCGGCGCCGTCGTAGAGGGTGCGGCCGTCGACGACGATGCGCCCCGAATCGGGCCGCGCCAGCCCGGCGATCAGGTTGAGCACGGTGCTCTTGCCGGCGCCCGAGCGGCCGAAGAGCGCGGTTACCCGGGCGTCGGAAGAGAAGCGCGCGTCGAGCAAGAAGCCGCCGAGGCGGCAGCGCGCGTCGAGCTCAAGCATCGGCGCCGGCGGCGCGCGCCGTGGCGCGGCGCACGAGAGCTTCCGAGGCGAGCAGCGCGCCGAGCGAAAGCGCGACGGAGAGCAGGCAAAGGCGCAGCGCCTGCGCGTCGCCGCCCGGCACCTGCGTGAACGTATAGATCGCGAGCGGCAGGGTCTGGGTCTCGCCCGGGATGTTCGACACGAAGGTGATGGTCGCGCCGAACTCGCCGAGGCTGCGCGCGAACGACAGCAGCATGCCGGTGAGGATACCCGGCAGGATGAGCGGCAAGGTGACGCTCGCGAAGACCCATGCGGGCGATGCGCCGAGCGTCGCCGCCGCGGCCTCGAGGCGCCGATCGACGGCGTCGAGCGACTGGCGCACGGCGCGCACCATGAGCGGGAAGCCCATCACCGCGCAGGCGAGCGCCGCGCCCGTCCAGCGGAAGGCGAAGCTCACCCCCAGGAATTCATAGAGAAACGCGCCGATCGGGCCGCGGCGGCCGAACAGGATCAGCAGGAAGTAGCCCACCACGACCGGCGGCAGCACGAGCGGCAGGTGCACGACCGCATCGAGCAGGCCCTTTCCGGGAAAGGTGCGTCGCGACAGGAGCCAAGCGAGCGCGATGGCAAAAGGCAGGCTCGCGGCGACGCTCCAGAAGGCGACCTTGAGGCTAAGAAGGAGGGCTTCGGTCTCCGCCGCGCTGAGGCTCCACACGGCGTCAGTTTACGGTGAAGCCGTGGCGCTCGAATATTGCGCGCGCGCCCGGGCTCGCGAGCAGGTCGAGAAACGCCGCCGCGCCCGCCCGCGCGCCCTCGATTGCCGCCGCCGGATAGACGATCGGCGGATGGCTTGTCGCGGGAAAGAGGCCCGCCAGCGCGACGCGCGGCTCGTCGCGCACGTCGCTCAGGTACACCATGCCGAGCGGTGCCTCGCCGCGCGCGACCAGCGCCAGCGCCGCGCGCACGTTCTCCGCGGGCGCGAGCCGCCCGGCGACCTCCGGCCACACGCCGAGCTTCTCGAGCGCCGCTCGTGCGTACTTGCCGGCCGGCACGCTCTGAGGGTCGGCGATCGCGAGCCTTCCCGGGCCGAGCGCCTCGCCGAGCGGAAAGCCGGCCGCCGGCTCGAGGCGCACGGGATGCGCGGCGGGAGAAATCAGCGCCAGGCGATTGCCCACCACGTCGCGCCGCGAACCCGGGACGAGCAGGCCCTTCTTCTCCAGGTAGTCCATCCAGTCCTGATCGGCGGAAACGAACACGTCGGCCGGCGCGCCGTTCTCGATCTGCCGGGCGAGCGCCGAGCTCGCGCCGTAGACGAGCACGGGACGGGGCGAGCGCAGCGCGGCGATCTCGTCCAGCGCGTTCTTCAGGCTCGCCGCGGCGAACACGGTGAGCGCCTGCGCCTGCGCGGCGCCGGCGGCGAGCAGGAGCAGAAGCGCGGCTAAAGCGATACCGGCGAGCCTGCCCTTCAGCATGCGCTCACAGGCGCACCCAGCCGCGGCGCAGCGCGACGAGCACGATCCAGCCGAGGACGAAGCCAAGGCCGACGTTCCACACCGCGCAGCCGGCGGTGACGAGCGTCGCGAAGCGCTCGTTCTTGTGCCTGCTGAAGTCGCAGGAGCCCAGGGCAAGCTGCGCGCCGGTAAGGAACAACACCACGCCGAGCACCGGGGTCGGGAAGATCTTCAGCAGGGTCGCCACCGAGCCGCTGAAGAACAGTGCGACGACGCAGAGGATCGCGCCGAGGATCACCACCGCGCCGCCGGTGCGCGCGCCGAAGCGGGTATGGCCGGCCATGCCGCCCGCGCCGTGGCACATCGGCACGCCGCCGATCGTCGAGCCGAGCAGGTTCATCACCCCGGTCGACAGCGAGACGGTGCGCTCGCTCACCGGCCGGTCGGGGAACAGGCGGTTGTTCTCCTCCGTGAGCGCGAGCACCGCGTTGCCGAAAGTCAGGGGAAGCTGCGGGAGAGCGAGGAAAGCCACGCCGGCGAGCACGTCGGTCCAGGTGATCGAGGCGAGCGCGAAGGAGGGCAGGCGAAAGCCGGGCTCGACGGACGCAAGCGCGCGCGCGAGGCCCGGGTCGGCCAGCAGCGCGGTGGCGGCGCCGTATACGAGCAGCACCAGCATCGCCGGCACCACGCGGTTCACGAGCAGGAGCAGCGTCAGCGCGAGCCCGATGCCGGCGACGAGCCAGCCGCTCGCCATCATCTTCAGTCCCTCGAGCATGAACGCGAAGCCCAGCCCGAGGATGATGCCGATCGTCACCGGGCGCGGCACGACGCGCGAGAGGCGCTGCGCGAGGCCGCTCGCGCCGATCGCCAGCCATAGCAGCCCGGTGGCCAGGCCGCCCGCGAACACCGCCTGCGGCGTGATGGTGATGACCTGCGCCGCCTGGGTTGCCGCGACCGCGCCGATCGCTTTCATCGGCTGCACCGGCACCGGTGTGCGGTAATACAGGCCGACCGCGACCATGGCGAGCCCGAAGGCGAGCAGCATGCCGAGCGGATCGACCTTGACCACCGCGATGTAGGCGAGCACGAAGGGAAGCAGCGTCCCCAGGTCGCCGAAGGCGCCCGCCCATTCGGCGCGGTCGTAGCGGTTGCCGCCCGCCCGCAACGCCGGCGCGGCGCTTTCCTGGCTCACGAAGCCTCCTCGAGAACGGACAGCGGGTGGACCGTTCCCGCGCCTGCCGTATCGTAGCCGGTCAGGCGCGCCGCGATGGCGCGCAGGCTGCGACCCTGCAGCGCGGCGATGAGGCGCTCCACGGGCCGCTCCGCGAGCAGCCGCTGGCGCGCCGCCAGCCAGTACGTCTCGCGGCGCAGCGCAACGAATCCCAGGCCGAAGCGCGCCGCCGCGGCGCGCACGCCGATGCCCGCGTCGGCACGGCCCGAGGCCACCGTGGCGGCGACCGCGGCATGGGTGAACTCCTCGTCGGCGTAGCCCTTCAGCGCACCGGCGGCGACGCCCGCTTCGCGCAGCAGCTCGTCGACGAGCTGCCGGGTGCCCGAGCCGCGCTGGCGGTTGACGAAGCGCAGGCCGCGGCGCGCCACGTCGGAGAGCGAGCGCACGCCCCGCGGATTGCCCTTCGGCACGATCAGGCCCTGCTCGCGCCGCGCGAACAGGATCACGCGATCGCGGCGCGGCGCGAGCAGCCGCCGGTACGCCGCAGCCTGGCCGGCCGGGGCATGGAAACCGGCCAGGTCGGCGTCGCCGCGCGCGAACGCGGATACGCTCTCCAGGCTGCCGCGGAAGGCCAGCTCGACGCCCAGTTGCGCATGCGCGATGAACTCGGCGAGCAGCAGGTCGTGGCTCGCCGCGAGAAGAAGCCGCGAGCGCGCCGGCGCTTCATCGACCTGTACCGAGAGGCGCTCGCGCGCGCCCTGCAGCTCCGCCTGCGCGGCGTCGTCGGCGCCGAGCAGGCGCTCGGCGAGCGGCGCGAGCCGCGCGCCGCGGCCGCGCGACATCACGACCAGCGGCGCGCCGAGGCTGCGCGCCTGCGCATTGAGCAGATCCCAGGCCGCGCGGTAGGAGAGCCCGACCGCCGCGGTGGCCGCGCGCAGCGTGGCGCGCGCGCGGATCTCGCGCAGCAGCGGCAGCACGCGCGGATCGAGCATCCGGCCCGCGCCGCGCCAGGCGATGTACGGTTCCAGGCGCATTTATGCGGAGTCTCGCATATTGGGGATTCGTTGCATCGCGGATAGCATGCGAACGCTGTTATATGCTGTCAACTTCCAATAGCTGCAGACGGAGCCGGACGCCTGGACGCCATTGTCGCCGCATTCGCGGGCGCGCTCGCGCTGATCGCCTCGTGGGACGCGAACCTGGTCGAGATCGTCGCGCTCAGCCTGAAGGTCAGCCTGAGCGCGGTGTTCTTCGCCACGCTGCTCGCTCTGCCGCTCGGCGCCGCGGTCGCGGTGACGCGCTTCCCCGGGCGGCACGCGCTGATCGTGCTGCTCAACGCGCTGATGGGCCTGCCGCCGGTGGTCGTCGGCCTGGTGGTCTACCTGCTGCTCTCGCGCGCCGGGCCGCTCGGCGAGCTGGGGCTGCTCTTCACGCCGCCGGCGATGGTGATCGCCCAGACCGTGCTGATCCTGCCGATCATCGCCGCGCTGGCGCGGCAGGCGGTCGAGGACGCCTGGCTCGAGTACCAGGACCAGCTGCGCTCGCTCGGCGTGACGGGCGGCGCCGCGGCGCTCACCCTGCTCTGGGACATCCGCTATTCGCTGGTCACGGCGATCCTCGCCGGCCTGGGACGCGCGAGCGCCGAGGTCGGCGCGGTGATGATCGTCGGCGGCAACATCGACGGCGTCACGCGCGTCATGACCACCACCATCGCCCTGGAGACCTCCAAGGGCGACCTGCCGCTCGCGCTCAGCCTCGGCATCGTGCTGATCGTGCTGGTGCTGCTGCTCAACGCCGCGGCCTTCGTCGTCAAGGAAGCGGCGCAGCGGAGGTTCGGATGAGCGCGCTGCTGCCGCTGCGGCTGGCGGAGGTGAGCTTCGCCGCGGGCGGGCGCACCATCCTCGAGCGCATCAGCGCCGACATCGCCGCCGGGCCGCGCACGGTGATCCTCGGCGCGAACGGCGCCGGCAAGAGCGTGCTGATGCGCATCTGCCACGGCCTGCTCGCCCCGACCTCGGGACGCGTGACCTGGAACGAGCCCGAGACGCCGGGACGGCCGCGCCGCCAGGCGATGGTGTTCCAGCGGCCGGTGATGCTGCGCCGCTCGGCGCTCGCCAACGTGATCTACGCGCTGAAGGCCGCGGGAGTGCCGCGCAGCGAGCGCCGGCCGCGCGCCATGGCGGCGCTGGAGCACGTCGGCCTCGCCCACCTCGCGGACAACCCGGCGCGCGTGCTCTCCGGCGGCGAGCAGCAGCGCCTCGCGCTGGCGCGTGCCTGGGCGCTGCGCCCGGAGGTGCTGTTCCTCGACGAGCCCACCGCCAATCTCGATCCTTCGGCCACCCGGGAAGTCGAGCGCATCATCGGCTCGATCCACGCCGCCGGCGCGAAGATCGTCATGACCACGCACAACCTCGGCCAGGCGAAGCGCCTGGGCGACGAGGTGCTGTTCCTGCACCAGGGCCGGCTTGCCGAGCGCAGCCCGATCGACCGCTTTTTCTCGCAACCCGCCTCCGCCGAGGCGGAAGCTTTCATCAAAGGAGAGTTGGCATGGGCTTGAGAGCTATGGCGCTCGCCGCCGCGCTGCTCGCGGCGGCGCCGGCATGGGCGCAGAAGTACATCACGGTCGCTTCGACCACCTCCACCGAGAACTCGGGCCTCTTCAAGCACATCCTGCCGATCTTCGAGAAGAAGACCGGCATCCAGGTGCGCGTGGTGGCGCAGGGCACCGGCCAGGCGCTCGACACCGGGCGGCGCGGCGACGCCGACGTGGTGTTCGTGCACGCCAAGGCGCAGGAGGAGAAGTTCATCGCCGAAGGCTACGGCGTGAAGCGCTACGAGGTGATGTACAACGACTTCGTCATCGTCGGCCCGAAGTCCGACCCCGCCAAGGTGAACGGCATGAAGGACGCCGTCGCCGCATTCAGGAAGATCGCCGCGGCGAAGGCGCCGTTCGCCTCGCGCGGCGACCGCAGCGGCACGCACTCGGCCGAGCTGCGGCTCTGGAAGATGGCCGACCTCGACCCGGCGAAGGAGAAACCCTCGTGGTACCGCGAGACCGGCTCGGGCATGGGCGCCACGCTCAACACCGCCGCGGGGATGGGCGCCTACGCGCTCACCGACCGGGGCACGTGGCTGTCGTTCAAGAACCGCGGCCCGCTGGTGATCGTCGTCGAGGGCGACCGGCGGCTGTTCAACCAGTACGGCGTCATGCTGGTGAACCCGGCGAAGCATCCGCACGTGAAGAAGGAGATGGGCCAGGCCTTCATCGACTGGCTGCTGTCCACGGAGGGGCAGCAGGCGATCGCCGACTACAGGATCGACGGCCAGCAGCTCTTCTTCCCGAACGCGTCGTGAGATAACCCGGGCGCCGCGATATACTCGCGGGAGTATATCGGCATGGCTCCCGCGACCCACATCCGCTTCACGCTGCGCAAGGGCGTCGCCTTCGGCCCGGGCAAGGCGGCGCTGCTGGAAGGCATCCGCGACACCGGCTCGATCGCCGCCGCCGGCCGGCGCATGAAGATGAGCTACAGCCGCGCCTGGGGCCTGGTCGAGGAGATGAACGCCGGCTTTCGCGCGCCGCTGGTGCGCTCGGCGAAGGGCGGCGCGGCGCGCGGCGGGGCGGTGCTCACGCCGCTCGGCCGCTCGGTGCTGGCGCGCTACCGGCGCATGGAGAGCGCGGCGCTGCGCGCCGTCGCCACCGATCTCGCTGCGCTGCGCCGGCGCGCGGCGCCATGAAGGTGTTCGGCTTCGCCGGCTGGTCCGGCAGCGGCAAGACCACGCTCATCGAGAAGCTGATCCCGCGCTTCGTCGGCGCGGGCCTGCGCGTCTCGCTGGTCAAGCACGCGCACCATACCTTCGACGTCGACCAGCCGGGCAAGGACTCGTGGCGCCACCGGCACGCCGGCGCCGCCGAGGTGCTGGTCACCTCGTCGCGCCGCTGGGTGCTGATGCACGAGCTGCGCGGCGCCGCCGAGCCGGCGCTCGACGCGCACCTCGCGCGCCTGTCGCCCTGCGATTTGGTGATCGTCGAGGGCTTCAAGCACGCGCCGATCGCCAAGCTCGAGGTGTGGCGCCGCGACACCGGCGAGCCGCTGCTGCATCCGAACGACCCGCACATCGTCGCCGTGGCGAGCGACGCGCGCGTCGAGACCCGCCTGCCGGTGCTGGACCTGAACGACGACGCCGGGATCGCCTCGTTCATCCTCGCGCACCTCGGGCTGCAAGGAGCGCCGCGATGAACCAGGGCCTGCTTTCCGTGGACGAGGCGCTGGCGCAAATGCTCGCCGGCGCGCGTCCCGTCACCGAGGTCGAGGAAGTCGATACGCTGGAAGCGACCGGGCGCGTGCTGGCGCGCGCCCAGCGCTCGACCCTGGACGTGCCGCCGATGGACAACAGCGCCATGGACGGCTACGCGGTGCGCGTCGCCGACTGCGGCAAGCCGCTCAAGGTGACGCAGAAGATCATGGCCGGCTCGGTCGGCGCGCCGCTCGCGGCCGGCACGGCGGCGCGCATCTTCACCGGCGCGCCGGTGCCCCCGGGCGCCGACGCGGTGGTGATGCAGGAGCACTGCCGCGTCAACGGCGACGAGGTGGTGATCGAGCGCAAGCCCGAGCCGGGGCAGTGGATACGGCGCGTCGGCTCCGACATCCGCGCCGGCGCGGAGATCCTGCCGGCCGGCAGGCGGCTGCGGCCCCAGGACACCGGCCTCGCCGCCTCGGTGGGCATCGGCCGGCTGCCGGTGCTGCGCCGGCTGCGGCTCGGGCTGTTCTTCACCGGCGACGAGCTGGTGATGCCGGGCGAGCCGCTCGCGCCCGGGCGCATCTACAACTCCAACCGCTTCACGCTGCGCGGCCTGGCGCAGGTCTACGGCTGCGAGCTGCGCGACTACGGCATCGTGCCCGACACGCTGCAGGCGACGCGCGAGGTGCTGCGCCGCGCCGCCGCCGAATGCGACGTGATCGTCACCTCGGGCGGCGTGTCGGTCGGCGAGGCCGACTTCGTCAAGCCCGCGGTGGAGGCCGAGGGCCGGCTGCTCATGTGGCGCATCGCCATGAAGCCGGGGCGGCCGCTCGCCTTCGGCGCGGTGGGCAACGCGTCCTTCATCGGCCTGCCGGGCAACCCGGTGTCGAGCTTCGTCACCTTCCTGGTGTTCGTGCGGCCGTTCCTGCTGCGCGCGCAGGGCATCGTCGCGGCGGCGCCGAGGAGCATCGCCGCGCGCGCCGACTTCGACTGGCCCGAGCCCGACGCGCGGCGCGAGTTCCTGCGCGTAAAATGGAACGCGCAGGGCGGCCTGGATCTGTACCCGACGCAGGACTCCGCGGTGCTCACCTCCACCGCCTGGGCGGACGGGCTGGTCGACAACCCGCCCGGCCAGGCGATCCGCAAGGGCGACACGGTGCGCTTCCTGCCCTATTCGGAGCTCTACGGTTGAAGGTCAAAGTGCTTTTTTTCGCCAGCCTGCGCGAGCAACTCGGCACGGGCGCCCTGGAGCTCGAGCTGCCGGCCGGCGTGACCACCGTCGGCGCGCTGCGCGCGCACCTGCGCGCGCGCGGCGGCGCCTACGAGAGCGCGCTCGGCGACAAGCGCGCGCTGCGCATGTCGGTGAACCAGGACATGGTGCCGCCTTCCGCGCCGCTCGCCGCGGGCGACGAGGTGGCGTTCTTTCCGCCGGTCACCGGAGGATGAGGCGCCGCGCATGAAGGTCTCGGTGCAACGCGAGGACTTCGACCTTTCGCGCGAGGTGAGGGCGGTCTCGCGCAGCGCCGCAGTGGGCGCCGTGGCGAGCTTCGTCGGCCTGGTGCGCGAGGTCAAAATGACCCTCGAGCACTACCCGGGCATGACCGAGCGCGCGATCGCCGCGATCGTCGAGGAGGCGCGCGCACGCTGGCGCATCCTCGATTGCACGGTGATTCACCGCTACGGCGAGCTCTCGCCGGGCGACCAGATCGTGCTGGTCGCGGTGGCGGCCGCGCACCGCGGCGACGCCTTCGCCGCCTGCGAGTTCATCATGGACTACCTGAAGACCCGCGCCACGTTCTGGAAGAAGGAGCACCGTGCCGAGGGCGCTTCCTGGGTCGAGGCGCGCGCCGCCGACGACGAGAAGGCCGAGCGCTGGCAGCAGTAGCCCGACCGGTCTAAACGCTTCGCGGTAGCGGCGCTAGCGACCGCGCCGCGCGGCGGCATTTAATGCCGCGATGCAAGACTGCGCCACGGTGCCCGGCTTCGCGAGCCTGCTCGCCGAGGTCGAGCGCTTCTGGACCCCCTTGCCCGACAAGCCCGAGGAAAGCCCGGCCGCCGTGCTGAGCGCGCTGTGGCGCACCGCGTGCGGCGAGCCGGTATCGGTGCAGCGCGCCGTCGGCGGCCGGCTGCCGCCGCTCGACGCCGAGGCGGCGGCGCGGCTGCGCGAGCTGATCGAGCGCAAGCGCGCCGGCGTGCCGCTCGCGCATCTCACCGGGCGGCAGAGCTTCATGGGCCTGGAGCTGCTCGCCGGACCGGCGGCGCTCATCCCGCGCCGCGAGACCGAGATCCTCGGCCGCGCCGCGCTGGCGAGGATCCGCTGCGCCGCCGAGCGCTACGGCACCGCCTGGGTGATCGACGTGTGCACCGGCAGCGGCAACCTCGCGCTCGCCTACGCGCACTACGAGCCGCGCGCGCGCGTCTACGCCTCGGACCTTTCGCCGGAAGCGCTGGCGCTGGCGCAGCGCAACGCCGAGCACACCGGGCTCGCGGCGCGCGTCGAGCTGCGCCTCGGCGACCTGCTCGAGCCTTTCGAGGCGCCGGAGTTTCTCGGCGCCTGCGACTTCGTGAGCTGCAACCCGCCCTACATCTCCACCGGCAAGCTGAAGCGCCTGCATCCCGAGATCGCGCGCTTCGAGCCCGAAGCGGCGTTCAACGGCGGCGTGTACGGCGTGTCGATCCTGACCCGCCTGGTGCGCCAGGCGCCGCGCTTCCTCAGGCCGGGCGGCTGGCTCGGCTTGGAGGTGGGCAGCGGCCAGGGGCCGGCGCTCGCGCGCAGCCTCGCCGCCAACCCGGACTTCTCGCTCGTCGAGCGCTTCAGCGACGAGGCGGGCGAGGTGCGGGCGATCCTCGCCCGCACGAAAACCCGTCCATGAGCGCCGTGCAAGCGGTCGGCAAGCCGCGCCGCGACGTCGCGCGCGAGGCCGCGGGCCGCGAGAGCTGGTGGCGCCTGCTCTACCGCGACTACCGGCGCTACCGCGTCGCCGGCCGCTCGGCGGCCGCCACCGTCCTGCTCACGCAGGGCTTCTGGGCGAGCGCCGTGTACCGCGCCTCGCGCGCCTTCGTCGCCGCCGCGCCGCAGGGCGCGCTGCAGACCGCGGCGCGCGCGCTCGCGGCGGCGGCGCAGAAGCTGGTCGAGATCCTGACCGGCATCTGCCTGCCGCGCGAGTGCGAGATCGGCCCCGGGCTGTACCTGCCGAGCTTCGGCGGCATCATCCTCAGCCACGGGCCGATCGGCGAGAACTGCACCATCGAGCACGGCGTCACGCTCGGCATGGCGGGCCGGGGCGAGGAGCGCGGCGCGCCGAGCATCGGCGACCGCGTGTTCATCGGCGCGCATTCGATGATCGTCGGCCGCATCAGCGTCGGCGACGACGCGGTGATCTTCCCCGGCTCGATCGTCACGCGCTCGGTGCCGCCGCGCGCGCTGGTGATGGGGCATCCCGCGCGCGTCGTGTCGCGCGAGGGCAGCTTCGACTGGATCGCCTACGACGGCATGCACAGCGATCCGCGCCGGCGTGCCGCGCTGGAAGCGTCCGACTAGTCAGGCCGGCGAGAGCGAGCGCCGGATCTCGGCGAGCTCGGCCTCGCCCAGCGTCTCCTTTTCCAGCAGCCGTTCGGCCCAGCGCTCGAGGTTCGCCTTCTCGCGCACCAGGATGCCCTTCGCCTTCTGGTAGACGCGCTCGACGATCTCGCGCACCGCGACGTCGATCTCGCGCGCGGTGGCCTCGCTGTACTCGCGGTGGCCGTGCGGCAGGGGGCCGCCGAGGAACGGCGGCCGCTCCTCCTCGTAGGAGACGTGGCCCAGCGAGGCGACCATGGCGTAGCGCATCACCATGGAGCGCGCGATGTCGGTCACCTTGGCGAGGTCGTCGGCCGCGCCGGTCGAGGTGTGGCCGAACACCACGTCCTCGGCGGCGCGCCCGCCGAGCAGCACCGCCATCTTGTTCTCCAGCTCCTCGCGCGTCATCAGGAAGCGATCCTCGGTCGGCCGCTGGATGGTGTAGCCGAGCGCGCCGACGCCGCGCGGGATGATCGAGATCTTGTGCACCGGATCGGTCCCGGGCAGCGCCATCGCCACCATGGCATGGCCCATTTCGTGGTGCGCCACGACGCGCCGCTCGCGCGGGTTGAGCACGCGGTTCTTCTTCTCCAGGCCGGCGACGATGCGCTCGATCGCCGCGTTGAAGTCCTCGAGGGTCACCGCCTCGCCGCCGCGCCGCGTCGCGAGCAGCGCCGCCTCGTTCACCAGGTTGGCGAGGTCGGCGCCCGAGAAGCCGGGCGTGAGCGACGCCACCTGCTCGAGGTCCACGTCCGGGGCGAGGCGGACCTTCCTGGCATGGACCCTGAGGATCTGCAGCCGGCCCGTCTTGTCCGGGCGGTCGACCAGCACCTGCCGGTCGAAGCGCCCGGCGCGCAGCAGCGCCGGATCGAGGATCTCCGGCCGGTTGGTCGCGGCGAGCAGCACCAGCCCGGTGCTCGGGTCGAAGCCGTCCAGCTCGACCAGCAGCTGGTTCAGCGTCTGCTCCTTCTCGTCGTGGCCGCCGCCGAAGGGCCCGGCGCCGCGCGCGCGGCCGAGCGCGTCGAGCTCGTCGATGAAGATGATCGCCGGCGCCTTCTGCCGCGCCTGCTCGAAGAGGTCGCGCACCCGCGCCGCGCCGACGCCGACGAACATCTCGACGAACTCCGAGCCCGAGATGGAGAAGAAGGCGACGCCCGCCTCGCCGGCCACGGCGCGCGCGAGCAGCGTCTTGCCGGTGCCCGGCGGGCCGACCAGCAGCACGCCCTTGGGGACGCGCGCGCCGAGGCGGCCGTATTTCTTCGGGTCCTTGAGGAACTCGACCACCTCCTGCAGCTCGGCCTTCGCCTCGTCGACCCCGGCGACGTCGGCGAAGGTGACGCCGGTCTTGTTCTCGACGTAGATCTTGGCGCGGCTCTTGCCGATGCTCATGAAGCCGCCGCCCATGCCGCCCAGGCCCTGGCTCATGCGCCGCGCCAGCAGGTACCAGACGCCGAAGAAGATGAGCGCCGGCAGCACCCAGGAAAGGATGTCGCGCAGCAGGGTGCTCTCGTAGACGCGCGTGTACTTGACGCCGTACTTGTCGAGCCGCTCGGCGAGCTCCGGCGGCACGAGGTTCGCCACCGCCACCGTCTTGCCGCCTTCGGCCTCGGTGAACTTGCCGGTGATGCGCTGGTCGGAGATCACCACCTCCTCGATGCGCTTCTCCTCGAGCAGCTTCTCGAACTCGCTGTAGGGCACGACCTCGACGGTCTGCGCGCGCTGCCACGCCTCCTGGATGAAGATCATGGCGACCACGGCGAATACGACGTAGGCGATGTGAAAGCGCGTGCGGCGTTCCATGGCTGGATTTTCCCTTGATTCCCCGGGGCCGTGGCCCCATCTGTGCCGAGTAGATTGGGACAAACGCGCGAAGGATCAAGCAGATGCGGTTCGACAAGTTCACCACCAAGCTCCAGGAGGCGCTCGCCGAGGCGCAGAGCGCCGCGCTGGGCAACGACAACCCGTACATCGAGCCGCAGCACCTGCTCGCCGCGCTGCTCGCCGACGAGGGGGTGGCCGGGCTCGTCGCCAAGGCGGGCGGCAACGCCGGCGCGCTGAGGAAGGCGCTCGCCGAGTCGGTGGCGCGCCTGCCCAAGGTGGAAGGCACGCCCGGCGAGGTGCACGTCTCGCGCGAGCTCGCGCAGCTGCTCAACGTCGCCGACAAGGAGGCGCAGAAGCGCGGCGACCAGTACATCGCCTCGGAGCTGGTCCTGCTCGCCGCCGCCGGCGACAAGGGCGAGGCCGGCCGCCTGCTCAAGCAGGCCGGCGTGTCGAGGTCGAGCCTGGAGAAGGCGATCGAGGAGGTGCGCGGCGGCGAGGCCGTGAGCTCGCAGTCCGGCGAGTCGCAGCGCCAGGCGCTCGCCAAGTACACGCTCGACCTCACGGAGCGCGCGCGCCTGGGCAAGCTCGACCCGGTGATCGGGCGCGACGACGAGATCCGGCGCTGCATCCAGATCCTGCAGCGGCGCACCAAGAACAACCCGGTGCTGATCGGCGAGCCCGGCGTCGGCAAGACGGCGATCGTCGAGGGCCTCGCGCAGCGCATCGTCAACGGCGAAGTGCCGGAGACGCTGAAGAACAAGCGCCTGCTCAACCTCGACATGGCGGCGCTGCTCGCCGGCGCCAAGTACCGCGGCGAGTTCGAGGAAAGGCTGAAGTCCGTGCTCAAGGAGCTCGCCAAGGACGAGGGCAACACCATCGTCTTCATCGACGAGCTGCACACCATGGTCGGCGCCGGCAAGGCCGAGGGCGCGATCGACGCGGGCAACATGCTGAAGCCCGCGCTGGCGCGCGGCGAGCTGCACTGCATCGGCGCCACCACGCTCGACGAGTACCGCAAGTACATCGAGAAGGACGCCGCGCTCGAGCGGCGCTTCCAGAAGGTGCTGGTCGGCGAGCCGAGCGTCGAGGCGACCATCGCCATCCTGCGCGGCCTGCAGGAGCGCTACGAGCTGCACCACGGCGTCGAGATCACCGACCCGGCGATCGTCGCCGCGGCCGAGCTGTCGCACCGCTACATCACCGACCGCTTCCTGCCCGACAAGGCGATCGACCTGATCGACGAGGCGGCGGCGCGCATCAAGATGGAGATCGACTCCAAGCCCGAGGCCATGGACCGCCTGGACCGCCGGCTGATCCAGTTGCGCATCGAGCGCGAGGCGGTGAAGAAAGAGAAGGACGAGGCCTCGCAGAAACGGCTTTCCCTCATAGAGCAGGAAATCCAGAGGCTGGAGAAGGAATATTCGGACCTCGAGGAGATCTGGAAGGCCGAGAAGGCGCAGGTGCAGGGCAGCCAGCACATCAAGGAAGAGATCGAGAAGCTGCGCCAGCAGATGGCGGAGCTGCAGCGCAAGGGCCAGTACGACAAGCTGGCCGAGCTGCAATACGGCCGCCTGCCGCAGCTCGAGGCGCAGCTGAAGAAGGCCGAGAAGGGCGAGCCGCAGTCGGCCAAGCCCAAGCTGGTGCGCACCCAGGTGGGGGCGGACGAGATCGCCGAGGTGGTGTCGCGCGCCACGGGCATCCCGGTCTCCAAGATGATGCAGGGCGAGCGCGAGAAGCTCATCAAGATGGAGGAGAAGCTGCACGAGCGCGTGGTCGGCCAGGACGAGGCCGTGCGCCTGGTGTCCGACGCCATCCGCCGCTCGCGCTCGGGCCTGTCGGACCCGAACCGGCCCTACGGCAGCTTCCTGTTCCTCGGCCCGACCGGCGTAGGCAAGACCGAGCTGTGCAAGGCGCTCGCCGCGTTCCTGTTCGACTCCGAGGAGCACCTGATCCGCATCGACATGTCCGAGTACATGGAGAAGCACTCGGTGTCGCGCCTGATCGGCGCGCCGCCGGGCTACGTCGGCTACGACGAGGGCGGCCAGCTCACCGAGCAGGTGCGGCGCAAGCCCTACGCGGTGATCCTGTTCGACGAGGTCGAGAAGGCGCACCCGGATGTCTTCAACGCGCTGCTGCAGGTGCTCGACGAAGGGCGCCTGACCGACGGCCAGGGCCGCACCGTGGACTTCAAGAACACGGTGCTGGTGATGACCTCCAACCTCGGCTCGCAGATGATCCAGAGCATGGCGGGCAGCGACTACGGGGTGATCAAGCTCGCGGTGATGGCCGAGGTGAAAACCCATTTCCGCCCGGAGTTCATCAACCGCATCGACGAGGTGGTGGTGTTCCACGCGCTGGCCGAGGAGCACATCAAGTCGATCGCGCGCATCCAGCTCAACGTGCTGAAGGCGCGCCTCGCCAGGATGGACTACGGCTTCGAGATCTCGGAAGCGGCGGTGGGCGAGCTGGCGAAGGCCGGCTTCGATCCGGTCTACGGCGCGCGGCCGCTCAAGCGCGCCATCCAGTCGGAGGTGGAGAACCCGCTCGCCAAGGCGATCCTCGAGGGCCGCTTCGCGCCCAAGGACGTCATCCGCGTGGATTACCGCAACGGCCGGATGGCCTTCGAAAAATCCCCGGTCAGGGCCGCTGCGTAGCGACCACGCCGCTTTCGACGCTGGTGAACTCGGAGCGGCTGATGCGGCCGTCGCGGTCGCGGTCCACCGCGATCCAGTTGCGGTTGTTCGC
>DASVDO010000073.1:0-17732 GCA_036381055.1 Burkholderiales bacterium | reverse complement strand
CGTCTCGAACTGGCGGTACACCGAGGCGAAGCGGATGTAGGCGATCTTGTCCAGCTTGGCGAGCTCGCGCATCACGAAGTCGCCGACGCGCGTGGTCGGCACCTCGCGCTCGCCGAGCGAGCGCAGCCGCTCGATCACGCGGTCGACCGCCGCCTCGACGTCCTCGGTGGACACCGGGCGCTTGCGCAGCGCGAGCATCATGCTGCCGAGCAGCTTGTCGCGGTCGAAGTCGCTGCGGCTGCCGTCGCGCTTCACCAGGCGCGGCATCTTCAGGTCGACGCGCTCGTAGGTGGTGAAGCGCTTCTCGCAGCTCGCGCACTTCCTGCGGCGCCGCACGGTGTTCGCCTCGAGGTTGGCCCTCGTGTCGATGACCTGCGTGTCCTGCGAGCCGCAGTACGGGCACTTCATGAATACACGGGGAAGCGGGCGCAGAGCGCCTTGACCTCGCCGGCGACGCGCTCGATGTTGGCGCTCGAGTGCGGGTCGTCGAGCACGTCGGCGATGAGGTGGCCGAGCAGCTCGGCCTCGAGGCGGCCGAAGCCGCGGGTGGTCATCGCCGGCGAGCCGATGCGCACGCCGCTCGTCACCGCGGGCTTCTGCGGGTCGTTCGGGATGGCGTTCTTGTTGAGCGTGATGTGCGCGCGGCCGAGCGCCGCCTCGGCGTCCCTGCCGGTGATGTTCTTGCTGCGCAGGTCGACCAGGAACATGTGGCAGTCGGTGCGGCCCGAGACGATGCGCAGGCCGCGCTCGCTCAGCACGCGCGCCAGCGTGCGCGCGTTCTCGAGCACCTTCTCCTGGTAGGCGCGGAAATCGGGCTTCAGCGCCTCGCCGAGCGCCACCGCCTTGGCGGCGACGACGTGCATCAGCGGCCCGCCCTGCAGGCCGGGGAAGACGGCGCTGCTTATGGGTTTCTCATATTGTTCAAGACCGAGGATCATGCCGCCTCGGGGACCCCGCAGCGTCTTGTGCGTGGTCGTGGTGACGAAGTCGGCGATGCCGATCGGCGAGGGATAGAGCCCGGTGGCGATCAGCCCCGCGTAGTGCGCGATGTCGGCCATCAGCAGCGCGCCGACCTTGTCGGCGATGGCGCGAAAGCGCGCCCAGTCGATAGCGAGCGAATACGCCGACGCGCCGGTGACGATCAGCTTCGGCTTCTCCGCGAGCGCGATGCGCTCCGCCGCGTCGTAGTCGATCTCCTCCTGCGCGTTCAGGCCGTAGGAGACGATGCGGTAGAGCCTGCCCGACAGGTTGACCGGCGAGCCGTGCGTCAGGTGCCCGCCCATGGCGAGCGACAGGCCCATGACCGTGTCGCCCGGCTTGAGCACCGCGCTGTACACCGCCTGGTTGGCCTGCGAGCCGGAGTGCGGCTGCACGTTGGCCCACGGCGCGCCGAACAGCTTCTTGGCGCGCTCGACGGCCAGCGTCTCGGCGAGGTCGACGTACTCGCAGCCGCCGTAGTAGCGCCTGCCGGGATAGCCCTCGGCGTACTTGTTGGTGAGCTGGCTGCCCTGCGCGATCAGCACCTGGCGGCTCACGTAGTTTTCCGAGGCGATCAGCTCGACATGGTCCTCCTGGCGCTGGTGCTCCAGGCGGATGGCGTTCCAAAGTTCGGGGTCGGACTGAGCGAGCAGGTTCGGCGCGAGCATGAGAGGGGGCCCGGGAAAGGCGGAGAATTCTACTCGACAGGAGGAGCCGCCATGACCACCGCCCGCCATCCGCGGCCGCCCGAGCTCGCCGGCATGCCGCTCGAGGAGATCGCCCGCCGCTACGTCGCGCGCTTCCGCGACCGCAAGGCCGACTGGGACGCCTTCGCCGACGCCCGGATCGACGGCTACCGCCGCGCCCAGCACCGCTTCATCGGCGCCGGCGGCTCGGGCAAGCACGGCCGCGCGCGGCCGGAAACCATGGGCTATGCGGACGAGGCGCTCTATCGCGAGCGCGACCAGCACCTGAAAGAGAGTTAAGAACCTAGCGCGAGCGCCGCTCGAGGCGGTAGCGCAGCACGTGGTCGCCGTGGTTGGCGGCGGTCTTGCCCAGGCCGATCCAGCCGCGGTCGCCGAGCAGCGCCTGCTCGCGGCGCAGGCGCAGCTCGCGCTCGCTGCCGTCGATCATCAGGAAGGTGCCGTTCGAGGACTGGTCGGCGATCAGGAACTGCGCGTCGCGCGCGAAGATGCGCGCGTGCTGGCGCGAGGCGTGCTCGCTCGGCACGACGATGTCGTTCGACGGCTCGCGGCCGATGCGCATGCTGCCCGCGGGCTCGACGACGTAGCTCTCGCCGCCGTAGGACACCTTGAGCACCCATTCGCTAGCGTCGGCGCCGAGCTCTTCCTGCGACAGGTCGACCTTGGTGAGGTCGACGTCGCCGCGCCACACCACCTCGCACACCGCGACCGGCACCTCGCGCCCGCGCACCTGCGTCTCGTAGAGCTCGCGGCAGCGGCTGCGCAGCCCCGGCGACAGCGCCTCGAGCGTCTGCCGCGTGCTGAGCACCTGCTCGGCGTTGGCGAGCGACATCAGGCGCGCGCACACGTTGACCGTGTCGCCGAACACGTCGTTCTGCGCCATCACCACCGGCCCGTAGTTGCAGCTCACCTTGATGCGCAGCGGCGCCGTCCCGCTCGTGCCCAGCTCCTGCGCCGCCTGCTGCATCTCGCACGCCGCGCGCACCGCGTCGTCGGCCGTGTCGAACACGCAGATCACGCCGTCGCCCAGGCTCTTCACCACCCGGCCGCCGGCCGCGCGCACCTGCTTCTCCAGGACCGCGAGCAGGCGGTTGATCTGGGCGAGCGCCGCCGCGTCGCCCGCGGTCTCGTAGATCGACGTGCTTTCGCAGACGTCGGCGAACAGGATCGCCCGGCGCTCTTCGCCGCTCATGGCGCGAAGCCGTGGCTGCGGAACCAGCGCACGCTCCCGGGATGCAGCGGCACGTCGCGCGGCGTCGCCTCGGTCTCCACGCCGAGCGGCCCCATGCCGGTGAACGGCGCGCGCGCGTTGAAGTCCTCCCAGACGATCTCGCGGCTGCGCGCATGGATCGCCTCGACCATCCGGTACGCCGTCTCTTCCGGCAGGTCGGCGCGCGCGTAGAGCGGCCAGCCGCTGTAGTCGAAGCAGGCATAGTCGGCGTCGAGGCCGGGATAGGTGCCGGCCGGCATCACCACGCGCCGCCAGCCGAGCGGCGCGAGCCCGGCGAGCACCTCGGGCTCGAGCTCGAGCGGCCGGTAGCCCGCGGCGAGCGCCTGCGCGAGCCACAGCGCCAGCCCTTCGTCCATCACCATGTCGACCGTGCCCGCCTGCAGCGCCTCGAGACGGCGGCGGTCGCCCGGGCCGCCGTTGGTCTGCAGCCGGCCGCCCCAGCCCTCGAGCGCGGCGAGGGAAAAGCCGTAGACGGCGAAGATCTGGTCGATCAGCACGCGCGTCGAGTGCGTCGGATCCTCGCGCGTCGAGAGCACGATCGGCAGCCGCTTCGCGGCGACCTCGGCGAGCGAGCGGATGCCGCGCTTCGGATGCACCACGATCGCGAAGCGGTCCCACGAGGGATAGTTGGCGACGACGACGAGCGGCAGCGGCTCCGGGAACAGCCCCTTGCCGCGCACCGCCTGCGTGAGCAGCGCCGACGGATTGACCATCGCCGCCTCGAGCTCGCCGCGCGCCACCGCGTGCGCGAGCGCCGGCGAGCCGACCGACATGCGCAGCCACGGCTTGTACGCGCTGCCCGAGCCGCTGCCGACCGTGATGCACAGGTCGCGGTTGCCGGTGTACGGCGTCGCCGGGTCGCCGGCGATGTGCAGGCCGATCTCCCAGAGAAACTTGGCGCGGATGAACTGCGCGCCCTTGGGCAGGTATTCCATCGTTCAGACGGCCAGAGGCGGCAGCAGGTCGCCCGGCGTGTCGATGTCGCGCACCACGCCCGGGTCGCCCACGGGGATCTTCACCAGCCGGCGCTCGTTTTCCTCGAGCAGCCGTTTTGCCCCCTCGTCGCCCCGCAGGTCAAGCAGCGAATCGAAAAAGCGGCCGGCCAGGCCGACCGGATGGCCGCGCCGGCCGCGGAAGTACGGCGCGGCGAGCGGCGCGCCGCGCTCCAGCGCCTCGCGCACCGCGGCGATCGAGGCGCCGCGGATGAACGGCATGTCGGCGAGTGCGATCAGGTAGCCGTCGGCCGGGCCGGCGGCGCGCGCCGCGCAGGCGAGGCTCGCGCCCATGCCCTCGTCCGCGCGCTCGAACAGCAGCGCTTCGCAGCCCTCCGCCTCGAGCAGCTTCTGCAGCGCTTCGCTGCGCGTCACCGCGACCAGCCGCGACACCTGCGGGCGCAGATGCCGCGCCGACTGCACCGCGATCGGCACGCCGTGCGGCAGCGCGTGGCGCAGCTTGTCCGAGCCGAAGCGGCTCGCCGAGCCTGCCGCTAACAGCAGCCCGACAACGTTCAAACCTGCTTAGTGGGGGTACGGGGGAGGCTTTTCTCCCCTGTTCCCACTTCGCAGGAGGACGGATCGAAGCGCCGCTCGGGTTTCGCGGCCCAGGTCGGCTCGGGCACGCCGTGCCGCACCGCGGTCATCTCGGCGAGGATCGCCACGGCGATCTCGGGCGGCGTCTTCGAGCCGAGGTACAGCCCGACCGGGCCGCGCAGGCGGGCGATCTCCTCCTGCGACAGGTCGAACTGCTCGAGGCGCTTGCGCCGCGCGTCGTTGTTCTTCTTCGAGCCGATCGCGCCGACGTAGAACGCCGGCGACTTGAGCGCTTCCATGAGCGCGAGGTCGTCGAGCTTCGGGTCGTGGGTGAGCGCCACCACGGCGCTGTGGCCGTCCAGGTTGAGGCTCTGCACCACGTCGTCGGGCATGCCGCGGTCGATCGGCACGCCGGCGAGATCCCAGCCCGCGGCGTACTCCTCGCGCGGATCGATGACGATCACCTGGTAGTCGAGCATGCGCGCCATCTCGGCGAGATAGCGCGTGAGCTGCCCGGCGCCGATCAGCACCAGGCGCCAGCGCGGGCCGTGCACCGTGGCGAGCACGCGCCCGTCGAATTCCAGCGCGTCCTGCCAGCGGCCCGGCTCCAGGGTGGCGCGGCCGCTCGCCATGTCGAGCCGGCGCTTGACGAGCTGCTGCCCGGTGATGCGCTCGAGCAGCTCGGGGATCGCGCTGTGCTCCTGCAGCGGCTCGAGGACGAGCTGCAGCGTGCCGCCGCACGGCAGGCCCCAGCGCGTCGCCTCCTCGTTGGTGACGCCGTAGGTGATCAGCTCCGGCCGCGCTTCGTCCTTCGGCTGCGCGGCGAGCTTGGCGCGCACCTTCTCGACCAGGTCGTCCTCGACGCAGCCGCCCGATACCGAGCCGACGATCTGGCCGTCGTCGCGGATCGCCACCATCGCGCCGACCGGGCGCGGCGCCGAGCCCCAGGTCTTGACGATCGTGCCGAGCGCGGCGCGATGGCCGCTCTTGCGCCAGCCTTCGGCGGTACGCAGCACTTCGATATCGACGCTATCCATGGGGAAATGTTAGCGCAACCCGGCAGCCCTTTCCGCCCGTGCCCTCGCCGATCACGATCGTCGCGCCGTGGCCGGCGGCGATCTCGCGCACGATGGCGAGGCCGAGGCCGCTGCCGGTGCCCGGCGTGCCCGGCACGCGGTAGAAGCGCTCGAGCACCCGCTCGCGCTCGGCGGGCGCGATGCCCGGACCGTCGTCCTCGACCTCGGCGAAGGCCTGCCCGTCGCGCACGCCGGCGCGCACGGTGACCCTGCCGCCGCGAGGGGAATACTCGATGCCATTGTGCACGAGGTTGGCGAGCGCCTCGCGCAGCAGGAACGCGTCGCCGCGCACCGACGCGCCGGAGAGCTCGAAGCCGAGGTCGACGTCGCGCGCGAGCGCCTGGTGCACCCACGCGTCGGCTTCTCCCTCGACCAGCGCCTTCAGGTCGACCTGCGCCGCGTCGCCGCGCGCGCCCGGCTCGGCGCGCGCGAGCGCGAGCAGCTGGTTGGCGAGCCGCGCGGTGCGGATCGTCGCTTCGCGCACGTGCTCGAGCTCGCCGCGCGCCGGCTCGGGCAGCGGCTTGGCGAGCGCGAGCTCGGTGTGCGCCTGCAGCCCGGCGAGCGGCGTGCGCAGCTGGTGCGCGGCGTTGGCGAGGAAGCGCTGCTGGTTGCGGGCCGCCTGCGCGAGCTGCCCGAGCAGCTCGTTCAGCGCCAGCACCAGCGGCCGCGCCTCCTCGGGCGTGCCGACGGGGTCGATCGGCCGCAGGTCGCCGGCCGAGCGCGCCTTGATCTCGTCGGAGAGCCGCGCCAGCGGCGACAGGCCGCGCTTCACGGCGAACCAGACGATCACCAGCGTCGCGGCGGCGATCAGCATCTCGGGCAGCAGCACCGAGAACAGGATCTGGCGCGCGAGGCGGTTGCGCTTGCGCGTGGTCTCGGCGACGAGCACGCGGCAGGGGCGCTCGCCGCACGGCGTCGAGAGCGCCACCGCGCGCACCTGCTGCCCCTTGTAGGTCGCGTCGTAGGACAGCGCGCCGTCCTCCAGCGCCCCGGGCGGGTCGGGCAGGCCTTCGTCGCCGGCGATCGGCTCGCCGTTCGGGCCGAGCACCCGGTAGTAGACCCGGTCGACGCTGTCGCGGCGCAGCACCTGCTCCACCGCGGCCGGCAGCGCCAGCCGCCAGGCGCCGTCCTCGACGCGGATGTAGCTGCCGAGCGAGGCGCCGGCGTCGATCAGGGCCTGGTCGTAGGCCTGCGTCGCGGGCTCGAGCGACGGGTAATAGGCGACCCAGGCGCCGAGCACGAGCAGCGCCGCGACCGGCGGCAGCAGCATGCGCAGCAGCCGGGCGCGGAGGCTGCGGGCCGGCACCTCGGGGCCGCGCACCTTACGCTCCTTTTTCTTCCCGCAGCTCTTTGTACTCTTCCAGCATGTAGCCGAAGCCGCGCACGGTGCGGATGCGCACGCCCGAGGGCTCGAGCTTGGCGCGCAGCCGCGACACGTACACCTCGATGGCGTTCGGCGAGAGCTCGTCGCCCCAGCCGGCCACCGCCTGGATGATCGCCTCCTTGGAGACGATCTTCTCCACGCGTCCGAGCAGCACCTCGAGCACCGCCCACTCGCGCGCCGCCAGCTCCAGCGGCTCGCCCTTCAGGAACGCCCGCCGCGCCACCGTGTCGAGCGTGAGCGGGCCGTGCACGATGCGCGGGCCGCCGTGCGCCTGGGAGCGGCGCAGCAACGCGCGCACGCGCGCGGTCAGCTCGGGCATGGCGAACGGCTTCACCATGTAGTCGTCGGCGCCGAGGTCCAGCCCGCGCACCCGGTCGTCGACCGCGTCGCGCGCCGTGAGCACCAGCACCGGCAGCGGCCCGTTGCCCGGCCCGGCCTGCGCGCGCAGCCGGCGCAGCACCTCGAAGCCGTCCATCTGCGGCAGGCCGATGTCGAGGATCACCAGGTCGAAGCGCTCGTGCGAGGCGGCGAGCACCGCCTCCTCGCCCCGCGCGGTGACGTCGACCGCGTGGCCTTCGGCTTCCAGGATGCGGCGCAGCCCGGAGGCGAGCGGCGCGTCGTCTTCGACGATGAGGAGTCGCATGCGTTGGGCGGGCTGCGCTGGCCATCATACGCTCTTGCCGCGCCGGATTTGCTTGGCTAGCATTCTTTTCCCCCTGGACCCAGCTGTTGAAACCCACCTATTCCCGCGAGGAGGAGGCCCCGCAATGGTGAAGGTATCCATGAAAGTCAATGGCAAGCCGGTCTCCGCCGAGGTCGAGCCGCGCACGCTGCTCGTCACCTTCATCCGAGAGCACCTGCGGCTCACCGGCACGCACGTCGGCTGCGACACCGCGCAGTGCGGCGCCTGCACCGTGCACATGAACGGCCGGGCGATCAAGAGCTGCTCGATCGTCGCCATGCAGGCCGAGGGCGCGGACATCCTGACCATCGAGGGCGTGGCGAAGCCCGACGGCACGCTGCACCCGATGCAGGCGGCGTTCAAGGAGCACCACGGCCTGCAGTGCGGCTTCTGCACCCCGGGCATGGTGATGAACGCGATCGACTTCGCGAAGAGCCATCCCAGCCCGAGCGAGGAGGAAGTGCGCGAGAGCCTGGAAGGCAACCTGTGCCGCTGCACGGGCTACCACAACATCGTGAAGAGCATCGTCGCCGGCGCCAAAGCGATGGCGGCGGCGAAATGACCGGAGGCCGCCATGAACGCACCGCTGATCGGCGCCCGCGTCGCGCGTAAGGAAGACTATCGCTTCCTGACCGGCACGGGCCAGTACACCGACGACGTCGCGCTGCCGCACCAGAGCTACGCCGCCTTCGTGCGCTCGCCGCACGCGCACGCCAACCTGCGCAGGGTCTCGGTCGACAAGGCGCGCAAGGCGCCCGGCGTGCTCGCCGTCTACACCGGCGCCGACCTCGCCGCCGCCAAGGTGGGCGGCCTGCCCTGCGGCTGGCTGATCACCGACGTGAACGGCCAGCCGATGAAGGAGCCGCCGTACCCGCCGCTCGCCCAGGGCAAGGTGCGCCACGTCGGCGAGCGCGTCGCCGTGGTGATCGCCGAGACCGCGGCGCAGGCGCGCGACGCGGCCGAGCTGGTGGAGGTGGACTACGAGGTGCTGCCCGCGGTGGTCGACCCGGCGAAGGCGCGCTCGGCGAAGCCGGCGCTGCACGAGCAGGCGCCCGACAACACCTGCTACGTCTGGGCGCTCGGCGACAAGGGCGCGGTCGACGCCGCGTTCGCCAAGGCGGCGCACGTCACCAGGCTCGAGTTCGTCAACAACCGGCTGATCCCGAACGCCATCGAGCCGCGCTCGGCCAACGCCAGCTATTCGCGCGCCGACGACTCCTACACGCTCTACGTCGCGAACCAGAACCCGCACGTCGAGCGGCTGCTGATGACCGCGTTCGTGCTCGGGCTGCCGGAGCACAAGGTGCGCGTGGTCGCCCCCGACGTGGGCGGCGGCTTCGGCTCGAAGATCTACCTCTACGCGGAAGACGTGGTGGTCACCTGGGCGTCGAAGCAGCTCGGGCGCCCGGTGAAGTGGACCGCCGAGCGCTCCGAGTCCTTCGTCTCCGACGCGCACGGCCGCGACCACGTGACCACCGCCGAGCTCGCGCTCGACAAGGACGGCAAGTTCCTGGCGATGCGGGTCAGGACCACCGCCAACCTCGGCGCGTACCTCTCGACCTTCGCCTCCGCGGTGCCGACCATCCTGTACGCGACGCTGCTCGCCGGCCAGTACACGACGCCGCTCATCTACTGCGAGGTGACGGCGGTGTTCACCAACACCGCGCCGGTGGACGCCTACCGCGGCGCCGGCCGGCCGGAAGCGACCTACGTGGTCGAGCGGCTGGTCGAGACCGCGGCGCGCGAGATGAAGATCGACCCGGCGGAGCTGCGCCGGCGCAACTTCATCCGCAGCTTCCCCTACCAGACCCCGGTGGCGCTGCAGTACGACACCGGCAACTACGAGGCGACGCTCGAGGCGGCGATGAAGCTCGCCGACGTCGCCGGCTTCCCGAAGCGCAAGGAAGAGGCCCTGAAGCGGGGCAAGCTGCGCGGCCTCGGCTACGCCTGCTACATCGAGGCCTGCGGCATCGCGCCTTCCAACATCGCCGGCTCGCTCGGCGCGCGCGCCGGGCTGTTCGAGGCGGGCGAGATCCGCGTGCACCCGACGGGCAGCGTGACCGTCTTCACCGGCTCGCACGCGCACGGCCAGGGCCACGAGACCACCTTCGCCCAGGTGGTCGCCGACCGGCTCGGCCTGTCGATCGACCAGGTCGACATCGTGCACGGCGACACCTCGAAGGTGCTGTTCGGCATGGGCACCTACGGCTCGCGCTCGATCGCGGTCGGCGGCACGGCGATCGTCAAGGCGCTGGACAAGATCATCGCCAAGGGCAGGAAGATCGCCGCGCACCTGCTCGAGGCCTCCGAGAGCGACATCGAGTACGAGCGCGGCGAGTTCAAGGTCGCGGGCACCGACAAGAAGAAGACCTTCGGCGAGGTCGCGTTCGCGGCCTACGTGCCGCACAACTACCCGCTCGACAGGCTCGAGCCCGGCCTGAACGAGAACGCGTTCTACGACCCGAGCAACTTCACCTTCCCGGCCGGCAGCTACGTCTGCGAGGTCGAGGTCGACCGCGAGACCGGCGCGGCGCAGATCGTCTCGTTCGTCGCCGTGGACGACTTCGGCAAGATCATCAACCCGATGATCGTCGAGGGCCAGGTGCACGGCGGGCTGACGCAGGGCATCGGCCAGGCGCTCACCGAGCGCTGCGCCTACGACGCGACCGGGCAGCTTCTCTCGGGCAGCTTCACCGACTACTCGATCCCGCGCGCGAGCGACCTGCCGAGCTTCCGCATCGACACGCGCGAGACGCCCTGCACGCACAACCCGCTCGGCGTCAAGGGCTGCGGCGAGGCGGGCGCGATCGGCGCCCCGGCCGCGGTCATGAACGCCATCACCGACGCGCTCGGCGTGAAGGACCTGCCGATGCCCGCGACCCCGCACACCGTGTGGCGCGCGCTGCAGAAAGCCGCCTAGGAGGAGAGTAGACCATGCACGCTTTCCAGTACCACCGTCCCGCGAGCGCCAAGGACGCGCTCGCCCTCGCCGCCAAGCACGCGGAGGGCAAGTTCCTCGCAGGCGGGCAGAGCCTGGTGCAGGCGATGAAGCTGCGCCTGTCCTCGCCCACCGATCTCATCGACCTGGGCGCGCTCAAGGAGCTCGCCGGCATCAAGGTCTCGGGCGGCTCGGTCGAGATCGGCGCCATGACGCGCCATGCCGACGTGGCGGGCTCGGCCGAGGTGCGCAAGGCCATTCCGTCGCTCGCGGCGATGGCGTCGCTGATCGGCGACCGCCAGGTGCGCCACCTGGGCACGCTCGGCGGCTCGCTCGCCAACAACGACCCGGCGGCGGACTACCCGGCCGCGGTGCTGGCGCTGAACGCCACCGTCGTCACCAACAAGCGCAAGATCGCCGCCGACCAGTTCTTCAAGGGCCTGTACGAGACCGCGCTCGAGCCGGGCGAGCTGATCACCTCGGTGGTCTTCCAGGCGCCCAAGCGCGGCGCGTACATGAAGTTCCGCAACCCCGCCTCGCGCTTCGCGCTGGTCGGCGTCTACGTGGCGGATTTCGGCGGCAACGTGCGCGTCGGCGTCACCGGCGCCGGCCCCTGCGCGTTCCGCCAGTCCGACATGGAGAAGGCGCTCTCGGCGAAGTTCGCGCCGGAGTCGGTGGCCGGCATCAAGGTCAAGCCCGACGGCCTGAACAACGACCTGCACGCCTCCCCCGAGTACCGCGCTCACCTCGTCACGGTGATGGCCAAGCGCGCCGTGGAGCAGGCGCTCAAGTAGGGCTTTCATTGGCGACAGTCACCATTCCGGCTTTGCGGAAATGGTGACTGTCACCCTTTTCCGGCGCTAGGAGCTCCGCGCACGCTCGGTGCGCGCACCGAGTCCGTATAATTTTTGCTTTCAGGGGTTCCGTCGCACGTCCATGCCCGCTTCCCTGCCGGAGTCGATCGATGCCACCCAGGCGCTGCTCGCGAGCGGCGACTACGTCGCCGAGCGCAGCCTCGCCACGTCGCTCTTTCTCGCGCTGGCGATGCAGCGGCCGCTGTTCCTGGAGGGCGAGGCCGGGGTGGGCAAGACCGAGATCGCCAAGGTCCTCGCCGAGACGCTCGGGCGCGAGCTGATCCGCCTGCAGTGCTACGAGGGGCTGGACATCGCGCAGGCGGCCTACGAGTGGAACTACCCGCGGCAGATGATCGAGATCCGCATGGCGGAGGCCGAAGGGGTGAAGTCGCGCGAGGGCCTGTCGCAGGACATCTTCTCCGAGCGCTTCCTGATCCGCCGGCCGCTGCTGCGCGCGCTCGAGAGCGCGGGCGCCGCGCCGCCGGTGCTGCTGATCGACGAGCTGGACCGCACCGACGAGCCGTTCGAGGCCTACCTGCTGGAGGTGCTCTCCGACTGGCAGATCACCGTGCCCGAGATCGGCACGCTGCGCGCCGAGAAGCCGCCGATCGTGGTGATCACCTCCAACCGCACGCGCGAGATCCACGACGCGGTAAAGCGCCGCTGCTTCTACCACTGGGTCGACTTCCCGGACGCGGCGCGCGAGCTCGCCATCCTCGGGCGCAAGGCGCCCAAGGCGAGCGCGGCGCTGTCGCGGGAGGTGGTGGCGTTCGTGCAGCGGCTGCGCAAGACCGACCTCTACAAGCTGCCGGGCGTGGCCGAGACCATCGACTGGACCAACTGCCTGGTGGCGCTCGACCGCGTCGCGCTCGACCCCGAGACGGTGAACAACACGCTCGGCGTGCTGCTCAAGTACCGCGACGACCTGGAGCGGGTGGCCGGCGAGGAAGCGGAGCGCCTCGTCGCCGAGGCGCGCACCGCCGTCGCCGGCGGCTGATGGCCACCTCGTTCCTGCGGCGCCTGTTCGGCGGCGGCCCGCCGGCCGCGCTGCCGCGGCTGCTCGAGCTGTGCCAGGCGCTGCTCGCCGAGAGCGGCGAGTACGCGAGCGCGGCGCTGGCGCGCGACGCCCTGGCGGCCTACAAGGCGCTCGACGAGCGCTCGCGGGAGGCGTTCTTCGACGCGCTGGCGCGCCAGTATTCGCCGGCGCCGGAGGCCGTGGCGCGCGCGGCGGCCGCCTACCAGGCCGACCCCTCGCCCGAGCACCTGATCGCGCTGCAGGCGGTGGTCGAGCCGCAGCGCCAGGAGCTGTTCCGGCGCCTGAACATGGCGCCCGGCGGCACCGCGGCGCTGGTGGAGATGCGCAAGACGCTGCTCGCGGCGCTGCCCGCGCGTCCCGAGTGGCGGGTGATCGACTCGGACCTGATGCACCTCCTGCGCTCGTGGTTCAACCGCGGCTTCCTGCGCCTGGAGCGCATCGACTGGCGCACCCCGGCGCTGGTGCTGGAGAAGCTGATCGAGTACGAGGCGGTGCACGCGATCCGCGGCTGGTGGGACCTGCGCCGCCGGCTGGAAGGCGACCGGCGCTGCTTCGCCTTCTTCCATCCGCAGCTCCCCGACGAGCCGATCATCTTCATCGAGGTGGCGCTGACGCGCGGCATGAGCGCGCACGTGCAGCCGCTGCTCGACCAGCGCGCGCCGGTCGCCGCGCCGGCGCAGGCCGACTGCGCGATGTTCTACTCGATCACCAACTGCCAGGAAGGGCTGCGCGGCATATCGTTCGGCAACCTGCTGATCAAGCAAGTTGCCGAGGAACTGAAGCGCGAGTTCCCGCACCTGCGCCGCTTCGCCACGCTGTCGCCGATCCCCGGCTTCCGCCGCTGGCTGGAGAAGGTCGCCGACAAGGCGCTGCTGGCGAAGATCGCCGACCCGGCGTGGCACCTCGGCGAGGTGCCCGAGACGCTGCAGAAGGACCTGATGCGGCTCTGCGCCCACTACCTGCTCAACGCGAAGCGCGGCGCCGAGCCGCTGGACGCGGTGGCGCGCTTCCACCTCGGCAACGGCGCGGCGCTCGAGCGGCTGAACTGGCTGGGCGACACCTCCGAGCAGGGCATGGCGCGCTCGGCCGGCCTGATGGTGAACTACGTGTACTGGCTCGCCGACGTGGAGAAGAACCACGAGCGCTACTTCCGCGAGCACTTCATCGCCGCCTCGCCGGTGATCGAGAAGCTGGCGCGCGAGGCGCCGCTGCCCGCGCCGCAGGCGACCAAGGGCGCGGCTTGAACCAGGGGCGGTTGCCGGAGAACGTGATGCACTTCGCGCGGCTGCTGCGCGCCGCCGGGCTGCGCATCGGCCCCGACCGGGTGATCGACTGCGTGAACGCGCTCGCGCTGGTCGGCCCGCCGCGCCACGACCCGCGGCGCGAGGACTGGTACTGGACCATGTCGGCGGTGCTGCTCTCGCGCGAGGAGCAGCGGCCGATCTTCGACCAGGCGTTCGAGATCTTCTGGCGCGACCCCAAGCTCTCCGAGCGCATGATGCAGGCGCTGCTGCCCAAGGTGCACGGCCGCGCCGCCCGGCCCGAGCAGCAGCAGAGCCAGCGCCTCACCGACGCGCTGTACCGCGAGCAGCCCAAGCCGCCGCAGCAGGAAAACCGCCTCGACCTCGAGGCGCGGCTCACCTTCTCCTCGCGCGAGGTGCTGCAGCGCATGGACTTCGACACCATGTCGGCGGCCGAGCTCGCCGAGGCGAAGCGCATGATCGCCGAGCTGCGCCTGCCGCTGCCCGAGCTGCGCACGCGGCGCGTCTATCCGTCGCTGCAGGGCCACCGGATAGACCTGCGCGCCTCCCTCAGGGAAACGCTGCGCCAGGGCGGCGACATGATCCCGCTCGTGCGCGCGGCGCCGCGCGAGCTGCATCCGCCGCTGGTCGTGCTGTGCGACATCTCCGGGTCGATGAACCCGTACGCACGCATGTTCCTGCACTTCCTGCACGCCATCACCAACGACCGCGACCGCGTCTCGGTGTTCGTGTTCGGCACGCGCCTCACCAACATCACGCGCCAGCTCCGGCACCGCGACGTCGACGTGGCGATGGCCAAGGTCGCCGACGCGATCAAGGACTGGTCGGGCGGCACGCGCATCGGCGCGAGCCTGCGCGAGTTCAACTACAAGTGGGCGCGGCGCACCCTCGCCCAGAACGCCTGCGTGCTGCTCGTTTCGGACGGGCTCGACCGCGAGGCGGGCGAGGGGCTCGGCGAGGAGATGGAGCGCCTCGCCCGGAGCTCGCGCTACCTGGTGTGGCTCAATCCCCTGCTGCGCTACGAGAAATTCGAGGCGCGGCCGGCGGGCGTGCGTGCCATGCTTCCTCACGTGGATCTCTTCCTGCCGGTGCATAATCTGCAAAGCCTCGTGGACCTGGCGAGGACGCTCAGCCAGCCGCATACCCTGAAAGAGAGACGCGCATGGAAATGACCGGCGAGCAGCTGATCCCGGCCTCGCAGCAGACGGTCTGGAACGCGCTCAACGACCCGCAGATGCTGAAGGCCTGCGTGCCGGGCGCCGAGTCGATCGAGCCCGCGGGCGAGAACGTCTACCAGGTGCAGATGCTCGCCAAGGTCGGCCCGGTGAGCGCGCGCTTCAAGGGCAAGCTGACGCTCTCCGACATCCGCGCGCCCGAGTCCTATTCGATCGCCTTCGAGGGCCAGGGCGGCGCGGCGGGCTTCGCCAAGGGCGGCGCCCAGGTGAGGCTCTCGCAGAAGGACCGCCAGACGCTGCTCTCCTACGACGTGAAGGCCAACGTCGGCGGCAAGCTGGCGCAGATCGGCTCGCGGCTGGTCGACGCCGCGGCGAAGAAGATCGCCGACGAGTTCTTCCGCAACTTCAACGAGAAGGTGGCGGCGCAGGGCGCCGCCGACGACACGGTGGTGCTGCCCAAGGATTCCGGGCAGGACAAGCCCGGCAGCGACCCGGGCGACAAGCCGCTGCCGGGGCTCTCGGACACGGCGCTCGCCTTCTTCGCCGCCGGCGCGCTGGCGGCGGTGTTCACCGCACTCGTGACGATGCTCTAGCCCATGTCCCAGCCGGAACGGCGCCAGGCGGCGCTCCTCAATACCGAGCTGCGCAACTTCACCCGGCTCTCGGAAGTGCTCCAGCCGGCGAAGGTGCTCGAGCTCGCCAACGACTTCTTCTCGCTCGCCGCGATGGCGGTCACCGCGAACCGCGGCAAGGTGCTCTCGGTGCAGAACGACATGCTGCTCAGCGCCTTCGCCACCGGCGAGCCGCAGGACTACTGCAACCACGCGCTCAAGGCGGCGCGCGACATCCAGCGCGAGTTCGGCCCGATGGCCGACGAATGGAAGGCCTCCTACGGCCTGCCCGCCGCGGTGTCCTCGGCGCTGCACGTCGGCGAGGCGGTGTTCGGCCAGGCCGGGCCGATCGCGCACCGGCAGTTCGCCGCCTTCGGCGACTGCGTGAGCATCGTCGACCGGCTGGTGCACCGCGCGCGCAACGGCGAGATCGTGCTGTCGCTCGACTTCATGAAGGCGCTCGGCCCCGCCGCCAGGTCGCTCGGCGCGGAGGAGATGCCGCCGATCGAGCTGCCGCGCCGCGCGCCGATCCAGTTCTACGGCCTGCTGCGCGAGACGCGGCTCGACTTCACCTAGAAACGAAGAACATTCAGTCTCCCGCGACCGTCATCCCGTCGACCAGGATCGAGCCGCAGGTGCGCCCGGAGCGCACCACCACGTCGTCGCCGATGGCGACGATGTTGCGCAGCATGTCCTTGAGATTGCCGGCGATGGTGATCTCCTCCACGGGATAGCGGATCACCCCGCCTTCCACCCAGTAGCCGGCGGCGCCGCGCGAGTAGTCGCCGGTGACCATGTTGATGCCGTGGCCGAGCAGCTCGGTGACCAGCAGCCCGGTGCCCATCTCGCGCAGCATGCCGACGAAGTCGCGGCCGGCGTTGTCGCCGCGCCAGCCGACGACCAGGTTGTGGTGCCCGCCGGCGTTGCCGGTGCTCTGCATGCCGAGCTTGCGCGCCGAGTAGCTCGACAGGAAATAGCCCTGCAGCACGCCGTCCTCGACGATGACGCGCGGCCGGGTCGCCACGCCCTCGTCGTCGAAAGGCGTGCTCGCCGAGCCGCGCGGCTCGTGCGGCCGCTCCTCGATGCGCACCTGCGGCGAGAACACCGGCTTGCCCAGGCTGTCGACCAGGAAGCTCGTCTTGCGGTAGAGGTTGCCGCCGTTCGCCGCCGAGACGAAGTGCCCGATCAGGCCGATCGCCGCCGGCGCCTCGAACAGCACCGGCGCGCGGCGCGTGGCGATCTTGCGCGCCCCGAGGCGCGCCGCGGCGCGCAGCCCGGCGTAGCGGCCGAGCGCCTCGGGATCGGCGATCTCGCCCGGCACGCGCGAGCTGGAGTACCAGTCGTCGCGCTGCATCAGGCCGCGCTCCTCGGCGATCACCGCGCACGACAGGTAGTGGCGCGAGCCCGGATAGCCGGCCATGAAGCCGTGGCTGTTGGCGAGCACGAACTGCGAGTGCTGCGTCGATACCGTCGCGCCTTCCGAGTTCCGGATCTTCTTCGACGCGGCGAACGCCGCCGCCTCGCAGCGGCGCGCCAGCTCGATCGCCTCCTCGCTGGAGAGCGCCCAGGGATGGAAGAGATCCAGGTCGCGCGGCGACTTCGCCAGCAGCTCCGGCTCGGGCAGCCCGGCCGCGTCGTCCTCGGCCGTGTGGCGGGCGATGGCGAGCGCCGCGTCGACCGTCTGCTCGAGCGCCGCGCGCGACAGGTCCGAGGTGCTGGCGTGGCCGCGGCGCACGCGCGGCCGCTCGCCGAAGTAGACCGACACGCCGAGCGAGCGGTCGCGGTTGTGCTCCAGGGTGTCGGGCTTGCCCTTGCGCACGGTGACGGTGAGGCCGTACGCCTCCGACACTTCGCAGTCGCAGCCGTGCGCGCCGCCCGCCGCCGCGCGCGCCAGCACGATCTGCGCCAGCTCCTCGAGCTCTTGCGGCGTGAAGCTGAACCCGTGGCGCTTCGGCATGGGGGCGCTATGATAATCGCGTGGATCCGGAAATTGTCAGCAAGACGAAGAAGAAGCGCGAAATGCACGAGCTGCAGGCGCTCGGCGTCGCGCTGGCCGGCCTGCCGGACTCGCAGCTGAAAGGCATGTCGCTGGACGAGGACCTCCTGCAGGCCTTGCTGGAATCCAAGCGCATCAAGAGCCACGAGGCCAAGCGCCGCCACATGCAGTACATCGGGCGCCTGATGCGCGACGTCGACCCGGCGCCGCTGCGCGCGCAGCTCGCCGAGGTGGAGGGCCATTCGGCGCAGGCCAACGCGCGGCACCGGCGCCTGG
>DASVDO010000072.1:0-2218 GCA_036381055.1 Burkholderiales bacterium | reverse complement strand
CGGGCAGAGCACCGCCGCGTGCGCGTTCTCGCCGCACAGGCCGCAGCCGACGCAGCCGTCGATCACGGTGGCCACCGGGTCGGTGCGCAGGGGATCGGGGTTGTCCTTCACGGTGAGCGTGGGGCAGCCCGAGAGGCGGATACACGAGTGATCGCCCGTGCAGGTGTCCTCGTCGACGCCGTACCTCACGCGCACCACGCGTTTGCCCGAAGCAAGAAGCTTTTGATTCAGCGGCTTCAGCCGGCGCTGCCGCTCGAGCTGGCACTCGCCTTCGGCGACGATCACCTTGAGGCCTTTCTCCGGCGTGGTCAGCGCTTCCTTGTAGGCCTTCGCCATCTCGCCGACGCGATAGTTGTCGACCGTGCGCAGCCACTTCACGCCCAGCCCGCGCAGCGTGCTCTCGATGGTGCGGTCGGCGTGCGCGGCGCTCGCGCCGAGCGCCCGGCTGCGCGCCTCCTCGGGCGGCGAGGAGATCAGCTCCTGCGTGCCGGTCGCCGAGGCATAGCCGTTCTTCATCACCAGCAGCACGCCGTCGCCGCGGTTCAGCAGGCTGGAGGCGACTCCGGAAAGCAGCCCGTTGTGCCAGAAGCCGCCGTCGCCCATCACCGCGACGGCGCGCTTCTCCGACATCGGGTTGACGCCGGCCGCCGCGGCGAGGCTCATGCCGTAGCCGAGCAGCGTGTTGCCCTGGGAGAACGGCTCGAAGCTCGCGAACGCATGGCAGCCGACGTCCATCGAGACATGCGGCCGGCCGACCTCGCCGGCGACCAGCTTCATCGCCGAGAACACCGGCCGCTCGGGGCAGCCGATGCAGAAGCTCGGCGGGCGCTGCGGCAGGCCGCCGAGCAGGCCGGCGGCCTTCTCCTTCGTCGAGCGCACCGCGTCGAGCCAGCGCGCGCCTTCGCCGAGCGCGAGCTGCGGCGCATGCATGCCGAGGAACTTCGCGATCCCGCGCACCATCGCCTCCGCGGTGTACTCGCCGGCCATGTGCAGCAGGTCCTTGCCGTGCAGCCGCGTCGGCAGCTCGGCGCGGCGCAGGAAAGTGGCGATCTCCTGCTCGATGAACTCGGGCTGGCCTTCCTCCAGGATCAACACCGCCTTCTTGGCGCCGCAGAAGCCGGTGATCTCCTCCGGCACCAGCGGATAGACCACGTTCAGCACGAGGATCGGCACTCGGCTCGCGCCGAACGCGTCGGCGAGGCCCAGCGTGCGCAGCGCCGCGACCAGCGTGTTGTACAGGCCGCCCTGCACCACGATGCCCAGGTCGTGCAGCTCGCCCGGGAACAGCTCGTTCAGCCGCTGCTCGGCGATGAAGCGGCGCGCCGCCGGCAGCCGCACCTCGGACTTCAGCTTCTCCTGGCGGAAGGTGGCGGGCGGGTGCGCCAGTCGGTCGTAGACGAATTCCCGCGGCGGCCCCTCGAGCCTGCGCCGCGTCGAGATCGCCGGCGCCTTGTTCGCCTTGGTGCTGAACGAGCCTCGCAGGTGGCACGCGCGGATGCGCAGCTCCATCATCACCGGCGTATTCGACGCCTCGGAGAGCTCGAAGCCGCGCTCGACCAGCTCGGCGATCCTGCCGAGGCTCGGCCGCGGGTCGAGCAGCCACATCAGCGACTTGAGGGCGAAGGCATGGCTTCGCTCCTGCGCCACCACGCCGCCCTCGCCGTAGTCTTCGCCGAGCACGATCAGCGCGCCGCCCATCACGCCGGCGCTCGCCAGGTACGACAGCGCGTCGGCCGCCACGTTGGTGCCGACGATCGACTTCCAGGTGACCGCGCCGCGCGCCGGATAGTTGATCGACGCGCCGAGCATCGCGGCCGCCGACGCCTCGCTGGTGCAGGCCTCGACGTGCACGCCGAGCTCGTCGAGGTAGTCGCGCGCCTGCACCATCACGTCGAGCAGGTGCGACACCGGCGCGCCCTGGTAGCCGCCGACGTACGAGACGCCCGACTGCAGCAGCGCCTTGGTCACCGCGAGGATGCCCTCGCCGTGGAACACCTCGCCGTCGCCCAGCTTCAGCGACTCGATTTCCCTAGTGAACTGCCGTTCCACGGAAGCGGTCGAGGAGCCGGTCCCACCAGCTCGGGTTCTGCACGATTTCGGCGCGGTAGAACGACGGGCAGAGCACCGCCGCGTGCGCGTTCTCGCCGCACAGGCCGCAGCCGACGCAGCCGTCGATCACGGTGGCCACCGGGTCGGTGCGCAGGGGATCGGGGTTGTC
>DASVDO010000071.1:0-37641 GCA_036381055.1 Burkholderiales bacterium | reverse complement strand
GTACGCCTTCGCTTCCCCGCCGAACTTCCTCGACAGAATCGTCGTGATCGCCGCCGTCAGCGTCGTCTTGCCGTGATCGACGTGCCCGATCGTGCCCACGTTCACGTGCGGCTTGGTGCGCTCGAATTTGCCTTTCGCCATGATCGCTATGCTCCGTTGAGCTACTTCTTTTCCTTCTCGTCCTTGTTGATGATCGCGTCCGCGACGTTCTTCGGCGCCTCGGCGTAGTGCTTGAATTCCATGGTGTAGGTGGCGCGGCCCTGGGTCAGCGAGCGCAGCTGCGTCGAATAGCCGAACATCTCCATCAGCGGCACCTCGGCCTTGATCGCCTTGCTGCCCGGCAGGTCCTCCATGCCCTGGATCACGCCGCGCCGCGACGACAGGTCGCCGATCACGTCGCCCATCTTCTCCTCGGGCGTCTCGACCTCGACCGCCATGATCGGCTCGAGCAGCACCGGGTGCGCCTCGCGCATGCCGTCCTTGAAGGCGAAGATCGCCGCCATCTTGAACGCGTTCTCGTTCGAGTCCACCTCGTGGTAGGAGCCGTCGAACACCGTCGCCCGGCAGTCCACCACCGGGTAGCCGGCGAGCACGCCTTCCTGCAGCGCCTCGCGCACGCCCTTCTCCACCGCCGGGATGTACTCGCGCGGGATGCGGCCGCCCTTGATCGCGTCGACGAACTCGAAGCCCTTGCCGGGCGCCGGCTCGAGGCGCAGCCACACGTCGCCGTACTGGCCGCGGCCGCCCGACTGCTTGACGAACTTGCCCTGCTTCTCGACCGTCTTGCGGAAGGTCTCGCGGTAGGCCACCTGCGGCTTGCCGACCGAGGCCTCGACGCCGAACTCGCGCTTCATGCGGTCGACGATGATCTCCAGGTGCAGCTCGCCCATGCCGGAGATGATGGTCTGGCCCGACTCCTCGTCGGTGTGCACGCGGAACGACGGGTCCTCCTGCGCGAGGCGCCCGAGCGCCACGCCCATCTTCTCCTGGTCGGCCTTGGTCTTGGGCTCGACCGCCTGCGAGATCACCGGCTCGGGGAACTCCATGCGCTCGAGCACGATCACCTTCTCGACGTCGCACAGCGTCTCGCCGGTGGTCACGTCCTTCAGGCCCACCGCGGCGGCGATATCGCCGGCGCGCACTTCCTTGATCTCCTTGCGCTCGTTGGCGTGCATCTGCAGCAGGCGTCCGATGCGCTCCTTCTTGCCGCGCACCGGGTTGTAGACAGTGTCGCCCGAGTTGAGCACGCCCGAGTAGACGCGGATGAAGGTGAGCTGGCCGACGTAGGGGTCGGTCATGATCTTGAACGCCAGCCCGGCGAACGGCTGGTCGTCGCCGGCGCTGCGCGTCGCCGGCTCGCCGCTCGCGGTCTCGCCCTTGACCGGCGGGATGTCGACCGGCGAGGGCAGGTAGTCGATCACCGCGTCGAGCATCGCCTGCACGCCCTTGTTCTTGAACGCCGAGCCGCACAGCATCGGCACGATCTCGTTGTTGATCGTGCGGATGCGCAGGCCCTTCTTGATCTCCTCGACCGAGAGCTCGCCCGACTCGAGGTACTTGTTCATCAGCTCCTCATTGGCCTCGGCGGCGACCTCGACCATCTTGTCGCGCCATTCCTTGGCCTGCGCCGCGAGCTCGGCCGGGATCTCCTTCCTCTCGAACTTCATGCCCTGGGACGCCTCGTCCCAGTAGATCGCCTGCATGGCGACCAGGTCGACCACGCCGACGAACTTGTCCTCGGCGCCGATCGGGATCTGCACCGGCACCGGGTTGCCCTTCAGGCGCGCCTTCATCTGCTCGTAGACCTTGAAGAAGTTCGCGCCCACGCGGTCCATCTTGTTGACGAAGGCGAGCCGCGGCACGCGGTACTTGTTGGCCTGGCGCCAGACCGTCTCGGACTGCGGCTGCACGCCGCCCACCGCGCAGTACACCATGCACGCGCCGTCGAGCACGCGCAGCGAGCGCTCCACCTCGATGGTGAAGTCGACGTGCCCCGGCGTGTCGATGATGTTGATGTGGTGCTCCGGATAGGACATATCCATGCCCTTCCAGTAGCAGGTGGTCGCCGCCGAGGTGATGGTGATGCCGCGCTCCTGCTCCTGCTCCATCCAGTCCATGGTCGCGGCGCCGTCGTGAACCTCGCCGATCTTGTGGTTCACGCCGGTGTAGAACAGGATGCGCTCGGTGGTGGTCGTCTTCCCGGCGTCGATGTGCGCCGAGATGCCGATGTTCCGATAACGCTCGATGGGAGTCTTGCGTGCCACAGCCATTGTCCTCAGAACCTGTAGTGTGAGAAGGCCTTGTTCGCTTCCGCCATACGATGGACCTCCTCGCGCCTCTTCATCGCACCGCCGCGGCCCTCGGCCGCTTCCTGCAGCTCGCCCGCCAGGCGCACCATCATCGACTTCTCGCCGCGCTTCTGCGCCGCCTCGCGGATCCAGCGCATGGCGAGCGCGACGCGGCGCACCGGGCGCACTTCCACGGGCACCTGGTAGTTGGCGCCGCCGACGCGGCGGCTCTTCACCTCGACGATCGGCTTCACGTTCTGCACCGCCTGCGAGAACACCTCCAGCGGGTCCTTGCCCGACTTCTGCTTGATCTGCTCGAGCGCGCCGTAGATGATCCGCTCGGCGACCGACTTCTTGCCGCGCGTCATCAGCACGTTGACGAACTTCGCCACCTCGACGTTGTGGAACTTCGGATCCGGCAGGATCTCGCGCTTCGGGACTTCTCTTCTGCGTGGCATGGTCGGTTACGCCGATTTGGGGGCCTTGGCCCCGTACTTGGAACGGCCCTGCTTGCGGTCCTTCACGCCCTGCGTGTCGAGCGAGCCGCGCACGATGTGGTAGCGCACCCCGGGCAGGTCCTTGACGCGCCCGCCGCGGATCAGCACCACCGAGTGCTCCTGCAGGTTGTGGCCCTCGCCGCCGATGTAGCCGATCACCTCGAAGCCGTTGGTCAGCCGCACCTTGGCCACCTTGCGCAGCGCCGAGTTCGGCTTCTTCGGCGTGGTGGTGTAGACGCGCGTGCACACGCCGCGCTTCTGCGGCGAGCCGGCGAGCGCCGGGACCTTCGACTTAGCGCGCTTGGCGA
The DNA here is from genome assembly GCA_036381055.1 of Burkholderiales bacterium. Lineage (GTDB taxonomy): Bacteria > Pseudomonadota > Gammaproteobacteria > Burkholderiales > SG8-39 > SCGC-AG-212-J23. The sequence continues at coordinate 34,548 of DASVDO010000071.1, read as the reverse complement.
CCCGGCCCTGGCGCACTAACTGGTTGACGGTGGGCATGTTTTTGCTGTTCCAGAAACGAACCGGGCGGCAACGCAGGCTCTCTCGCATCGCCGCCCCGGGACTAAAAAAGAGGCCGGATTATAAAGAGGAAAGTAGGGGGGCGCAAGGAAAGCGCCCGGCTTTTTTCAGAGCGGCCGCGGCTCCGGCGAGAAGCCGAAGCGCTGCGCCACCTCGGCGCGCGGCAGGCGCGGCAGCCGCTCGGCGCGCTCGGCGTAGCGCTCGAGGTCGCGGTCGTCGAGCAGGGCGATCGCCCGGCCGCCCTCGACCAGCAGCGAGCCCTCGTCGTCGAGGTACAGGGCGCGCGGCTCGACCCTGTCGCCGCAATGGTCGACCAGCACCTCGCCCTCGTGGTGCACCACGAGCGGAGTGTACGCCAGGCTGACGAACACGCGCTGCGGACCGTTCTGGAAGTACCAGCGGCCGTGCGCGTCGGCCTGGTAGTTGCGCGCGATGAACTCGCGCAGCCCGGCGTGCAGGACGCGCTCGCCCTTGATGCGCCAGCCGCCGCGCCGGTCGAGCGCCAGCCAGCCGTACACCGCCGGCACGTCCGGCCAGCGCGCCATGCTGCGGGCCACCGCCGCGTCCATGGCCCTAGCCGGCGCGCGCCAGCGACTCGAGCGCGAGCGGCGGCTGCACGCCGAAGCCCTGCGCGTAGGCGACGCCCAGCGTGCGCAGGCGCGTGAGCACCGGCTCCTCCTCGACGCACTCGGCCACCACCGCGTAGCCGAGCGCGTCGCTCATGCGCAGGATCGCGTTGAGCTTGCTTTGCGCCACCTCGCTGGTGAGCAGCTTGCGGATGATCGCGCCGTCCACCTTGACGAAGTGCACGCCGAGGTCCTTGATCGGCGTGAACGACACGGCGCGCCGGCCGAAGCCGTCGAGCAGCACGCGCACGCCGATCGAGCGGCAGGCGGCGGCGAACTGCCGGGTCACCGCCGGGCGCTCGAGCGCGTCGGACTCCTCGATCTCGAAGCCGAGCACGTCGGCGCTCAGCCGGTGCGCCGCGAGCTGCGCGGCGACGAAGCGCGCGAACTCCGGGTCCTCCAGGGTCTGGGTCGACACGTTGATGCAGAAGCGGCCGACGCGCAGGCCGCCCGCCAGGCTCTGCAGCGCGTGGCGCACGACCCAGCGGTCGAGCTGCGGCATCATGCGGAAATGTTCGAACACCGGCAGGAACTCGCCGGGCGGGACGAGCGCCCGCTCCTCCTCGCGCAGCCGCACCAGGATCTCGCCGAGGGGAAAGGTCGCGTCCTTGCGCCCCGCCGCGTCCTCGCGCAACGAGACGATCGGCTGGCAGTAGAGCTGCAGCTCGTCGTTGTCCAGCGCGGCGCGCAGGCGGTCGACCGGGTCGCTCCAGCCGGCGAGCTGCGAGTCCATGCGCTCGAGGAACTGCTCGTCCATGGCGCCGATTCTAGCGACCGGAAAGCGGGATAAATGAGCGCGCGCATCGAGCTTAACCACAAGATCCACGTGCTGACGCGCAAGGAAGAGCTCGACTCGGTGCGCCTCGCGGGCAAGGTGGTCGTGGTGCTCGACATCCTGTTCGCCACCACCACCATGGTGACCGCGCTCGCGCACGGCGCGCTCGAGGTGGTGCCGGTGCTCGACGAGGCGGCGGCGCGCGCCGAGGCGCTGCGCTGCCGCGAGGGCTGCTTCGTCCTGGCGGGCGAGCTGTACGCCGAGACGCTGCCCGGCTTCGTCCATCCGGCGCCGCTCGCGCTGCTCGCGCACGGGGTGGCGGACAAGACCCTCGTCTACTCCACCACCAACGGCACGGTCGCCATGGCGCACGCCGCGCAGGCGGCGCGCGTGTACTGCGGCGCGCTGCTCAACGCGAGCCGCCTGGTCGAGCACATCCTCGAGCGCCACCCGGGCGACACGGTGCTCCTGGTGTGCGCCGGCTCGGGCGGCAACTTCAACTTCGAGGACTTCTGCGGCGCCGGCTGCTACGTCGAGCGCTTCGCCGAGCGGCTCGGCCCGACCGCGGATCTCTCCGATGCGGCGCGCGCCGCGCGCGCGGTGTTCCGCCAGGCGGCGCTGCCGCAGGCGCTGCTCGAGTGCCGCCTGGGCCGCATGATGGAGCGGCGCGGCCTGCGCCACGAGGTGGAGTTCGCGGCGCGCATCGACCACCTGCCGGTGGTGCCGCTGCTCGACGCGGGCCGCCTGCGCCTCGCCTAGAGCCGCTCGAGCTCCGCGCTCACCGCCAGGTGGTCGGAGAGCCGCGACCACGGCTTGCCGCGGTGCACCTCCGAGTGCACCACCTTGAAGCCGCGCACGTAGATGCGGTCGAGCCGCAGCACCGGCATCATCGCCGGGAAGGTGCGCGCCGCGCGGCCGAAGCGCGCGAGCGAGACCTCGGTCATGCCCAGGCGCCGCTCGAGGATCGACGAGGCGCGGTGGCGCCAGTCGTTGAAGTCGCCGGCGACGATGATCGGCAGGTCGCGCAGCGCGAGCTCCTCCAGCCGCCCGGAGATCGCTTCCAGCTGGCGCGTGCGGCCGCGCTCGTGCAGCGAGAGATGCACGCACACGCAGTGCAGGTTGCGCCGCCAGCCGGGCACCGCGACGACGCTGTGCAGCAGCCCGCGCCGCTCGTAGCGGTGGTCGGACACGTCCTCGTTCTCGAACGACACGAAGCCGAAGCGCGACAGGATGGCGTTGCCGTGGTGGCCGTGGTCGTACACCGCGTTCTGCCCGTAGCAGTGCTGCCACTTCTCGCCGGCGAGAAAGGCGTGCTGCGGCTGGTCGGGGTGCGCGGCGTAGCGCAGCGCGAAGCGCTGGTTCAGCCCCTGCACCTCCTGCAGGAACACGATGTCGGGGTCGAGGCTGCTCAGGCCGTCGCGCAGGTCGTGCAGCACCACGCGCCGGTTGAAGTGCGACAGGCCCTTGTGGATGTTGAGCGTCACCACGCGCAGGCGCCGGATCATGGCCGCGCCTCCGCGAGGTCGAGCACCAGGCGCTCGTCGAGCGGCGCCTGGCCGGCGAACGGCGGCCGGCCCGCGGCGGCGCGGTTGCGCCGGTCGAAGGTCGGCGAGGAGCGCAGCTCGCGGTAGGGGCGCAAGGCGTAGCGCGCCAGGCTGTCGCTTCCCCGCACCAGGCCGAGCGCGCGCAGCGCGTGCGTCCCCGCGGCGAGCGCGAGCAGCGGCCGCTCGCCCGCGCGCGCGCTCGGCAGCGTCTGCGTCGGCGCGGCCGCGGCGCCGCGCAGGCGCGCGCGCGGGGTGAGCACCACCGTGCGGCAGCCGTCGGCGCCGAGCGCGTCGTAGACGAGCGGCTCGCCGTCGGGCGCCAGGGTCACGCGCCAGGCGATGCGGTGCCCGGGAAAGCGCAGCGTGTACTCGAGCTGCAGCAGCGCGCGCCCCTCGTAGTAGCCATAGCGGCGCGCCACGTACACCGCGGGCTCGGTGGCGTCGATCCTGGGCGGCGCCGCGGCGCGGCCCCAGCGCAGCGCGCCGAAGCGGTCGGCGTCGGAGGCCACCGTGACCTCCAGGCTCGGCGCGTAGGCGGCGGCCAGCGCGCCGAGCTCGGCCTCGGAAAGGCGCGCCTGCCCGAGCGGATCGCTCGCCCCGCGCAGCAGCCAGCGCGCCGCGTCCTCGCGCGAAGCGGCGGCGGGCGGCGGCGCGTAGCGCACCCGCGCGCCTGCCGATGCCGCGCCGGGCGCCGGGCAGGCGGGCGCGGGCGGCGCCGGCTCGACGGCGGCGCGCGCGATGAGCGCCGCGCGCTTGCGCGGATCGGCGAGCTGCGCCTCGCGCAGGAGGCGGCCGCATTGCCGGGTCCTGCGCAGGGCGATCGCGCGCGAATCGTCGAAGCGCATGCCGGAGAATTTTTCCACCACCGCCGCGGGCAGGTTGTCGATCTCGTAACGGCGCGACTCGAGATCGTGCTCGAGCAGCCGGTCGGCGAAGGCGGCGAATGCCGCGTCGCTGCGCGAGGCGCGCTCGCGCGCCTGCGCGAGGAACGTATCAACCCGCAGGTAGGGGAAGCCCGGCACGCGCGAGTATTCGAGGTCGCGCGCGCCGGCGGCGGCCACCTCGGCGTCGAGCGCCCGCAGCCATTGCAGGCATGCGGCAAGCTCGGGCGCGTCGGCGCTTCCGGCGGGCGGCGCCGCGGCGAGGCGGCCGGCCAGCGCGAGCAGCACGGCGGCGGCGAGCCGGCTCATGACGAGCGCTCTCCCAGCAGCACGATCGCGTCGCGGTTCGACCACGAGAAGCAGCGCGCCGCCGCCTCGCGCCAGGGCAGCCAGGCGTGGGCGACATGCTCCTCGGGCGACAGCGTCACGGGCACGCGCTCGGCGAGCCGCAGGCCGAAGACATGCTCGACGTTGTAGATCACGCCGGGCGCGAAACGGTGCCGCCACTCGGGGTAGATCTCGAAGGTATTGACCACGTTCCAGCGCGACAGCCGCCCGGCGGCGACGTCGATGCCGGTCTCCTCGCGCACCTCGCGCGCCGCGGCCTGCTCGAGCGGCTCGTCGGCGCTCTCGAGCGAGCCGGTGACCGACTGCCAGTATCCGGCGCGCGCGCGCCGCTCGAGCAGCAGCACCTCGAGCGCCGCGGTATGCACGACCACCAGCACCGAGACGGGCAGCTTGGCGCTCATGCTTCGCGCTCCAGCTCCGGCAGCGCCAGCTCGCGCGGCGGGTCGACGAGCAGCGCGAAGAACGGGCGGCCGCGCTGCGCCCAGTAGTCGGCGCTCGCGCGCAGCACGTCGAGCAGCACGCCGAGCGCTTCGCCGCGCGGGTAGGTCTCGAAAAGCAGCACGTGGCCGCCGGCGCTGCGCCACGAGAGGTCGCCCAGGCAGTCTTCCAGCGCGTCCCAGTTGCCGCCGAACCACGCCGGGAAGTCGAGCGCCGCCGCGATGCGCCCGAGCGGATCGTCCTCGGCGCGGATGCGCACCAGGTCGAGCCCGGCGGCGCGCGCCGCCTCCGGCAGCGCCGCGGGCTCCGGCGCGCGGTACACGCCGGAGCGGGCGGCGTCGCCGAGCCGCTGTGCGAGCTTGCCCATCATTCGATGATGCGACGGAAACTTCGGTAGTGGTCCTCGGTGTAGTACGCCTCGCCCGCCCGGCCGGTGACGATGCGCCGCGCGCCGCGGTCGCGCGCGCCCGGGGTCGGCACGGTGTACTCCCGATAGTAGCCGCGCGGGCGCTTCGGCAGGCGGCCTTCGCGGTTGCCGAACACGGCGCCGTCGCGCTCGTAGGGAAACGGCCCGCCGGCGCGGATCAGCGACAGCGTGGCGCGCGCCTCGGGCGGCAGCTCGTGCAGCGCGATGTCGCCCGTGAAAGCGAGCGCCGCGCCGAGCCAGAGCGCGGCGAGAGCCGCGGCCCAGCGCATCAGGGCCTGGGCTTCTCCCGCAGGCGGATGCCCAGCTCGCGCAGCTGCCTCTCGTCGACCGGGCTGGGCGCCTGCACCAGGAGGTCCTGGGCGCGCTGCGTCTTCGGAAAGGCGATCACGTCGCGGATCGAGTCGGCGCCCGCCATCAGGGCGGCGAGGCGGTCGAGGCCGAAGGCGATGCCGCCGTGCGGCGGCGCCCCGTACTGCAGGTTGTCGAGCAGGAAGCCGAACTTGGCGCGCGCTTCCTCGGGCGGGATGCCGAGCGCGCGGAACACCTTCTCCTGCACCTCCGCGCGGTGGATGCGCAGCGACCCGCCGCCGAGCTCCCAGCCGTTCAGCACCATGTCGTAGCCCCTCGACAGGGCGCGGCCGGGATCGCTGGCGAGCAGGTCCTCGTGGCCTTCCTTGGGCGCGGTGAACGGGTGGTGCATCGCCGACCAGCGCTTCGCCTCCTCGTCCCACTCGAACATCGGGAAATCGACCACCCAGAGCGGCCGCCACTCGCGCCGCACCAGCCCCTTGTCGTGGCCGATCTTCAGGCGCAGCGCGCCGAGCGCCGCGTTGACGATGCCCGCCTTGTCGGCGCCGAAGAACACCGTGTCGCCGGGTTTCGCGCCGGTGCGCTCGAGGATCGCCTGCAGCACCTCCTGCGGCAGGAACTTGACGATCGGCGACTGCAGGCCGTCGGCGTTGACGCGGATGTAGGCGAGGCCCTTGGCGCCGTAGCCGGCGACGAAGGGCCCGTAGTCGTCGATCTCCTTGCGCGTCAGCTCGCACGACACCTTGAGCGCCGCGACGCGCCCGCCCGGCATCTCGGCGGCCTGGCGGAACACCTTGAAGTCGACCGTGCGCATCAGGTCGGTGAGCTCGGTCAGCTCGAGCGGGATGCGCAGGTCCGGCTTGTCCACCCCGAAGCGCGCCATCGCCTCGGCGTAGGTGAGGCGCGGGAAAGGCTGCGGCAGCTCGGCGCCCAGCACGTCGCGGAACACCGCGCGCATCAGCCCTTCCATCAGCTCCTGGATCTGCCGCTCGTCGAGGAACGAGGTCTCGATGTCGATCTGCGTGAACTCGGGCTGGCGGTCGGCGCGCAGGTCCTCGTCGCGGAAGCACTTGACGATCTGGTAGTAGCGGTCGAAGCCCGCCACCATCAGGAGCTGCTTGAAGAGCTGCGGCGACTGCGGCAGGGCGAAGAACTCGCCCGGGTGCACGCGGCTCGGCACCAGGTAGTCGCGCGCCCCCTCGGGCGTCGAGCGCGTCAGCATCGGCGTCTCGATGTCGACGAAGCCGTGCGCGTCGAGGTAGCTGCGCACCGCCATGGCGGCGCGGTAGCGCAGCCGCAGGTTGCGCTGCATCGGCTCGCGCCGCAGGTCGAGCACGCGGTGCGTCAGCCGGGTGAGCTCCGAGAGGTTGTCGTCGTCGAGCTGGAAGGGCAGCGGCGCCGAGGGGTTGAGCACCTCTACCTCGTGCGCCAGCACCTCGACCTCGCCCGAGCGCAGCTCCGGGTTGGCCGTGCCTTCCGGCCGGCGGCGCACCCGGCCGGTGACCTTGAGCACGTACTCGTTGCGCACCCGCTCGGCGCTCGCGAAGGCGTCCTTGCGCTCCGGGTCGAAGACCACCTGCGCCAGGCCCTCGCGGTCGCGCAGGTCGATGAAGATCACGCCGCCGTGGTCGCGCCGGCGGTGCGCCCAGCCGCACAGCGTCACGGTGCGGTCGACCAGCGCCGGGCCGAGCTCGCCGCAGTAGTGCGTGCGCATCTACTTGCCCGGCGTCGTACGCGGCAGCGGCGGCACGACGCCCATGGAGATGATGTACTTCAGCGCCTGGTCGACGGTCATGTCGAGCTCGATGACGTCGCGCCTGCTGACGATCACGAAGTAGCCGCTGGTGGGGTTCGGCGTGGTCGGCACGTACACGCTCAGGCAGTCCTCGGGCAGGTGCCGCACCACGTCGCCGCCCGGCGTGCCGGTCAGGAAGGCGATGGTCCAGGTGCCCTGGCGCGGCCATTGCACGAGCAGCGCCTTGCGGAACGCCTGGCCGCTCGACGAGAACAGCGTGTCCGAGATCTGCTTGACGCTGGAGTAGATCGAGTTGACGACCGGGATGCGGTGCAGGATGTCGTGCCAGAGCTGGATCAGGCGCGCGCCGAAGAAGTTGGTCGCGAACACGCCGGTCAGGAACACCACGACCAGGGTCAGGATCGCGCCCAGCCCGGGCACGTGCACGCCGAGCCAGCGCTCGGTCTGGAACGAGACCGGCAGCAGCAGGAGCGACTGATCGAGCGCGTCGAAGATGACCTTCAGCACCCAGATCGTGATGATCAGCGGGATCCAGATGAGAAGGCCGGTGATCAGGTACTTTTTCACTGCTCCCCGGAAATGAAAAGGCCCGGCTCGCGCCGGGCCGGTCCGTCCGTCCGCGCGCCGCTCAGGCGGCGGCGGCTTTCGACTCGCTCTTGGCTTCGGCCTTGCTGTCGCTCTTCGACTCGGGCTTCGCCTCGCCCTTCGCCTCGGACTTCGCCTCGTTCTTCGCGTCGGCCTTGCTCGCGCCGCCCTTGAAGTCGGTGGCGTACCAGCCGCTGCCCTTCAGCTGGAAGCCCGCCGCGCTGAGCAGCTTGGTGAAGCTCGGTTTGCCGCACGCGGTGCAGGTGGTGAGCGCCGGGTCGGAGAATTTCTGCAGGACCTCGGCCTCGTGGCCGCACTCGGTGCAGCGATATTCGTAGATTGGCATGGTGTTTCCCTGGCGGACGATTATACCGCCGAGTTTGGGCCGAAACGTCGGACTTTCAAGGCCTTCCGTTCAGCCGAGCACCAGCCGGAAGCTCGCCGCGCCGGCCAGGGTGAGCACGATCGATCCCACCACGTGGCTCGCGAGCAGGACGGCGGTCCAGCCGTACTGGGCGCGCGCGACGAGCTCCGCCGCTTCGGCGGAAAAGGTCGAGAACGTCGTCAGCCCGCCGAGGAAGCCGGTGACCACCAGCAGGCGCAACTCGGGCGAGAGCGTCTCGAAGTAGGTGAACGCCGCGAACGCCACGCCGATCAGGTACGCGCCGATCAGGTTGGCAGCGAGCGTGCCGAGCGGCAGGCTCGGCAGCATCGCATTGAGCGCCGCGCTCAGCCACCAGCGCAGCCACGCGCCCACCGCGGCTCCGCCGCCGACGGCCAGCATGCCGGTCCAGCTCACCGTCGCCGCGCCCCGGTCAGAACGGAATGTCGTCCTCCATGTCGTCGAACTTGCCTGCGGGCTTCTTCGCCGGCGCGGCCTTCGCCTCGGCGGCCTTCGCGCCCGCCGCCTCGCCGCGCGGCTCGCGCGGCTCGCCGGCGCCGGCGCGGGAGCCGAGCATCTGCATCACGTCGGCGACGATCTCCGTGGAGTAGCGGTCCTGGCCTTCCTTGTCCTGCCACTTGCGCGTGCGGATGCGGCCTTCGATGTACACCTGCGAGCCCTTGCGCAGGTACTCGCCCGCGATTTCCGCGAGGCGGCCGAAGAAGGCGATGCGGTGCCACTCGGTGGCCTCCCTCATCTCGCCGCTCGCCTTGTCCTTCCAGCGATCCGTGGTCGCCAGCCGGATGTTGGTCACCGCATCGCCGCTCGGCAGGTACTTCGTTTCCGGGTCGGCACCGAGATTGCCGACCAGGATGACCTTGTTTACAGACGCCATGTCACACCTCCCCGCTGACCAGTTTACGTACCGTGCCTTCGTCCCATTGTCCCGGCACCACCTTCAGCCGCGCGATGCGCTGCTCGCCGAGCACCTCGGCCTCGCGCACGCCCGGCACGCGGGCGAGCGCCTCGCCGAGGCGATCGAGATCGACTCCCGATGCAATGCTAAACGTCAGACTCGACAGGTCGTTGACCGGACGCGGCGGATCGCGCATGCCGAGCGCCGCCGCGAGCCACAGCCCGCATAGTACGGCAGCCGTCGCGAACACGGCGCCGGTGCCGTAGTGCTGGGCCACGCCGCCGCCGATCAGCCCGCCGAAGAACACCCCGAGGGTCTGCGTCGTGTTGTACACGCCGATCGCCAGGCCGCGCCCGTGCGCCGGCGCGGTTCGCGAGACGAGCGCGGGCAGCATGGCTTCCAGGACGTTGAAAGCAAGGAAGAAGCCCAGCATCAGCGCGGTGAGCCCGGCGAGCCCCACGTCGGCGGCGGCGAGCCCCGCCTCGATCGCGGCGAGCAGGAGCACCGCCCCGAGCAGGACCGGCTTGGGCCGGTTGCGCCGGTCGGCGTAGAGGATGGCCGGCACCATGAGCAGGAACGAGGCCGCCAGGACAGGCAGATACAGCTTCCAGTGCGCGGCGAGCGGCAGGCCCTCGCGCACCAGCAGCGGCGGCACGACCACGAACATCGCGTAGAGCACGATGTGCAGGATGAAAATGCCGAGGTTGAGGCGCAGCAGCTCGGCGCCGAGCATGCCGGCGCGCCCGGCCGGCGCGGCGCTCGGCCGCAGCGGCGGCGGATCGGGCACGCCGTAGCGCACCAGCGCCATGGCGCCGAGCGCCAGCACGCCGGTCAGGCCGAACACGCTCGCCATGCCGCCGTAGCGGTAGAGCAGCGGCGCGCCGACCAGCGACACCGCGAACATCAGGCCGATGGTGGCGCCGATCATCGCCATGATCTTGGTGCGGTGCTGCTCGCGCGTCAGGTCGGCGGCGAGCGCCATCGCCACCGAGTTCACCGCGCCGGCGCCCTGCAGGATGCGCGCGGCGATCGCGGTCCAGATGTCGTCGGCGGCGATGCCGAGGAAGCTGCCCGCGGCGAACACCGCGAGCCCGGCGTAGAGCAGCGGCTTGCGCCCCCAGCGGTCCGACGCCATGCCGAAGGGCACCTGCAGCAGCCCCTGCGCGAGCCCGTAGCCGCCGATCGCGATGCCGACCAGCGTCATGTCGTCGCCGCCGCGCAGCGCCGGCGCGTGCACCGCGAACACCGGCAGGATGAAGAACAGCCCCAGCATGCGCAGGCCGTACACGCCGGCGAGGCTCGCGCCGGCGCGCAGCTCGCCTGACGTCATGCGATCGCGGGACAAGGTGGTGAGCGCGGCGGGAAAACGAAACGGGCTATAGTAGCAAGTTTCGCTTTTTCCGAAGGACAGCCCGGCTTCCGTGGAGCTCATCCGCATTCGCGGCGCGCGCACGCACAATCTCAAGGACGTCAGCCTCGAGCTGCCGCGCAACCGGCTGGTGGTGATCACCGGGCTCTCGGGCTCGGGGAAGAGCTCGCTCGCCTTCGACACGCTCTACGCCGAGGGCCAGCGCCGCTACGTCGAGTCGCTGTCGGCCTACGCGCGGCAGTTCCTCGAGCTGATGGAGAAGCCCGACGTCGACCTGATCGAGGGCCTGTCGCCGGCGATCGCCATCGAGCAGAAGGCGGCCAGCCACAACCCGCGCTCCACCGTCGGCACGGTCACCGAGATCCACGACTACCTGCGCGTGCTGTTCGCGCGCGCCGGCACGCCCTATTGCCCGGTGCACGGCCTCGCGCTCGAGGCGCACACGGTGGCGCAGATGGTCGACCGGCTGCTCGCGCTCGCCGAGGACACGCGGCTGATGGTGCTCGCCCCGGTGGTGGCGGCGCGCAAGGGCGAGCAGGCCGAGCTGCTGGAAGAGCTGCGCGCGCAGGGCTTCTCGCGCGTGCGCATCGACGGCACGGTGCACGAGCTCGACGCCGCGCCGCGGCTCGCCCGGCAGCGCAAGCACACCGTCGAGGTGGTGGTCGACCGGCTGCGCGCGCGCGCCGACAGCCGGCAGCGCCTCGCCGAGTCGCTCGAGACGGCGCTGCGCCATGCCGACGGCCGCGCGCTGGTGGTGGAGAGCGATTCGGGCCGCGAGCACGTGTTCTCCGCGCGCCACGCCTGCCCGGCGCCCGGCTGCGATTACGCGCTGCCCGAGCTCGAGCCGCGCCTTTTCTCGTTCAACAACCCGCTCGGCGCCTGCCCGCGCTGCGACGGCCTGGGCACGGTGGAGTTCTTCGACCCGAAGCGCATCGTCGCGCATCCCAACCTGTCGCTCGCGGCCGGCGCGATCCGCGGCTGGGACCGGCGCAACGCCTTCTACTTCGCGATGCTGCAGGCGCTCGCGCGCCACTATCGCTTCGACCTCGAGCAGCCCTGGGAGATGCTCGACGACGCGGTGCAGAAGGTGCTGCTGTACGGCTCGGGCGCCGAGAAGATCGCCTTCCGCTATGCCGTGGAAGGCGGCCGCGCCAGCGTGCGCGAGCATCCGTTCGAGGGCATCGTGCCGAGCCTCGAGCGGCGCTACCGCGAGACCGACTCCGCGGTGGTGCGCGAGGAGCTGGCGAAGCTGATCGCGCTGCAGCCCTGCCCCGAGTGCGGCGGCGCGCGGCTGCGCCGCGAGGCGCGCCACGTGCGCCTGGGCGAGGCGACGCTGCACGACGTGTCGCGCTGGCCGCTCGCGCAGGCGCTCGCCTTCTTCCGCGGCCTGCGGCTCGCCGGCGGCAAGGCGCAGATCGCCGAGCGCATCGTGCGCGAGGTGACGAGCCGCCTGCAGTTCCTGGTCAACGTCGGGCTGGACTACCTCGCGCTCGAGCGCCCGGTGCAGACGCTCTCGGGCGGCGAGGCGCAGCGCATTCGCCTCGCGAGCCAGATCGGCTCCGGGCTCACCGGCGTGATGTACGTGCTCGACGAGCCCTCGATCGGCCTGCACCAGCGCGACAACGCGCGCCTGATCGGCACGCTGCAGCACCTGCGCGACCTCGGCAACTCGGTGATCGTCGTCGAGCACGACGCGGAGGCGATCCGCGCCGCCGACCACATCGTCGACATGGGCCCGGGCGCGGGCGAGTCCGGCGGCCGGGTGGTCGCGCAGGGCCCGCTCGAGGCGATCCTCGCCAGCCGCGAGTCGCTCACCGGCCGCTACCTTTGCGGGGCGCTGTCGATTCCCCGGCCGGCGCGCCGGCGCCGGCCGAGCGAGCGGCGGGTCGTGGTGCGCGGGGCGCGCGGCCACAATTTGAAGGGCATCGATTTTTCCCTGCCGCTCGGGCTGCTCGTGTGCGTAACCGGCGTCTCGGGCTCGGGCAAATCCACGCTGGTCAATGACACGCTCTACGCCGCGGCGGCGCGCGCGCTCAACGGCTCGGCGCTCGAGCCGGCGGCGCACGACTCGGTGAGCGGCCTCGAGCAGCTCGACAAGGTGATCAGCGTCGACCAGAGCCCGATCGGCCGCACGCCGCGCTCCAACCCCGCCACCTACACCGGCCTGTTCACGCCGATCCGCGAGCTGTTCGCCGGCGTGCCGGAGGCGCGCCAGCGCGGCTACGATGCCGGCCGCTTCTCCTTCAACGTCAAAGGCGGCCGTTGCGAGGCCTGCCAGGGCGACGGGCTGATCAAGGTGGAGATGCACTTCCTCGCCGACATCTACGTGCCCTGCGACGTCTGCCACGGCAAGCGCTACAACCGAGAGACCCTGGAGATCCGCTACAAGGGCCGCAACATCCACGAGGTGCTCGGCATGACGGCGACCGAGGCGCTCGAGTTCTTCTCCGCGGTGCCGGCGATCGCGCGCAAGCTGAAGACGCTGATCGACGTGGGCCTCGGCTACGTGCGCCTCGGCCAGTCGGCGACCACGCTCTCGGGCGGCGAGGCGCAGCGCGTGAAGCTCGCGCTCGAGCTCTCCAAGCGCGACACCGGGCGCACGCTCTACATCCTCGACGAGCCGACCACGGGGCTGCATTTCCACGACATCAAGCTGCTGCTCGACGTGCTCACCCGCCTGCGCGACGCGGGCAACACCGTGGTGGTGATCGAGCACAACCTCGACGTGATCAAGACCGCCGACTGGATCGTCGACCTGGGGCCCGAAGGTGGCGACGGCGGCGGCCGCATCGTCGCCGAGGGCACGCCGGAGCAAGTGGCCGCTTCGCCGGAAAGCCATACCGGGCGGTACCTCGCACGCGTGTTGACGGACACGAACGTTCGTACTATTCTTCGCGACCATGAGCCCGGCCACTCCCAAGGGAGAGCAGACGCGGACGGCGATCCTCGACGAGGCGCTGAGGATCGCAAGCCGGCTCGGGCTTGAAGGCCTGACGATCGGCAGCCTCGCCGACGCGACCGGCATGTCGAAGTCGGGCCTGTTCGCGCACTTCGGCTCGCGCGAAGGCCTGCAGCTCGCGGTGCTCGAGCACGCGGCGCAGCGCTACGGCGAGACGGTGCTCATGCCGGCGCTCAGGATCGACCGCGGCCTGCCGCGCCTGCGCGGCATGTTCGAGCGCTGGCTCGACTGGGCGATCGCTTCCGGGCTTCCCGGCGGCTGCATCATGATCGCCGCGGCCGCCGAATACGACGACCGGCCCGGCCCGATCCGCGACGCCGTGATCGCCAACCAGCACCGCGGCAAGGCCCTCATGCAGAAAGCGGTGCGCCTGGCGATCGAGGAAGGCCACCTGCGCCCCGAGACCGACCCGGAGCAGATTGCCTTCGAGATGCTCGGCATCGTGCTCGCCGCGCACAACCACCGCCGGCTGCTCGGCGACAAGGAGACGCGCAAGCGCGCGCTCGTCGCGTTCGAGCAGCTCGTCGCGCGCCATGCGACGCGCAAAGCCGAGCTGAACCCCGCCGTTCTGAACCCCGCTTCCGCTTAGCCGAAAGGACCCCTCATGCCCGCCAGCCTCTCGCTGCCAAAAATAAGCACGAACGTTCGATTCGCCGCCTCGGCGCTGCTCTTTCCCGAGCTCGCCGGCGCCTGGGCCGAGCGCATGTTCCTCACCCCGCCGCGCCACCGTGAAGCCGCCACCGCGCTCGACCTGATCGAGGCGCGCTCGAGCTTCCTCGAGCACATGGGCCGCGCCATCGCCACCTGGCGCTGGGGCAGCCGCGACGCGCCTGCGGTGCTGCTCGCGCACGGCTGGGGCGGGCATGCGGCGCAGATGCGCGCCTTCGTCTTCCCGCTGCTCTCGGCCGGCTTTCGCGTCATCGCCTACGACCAGCCGGCGCACGGCGTTTCGGAAGGGCGCCTCACCGGGCTGCCCGACTTCGCCGACGTGCTCACCGAGGTGGCGGCGTACCACGGCGGCGTGCAGGCGGTGGTGGGCCATTCGCTGGGCGCCGCGGCCGCCGCGCTCGCCCTGGCGAACGGCAAGGCGCGCTTCGGCGCCGTCGTGCTGGTCAGCCCGCCGGCGGACATGGTCGGCTACTCGCGCCGCTTCGCGCGCTGGCACTGGATGCCCGAGGCGGTGCGCCGCGCCATGCAGGCCGCGATCGAGGAGCGCTACGGCGTGCTGTGGGAGAGCCTCGACGTGCGGCGCCTCGCGGCGCGCCTGCGCTCGCGCGCGCTGGTGGTGCACGACCGCGACGACCGCGTGGTGCCGTGGACGCAGGGCGCGCAGGTGGCGAGCCACTGGCCGGGCGCGCGGCTGCTCAGCACCGACGGGCTCGGGCACCGGCGCATCCTCGAAGACGACGCCGTGACGCGCGCCGCCGCGGAGTTCGTGAGCGGCCGCTCGAGCGTCGCGCAGCCGGCGCGGCCCGAGCTGCCCGAGCCGGCGCCGCTTTACTGATGCGCCGCGCGCTCTCGGTCGCCTGGAGCGATCCGGCGGCGCTCGCCGCCGCGGGACGGCGCATGAGCGGGCTGGAGTTCCTGCGCGCCATCCGCGACGGCGCGCTGCCCTCGCCGCCGATCGCCGAGCTGCTCGGCATGCGGCTCGTCGAGGTGGAGGAAGGCCGCGCCGTGTTCGAGTGCCTGCCGGGCGAGCAGCACTACAACCCGATCGGCGTGGTGCACGGCGGGCTGGCGATGACGCTGCTCGACTCGGCGATGACCTGCGCGGTGCAGACGCGCGCCGCCGCGGGCAGCGGCTTCACCACCGTCGAGGCGAAGACCAACTTCGTGCGGCCGATCAGCTCGGCCACCGGGACGATCCGCGCGATCGGCACGCTGCTGCACGCCGGCAGCCGGCTCGCCACCGCCGAGGGGCGGGTCGTCGACGCGTCGGGCAAGCTCTACGCGCACGCCACGACGACCTGCATAGTGCTAAACGGCGGCTAGCGACTCGCCCTGCCAGGCGAAGCGCCGGCCGTGGTGCCCGGCGAGGCTCGCGCGGTGGCCGATCGAGACGAGCGTCGTGCCCGGCAGCCGCTCGCGCACCAGGCGATACAGCGCGTCCTGCGCGTCCTCCGGGAGCGCCGCGGTCGCCTCGTCGAGGAACAGCCAGTCCGGGCGCACCAGCAGCGCGCGCGCGAAAGCGAGCCGCTGCTGCTCGCCGCCCGAGAGCACCTGCGCCCAGTTCTCGCGCCGCGCCAGGTCGTCGGCGAGCTTCGGCAGGCCGACCGCGCGCAGCGCCTCGCGCACCGTCTCGTCGGAGAAGCGCTCGCTCGCCTCCGGGTAGCTTACCGCGTGCTTGAGCGGCCCGACCGGCAGGTAGGGCTTCTGCGGCAGGAAGAGCAGCCGCGCGCCGCGCGGCAGGCGCACCGCGCCCTTCCAGTACGGCCAGATCCCGGCCATGGCGCGGAAGAAGGTCGATTTGCCGGCCCCCGAAGGGCCGCTCACCAGCACGTGCTCGCCGGGCTTGAGCTCCATGGAGGTGGCGCGCAGCAGCGCCCGGCCCTGCGGCAGGGCGAGCTCCAGCCCGCTCACGTCGATCCGGTCCGCCGCGGCGAGCGCGTGCTCGCCGCCCAGCTCGCGCGCCTCGGCGTGCGCGCGCGCGAGCGAGGCGCTGAAGCCGGTCAGGCGGTCGACGGTCGCCTTCCACTGCGCGAAGTCGGGATACACGCCGATGAACCACGAGAGCGACATCTGCACGTTGCGGAACGCCGAAGCGGTCTGGAAGATCACCCCCATGCCGACCGCGCCGGCGAAGTAGCGCGGCGCGGCGACGATGTAGGGGAAGATGATCGCGAGCTGCTCGTAGAACGAGACGAACCAGTTGAGCTGCTTGCGCTTGATCATGATGCCCCACCAGTTGCGGATCACGTGCGAGAAGCGCTCGCGGAAGTTGGCCAGCTCGACGCCCTCGCCGCGGTAGAGCGCGACGCCCTCGCTGTTCTCGCGCAGCCGCACCAGCGAATAGCGGTAATCGGCCTCGTAGCGCTGCTGCTGGAAGTCCAGGCCGATCAGCGCGCGCCCGACCTTGTGCGTGAGCCAGCTGCCGACCCCGGCGTAGAGCACCGCCACCCAGAACATGTAGCCGGGGATGGACACGCCGAGCAGCGTGAAGTCGCCCGAGAGCTGCCACAGGATCACGGTGAAGCTCGCGAGCGTCACCACCGCCGAGAGCAGGCCGATGCCCAGGCCGAGCGTCATGTCGACGAAGATGCGCAGGTCGTCGGCGATGCGCTGGTCGGGGTTGTCGACGCCCGAGTCGGTGAGCTGCAGCCGGTAGTAGGCGCGATCGGCGAGCCACGCCGAGAGGAAATGCTCGTTCAGCCAGGTGCGCCATTCGATCTGCAGCATCTGCTGCAGGTAGAGCTGGTAGACGCGGCCGGCGATCCAGATCAGCGCGAGGTAGGTGAAGCGCCAGAGCTGCGCGAAGAACTCGGGCTGGTCCCGCTGCTCCAGCGCGTTGTAGAAGTCCTTGTTCCAGAGGTTGAACTGCACCTCCAGGTACACCAGGCCGAGCGACAGGCCGACGACCGCGCCGAGAAGCAGCAGGCCCTTGCCGCGCTGCTCGGAGGTCCAATAGGGCTTCGCCAGCGCCCAGAAAGCGCTTAGAAATCTTCGGTTTTGCATGGCACACCTGAGAAAGAGCGTGACGCAGTTTACAGAACCGCGGCGCCGGGATAACGTTTCCCGCAATGTCCTCCGGCCGTGTTTTCCGCTTCGCTCCGACGCCGGAACGCGACGCGAAGCACCTGTTCGTCTTCCTGCACGGCTGCGGCGCGACGGCGCAATCGATGATCCCGATCGCCTTCAAGTTCCAGGCGCGCTTCCCGAGCGCGGCGCTGGTGGTGCCGAGCGGCTTCGACCCCGACGCGCGCGGCGGCGCGGCGCAGGACTGGTATCCGACGCGCGGCCTGAACTGCGACAACCATCGCGAGCGCGTCGCCGCGGTGCTGCCCGACCTCGAGGACCTGGTGCGCCGCGAGCAGACCAACTTCGGCATCGCGGCGAGCCGCACCGTGCTGATCGGCTTCTCGCAGGGCGGCACGCTCGCGCTCGAGGCGGTGAAGACGCCCGGCGTCGCCGGCGCGGTGGTCGCCTTCTCGTCGCGCTACGCGCGGCTCCCGGGACGCGGCGCGCGCATCGGCTCGCGCATCCATCTCGTGCACGGCGAAGTGGACTCGGTCGTCTCGCGCGTCTACGCCGAGCGCGCGGCGCGCGTGCTGGCCGGGCTGCACGTGCCGGTCACCCTCGACATCGTCGAGGACCTCGGCCACGCGCTGTCGCACCGCGCGATCAGCCTCGGCTCGCTGCGCCTGCTGCAGGGCATCTACGAGGGCCGGCGCGCCACGCTGCACTGAGCGCGCCGCTCACCTCGCCAGCGCGTCGATCATCGCCTTGACCGCGCGGATCTGCGCGCCGTCGCGCGTCGCGTACGCGGCGCCGGTGTAGCCCCACCAGTCCCAGCAGCCGCGCGGGTTGAAGAGCCCGAGCCAGCGCGCCACCGTCTGCGGGTAGAGCACGATCAGGCGATTGCTCTCCGCCCAGCGGTTGTAGCCGGCCTCGCGCACGAAGGCCCCGCCCACCGCGTCGGCGTTCTGCCGGCAGCCGTGGAAGGCGACATGGATGCGGCAGGGCGCTTCTTCGCAGCCGCTCGCGATGTAGGCGAAGCCCTCGCCGGCGAGGCCGATGGCGCGCGCCTCGCCCTGCGCGTAGCGGCTCTGGTCGAACCGGATCAGCCGCCCGGCAGGCGCGGCGGGCGGCGCGAGCGGGCCGAGCAGGAAGCCGAGCAGCTCGCCCGCGGCGTCGTAGTCGCAATCGTTGACGTACGGCGCCTCGCTCGTGCCGCAGCGGTTGCCGAAGCTTTCGGTGACCATCGCATGCCCTGCCGGCTTGTCGCGCACCAGCACGCTCGGCACGCCCAGCGCCGCGTAGTACGCGCGCAGCGCCTCGACGACGGCGAGCGCCACGGTGCGGTCGCGCGTGCCGCTGAAGAGCCACGCCCGGCCCTCGGCGAGCCCGGCGAGCGGGTCGATGCGTCCCGCCGCCGCGAAGGCTTCGGTCTGCGCCTTCAGCACCGCGGTCGGCGGCAGCGGCGTGAAAAAGCCGGGATGCCGGCAGTTGAAGTACCCGGCGAAGACGCTCGCCTGCGCGCAGTAGTACGGCCCGCCGGCGAGCACGCCCGCGCCCTTGACGACGCGCGAGTGCGCGACGTGCATCTGCACCGCCATGAAGCCGCCCGAGGAGAGGCCGGACACGGTGACCTGCGACGCGTCGGCGTGCAGCGCCGGCAACGGCCCGGCGGCGTGCGCCGCCGAGCAGGCGAGCAGCGCCGCCGCGGCTAGCTCGCGAGCGCGGCGAGGTCCCTGAAGTATTCGAGCGCCTCCGGGTTGGCGAGCGCGTCGGTGTTGCGCACCGGCATGCCGTGCACCACCGCCTTGACCGCGAGCTCGACCACCTTGCCGTTCTTGGTGCGCGGGATGTCGGGCACCTGCACGATGCGCGCCGGCACGTGGCGCGGCGACGCCTGACGGCGCAGCTCGGCGCGGATGCGGCTCGCGAGGCGCTCGTCGAGCTCGCGGCCGGGCCGCAGCTTGACGAACAGCACGACGCGCGTGTCGCTCGGGCGATCGGGCGGCCAGAGCTGGCCGATCGCCACCGACTCCTCGACCTCGTCGATGCGCTCGACGACGCGGTAGATCTCGGCGGTGCCGATGCGCACGCCGCCCGGGTTGAGCGTCGCGTCGGAGCGGCCGTAGACGATCATCGTGCCGCGCTCGGTGAGCTCCGACCAGTCGCCGTGGCACCAGACGTTCGGGAAGCGCGCGAAGTAGGCGGCGCGGTAGCGCTCGCCGCCGCGGTCGTTCCAGAAGCCGAGCGGCATCGACGGGAACGGCCGCGTGCACACCAGCTCGCCCTTCCCGCCGCGCACCGGGCGCCCCTGGTCGTCGAACACGTCGACGGCGAGGCCGAGCGACGGGCACTGCAGCTCGCCGCGGTACACCGGCAGCACCGGGCTCGCGTCGGCGAACGCGCCCATGATGTCGGTGCCGCCCGAGATCGACGCGAGGCAGACGTCGCCGCGCCAGGCGTCGTACACGTAGTCGTAGCTCTCCGGCGCGAGCGGCGAGCCGGTCGAGATCACCATGCGCAGCGCGGCGAGGTCGTGCGTGTCGCGCGGGCGCAGGCCGCGCTTGGCGCAGGCGTCGATGAACTTCGCCGAGGTGCCGAAATGGCTGAAGCGCTCGCGCTCGGCGTAGTCGAAGAGAATCCTGCCGTCGCGCGCGAACGGCGAGCCGTCGTAGAGCATCAGGCTCGCCTCGGCGGCGAGGCCGAGGAAGAGCACGTTCCACACCACCCAGTTCGGCGTGCAGAAGTAGAAGAAGCGGTCGCCCGGGCGCACGTCGAAGTGCAGCTTGAAGGTCTTCACGCTCTGCAGCAGCGAGCCGCCGGCGCCGTGCACGATGCACTTGGGCGTGCCGGTGGTGCCCGAGGTGAACAGGATGAACACCGGGTGGTCGAACGGCAGCTGCGCGTACTCGATCTCCTGCGGCTGATAGCGGCGCAGCCACTCGGGCAGCGTCACCGCCTTGGGCAGGTCGGAGACGTCGACCTGCGGGTCGAGGTGCGGCACGACCACCACCTTGCGCAGGCTCGGCAGCGCCTCGACCAGGGCGCGCACGCGCTCGAGCGAGTCGTAGCGCTCGCCGTTGTAGCAGTAGCCGTCGGCGCAGAACAGCGCCTTCGGCTCGATCTGGCCGAAGCGGTCGAGCACGCCTTCGACGCCGAAGTCCGGCGAGCACGACGACCAGACGATGCCCTGCGACAGCGCGGCGAGCGCGAGCACCGCCGCCTCGGGAATGTTGGGGATGAAGGCGGCGACCCGGTCGCCGGCGCGCAGCCCCAGATCCTGCAGCGCCTGCGCCGCGCGCGACACCTCCGAGGTGAGCTCGGAATACGACAGGCGCCGGCGCGCGCCGCCCTCGTCCCACAGCACCAGGGCGTCGCCGCGGTCGCCGCGGCGCATCAGGTTCTCGGCGATGTTGAGCCGCGCCTCCGGGAACCACTTGGCGCCGGGCATCTTGGCGCCGTCGACCAGCACCGTCGCGCCCTTGCGCGCGGCGACGATGCCGCAGAAGTCCCACACGTCGGACCAGAACGCCTCGGGGTTCTCCACCGACCAGCGATGGAACTCGGGATAGCTGTTGAGATCGAGGCGCCGCTTGCGGATCACCTGGCGCGCGAATTGCGTGACTTGCGCCTCTTCGATGGCGCGCTCGCTCGGCTGCCAGAGGATCTTCGGCGTGGCGGACATTGTAGGATTTTGACGGTGATTATATTGCCCGAGGCTCTGGCGAAGCTGCGCGCCCGGCACCGCATGGCCGAGGACGCGGCGCTCGCCGAGCTGCGCGCCGCCGCGCCGCGCGCGAGCGGCGCGGCCGAGGCGATGGCGCGGCGCCTCGCCGAGCGCGTGCGCGCCACGCCGCCGGACGCGCTGAGCGCCGAGTCGTTCCTGCGCCACTACGGGCTGTCGACCCGCGAGGGCGTGGCGCTGATGTGCGTCGCCGAGGCGCTGCTGCGCATCCCGGACGCGGCGACCGCCGACGCGCTGCTGCGCGACAAGCTCTCGCAGGGCGACTGGGGCGCGGCCGAGGGCGACACGCTGCTCGCCAACGCGGCGGACTGGGCGCTGCTGCTCACCGGCAGGCTGGCGCGCTGGCACGACGAGCCCTCGCCGCTCAAGCAGGTGCTGGCGCGGCTCGGCGAGCCGGTGGTGCGCGGCGCGGTGCGCCACGCGATGCGCATCCTCGCCGAGCAGTTCGTGCTCGCCGAGCGCATCGAGGAGGCGGTGCGCCGCGCCGACGCGCGCCGCCCGCTGTGCTTCTCCTTCGACATGCTGGGCGAAGCGGCGCGCAGCGCCGAGGACGCGGCGCATTACTTCGAGCTCTACGCGCGCGCCATCGCCGCGGTGCGCGCGCCCGACAGCATCTCGATCAAGCTCTCGGCGCTGCATCCGCGCTTCGAGGAGGCGCAGCGCGCGCGCGTGCTCGCCGAGCTGCTGCCGCGCCTGCGCACGCTCGCCGAGCGCTGCGCCGCGCGCGGCATCGCCTTCACCATCGACGCCGAGGAATCCGAGCGCCTGGAGCTGACGCTCGACCTGCACGCCGCGCTCGCCGACCAGTTCGCCGCCGGGCTGGCGGTGCAGGCCTACCAGAAGCGCGCCACCGCGGTCTGCGACTGGCTGGTCGAGCTCGGCCGCGCGACGCGCCGGCGCCTGCCGATCCGGCTGGTGAAGGGCGCCTACTGGGACGGCGAGATCAAGCGCGCGCAGCAGCTCGGCATGCCCGACTACCCGGTGTTCACCCGCAAGGCGGCGACCGACATCTCGTACCTCGCCTGCGCGGCGCGGCTGCTCGCGGCGCCCGAGGCGATCTATCCCGCGTTCGCCACGCACAATTGCCGCACCGTGGCGGAGGTGCTCGACATCGCCGGGGACGGCGAGCTCGAGTTCCAGAAGCTGCTCGGCATGGGCGATGCGCTCTACGCGGCGCTGCGCGCCGAGCGCGCCGTCGCGGTGCGCGTGTACGCGCCGGTAGGCGATTTCACCGATCTCCTGCCCTATCTGGTGCGGCGCATGCTGGAGAACGGCGCCAACACCTCGTTCGTGCACCAGATCGCCGATCCGTCGGTGCCGCTCGAGACGCTGATCGCCGACCCGCTGTCGCGCCTGCCCGAGCCGTACACGCCCGACGAGCGCATCCCGCTGCCGCGCCGCCTCTATCCCGACCGGGCGAACTCGCTCGGCCTCGACCTGTCGCGCCGCGACGCGCTCGACGCGCTGCACGCCGAGGTGCGCGCCTTCCGGCTCGGCGCCGAGCCGCCGGTCAGCACGCGCCCCGAGCTCGACGCGGCGCTGGAGGCGGCGCAGCGCGCCTTCCCCGCCTGGTCGGCCCTGCCGCCCGAGCGCCGGGCGGAGAAGCTCGAGACCGCCGCCGAGCTGATCGAGGCGCGGATCGGCGAGCTGGTCTCGCTGGTGGTACGCGAAGGGCGGCGCACCTACGCCGACGCGGTCGCCGAGGTGCGCGAGGCGGCGGACTTCTGCCGCTACTACGCGCTGCGCGCGCGCCTCGATTTCGCGCCGCGCCTGCTTCCCGGGCCGGCCGGCGAGCGCAACGAGCTGCGCCTGCACGGCCGCGGGGTGTTCGCCTGCATCAGCCCCTGGAACTTCCCGCTCGCCATCTTCACCGGCCAGGTGGCCGCCGCGCTCGCGGCGGGCAACACGGTGCTCGCCAAGCCCGCGGAGCAGACGCCGCGCACCGGCCTGCGCGCCGCCGCGCTGCTGCACGAGGCCGGCATCCCGCGCGAGGCGCTCGCCTGCGTGTGCGGCGACGCGTCGGTGGGCGCGCCGCTGGTCGCCGACCTGCGCATCGCCGGCGTGGCGTTCACCGGCTCGCTCGAGACCGCGCGCGCCATCCAGCGCGCGCTCGCGCAGCGCGACGGGGCGATCGTGCCGCTGATCGCCGAGACGGGCGGCGTCAACGCCATGCTGGCGGACGCCTCGGCGCTGCCCGAGCAGCTGGTCGACGACACGATCGTCTCGGCGTTCCAGAGCGCCGGGCAGCGCTGCTCGGCGCAGCGCATCCTGTTCCTCGACGAAGGCGCGGCGCCGCGCGTGCTGCGCCTGCTCGCCGGCGCGCTCGCCGAGCTGAAGGTCGGCGATCCGGCGGAGCCCGACACCGACGTCGGGCCGGTGATCGACGCCGCCGCGCAGGAGGCGCTGGCGCGCCACGTGGCGGGCCTGCGCCGCTCGGCGCGGCTGATCGGCGAGGCGCCGCCGCCGGCGCTGCCGGGCGAGTTCGTGCGTCCTATCGCCTTCGAGATGCCGCTCGACGCGCTGCCGCGCCACGAGGTGTTCGGCCCGGTGCTGCACGTGTGCCGCTATGCGCGCCGCGACCTCGGCGAAGTGCTCGCCTGGCTGCGCGGCACCGGCTACGGCCTGACGCTCGGCATCCACAGCCGCATCCAGGCGTTCGTCGACCGGGTGCTCGCCGAGACGCGCGTCGGCAACACGTACGTCAACCGCAGCATGATCGGCGCCGTGGTCGGCGTGCAGCCGTTCGGCGGCGAAGGCCTGTCGGGCACCGGGCCGAAGGCGGGCGGGCCGCACTACCTGATCCGCTTCGCCGCCGAGCGCACGCTGAGCGTGAACACGGCCGCCGTCGGGGGCGTAACCGAGCTACTCTCCTGATTCATGTCCGGCCTCGCGCGCCGCGCCCTGACCCGACCGTACGCGGCCGTCGCGGTGGCGCTCGTCGCCTTCCTCGCGAGCCTGCTGCTGATGCTCGTGCTGCCGCTCGAGACTTTCCGCCGGTGGACCTCGGAAGAGGGTTTCTTCGAGCAGGCAAGCTGGATCGGCTACCTCGCCGCCGGCGCGCTCTGCCTGCTCATGGCGCGCAGGGACCCGCGCCTGTACCTGCCCTGCAGCGTGGTGCTGCTCGCCATGTGCGCGCGCGAGCTGGACTGGCACCGCCGCTTCACCACCGACAGCTTTCTCAAGTCGCGCTATTTCCTGAAGGTGCAGGCGCCGCTGGCGGAGAAGCTGATCGCCGGCGCGGTCGTGCTGGCCCTGACCGCCCTGGTGCTCTACCTCGTCGTGCGCTACTGGCGGCCGTTCCTGCGCGCGCTGCGCGCGCGCGTCCCGGCCGCGGTGACGCTCGCCACGACGGTCGCGCTGCTCGTCGTCACCAAGACCGCCGACCGGCTGCCCGGGATACTGCGCGACGACTACGGCCTGAGGCTGCCCGACGCGCTGGCGCGCCTCGACATGGTGCTCGAGGAGCCGATGGAGCTCGCCATCCCGCTGCTCATCCTCCTCGCGATAGCGCAGGCCCGTGCGGGCGCGTCAGCCGCTCGGGCGACATGAGCTCGTCGAGCGCTTCGCGGCTGAGCAGGCGCTTCTCCAGCACCAGGTCGTAGACGCGCGCGCCGCGCGCCAGCGCTTCCTGCGCGATCTCGGTCGCGTGCGCGTAGCCGATCACCGGCGTCAGCGCGGTGACCAGCGCCGTCGACTCGTCGACGAAGCGGCGCGCGCGCTCGCGGTTGGCGACGATGCCCTTGACGCAGCGCTCGGCGAGCGTGCGGCAGCCCGCCGTGAGGTGCTGCAGGCTCTCGAACAGGCTGTGCGCGATGATCGGCTCGAAGGCGTTGAGCTGCAGCTGGCCCGCCTCGGCCGCCAGGGTGACGGTGACGTCGTTGCCGATCACCTCGAAGGCGATCTGGTTGACCACCTCCGGGATCACCGGGTTGACCTTGCCCGGCATGATCGACGAGCCGGCCTGCACGGCGGGCAGGGTGATCTCGCCGATGCCGGCGCGCGGCCCGGAAGAAAGCAGGCGCAGGTCGTTGCAGGTCTTGGAGAGCTTGACGGCGATGCGCTTCAGCACCCCGGAGAGCTGCACGAAGGCGCCGGCGTCCTGCGTCGCCTCGACCAGGTTGGGCGAGCTCGCGAAGTCGATGGCCGAGAGCTCCGAGAGCCGCTGCGTGGCGAGCGCCGCGTAGCGCGGATGCGCGTTGAGGCCGGTGCCGATGGCGGTGGCGCCGAGGTTGATCTCGCGGATCAGCCCGGCGGCCTCGTCGAGGCGCTGCTCGTCCTCGCCGAGCATCACCGCGTAGGCGGAGAACTCCTGGCCGAGGGTCATCGGCACCGCGTCCTGGAGCTGCGTG
Source organism: Burkholderiales bacterium (assembly GCA_036381055.1). Taxonomy (GTDB): domain Bacteria; phylum Pseudomonadota; class Gammaproteobacteria; order Burkholderiales; family SG8-39; genus SCGC-AG-212-J23. The sequence goes on along the minus strand of DASVDO010000071.1, from coordinate 9,409 downwards.
CGGCCGACCTTCAGCACGTCGGCGAACTGCGCCGACTTCGCCTCGAAGGCCTGGCGCAGCGCGGCGAGCTCGACCCGCAGCCGGCGGATGCCGAGCTGCAGCGCGAGGCGCAGCGCCGTCGGATACACGTCGTTCGTGCTCTGCGAGAGGTTAACGTGGTCGAGCGGGTGCAGCTCGCCGTACTCGCCCTTGGCGCGCCCGAGCAGCTCGAGCGCCCGGTTGCAGATCACCTCGTTGGCGTTCATGTTGCTCGAGGTCCCGGCGCCGCCCTGGATCACGTCGACCACGAACTCCTCGTGCAGGCGGCCTTGGCGGATCTCCTCGCAGGCGAGGCGGATGGCGGTCGAGCGGCGCTCGTCGAGCAGGCCGAGCTCGGCGTTGGCGATCGCCGCCGCCTGCTTCACGCAGGCGAGCGCGGTCACCAGGTCGGGATAGATGGAGATCGGCGTGCCGGTGATCGGGAAGTTCTCCAGCGCGCGCAGGGTATGGATGCCGTAGTACGCCTGCGCCGGCACGGCCCGTTCGCCGAGCAGGTCGTGCTCGATCCGCGTGGCTTGGTTCATGGGGGAATTCTGGCACTATCATTCGCCCCGTGGCCGACGAGCTCGACTTCACCGGATCGCTCAAGCTGCCGCCCAAGCCGGCGCCGACGAGCGCGCCGGCGCCGGTCTACGTGCCGGAGATCGCGCGCGCCTTCTTCGAGTCCGCCGGCAAGGAGGAGCGCTTCGCCGCCGGCACGGTGATCTTCGCCGAGAACGAGAAGGCGAGCCGCATCCTGCTCAAGCGCGACAAGATGTACTACCTGATCGAGGGCGAGGTCGCCCTGCTCGCCCGCGGCAAGCCGGTCGGCGCGTCGCGCCCGGGCGAGATCTTCGGCGAGATGGCCGCCCTGTCGGCCTCGCCGCGCAGCGCCACGGCGCTCGCGCGCAGCGCCTGCCGCACCCTCTCCCTTGACGACCGGCAGTTCGCCGCGGCGCTCGCCAAGAAGCCGGAGTTCGCGCTCATGATGCTCGGCAACATGATCGGCCGCCTGCGCGAGATGATCGCCCGGCTCTCCGGCGTGCCGAGCGCCCCGGCGGACATGAAGGCCTCGCGCGTGTTCGACCGCACGCTGATGGCGAGCCTCGCCAACGGCCTCGGCGACCAGGCGATGGTGCGCTACGAGCGCGGCAAGGTGATCATGGTCGCCGGGCAGGCCGGCGCCCTGATGTACGTGGTGAGCGAGGGACGCGTGGCGATCTCGATCCGCGGCGCGGTGGTCGAGCGGGTCGGGCCGGGCGGCGTGTTCGGCGAGATGGCGCTGGTCGACCAGTCGCCGCGCGCGGCCAACGCGGTGGCCGAGACCGACTGCGTGCTGCTCGCCATCAACCGCAACGTCTTCCTCAGCCTGGTCAAGGCCGACCCGACCTTCGGCACGTCGCTGCTCTCGGCCATGGCCGAGCGGCTGCGCAACACCGCCGCGGCGCTGAACTAGGTAGAATTTTTTCCCCACCCCACGGAGCAAACCATGAGGACTGCAGCAGCGCTCATCGTCGCCCTGGCCCTGGCGGCGCCCGCCGTCGCGCAGGAAGGCACGCTGAAGAAGATCAAGGAATCGGGCGCCATCACCATCGGCCACCGCGACGCCTCGATCCCGTTCTCGTACTACGACGACCAGCAGCGGCCGGTCGGCTACGCGCTGGACATCTGCATGGTGATCGTCGACGCGGTGAAGAAGCGGCTGAACATGCCCGATCTCAAAATCAACTACCAGCTGGTCACCTCGGCGAACCGCATCCCGCTGATCGCCAACGGCACGATCGACATCGAGTGCGGCTCGACCACCAACAACCTGGAGCGCCAGCAGCTGGTGTCGTTCAGCAACACCTACTTCATTCCGGCCAACCGCTGGGCCTACAAGAAGCCCGCCCGCCTGGACCGGCTCGCCGACCTGAAGGGCAAGACCGTCGTCTCGACCGCCGGCACGAGCAACCTCAAGCTGATCACGCAGTTGAACGGCGAGAAGGACCTGGGCCTGAGCATTCTCTCCGCCAACGGCCACCCGGAGGCCTTCCGCATGGTCGAGACCGGGCGCGCGGCGGCGTTCGTGATGGACGACATCCTGCTCGCCGGGCTGATCGCCAACTCGCGCAACCCCGCCGGATTCGCCATCTCCAAGGAGTTCCTGTCGCTCGAGCCTTACGGGGCGATGCTGCGCAAGGGCGACCCGGAGTTCAAGAAGCTCGCCGACGAGGCGACGGCGCAGCTCTACAAGTCGGGCCGCATCAACGCGATCTACGAGAAATGGTTCCTGAAGCCGATCCCGCCGCGCAACATCACGCTCAACGTGCCGATGAGCGAGCCGCTCAAGCGGGTGTTCGCCAATCCCACGGATTCGGGCGATCCGAACGACTACAAGTAGCGGCTAGGCCGGCGTTCACGCCGGGAGGCGCGTGAACTACGACTGGCACTGGAAGGTCCTGCTCGAGACGGAGCCCGGCGGCACGGGCTCCTATCTCCATTACCTGGTGGTCGGCCTGGGCTGGACGCTCGCCACGGCGCTCGCCGCCTGGGCGATCGCGCTCGCGCTCGGCGTGCTGATCGGCACGCTGCGCACCACCGGGCACCGCGCGGTGGCGCGCGCGGGCGACGTGTACGTCGAGATCTTCCGCAACATCCCGCTGATCGTGCAGATGTTCCTCTGGTTCTTCGTCGTGCCGGAGCTGCTGCCCAAGGCGCTCGGCGACTGGATCAAGCACATGCCGCCGCCGTGGGGCTCGTACATTCCCGCGGTGCTGTGCCTCGCCGTGTTCACCTCGGTGCGCGTCGCCGAGCAGGTGCGCGCCGGCATCCAGGCGCTGCCGCGCGGCCAGCGCATGGCGGCGGTCGCCATGGGGCTCGCCGGCTGGCAGGCGTACCGGCACGTCATCCTGCCGCAGGCGCTGCGCATCATCCTGCCGCCGCTCACCTCGGAGTTCATGAACGTCATCAAGAACTCCTCGGTGGCGCTCACCATCGGGCTGCTCGAGCTGACCGGGCGCGCCAAGGCGATGCAGGAGTTCAGCTTCCGCGTGTTCGAGGCCTTCGCCACGGCCACCGTGCTCTACCTGCTCACCAACCTGGTGGTGGTGCTCGCCATGCGGGCGCTGGAGCGCAGCGTGCGCGTGCCCGGCCTGATCGGCGCGCAGGGCGTGCAGGCGGGGCACTGATGTCGGGCTTCGACTTCGACGTCATCCGCCGCTCGCTCGGCTACCTGTTCCTCGACGGCATGCGCTTCACGCTGACGCTGACCCTGCTCGCCATGGCCGGCGGCATCGTGTTCGGCACGCTGCTCGCGATGATGCGCCTGTCGCCCTTCGGCGTGCTCTCGCGGCTCGCCGGCGGCTACGTGAACCTGATGCGCTCGCTGCCGCTCGTGCTGGTGATCTTCTGGTTCTTCTTCCTGGTGCCCTACATCGGCGCCTGGCTCGTCGGCGCGAGCCGGCCGATCCCGGTCGGCGCCTTCCTCTCGGCGCTCATCACCTTCACCATGTTCGAGGCCGCCTACTATTGCGAGATCATGCGCGCCGGCATCCAGTCGATCCCGCGCGGCCAGGTGTGGTCGGCCTACGCGCTCGGCCTGGGCTACTGGCCGACCATGGGCCACGTGGTGCTGCCGCAGGCGTTCCGCAACATGATCCCGGTGCTGCTCACCCAGACCATCATCCTGTTCCAGGACACGTCGCTGGTCTACGTCATCTCGGCGACCGACTTCCTCGGCGCCGCGGCCAAGGTGGCGAACCGCGACTACCGCCTGGTCGAGATGTACAGCTTCGTCGCCGTGGTCTACTTCGTCATCTCGTACACCCTGTCGCGCGCGGTCAGGCGACTTCAGGATAGGATCGCCGTGGTCCGATGATCTCCCTGCGCAACGTCAGCAAGTGGTACGGCAGCTTCCAGGTCCTCGCCGACTGCTCCACCGAGGTGGCCAAGGGCGAGGTGGTCGTGGTGTGCGGCCCTTCCGGCAGCGGCAAGTCGACGCTCATCAAGTGCGTGAACGGCCTGGAGCCGTTCCAGAAGGGCGAGATCCGGGTCGACGGGGTGTCGGTCGGCGACCCCAGGACCAACCTGCCCAGGCTGCGCTCGCGCGTCGGCATGGTGTTCCAGCACTTCGAGCTGTTCCCGCACATGACGGTGATGCAGAACCTGACCCTCGGGCAGACCAAGGTGCTCGGCCGCCCGCTCGAGGAGGCGCGCGCCAAGGGGCTCGCCCTGCTCGAGCGCGTCGGCCTCGCGGCGCACCGCGACAAGTACCCGGCGCAGCTCTCGGGCGGCCAGCAGCAGCGCGTCGCCATCGCCCGCGCCCTGTCGATGGACCCGATCGCCATGCTGTTCGACGAGCCGACCTCGGCGCTCGACCCGGAGATGATCAACGAGGTGCTCGACGTGATGGTCGAGCTGGCGCGCGAAGGCATGACGATGATGGTGGTGACGCACGAGATGGGCTTCGCCCGCAAGGTGGCGCACCGGGTGATCTTCATGGACCAGGGGCGGATCGTCGAGGACGCCGCCACCGAGGCGTTCTTCGGCACGCCGCGCTCGGAGCGCGCGCAGCTGTTCCTGTCCAAGATCCTGCAGCACTGAAACCGCGTCTGTGTGTCACATCGCTCGCGTAGAATTGCGCGCTTTCGCCGCAGGATGCAGCGCATGAAAAACGGCAAGCCCTTCCCGATCCCGGTACGCGTCGCCTACAGCTGCGCCAAGTGCCCCGGCTACTGCTGCAGCTACCCCGAGATCGAGGTGACGGCGCGCGACATCGAGCGCCTCGCCAAGCGCTTCGACCTCGGCTATCGCGAGGCCGAGGCGCGCTTCACCAAGCTCGACGCCAAGGGCAAGGTGCGCCTGCTGCGCCACCGCAAGGACACGGTGTTCGCCACGGTGTGCATGTTCCTGGACCAGAAGAAGCGCCGCTGCACGGTGTACGAGTCGCGGCCGGCCGTGTGCCGCGAGTACCCGGACAGCAAGCGCTGCGGCTACTACGAGTTCCTGAAGTTCGAGCGCGCCCACCAGGACGACCCGGACTTCATCGCCCTGACTTGAGCGCCTTCTCCCGGATCGCGCTGAGCGTGGTGGCCGGCGTGATCGCCTCGGGGTCGAGCTTCAGCTCGATCAGCGCCGGCTTGCCGCAGGCGTAGGCGCGCTCGAACGCGGCGGCGAAGTCCGCCGTGCGCGTCACCGTCTCGCCGTGCGCACCGAACGCCCGGGCGTAGGCGGCGAAATCCGGGTTCTGCAGCGTCGTCGCGTAGACGCGCCCCGGATACTCGCGCTCCTGGTGCATGCGGATCGTCCCGTAGAGCCCGTTGTTCACCACCAGGGTCACGAACGGCGCGCCGTGCTGCACCGCGGTGGCGAGCTCCTGGCCGGTCATCAGGAAATCGCCGTCGCCGCAGACCGCCAGCACCGGCCGCTGCGGCGCGGCGAGCTTCGCCGCGAGCGCCGCCGGAAAGCCGTAGCCCATCGAGCCGTTGGTCGGGCCGAGCTGCGTGCGGAAGCGCTTGTAGCGGAAATGCCGGTGCAGCCAGGCGGCGAAGTTGCCCGCGCCGCCGGCGACGATCGTGTCCTCGGGCAGCCGCTCGGCGAGCCAGGCGATGATTTCGCCGTACTGCAGCTCGCCGGGGATCGGCCGCGGCGTGCTCCAGGCGAGGTAGCGCTCGTGCAGCCGCCGGCGCTCGGCGCGCCAGGCCGGCCGGTCGAAGCGCAGCGCCTCGAGCGCCGCGACGAACTGCGCCATGCCGGCGTTGATGGCGAGGGTGGGCCGGTAGACCCGGCCGAGCTCCTCGGCGCCCGCGTGCACGTGCACCAGCGCCTGCCTGGGCAGCGGCGCCTCGACCAGCGTGTAGCCGCTCGAGGTCATCTCGCCCAGGCGCGCGCCGACGACGAGCAGCACGTCCGCGTCGCGGATGCGCTGCGCGAGCTCGGGGTTGATGCCGATGCCGACGTCGCCCGCGTAGGCCTCGCTGCGGTTGTCGAACAGGTCCTGGCAGCGGAACGACGTGCCGACCGGGAGTCCGTTCGCCTCGATCCAGCGCTGCAGGCGCTCGCAGGTCTCGCGCTGCCAGCCGCCGCCGCCGAGCAGCACGAAAGGCCGCTCGGCGCCGGCGAGCAGCTTTTCCAGCTCCGCCATCGCCTGCGGGGCGGGCGCCGGGCGAACCACGTGGTGCTTCGGCACGTCGGCGACCGCCGCTTCGGCGAACAGCGTGTCCTCGGGCAGCGCCAGCACCACCGGCCCCGGGCGGCCGGCCTGCGCGGTGTGGAAGGCGCGGCTCACGTACTCGGGAATGCGCTCCACCCGGTCGATCTGCGCCACCCACTTCGCCATCTGGCCGTACATGCGCCGGTAGTCGATCTCCTGGAAGGCCTCGCGCTCGGCGAACTCGTTCGGCACCTGCCCGATGAACACCACCATCGGCGTCGAGTCCTGGAAGCCGGTGTGCACGCCGACCGCGCCGTTCGAGGCGCCCGGGCCGCGCGTCACGAACAGCACGCCCGGCTCGCCGGTCAGCTTGCCGTACGCCTCGGCCATGTACGAGGCGCCGCCTTCCTGGCGGCAGACGACGAAGCGGATCCGGCTGCCCAGATCGTACAGGCCGTCGAGCACCGGCAGGTAGCTCTCGCCGGGCACGCCGAAAACGAGCTCGACGCCCTGCGCGGCGAGCGCGTCGGCGAGGATCTTGCCGCCGTGGCGGGTCTTCAGGTCCGATTTCATGCCGTCACCTTGTCGAACGCGCGGCGCAGCGCCGCGCAGCATTCCGCGACCGCCGCCCTGGCGGTGTCGAGCACGCCGCCCATCAGCAGGAAGCCGTGCACCATGTCGGGATACTCGCGGTAGGCGACTTCCACGCCGGCCGCGCGCAGGCGCTCGGCGTAGGCGCGCCCCTCGTCGAGCAGCGGGTCGTAGCCGGCGGTGATCACCAGCGCCGGCGCGACGCCGCGGAGGTCCCCGGCGAGCAGCGGCGAAGCGCGCCAGTCGGCGTAGTCGCGCTCGTCGGGCAGGTAGCAGCGGCGGAAGAACTCGATGCTTTCGCGCTCGAGCAGGTAGCCGCGCGCGTTGCGCTCGTGCGAGGCCGTGCCGAGCCGCTGGTCGGTGGCCGGGTAGACGAGCAGCTGCAGCGCGAGCGGCGGCGCGCCGGCATCGCGCGCCTGCAGCGCCACCACGGCGGCGAGGTTGCCGCCGGCGCTGTCGCCGCCGACGGCAATGCCGGCGATGCCCAGCTCGCGCGCGTGCTCGGCGACGAAGCGCGTCGCGGCGACGCAGTCCTCGACCGCGGCGGGAAACGGGTGCTCGGGCGCCAGGCGGTACTCGACGGAAAAGACCGCGCACTGCGCGCCGAGCGCGAGCTCGCGGCACAGCACGTCGTGCGTGTCCAGGTCGCCGATCGTCCAGCCGCCGCCGTGGAAATAGACCAGCGCCGGCAGGACGCCGCTGCGCGGCCGGTACAGGCGCATGGCGTAGCGCGGGAAGGCGAGCAGGCGCAGCTCGGCGACCTGCGGCGGCGGCGGCGCCAGCGCCGCGCGCGTGTCGCGGTAGATGCGCCGCGCGACCGACGGCGAGACGGCGTGGTACTTCGGCAGCGCCGAGCGCGCCGCGCGCTCCAGCAGCGCGGCCACCTGGGGATGCAGGCTCAAGCCTTGGCCGCCGCGAGCATCTTCTTCAGCCGCTCGACGAAGAACGGCGCGCATTTCATGATGCGCGTGTCCTGGCGCTCCATCAGCGGCCGGATCTTGGTCAGGTACGCCTGCCACGCCGGGTCGGCCTGCATGCCGGCGCGGCGCTTGTCGCGCTCGTCGAGGCTCTCGTACGCCCACAGGTGCACCACGCAGTTCAGCCGGCCCACCTCGGTGAAGTAGTAGCCGACCATGTGCGGCAGGTGCTTGAGCTGCACCGCCATGCCTTCGTCCTGGTAGTGCCTCAGGTACTCGGGAACGGTGCCGGGCTTGAGCGTGTAGGTGCGCTCTTCGACGTACATTGGCGTTCTCTCCGGGGACAATGCGTGGAAGCGTTCGATTATAGTTAGCTGCCGATGGACGACATCAACACCCTGCGCCGCATCCTGCGCGAGTGCCGCACCCTCGCCGTGGTCGGCCTGTCGGCCGACTGGTTCCGGCCGAGCTACTTCGCCGCCAAGTACATGCAGGAGCACGGCTACCGCATCATCCCGGTCAACCCGCGCTACCCGGAGATCCTCGGCGAGAAGTGCTACGCGTCGCTGCGCGACGTGCCGGAGAGAATCGACCTGGTCGACGTGTTCCGCAAGACCGCCGACGTCATGCCGATCGCGGAAGACGCGATCGCCGTGGGCGCCCGGGTGCTCTGGCAGCAGCTCGGCGTGAAAAACGAGGCCGCCGCCGCGCGGGCCCGGGCGGCCGGCCTGGAAGCGGTCCTGGACCGTTGCGTGAAGATCGAGCACGGGCGGCTCTTCGGCGGGCTCAACTGGGTCGGCGTCAACACGCGCGTGGTCTCGGCAAATCGCCCCCGCTGGCTGGCGTACTGAGGTATCCTTCCCCGCATGGGGAGGAAGGTGCGCATCTTCGAGGGTCGCTTCGGCCGCCTGGTGCTGACCGAGGTGGCCGAGAACGACCCGGTCGACGCGCAGGGCGACCCGGCCATCGTCATGCACCAGGGCGAAGGCGACCTGCTGCTGCTCAACCCGGGGGAGATCCACGTCTGCCTCGATTCCGGCACGGCGCTCGTGTTCCATGCGTCGACCGAGTGGCTGCGGCAGAGCTTTCCCGCGGTGTTCGACACGGAGTCGCCGTTCCCGCGGCGCCTGGAGCTGATCACGCCGCGCATCCGGCAGCTCGCCGACACGCTGGCAGTCGAGGTGGTCAACGACCGCTTCCTGTCGCCCGAGCGCCTCGAGTTCATGCTGCAGGAGCTGGTGCTGTCGATCATCGAGACCTACCTCGCCGGTCGCCGCGTGTCCGTCTGGCGCGGCTCGCGCTTCGAGGACGGCCGCATCCGGCAGGCGATCGCCCTGCTGCGCCAGCGTCCGAACAAGGACCTGAACATGGACGAGCTGGCAACCCAGGTCGGGCTGTCGCGCTCGCGGTTCTACGATCTGTTCCAGGGCTGCACCGGCTTCTCGCCGCGCACCTATCTCGACATGCTGTGCGTCGAGGCGGCGATCTCGCGCCTGTCCTCGGGGCAGGGCAAGATCTCCGAGGTTTCCGCCGAGCTCGGCTTCTCGGCGCAGAGCAACTTCACCCGGTTCTTCCTCAACCAGGTCGGCGTGCCGCCGTCCGAGTACCGCCGGGCCGCCTCGCGCACCGAGCAGGGCTCCAAGCCGACCGAGTAACTCTGCTACCGTTCGGCCATGGCCGACCGTAAATTCGGCATCGAGACGCTTTGCCTGCACGCCGGACAGATTCCGGACGCAGCGACCGGCGCGCG
>DASVDO010000070.1:0-4940 GCA_036381055.1 Burkholderiales bacterium | reverse complement strand
AACCCGATCACGCGCCAGGAGCTCGACGCGGTGGCCGATGCGTGGGTCGACGCGGCGCTGCGCCTCGAGGACCGCGACCTGAAGATGATGGGCTGGCTGGTGCGCGCGCAGATGCGGCGCATGGAGGTCGGCGACGTGAGCAACGTCAGCGAAGCCGCGCTTGCCGCCGCGGTCTGAGTCGACGGCCATGGGCGATCCTTACGAGGCCGCCATGCTGCACGCACCGCCTACCGCGAACGGCGACGACGCGGCCGAGCGCCGGCGCCGGCGTGCCAACCGCTGGCATACGCTGCGCTCCGTGTTCGCCGCATTCCGCCTCGCCAAGCAGCCGGACGCGGTGAAGTACGTCTTCATGATGGGCAACGCGCAGGACGAGATCGCCGAAGGCCAGCGCTCGCGCGGACGCATGCGCGATCCTTTCAGCTCGCCGGAGCTGGAGGCCATGTGGCAGGCACGCTATTGCCCGCCCCGCTACGACCTCGAGCGGCTGATCCAGCTCCCGCCGGATACGCTGGGCGGCGCCTACGCGCGCCACATGAAGGCAAACGGTCTGCGGCCGGATTTCTACGAAGACGTCGCGCCGCGCCATCGCACGCATTACCTGCGCATGCGGATGCGGCAGACTCACGACATCTGGCATCTGCTCACCGGCTTCGGCACGGACGAGTTCGGCGAGGTCGGCCTGCAGGGCTTCTACCTCGGGCAGTACACCAACGGCCAGTCGGCGATCATCGGCGCCGGCGCCATGCTGAAGAGCGTGCTTCGCGCGCGGCTACGGGACCTGGAGCGCCATGCCGAGGCGTTCTGCACCGGGTACTGCGCGGGCCGACGCGCCGCACCGCTGCTGGCGGTGCGCTGGGAGGAGCTGTGGGCCGAAAAGGTGGAGGACCTGCGCCGCCGCTATCGGATTACGGTACCGTCTGGCGATCCGGACGCCGGATAGCTGGGACATGCGACTGGAAACCGCCCTCCCCGAACATGGCCCCGAACTGGAAGAAGTTGACCCGCGTGGAATTGACGATCGCCGCCTGCGCCTCGGCGTCGTCGATGGTCTTCACCAGGCGGTTGAGCTTCGCCATGTGCTCGACGTCCATGCTGGCGTGTGAGGAGAGGAACCTGAACCCGCCCGCGTCGACCTCGCGGCCGATCGCCCGCGCGATCGAGTCTGAAACCTTGCCGCCGTACACGGAGGCCACCACCTCGAGCATGTAGAGCATCCCCAGCACGGAACATGGGTGCACCCGCTCGGCGCCGTAGTAGTTGAACGCGATCATGGCCTGGACGGGAGCGCTCGGCGGGTTAGCCCTGGCAAGCGCGACATCGCCCCCCAACGCCTCGATGTCCTCCAGCACCCATGTTTCGTGGCCTTTTTCCTCCTCGATCCGTTCGTACAGCTCGTAGCGCACCTCGCGGAAGCGATCGTCGCAGCGCGCCGCCGCCGCCGCCATGACCGGGCAGAAGTGCCAGACGATGTGGTACAGGTCGTGCAGCAGGGCCCGGTACTCGGCGAGCTGCAGCCCGTGATGCATCATCGAATGGATCTTCGGCAGCGCCTCCAGCTCGCGCCGGCTCGCGTCGGTCATTTCGACGAGCGTAATGAAGAACGACATCTCGTTCAGACTCCGGGATAAATCAGGCAGGATTGCGCTCGCCGATTCTAGCGTGCAGCCGCGCAGCGCCGTAGAACGCCGGCACCGCTGCGAGTCCCACCGCGACGCTCAGGAAGATCGCCCAGGTGAGCGGCTGCGCCGCGCCGCGCGCGGCGAAGAGATCGGCGAGCAGACCGGCGAAGGCGGCGCCGAGCGCCTGGCCGAGCAGATTGTTGCTCAGGATCAGCAGCGCGACCGAAGCGCCGCGCAGGCGGATCGGCACCAGCTCCTGCACCAGCGGGAACGTCGCGCCGTACGAGATCATGAAGCTCGCGTTGAAGATGAAGGCGAAGCCGTAGAACAGCGCCGAGCCGGGCTCGACCAGGCGGTAGGCAAGGCCGATCGGCATGACGACGAGATAGCCGACGGCCAGGAAGACGAGCCGGCCGTCCCGGCGGCGCGCGTGCAGCCATTCCGCTCCCATGCCGCCCACCAGCGTGCCGATGATGCCGCCGACGAGGAACATCGCGCCGAGAAGGGTCTGCGCGCGCGCCTCGTCGTAGCCGCGCTCCTTCACCCACCACACCACGTCGAGCACCGCGGCGCCCTGGACGAAAATCGCGGCGGCGCTGCCGAGCAGCACCAGCCCCAGCACCGGCGTGGTGCGCAGCGCGTGCGCCATGCCGCGCGCGCTTTCGCCGAGCGAGCCGATGCGCCGCGCCTCCGGAGAAAGCTCGCCGGCGTCGAGCGCGCCGCGCGGCGGATCGTCCATGGCGAGCATCAGCAGCGCGCCGAGCACGCCCACCGCGCCGAGCAGCAGGAACGTGCCGCGCCAGCCGATCGCCGGGCCGAACAGCGCGGCGAAAAGGAAGCTCCCGCCCACGCCGAGCGGCACGCCCAGGTAATAGATCGCCGCGCCGAGCGAGCGCCGATGCCGCGGCAGCGTGTCGGACAGCATGGACATCGCCGCCGGCGTGAGCAGCGACTCGCCGACGCCGATGAAAAGGCGCGCCAGCCCGACGTGCGCGAAGCTGCGCGCCGCCCCCGTCGCCGCGGTGAGCGCGCTCCACAGGAACAGGCCGACGGCGATCAGCCGCGGGCGGTGCCCGCGGTCGGCGAGCGCTCCGGAGAACAGCCCGAACAGCGCGTAGAACAGCGTGAACGCGAAGCCGGTGAGCAGGGCGAACTGGAAGTTGCTCAGCCCCAGATCGGAAATCACCGAATTGGAGAAGCTGACCAGCAGGTAGCGGTCGGCGAAGTTGAGGATATTGAGCAGGGTGAGCAGGACGAGCAGGCGGTAGCCGCGCGCTGCGCTGGTGCCGGCGCTGTCGTTCGCCGCCACTAACCGGCCGAGTGCTGCCGTTCCTTGACGTGCCGCTGCAGCGTGTCGCACACCGCGACGAACTCCTCGTTCAGCGAGCGCAGCACGCTCGGCGCCTGCAGGCGCAGCTCGGCATCGGAGAGCCGTCCGAGGTCGCCGCACAGCGACGCGAGGCGGTCCGCACCCATGCTCGCCGAAGAGCCCTTCAGCGCGTGCACCAGCGCGCGGAACTCGCCGTAGTTGCGGCCGGCGAGCGCGGGCTCCATGCGGCCCAGGAGGCCGGTGCAGTCCTGCGTGAACACGCCGACCAGCCGCTCCAGGAACGCCGGCGAGGAGCCGAGCTGCTCGAGATGGCCGAGCGTCTCGGCATTGGCGACGGCCAGCTCGGCGCGCGCCGGACGCGGCCGCGGCAGCGGCACGGGCTCGGCCTGCCGCGCCTCGCGCGCAGCGGCGAGCGCCTGCACCTCCTCGAGGAGGCGCACCGCCTCGACCGGCTTGCCGAGGAACGCGTCGGCGCCCGCGGCCAGCGCTTCGCGCCGCGTCTCGGCGGTCACGTCGGCGGAGAAGATGATCACCGGCAGCCGGCGGTCGCGGGTGACCAGGCGCAGCGCCTGGAGCGCCTCCATGCCGCTCATGCCCGGCATGTTGCGGTCGAGGATGACGACGTCCGGCTCGTCGTGCTCCACCGCCTCCAGCGCCTGCTCGCCGTCCGAGACCAGCGTCACGGCATGCCCGCCGCGCTCGAGGATGCGCGCCACCACTTCGCGGTTGGTCGGGTTGTCGTCGGCGACGAGCACCTTCAGCTTGCGGCCGCCGCCGAGGCGGCGCGCGTAGTCGTGCAGGCGCACCACGCCTTCGCGCACTTCCTCGCCCGCCGAGACCGAGTGCAGCACGTTGAAGAGCTGACGCTTCTCGAACGGCAGCTCGAGCACGGCGGCGAAGCCGGCGGACAGGGCGTCGAAGCGCGGCACCTCGGCATCGCGGGGCACCGCGAGCACGCTGGGCGGGGCGGGATCGGGCGCGGCGCGGCGGAAGCGCTCGGCGGCCCGGAAGTCGGCGCCCGGCGCGTAGAGCAGCGCGCTGTGGTAGGGCTTGGCGAGGCTGATCTCGGCGTCGAGCCGCGCCACCGCTTCCTTGACGTCGGCGGCGGCCACCGGCGTGGCGCCCCAGCCGGCGAGCGCCTGCTCGAGCGCGTCGCGCTCCGCCGCCGGGAACCCGACCAGCAGCACGCGCGCGTCGGCGAGCTCGCCGGTGCCGACGCCGGCGCGCTCGGGCTGCTTGTCGAGCTCGACCTCGAACCAGAAGGTCGTGCCCAGGCCGACCGCGCTCTCCAGGCCGATCTTGCCGCCCATCAGCCCGACCAGCTGCTTGGCGATGGTGGTGCCGAGGCCCGTGCCGCCGAAGCGGCGCGTGGTCGACTGGTCGGCCTGCGTGAAGCTGTCGAAGATGCGCGACTGCGCTTCCGGCGGGATGCCGATCCCCGTATCGCGGATCGAGACCTTGACGCGCACCGCCGCCGGCGTCTCCTGCTGCGCCGAGACGTGCACCGTGACGCTGCCGCGCTCGGTGAACTTGATCGCGTTGCCCGCCAGGTTGATCAGCACCTGGCGCAGGTAATGCGGGTCGCCGCGCACCGCCGGCGGCACCTCCGGCATGATCGAGACGATGAAGTCGATGCCCTTGGCGCTCGCCTGCGAGGCGAGGATGCGCGAGGTGCTGTTGACCAGCGCGTGCAGGTCGAAGTCGCGCTTCTCCACCACCACCTTGCCCGCCTCGATCTTGGAGAAGTCGAGCACGTCGTCGACCAGGCCGAGCATGATGCGCGAGGAGCTGCGCAAGGTCTGCAGCATGTCCGCCTGCTCGCGCGTCAGGTTGGTGTCGCGCAGCAGGTCCGACATGCCGATGATCGCGTTGAGCGGCGTGCGCATCTCGTGGCTCACCACCGAGATGAACCGGCGCTTCGCCTGGTTGGCCGCCTCGGCGCGCGCGATCGCGTCGAACAGCTTGGTGACCAGCGAGCGCACGTAGAT
>DASVDO010000069.1:0-9578 GCA_036381055.1 Burkholderiales bacterium | reverse complement strand
CTAACGGCGCAGCGCCGCGACGTTGAACGCGAGGTAGGCGCAGAACGAGACCAGCCAGAACACGCCCACCCGCTCCAGGGTGAGGCTGCCGCCGGCGGCGAGCACCAGCAGGGCGAAGAGCGGCAGCGAGAGCAGCTCGCCGAGGGCGAGCGCGCGCGTGCGCCGCTGCGCGTACAGGCCGGTCATCGCCACCCAGGCGGCGATGCGCACCAGGCTGCCGGCGAAGAGCAGCGCGACGGAAGCGCTCGACGCGACGAAGCTCTCGTCGTACAGCGCGTCGAGCAGCGGCCGGTGCAGCAGGAAGAAGAGCGCGAACACCGCCGCGGAGGGCACGAGGACGCGCAGCGCGGCGGCGCGCAGCACGCTCGAGAACTGCGCTGCGCCGCGCGCCGCGGCGAGCTGCGGCAGGTAGTACACCGAGAGCACGCCGCCGGCGAAGCCGCACACCCAGTCGGCAAGCCGCCACAGCGCCTGAAGCACGCCCGCCTCGTCCCACGATAGCGCCTCGCCTACCGCGGCGCGCGCGACGAGCGTCGACGCGGGGCTGAGGATGCCGATGGCGAGGCTCGGCAGCACGTAGCGGCGCAGCGGATGCGAGCGCGAGCGGAAGCGGCCGGCCCGGTCCGCGGGGCGGCCGAGGAAGAGCAGCGCGAGCGCCGGCAGCGCCTGCGCCGCGGCGAGCGAGGCGACCACCCTGCCCTCCGGCGCGAGCCAGGCGACGCCGAGCGAAAGCGCCGCGGTGCCGCCGGCCAGGGCGAGCTGAAGGCCGCGCCGCTGCTGGCCGATCCAGAGGTTGGCGATCAGCCCCGGGATCACCGCGATCCAGCCCACGCCGGCGCCGAGCGCCAGCACTTCCGCGTCCAGCCGGCCGCCGCCGAGGAAGCCGGAGAACAGGAACCCGGCCGCCGCGCCGAGCAGCGCGAACGGCAGCGCGAGCGCGAGCCCCAGCTTCATCGCCTCGGCGAGGAGCTCCTTCTGCCGCTCGGCGTTGCCCGTGCGCGCGACGTACACCGCGAGGCCGGTGCCGAGGCCGGCGAGCGCCACGCCGGACACCAGCTCGATCAGCGAGGCGAGCTGCGCCCAGAGCGCCACGAGGTCGGCGCCGCCGCGCAGCGCGAGCAGCTTGTCCAGCGCCGAGCGCCCGGCTAGGCCGGCGGCGATGACCGCGAAGGTCAGGAAAAGCTTGATACGGGCTACCGCCCGGCAGCAGGCGGCCTAGCGAAGCGCACCGAGCACCTCGCGCAGCAGGCGCGAGCCGGCCCGGGCAGGCTGAGCGCGCAGCTTCTTTTCCTCCTCGCCGAGCGTGAAGTAAAGCCCGTCGAGCGCTTTCTGCGTCACGTACTCGTCGAGGTCGGCGTCCTCCTTGCGCAAGAGGCCGACCGCGGCCGCCTTGTCGGCATAGCGGCCGTACGCCTGCGCGAGGCGCACCCGGGCGGTGGCCTTGCGCACGATCGGCAGGAAGCGCCGGTGCAGCGCGCCGCGCGTGGTGCGGCGGAAGTATTCCGTGGCCGCCGTGTCGCCGCCGGTCAGGATCTGCTTCGCGTCGCGCACGCTCATCCTGCGCACCGACTGCACGAGCAGATCGCGCGCTTGCGGCACCGCCTGCTCGGCGGCGCGGTTGAGGGTCACGATCAGCTCGTCGGCGTACTCGCCCATGCCGAGGCGGCGCATCAGCTTCTCGGCGCGCTGCGCCGAGCGGGGAAGCGGGATGCGCACCCTGGGATTGCCGAGGAAGCCGTCGCTGCGCCCGAGCGACTTGACCGCCGCCCGGCTGCCCTGCTCCAGCGCCGCGCGCAGCGCGCCCGTCGCGTCGGCGCCGCTGAAGCGCTCGAGCTGCGCCGACGCGGCGCCCGCCCACGCAAGCAGGATCACGGCCAGGATCCGTCCGGCTCTCCCCACGCCGGCCAGCTTACAAAAAAGACCCGCCGTCGGGCGGGTCAGGGGTCCGCTCGCCGCCCCCTTAGCGGTCGCCGCCGCTGCAGTTCGGCCCTTTGCAAGGCGTCGGCCCGGTATCCGGATCCTCGAACTTCGGCTGATGCGCGAGCGAGCCGCCCGGCGCGGGATCTTCGCCGTTGCCCCAGCCGTTGTTGCCCTGGCGGCGGCCGCCGCCGCAGGAGGCGAACGCCGGCTCGGACGTCATGTTCAGCGCGCCCTTGATCATGGCCTTGCTCGCCTCGCCCACCGCCGTTTGCGGCAGGACGCCGATGTGCTGCAGGGGCCCGCTCGCCACGAATGCGCCGAATACGGCGCCTACCGCCAGAAGCTTCGCCTTCATCTCCGCTCTCCTCGTTCATGCACCCGATGTGCCACGCCATGATCACAACGGCAGGTTGCGGACGATGCCTCGAGCGGCGTGCACGGGCTGGCCTGAGTGGACCGACGCCGGCCGGCGTCAGAGCCCGGCGTCGTGCGCCTGGCGATCGGCGTGGTAGGAGGAGCGCACCAGCGGCCCGACCGCGGCATGCTTGAAGCCCATCGCGGCCGCTTCGCGCTCGAACGCCCTGAACTGGTCGGGGGGCACGTAGCGCTCGACCGGCAAGTGATGCGGCGAAGGCTGCAGGTACTGGCCGAGCGTCAGCATGTCGACGTCGTGCGCGCGCAGGTCGCGCATCACCGCGAGGATCTCCTCGTCGCGCTCGCCCAGGCCGACCATCAGCCCGGACTTGGTCGGCACCTGCGGATGCGCGCGCTTGAACGCCTGCAGCAGCGCGAGCGAATGGCGGTAGTCGCCGCCCGGGCGCGCGCGCTTGTACAGGCGCGGCACGGTCTCGAGGTTGTGGTTCATCACGTCGGGCGGCGCGGCGGCGAGGATGCCGAGCGCGCGCTCCAGGCGGCCGCGGAAGTCCGGCACCAGCACCTCGATGGTGGTCCGCGGCGAGCGCTTGCGGATCTCCTGGATGCAGGCGACGAAGTGCGCCGCGCCGCCGTCCTTCAGGTCGTCGCGGTCGACGCTCGTGACGACGACGTACTTCAGCCCGAGCAGCGCCACGGTCTCGGCGAGATGGCGCGGCTCGTCGGCATCCGGCGCGAGCGGCCGGCCGTGCGCGACGTCGCAGAACGGGCAGCGCCGCGTGCAGATGTCGCCCAGGATCATGAAGGTCGCCGTGCCCTTGCCGAAGCACTCGGCGATGTTCGGGCAGGAGGCTTCCTCGCACACCGTGTGCAGGCTCTGGCGGCGCAGGATGTCCTTGATCTCGTAGAAGCGCGAGCCGGGGCTCGCCGCGCGCACGCGGATCCACGGCGGCTTGGCGAGCTTCGGCCGCTCGTCGACCGGGACGATGCGGATGGTCTTCGCCCGCCCCTTCTCCTTGACGCCCGCTTCACGCATCGGCGAGCCTGCGCGCGAGGATCGCCGCCAGCCGCTCGCCCAGCGCGGCCGCCGAACCGGCGATGCCCAGCGCGCGCGTCTGCGTCACCGCCAGGCCGGGAAAGCCGCACGGATCGATGGCGGAGAAAGGCGAGAGGTCCATGTCCACGTTGAGCGCGACGCCATGGTAGGCGCGCCCGCGCACCACCCGTATGCCGAGCGCCGCGATCTTGGCGCCCGCCACGTACACGCCGGGCGCGCCGGCGCGCCGCTCGGCGCGCGGGCCGAGGAGCTCGATCACCGCCTCCTCGAGCAGCCAGACGAAGCGCTTCACCTTGATCCCGCGCCGCGCGAGGTCGACCAGCGCGTAGAGCACCGCCTGGCCGGGCCCGTGGTAGGTGACCTCGCCGCCGCGGTCGCTCTGCACCACCGGGATGCCGTTCGCCACCGTCACCGGCCGCGCGCCCTGGCCGAGCGTGTAGACCGGCGGATGCTCGACGAGCCACAGCTCGTCGGGCGTGTCCTCGCCGCGCGCGCGGGTGAACTCGCGCATCGCCTGCCAGGTGGGCTCGTAGGCGGCGCGGCCCAGGCGCCGCAGCACGATCTCCTCGGTGAGCGTCATAGCACCATTACGACCTGCGGGTGGTCGCAAAGCTCCCGGTAGATCGCGTCGAGCTGCTCGCGCGAGGTGGCGCGCACCACGCAGGTGACGCTCAGGTAGCGCCCCTGCCGGCTCGGCCGCATGCCGATCGTCGCCGGGTCGAAGTCGGGCGCGTGCCTGCGCACGATGCCGGACACCGCCTGCGCGAAGCCGGGCGCCTTGCGCCCCATGACCTTGATCGGAAAGTCGCAGGGAAAGGCGGGCGTCGAGCCGTCGGCGTGCAGCGCCATCGCCGCCTCAGCGCGCCATTCAGGCCGAGACCGACTCGCGCGCGCCCGAGCGCATGACCTTCTGCTTGAACTCCTGGTAGAGGCGGTACATGCGCCGGAACACCGGGCCGGGCCGGCCGTCGCCGATCGGCGCGCCGTCGAGGCGCACGATGGCGAGCACCTCCTTGGACGACGAGGTGACCCACAGCTCGTCGGCGGCGCGCACCTCGGCCTCGCTCACCTCGCGCAGCTCGAGCGGCAGGCCGGCGGCCTGCGCCAGCTCGACCACCACGTCGTAGGTGATGCCGGGCAGGATCAGCGCGCTCTTGGGCGGCGCGGCGATCACGCCGCGCTTGACGATGAACACGTTGGACGCCGAGGCCTCGGTGAGCCGGCCGTCGCGAAACAGGATCGTCTCGGCCGCGTCGGCCTCGGCGGAGAGCTGGCGCAGCAGCACGTTGCCGATCAGCGAGATCGACTTGATGTCGCAGCGCGTCCAGCGGAAGTCCGGGGCGCTGAGCGCGGCCGCGCCGTTCTCCACCAGCGCCTGCGGCGGGTTGACGAGCGGCGTGGCCATCATGAACACGGTCGGCGCGACGCCCTTCGGGAACGCGTGGTCGCGCTTCGCCACGCCGCGCGTCACCTGGAAGTACACGCCCTGGTCGTCGAAGTCCTGGCGCGCCACCAGCCCGGCGATGATGCGGCGCCACTCGGCGCGCTCGTACGGGTTGCGGATGCGCACCTCGGCGAGGCTGCGCTCGAGCCGCGCCAGGTGCTCGTCGAGCCGGAACGGCACGCGCGAGTACACCGGCACCACCTCGTAGACGCCGTCGCCGAACACGAAGCCGCGGTCGAGCACCGAGATCTTCGCGTCCTCGAGGGGGACGAACTGCCCGTTCAGGAACACCATGGCGCCGCCTACTTGAGCCAAAGGCGCAGTGTATCCCACGCGCGGCCGAAGAAGCCCGCGACGGCGACCGGCTCGAGCGCCACCAGCGGGTACTCGCCGAGCGGCTTGCCGTCGAGCGCCACGCGCAGCGTGCCGACGCGCTGGCCCTTCGCGAGCGGCGCGACGAGCGGCTGCCGCGACACCAGCTCGGCCTTGAGCTTGTCGGCGTCGCCCTTGGGCACGGCGACCAGCAGGTCCTTCTGCACGCCGACCTTCACCTCGTCGCGCGCGCCCTTCCACACCTCGAGCGAGCGCACCGGCGCGCCGCCGGCGTAGAGCTTCACGCTGTCGAAGAACTGGTAGCCCCAGTTGAGCAGCTTGAGCGTCTCCTGCGCGCGGCTCGCCTCCGACGTGCCGCCGAGGAACACCGCGAGCAGCCGCCGCCCGGCGCGCTCCGCCGAGGCGATCAGGCAGTAGCCCGCCGCCTCGGTATGTCCGGTCTTCACGCCGTCGACGCTCGGGTCGAGCCACAGCAGCCGGTTGCGGTTGGGCTGGGTGATGTTGTTGTAGCGGAACTCCTTGACCGCGTAGTAGCGGTCGTACTCTTGCGGAAAGTCGCGGATCAGCGCGGCGCTCAGCCGGTAGAGGTCCGCCGCGGTGCTGTAGTGCTGCGCGGCGGGCAGGCCGGTCGCGTTCACGAAGTGGGTGTCGGCCATGCCGAGCCGCGCCGCCTCGCGGTTCATGAGCTGCGCGAACAGCTCCTCCGATCCGGCCACCGCCTCGGCGAGCGCGATGGTGGCGTCGTTGCCCGACTGCACCTCCATGCCGAGGATCAGCTGCTCGACGGTGACCGGCTTGCGCGGCTCGATGAACATGCGCGAGCCGGGCGCGCGCCAGGCGCGCGTCGACACCGGCACCTGCTGGTCGAGCCGCAGCTTGCCCTCGCGCAGCGCGCCGAACACGAGGTAGGCGGTCATCAGCTTGGTGAG
Organism: Burkholderiales bacterium; assembly: GCA_036381055.1. GTDB lineage: Bacteria > Pseudomonadota > Gammaproteobacteria > Burkholderiales > SG8-39 > SCGC-AG-212-J23. The sequence continues at coordinate 3,523 of DASVDO010000069.1, read as the reverse complement.
CGACGCGGGCTCGATGCGCAGGTCGGCCTTCTCGGCGGCGAGCACCTGGCCGCTCGACAGGTCGCCGACCATCCAGGCGCGGCCGGCGACCGAGGGCGGCTGCGGCGCGGCCGCCTGGGCGGCGGCGGCGCAGAGCGCCGTCGCCGCGGCAACGAGGAAGCGGAGCATCTTCACTTGCGGAAAAAGTTGCGGATTATAAAAGCTCAGCGCACCACGACGAACGGCTTCAGGGCGAACGCGCGCTCCAGCCGCTCGGCGGCGGAGCGCGCCTCTTCCCGCGAGCGGTAAGGCCCGAGCTGCAGCCGCCACAGCTCGCCGACGAGCAGAAGCTCGCTCGGGTCTTGCAGCGAGGCGAGCCGCGCGCGCAGCCGCTCCGCATTGTCGCGCGAGGCGAACGCGCCTACCTGAAGAAAGATCGCCGCCTCGGCGCCGTGCGCCTGCGCGCTGCGCTCCTCGCCCGGCACGATCGCCTCGACTTCCACCTCCGCGCTGCCGATCTGCACGATGCCCAGGCGCGCCGCCGCGGCGTAGGAGAGATCGATGATGCGCCCGGCGTGGAACGGCCCGCGGTCGTTGATGCGCACCACCACGCTGCGGCCGGTGGCGACGCGCGTCACGCGCGCGTAGCTCGGGATCGGCAGCGTGGGATGCGCCGCGCTCATCGCGTACATGTCGTAGGGCTCGCCGCTCGAGGTGCGCTGGCCGTGGAAGCGCTTGCCGTACCAGCTCGCCATGCCGCGCTGGCGGAACGGCTGCACCTCGACGAGCGGCACGTAGCGCTTGCCGAACACCTCGTAGGGCCGGTTGGCGAAGCGGCTGAGCGGCTCGACGCGCGGCTGCGCGTCGGGAATCGCCGCCAGGTTGTCGGGCACGCGCTCGTGCGGGCCGTCGTCCTTGTAGTAGCCGCCGGGACGCGACGTCTCCGGCAGCGGGCTCTCGCGCGGCGGCGCGCCGGCGCAGCCCGCGACGAGCAGCAGCCAGAGCAGCCGCTTCATGCCTCGTACACCACGTTGCCGGCGACGATCGTGCAGCGCACCGCCCCCGAGAGCTCGGCGCCCACGAACGGCGTGTTCTTGCCTTGGCTCTTCAGCGTCTCGGGCGCGATGCGGCGCGGCGCGCGCGGATCGATCAGCACCACGTCGGCCGGCGCGCCGGGCGCCAGGCGACCGCTCGGCACGCCGAGCACGCGCGCCGGCGCCGAGGTGATGCGCGCCAGCGTCTCGGCGAGCGACAGCTTCCGCGCCTCGCCCCAGCGCAGCGCCAGCGGCAGCAGCAGCTCCAGGCCGGTCGCGCCCGGCTGCGCCTCGGCGAACGGCAGATGCTTGCCGTCCTCGTCGACCGGCGTGTGGTCCGAGCACAGGCAGTCGATGGTGCCGTCGGCGAGCCCGGCGGCGAGCGCGTCGCGGTCGCGCGCGCTGCGCAGCGGCGGCTCCAGGCGGCAGTTCGCGTCGAAGTAGCCGAGGTCGAGATCGCACAGGTGCACGTGGTGAGCGGCCACGTCGCAGGTCACCGGCAGGCCTTCGCGCTTCGCCGCGCGCATCAGCGCCACCGCCGCGGCGCTCGACAGGCGGCAGACGTGCACGCGCGCGCCGGTGGCGCGCACCAGCTCGAGCAGCGTGCCGAGCGCCACCGTCTCGGCGAACGACGGGATGCCGGCAAGGCCCAGCCGCGTCGCCACCTCGCCGTCGTGCGCCACGCCGCCGCGCGCGAGCCAGGCGTCCTCGACGCGCAGCCACACCGGGAAGCCGAAGGTCGCCGCGTACTGCAGCGCGCGCCACAGCACCTGCGTGTCGGCGAGCGGCACGTTGGCCTGCGAGAAGGCGACGCAGCCCGCCTCGGCGAGCTCGGCCATCTCGGTGAGCGCCTTGCCTTCCAGCTTCACGGTGAGCGCGCCGACCGGGTAGACGCGCGCGCGCTCGAGGCTGCGCGCGCGCCGGCGCAGCATGTCGACCAGCCCCGGCTCGTCGAGCGGCGGGTCGGTGTCGGGCGGGCAGGCGAGGCTGGTCACGCCGCCCGCCACCGCCGCGTCCATCTCCGACTCGAGCGTCGCCTTGTACTCGAAGCCGGGCTCGCGCAGCCGCGCCGACAGGTCGATGAAGCCCGGCGCCACCACCAGGCCTTTGGCATCGATGGTTCTCCGCGGGCTCTTGACCCGCTCGACGATCCTGCCGTCCTCGATGTAGAGCTCGCCCGCGCCGTCCCTGCCGCTCGCGGGATCGATGAGCCGGCCGTTCCTGATGAGCAGGCTCATCCGTTGCCCGCGACGATGCTCATCACCGCCATGCGCACCGCGATGCCGAAGGTGACCTGCGGCAGGATCACCGAGTGCGGGCCGTCGGCCACCGAAGAGTCGATCTCGACGCCGCGGTTCATCGGCCCGGGATGCATGACGATCGCGTCGGGCTTGGCGACGGCGAGCTTGTCGGCGGTCAGGCCGTAGTGCTTGAAGTACTCCTGCGCCGAGGGCAGCAGCGCGCCGCGCATGCGCTCGCTCTGCAGCCGCAGCATGACAATCACGTCGCAGCCCTTCAGGCCCTCGCGCATGTCGTGGAACACGCGCACGCCGAGCGCCGCGACGCCGGTCGGCATGAGCGTCTGCGGCCCGATGACGCGCACTTCCGGCGCGCCGAGCGTGGTCAGGCCGTGGATCAGCGAGCGCGCGACGCGCGAGTGCAGCACGTCGCCGACGATCGCCACCGTCAGGCCGCGGAAGTCCTTCTTGTAGTGGCGGATGGTGTAGAGATCGAGCAGGCCCTGCGTCGGGTGCGCGTGGCGGCCGTCCCCGGCGTTGATCACGTGCTCGTGCGGCTTGACGTGCCGGGCGATCAGGAACGGCGCGCCGGACGCCTCGTGGCGCACCACGAAGATGTCGGCCTGCATGGCCGACAGGTTGGCCACCGTGTCGAGCAGCGACTCGCCCTTGGTCTGCGACGAGGCGGCGATGTTCAGGTTGATCACGTCGGCCGAGAGCCGCTTGGCGGCGATCTCGAAGGTGGTGCGCGTGCGCGTCGAGGGCTCGAAGAACAGGTTGAACACGCTCTTGCCGCGCAAGAGCGGCACCTTCTTCACCTCGCGCTCGGTGACGCCGACGAACGACTCGGCGGTGTCGAGGATGCGCAGCAGCACCTCGCGCGGCAGGCCCTCGATGGACAGCAGGTGCTGCAGCTCGCCTTTCGCGTTGAGCTGCGGGCTAGGCTGCACGGTCGGCCTCCAGCGCGAGCGCGAGCCTGCCCGAGTCGTCGCGCTTCAGGCTGAGCCGCATCCCGGCCGGCACCTCGAGCTTCGCGCCGACGTGCTGCGCGCAGATCGGCAGCTGGCGGCCGCCGCGGTCGGCGAGCACCACCAGCGAGATGCTCGCCGGGCGGCCGTAGTCGAACAGCTCGTTCATCGCCGCGCGCACCGTGCGGCCGCTGTAGAGCACGTCGTCGACCAGCAGCAGCTCGGCGCCGTTCACGTCGAACGGGATGCGCGTGCGCTTCGGGTCGTGCTTCAGGCCGCGCGCCGCGTAGTCGTCGCGGTAGAA
>DASVDO010000068.1:0-21335 GCA_036381055.1 Burkholderiales bacterium | reverse complement strand
CCCTCAGCCCTTCTGCGACGCGCGCAGCGCCTGGCCCAGATCGTCGATCAGGTCGGCCGGGTCTTCCAGGCCGATCGACAGCCGCACCATGTCCTCGCCGATGCCGGCCGCTTTCAGCGCCTCCGCATCCATCTGCTGGTGCGTCGTGCTGGCCGGATGGATCACCAGCGACTTGGCGTCGCCCACGTTGGCGAGGTGCGAGAAGACGCGCAGCGACTCGATGAACTTGCGTCCCGCGGCGCGTCCGCCCTTCAGCTCGAAGGAGAACACCGCGCCCGCGCCCCGCGGCAGGAGCTTCTTGCAGAGCTCGTGGTCGGGATGGTCGGGGAGCTCGGGGTAGATCACCTTCTGCACCGCGGAATGCTTCGCCAGGAACGCCACCACCTTGCGCGTCGACTCGACGTGGCGCGGCATGCGCAGGTGCAGCGTCTCGATGCCCTGCAGGATGTGGAAGGCGACCATCGGCGCCATGCAGGCGCCGAAGTCGCGCAGGCCCTCGCGGCGCGCGCGCAGCAGGAAGGCGCGCGTGCCCGACTCCTCGGCGAAATCCATGTCGTGGAAGCCGGCGTAGGCCTCGGTGAGCGTGGCGAACTTGCCCGAGGCGTCCCAGTCGAAGCGGCCCGAGTCGACCAGCACGCCGCCGATCGCCACGCCGTGCCCGCCGAGGAACTTGGTCGCCGAGTGGTACAGCAGGTCGGCGCCGAGGTCGAAGGGCTTCATCAGGTAGGGCGTGGTGAAGGTCGAGTCGACGAGCAGCGGCAGCTTCGCCGCGTGCGCGATCTCGGCCACCGCCGGGACGTCGAGCACGTCGAGGCCGGGGTTGCCGAGCGTCTCGCCGAAGAGCAGCCGGGTATTGGGCCTTATCGCGCGGCGGAAATTCCCGGGATCCCGGGGCGAGACGAACGTCGTGTCGATGCCGAAGCGCTTCAGCGTGTAGGCGAGCAGGTTGTGCGAGCCGCCGTAGAGCGAGCCCGAGGCGACGATGTGGCTGCCGGCGTCCATCAGCGTGACGATCGCGAGGTGCAGCGCCGCCTGGCCCGAGGCGGTGGCGATCGCGCCGACGCCGCCTTCCAGCGCCGACATGCGCTCTTCCAGCACCGCCACCGTCGGGTTGGAGATGCGCGAGTACACGTGCCCCGCGCGCTCCATGTTGAAGAGCGACGCCGCGTGCTCGGCGTCGCGGAAAACGTACGAGGTGGTCTGGTAGATCGGCACCGCCCGGCTGCCGGTGGCCGGGTCGGGCGACTGGCCGGCGTGCAGCGCCAGGGTGTCGAAGCCGGGGTACTTGGGCGCGGCCACGCGTCAGGAAAAAGGGGTCAGAGCAATTTTCCGCAAACGAACCACGAGGCGCACGAAGTGTTACAGGAAAATTGCTCTGACCCCTTTTTCGTCAGTGCAGGTTCTTGCGCGAGGGCCGGGTGTAGCTCTCGAAGGCGCGCTCGGGCTTCTTCTGCTGCGAGGACTTCTCCTTCCAGTCGCGGTCGAAGAGCTCGTTGACCAGCGCGGTCACCTCGGCGACCTTGGCCTTGTCGAACTGGCGCGCCAGGATCGCCGCCACGTCCTCGATCATGCAGCGGCGCTGCGCCTCGTGGATGGCGTGCGCGGTCGGCCCGACGAACAGCAGCCTCGACTCCTGCTCGCCGTTCTCGTGGTACACGGTGACGTCGACCTCCACCGCCTCGTAGCAATAGGGGCCGAGGTTGTCGAGCGCCGCCTCGAGCGCGCCGTGGAAGCTGCGGCCGACCTCGCCGGTCCAGCACAGGTAGAGCAGGAGCTCCTTGTCGTCGTACTTGAGCCCCGGCTCGTCCGGCTCGATGCTCTTCACGTCCGCGAGGCCGTCGGCGTCCAGGTACTCGAGCAGCGGCGCGAACGCCTGCTCGAGCTGGCGCTTCGAGACGCCCTCGAGGATGGGAATGTCGGCATGGATATGCACTTCGTGCCGCATGGGAAAACCTTTCGAGACGGCTGCGGAGGGAAGTCGATTCTACCTCTAAAATCCGCCCATGCAGCCGGACTATTCCGGCGGCGGCCTGGTGAACCTCATGGCGTCGCTCGTGCAAGCCTGCGGCGGCCGCGCGCTGCATCCCCCGCTCCGCGATTTCACCCCCGGCGAGCCGCGCAACATCGTGCTCCTGATCGTCGACGGCCTCGGCGACAACTACCTCGGGCGCCGCGGCGGCGAGCTCGCGGCGCGCCGGCGCCGCGCGATCACGTCGGTATTTCCTTCCACGACCGCGTCGGCGATCACCACGTCCTACACGGGCGCCACACCGTTGGAGCACGGCCTCACCGGCTGGTTCACCTATTTCGGCGAAGCGGGCTGCGTCGCCGCGTCGCTGCCGTTTCGCTCGCGCGGCGACATGGTTTCCCTGAGCGCGCGCGGCGTCACGCCCGACGAGATCTACGTGCGCAGCCCGATCTTCGAGCAGCTGCCGGTGCGCTCGATCGTCGTCACGCACCGCGACATCATCGACTCGCACTACAACGTGCGCCACACGCGCGGCGCCGAGCGGGTCGCTTACGGGACGCTGGAGGAGCTGGTCGCGCACGTCGAGCGCTCGGTGAAGAGCGGACCGGAAAGGAAATTCGTCTACGCCTACTGGCCGGTCTACGACCAGGTGTCGCACCGCCACGGCAGCGAGAGCCGCGAGGCGGCCGCCGAGCACGAGAAGCTCGACGCGGCGTTCGCCGCGCTGTGCGCGCGCCTGCGCGGCACGCAGACGCTGCTCGTGGCGAGCGCCGACCACGGCTTCGTCGACGTCACGCCCGAGGAGACGCTCGAGCTGCCCGCGCGGCTGGCGGCGCAGCTCCGGTTTCCCCTGTGCGGCGAGCGGCGCATCGCCTATTGTCACGTGCATTCGCCGCGCGAGTTCGCCGCGCAGGCCAGGGACTGGCTGGGCGAGCGCGCCGACGTGGTGCCGAGCCGCTCGCTGGTCGACGAGGGCTGGTTCGGCGGCGGCGCGCCGCACCCGCGCTTCGCCGAGCGCATCGGCGACGTGGCGCTGGTGATGCGCGGGCGCTACACGGTCAAGGACTGGCTCGCCGGCGAGTCGCGCCACCTGCACATCGGCAACCACGGCGGGACCAGCGAGGACGAGATGCTCATTCCCCTAGTGACGGAGGAACTGTGAAAGCGAAAGTGAACGGCACCGAGCTGTACTACGAGGTGAGCGGCAAGGAGGGCGCGCCGTGGCTGGTGCTCAGCCACTCGCTCGCCTGCAACGTGCGCATGTGGGACCCGCAGGTCGCGGCGCTCCAGGACCGCTACCGCATCCTCAACTACGACATGCGCGGCCACGGCGCGAGCGCCGCGCCCGAAGGCCCGTACTCGCTCGACATGCTGGCCGACGACGTGCTCGCGCTGATGAAGGAGTGCGGCATCGCGCGCGCGAGCTTCATCGGCCTGTCCATCGGCGGCATGATCGGCCAGACGCTGGCGCTGCGCCCGAACCCGCCGTTCGACAAGATGGTGCTCGCCGACACGACGCACACCCAGTCGCCCGAGATGGTGAAGCAGTGGGAGGAGCGCATCCGCATCGCGCGGACCCAGGGCATGAAGGCGCTCGTGCCGGCGACCATGGAGCGCTGGTTCACGCCCGCCTTCCGCGAGCGGCCCGAGGCGAAGAAGATCGCCGAGATCGTCGCCGCGACGCCGGTCGCGGGCTACATCGGCTGCGGGCAGGCGATCATGAAGCTCGACACCACGGCGCGCCTCAAGGACATCCGGCTGCCGGTGCTGGCGATCACCGGCGAGTCCGACGCGGCGGCCGCCGGCACGCGCTACATCGGCGAGACCGTGCCCGGCGCGAAGTTCGTCTCGATCGCCCAGGCCTCGCACATCGCCAACATCGAGCAGCCCGGGAAGTTCACCCAGGCGCTGCGGGAGTTTCTGTAGCAAATCATTCTTCTTTCATGCCCTTCCAGCGCTTCACCTTCTTCGTCTCCACGCCGAAGAGGTCGAGGATGCGACCGACGGTGTGCTGCACGAGGTCGTCGAGGGTCTTCGGCATGGTGTAGAAGGCCGGCATGGGCGGCATGACGATGGCGCCCATCTCGGTCGCCGCGACCATGTTGCGCAGGTGCGCGAGGTTGAGCGGCGTCTCGCGCGGCACGAGCACCAGGCGGCGGCGCTCCTTCAGCACCACGTCGGCGGCGCGCGAGACGAGGTCGTCGGCGTGCGCGTGCGCCACCGCGGCGAGCGTCTTCATCGAGCAGGGCGCGATCACCATGCCTTCGGTGAGGAACGAGCCGCTGGCGATCGCCGCGGCGATGTCCTTCGGGTGGTACGCCCTGGTCGCGAGCGCCTCGATATCCTTGCGCTTCATCTTCAGCTCGTGCCAGGCGTTCAGCACGCCGGCGTCGGAGAGCACCAGGTGGCTCTCCCAGCCGGGAAGGGTCCCGAGGCATTTCAGGAGCGCGACGCCGTAGATCGCGCCGGTCGCTCCCGTGATGCCGACGATGAGGCGCTTGGCCAGTTAGTCGCGCTTGTAGACGATCTTCTTGGTCTGCCCGTCGCAGGTGCCGACCACCTTGAAGCCCTCCTCGACCTGCGCGTTCATGTCGATGATGTTCAGGGTGAACTTGGGCACGCCGTTCTTCTGGATCTTCGCTTCGATCTCGCTCTTGAGCTCGTTGCAGTCCTTGCGCTGCGCCCAGGCCGGGCCGGCCACGAAAAGCGCCAGTGCCACCGCCGCTGCCGTCGTTCTGATCATTTTTACCCCCCTTTGGGTTGGACGATCACTGCGGCCGATAGAATGCCACTAAAGCTGCGACAGCACCCAGAAGAGCGCGGCCGAGCCCGCGGCGAAAGTCACGGCGAGGGCGAGGCGGCCGTAGCGGCGGAAGGCGCCGTCGGGACGGAAATAGAGGTTGCGCACGAAATCCGAGCGCCCGCCGGCCCACAGCCAGTCCGGGCCCGCCTTGTTCGACACCGCCGGATTGACCAGGCCGAGAAGAAAGGCGCAAAACGTCCCTACCAGGACCCCACCCAACACTTTGAACCCTCCCTTGCGCGATACCGCTTGTAGCGGAAATTATAGGGGCTGTATCGCTATTTCGTCGCTGTTACCGATGCCCGACACCCGGAGAAGCCGATGCTGAATACGACGACCGCCGGCAGCCTGCCGAAACCGTCCTGGCTCGCGGAGCCGAAGAAGCTGTGGCCGGAGTGGCGTGCCGCGGGCGAGGCGCTGGAGGAAGCGAAGCGCGACGCGACGCTGCTGTGGCTCAAGGAGCAGGAGGACGCCGGGCTCGACATCGTCACCGACGGCGAGCAGTCGCGGCAGCATTTCGTGCACGGCTTCCTCGAGTACGTCGAGGGCATCGATTTCTCGCGCAAGGTGAAGATGGGCATCCGCAACAACCGCTACGAGGCGATGGTGCCGGTGGTCACCGGGCCGCTGCGCCTGAAGGGCCGGGTGCACGAGCGCGAGGCGCGGCTCCTGCGGACGCACTCGAAAAAGGCGGTGAAGATCACCCTGCCCGGGCCGATGACCATCGTCGACACCATCGCCGACGAGCATTACGGCGACCGCGCGAAGCTCGCCATGGCGTTCGCGGAGCTGCTCAACCAGGAGGCGCGCGCCTTGCAGAAGGACGGCGTCGACGTGATCCAGCTCGACGAGCCGGCGTTCAACGTCTACATGGACGACGTGAAGCGCTGGGGCATCGCCGCGCTGCACCGCGCGATCCAGGGCCTGAAGTGCAAGACCTGCGTGCACATCTGCTACGGCTACGGCATCCAGGCGAACATCGACTGGAAGAACCAGCTCGGCTCGCAGTGGCGGCAATACGAGGAGATCTTCCCGGCGCTCGCGAGGAGCCGGATCGACCAGGTGTCGCTGGAGTGCATACATTCCCGGGTGCCGATCGAGCTGCTCGGGCTGCTCAAGGGCAAGGACGTGCTGGTGGGCGTGATCGACGTGGCGAACGACAAGGTGGAGACGCCCGCGGAAGTGGCTTCGGTCATCCAAAAGGCCGCGAAGTACGTCGCGCCGAAGCGCCTCTACCCCTGCACCAACTGCGGCATGGCGCCGATGGACCGCGACATCGCGCTCGCCAAGCTGCGGGCGCTGGTCGCCGGAACGGCGCTCGCCAGGAAAAAGCTCGGAAAGAAGAAGAAATAGCTTCGCCGCCCACCCTCGCGCCGCGCGGCATGGTGGCATGCCCGCATTCGCTCGCCTCCGGCGCGGGCGTCGACGTGCTGCGCGCCGGCGGCTCGGCGGTCGACGCGGCGATCGCCGCCGCGGCGGTGCTGGGCGTCGTCTATCCGCACATGTGCGGCATCGGCGGCGACGCGTTCTGGCTGATCTACGACGCAAGACAACGCGAGGTCGAATACCTGGAAGGCGGCGGGCGCGCGGCGGCCAGCGGGCGGCTCGAGTACTTCAGGGAGAGAAACCTCGCCGAGGTGCCGTTCCGCGGCATCCTGCCGGCGACGCTCACCACGCCCGGCGCGGTGGCGAGCTGGTGCGAGGCGCATGCGCGCTACGGCAGGCTGCCGCTCGCGCGCGACCTCGAGAGCGCGATCGGCTATGCGCACGACGGCTACCCGGTGACGGCGCGCCTCGCGCGCTGGATCGGCGAGAGCGCGGCCGAGCTCGCGCGCGATTCCGGATGCCATGCGCTGTTCCTGCCGGGCGGCGAGCCGGCGCGCGCCGGCAGCAAGCTCACCAACCCGGGGCTCGCGCAGACGCTGGAGGCGATCGGCGCGCAGGGCCGGGACGGGTTCTACGAAGGCTCGGTCGCCAAGCACCTCGCCGGATTCTCGAAGGCGCACGGCGGCTTCTTCGACGCCGACGATTTCGCGGCGCAGACGGCCACCTGGGGCGAGCCGCTGCGCGGCACCTACCGCGGCGTGACCCTGTGCGAGACGCCGGCGCCTACCCAGGGCTTCACCGTGCTCGAGATGCTGAACCTCGTGGAGCCGCTCGAGCTCTCGGCGAAGCCGTGGCTCGGGCCGGATCTCGTGCATCTGCTAGTGCAGGCGAAGCAGATCGCCTACCACGACCGCGACCGGCTCCTGGCGGATCCTCGATTTTCCGAGGTCCCCGTCGAGATGCTGATTTCCAAGGCTTACGCGGACGAACGGCGGGCGCTGATCGACCCGGCGCGCGCGCTGCCCTGGAACAAGGTGCCCTCCTACGGCAGCCTGGCGGGCGACACGGTATACGTCGCCGCGGTGGACGCCGAGGGCAACGCCGCGTCGCTCATCTTCAGCCTGTACGGCGCGTTCGGCTCGTGCGTGGCCGATACCGCCACCGGCGTGGTGCTGCAGAACCGCGCCGCCTACTTCTCGCTCGATCCGGCGCATCCGAACCGCCTCGAGCCGGGCAAGGTGCCGATGCACACGCTGATCGCCTCGATGGCGTTCAAGGGAGAGGAGCTCTGGGCGGTGCTCGGCTGCATGGGCGCCGACGGCCAGCCGCAGATCCACGTGCAAACGTACGTGGCGATGATCGACCACGGGCTCGACATCCAGGCGGCGCTCGAGGCGCCGCGCTGGCTTTCCGGGCGCTTCGCGCTGGGCGAGGCGCGCGACACGCTGCACATCGAGGGCCGCTATCCACGCTCGACCATCGACGAGCTCGAGCGGCGCGGCCACCCGCTGGAGCGCTGGGGCGACTGGAACGAGCTCGCCGGCCATGCGCACGGCATCACCCTCGACTCCGGCCTGCGCGCCGGCGGCGCCGACCCCCGCAGCGACGGCGCCGCCATCGGCTACTGAAAAGGGGTCAGAGCAATTTTCCTGTAACAATTCGCTCGTGTTCGACCTGATCGCGGAGCAGAAGATCGCCGAGGCCGTCGAGCGTGGCGAGCTCGACGACCTGCCGGGCGCCGGGCGGCCGCTCGAGCTCGACGACGATGCGCTCGTGCCGGAGGACCTGCGGCTCGCCTGCCGGATCCTGAAGAACGCGGGCTACATGCCCGCGGAGGTCGCCGAGCTGAACGACATCGCCCAACTCGAGCGACTGGTCGCCGCCGGTGAAGTCGACGCCGAAGCCCACGCCAAGGCGCTACGTCGCCTGGCGCTCCTCAGGACGCGCATCGAAACGCGCTATTACCGCCAGGTGCTCGGCAAGCTCTCCCGCTGAAAAGGGGTCAGGACCCTTTTCCGGCGCTCGCGAAGAATTACGACCCTGACCCCGAATCAGGAGGGGTAGGGGAGTTCGGCGGGGCCGTAGACGAGCGAGAACTTCGCATCCTCGGGGATGGGCGGAAGGCTCGCTTCCCACGCCGCGAAGCGGCCTTTCAGGTCATTCATTTTTTCAGGGAAACGCTTCGCGACGTTGGCCCGCTCGCGTTCGTCCTCGGCCAGGTTGAAGAGGTACTCGTGGCCGTCTACCGAGAGGTATTTCCAGTCGCCCGAGCGCGCCGCTTTCTGCGAGCGGAATTTCATCCGCCAGAAGAGGTCGCGCGGCTGGACGAACCCGGGATCTTGCAGGGTCTTCAAAAGGCTGATCCCGTCGAGCGGATAGCGCGGATCGGCGCTTGCGCCGGCCGCCTCGAGGAAGGTCGGCAGCCAGTCCATGGTGATCGCCAGCTGCGCGCTGACGCCGCCCGGGCGCACGCGCTGCGGCCAGCGCACGATGCAGGGCACGCGGATGCCGCCTTCCAGCAGGTCCATCTTCTTGCCGAGGAGCGGCCAGGTGTCGGAATAGCGCTCGCCGCCGTTGTCGCTGGTGAAGACGACGAACGTGTTCTCCTCGGCGCCCGCCGCGCGCAGCGCGTCGAGCACCTCGCCGATGCCTTCGTCCATGTGGCGGATCATGCGCGCGTACGTGCGCACCGAGCCGCCGTCGGTGTGGAAGATCTTCTCGATGCGCCGCGCCTCGGCCTCGTCCTCGCGCGTCTCCCAGGGCCAGTGCGGCGCGGTGTAGTGCAGCGAGAGGAGGAAAGGCTGGCGCGCGCGCTTGATGTACTCGACGGCTCTTTCGGAGAAGAGGTCGGTCAGGTAGCCGGGCCTGTGGCACTCCTCCTCGCCTTCCCAGAGATCGTGCGCGCCCGCCGAATCGCGGTGCGTGAAGTAGTCGAGGCCGCCCGACAGCGCGCCGAAGAACTCCTGGTAGCCGCTTTTCAGCGGCCCGGAATGCGGCGGCCAGCCGAGGTGCCACTTGCCGACCAGCGCGGTGGCGTAGCCCGCCTTGGCGAGCAGCGAGGGCAGCGTCGGATGCTCCGGCGGCAGGCCGAGCGTGCTGCTCCCGCGCCGCGCGCTGGCGATCGGCTCGTCGGCGCCGCCGCGCAGCCGGTGCTGCCAGCGCCCGGTCATCAGCGCGAAGCGCGTCGGCGAGCAGACCGAGGAGTTGGCGTAGCCCTGCGTGAAGCGCAGGCCCTGGGCCGCCATGCGGTCGAGCACCGGCGAGCAGGAGAGCCGGCCCGCCGCGCCATCGCTTGCGCTGGCGCGGCCTCCATAACAGCCCAGGTCGGCATAGCCGAGGTCGTCGGCGAGGATGAAGACGAAGTTGGGTTTCGTCACTACTGGGGCTTGAAGCCCGAAGCGCGGATCACCGGCCCCCAGCTCTGGTAATCGTCCTTGAGGATCTTCGCCAGCTCCTGCGGCCCGAGGCCGGTCGGCTCGAGGCCCATCTTCTGCAGCTTCTCGCGCAGCGCGGGGTCGTGCATCGCGGCGATCGCCGCCTTCGCGTACCTGTCGATCGCGGCCTGCGGCGTGCCGGCGGGCGCGAACAGCGCATACCACGGCAGCGCCACGAGGTCGTAGCCCGACTCCCTGAAAGTCGGCACGTCGGGGAACACCGCGGCGCGCTTCTCTCCCGACACGGCGAGCAGCCGCGCCTTCCCCGAGCGCACGAGCGTGCCGATGTCGGCCGCCACGGTGGAGATCGCCGCGACCTCTCCGCCGGCGAGCCCCTGCAGCGCGTGCGCGGTGCCCTTGTAGGGCACGTGGGTGAGCTCGATGCCGGCGGTGCGCGCGAACATCACGCCGAAGAAATGCGGGATGCTGCCCGGCGCCGCGGAGGCGTAGAAGCCGAGCTTCGCATCCTTCTTCACCGCCGCGACGTACTGGTCGAGCGTCTTCGCCGGCACGTGCGCCGCGACGCCGAAGCCGAGCTGGAAGTTCGACAGGTGCGCGACCGGCGCGAAGTCCTTGAACGGGTCGTAGCGCAGCCGGCCGGCGAAGGAGTGCGGGTAGATCGCCATCGTCGCGACCGGCGTCATGAGCAGCGTATTGCCGTCGGGCGCCGCCGCCTTGACCGCCTCGTTGGCGATGCGCCCGCCCGCGCCGACCTTGTTCTCGACGACGATGGTGCGGCCGAGCGTCACGCGCATGTGGTCGGCGAGCAGGCGCGACAACAGGTCGCTCGTCGCGCCCGCGGGAAAGCCGAGCACGACGTGCAGGACGCCCTCCTGCGCGGACGCGGGCTGCGCGGCGCCGACGGCGAGTGCGAACAGCAATGCGGAAATGCGGATCATGGCCCCCTCCTCGAAAGCAGCGAGTTAAGCACGGCCGCGGCCGTCGCGTAAGATGTCCGTTTTATCGCTCCGATAAGCGGCGGTTATCGTGCGAATGACCCAGATCCGCGACTTCCTGGCCGTCATCCAGGCCGGGAGCCTGCGCGCCGCGGCGCGCAACGTCGGCGTGTCGCAGCCCGCGGTGACGAAGAGCATCCGCCAGCTCGAGGCCGAGCTGCGCGTGCAGCTCCTGCAGCGCAGCGCGCGCGGCGCGGTCGCCACGCCCGCCGGCAAGGCGTTCCTCGCGCGGGCGCGCGTCGTCCAGGCGGAGCTGCGCAAGGCGGTCGAGGACCTCGGCGCGTTCCAGGGCGGCGCCGCGGCGAGCGTCGCCTTCGGCATGTCGCCGCAGGCCGCGGTGCTGGTGGTGCCCGAGGCGATGCAGCAGTTCCGCCGCCGCCATCCGCAGGCGAGCGTGCGCATCCTGGAAGGCGTGGGCACGGCGCTGCTGCCCGCGGTGCGCGACGCGACGCTCGACTTCGCCATCGCGATCGGCGCGCGCTCGACGCTCGAGCCGGGGCTGCGCTTCGAGCCGCTGATGCGCCTGCCGCTCGTCGTCGCGGCGCGCCAGGGGCATCCGCTCGCGGGCGCCTCCTCGCTGCGCGAGCTCGCCGACGCGCCGTGGCTGATCTACTACCCCGTCAGCTCGGGCAGCGCGATGCTCGAGAAGGCCTTCGCGGCGGCCGGCCTCGCCATGCCGCGCGCCATCGTGCAGTGCGAGTCGTGCGCCACCGCGATGGCGCTGCTCGCGCGCACCGACATGCTCGGGCTCCTGACCCCGCGGCTCGTCCAGAACGGCTTCGGCCCGCACCGGCTGCAGCAGATCCGCGTCCGCGAGGCTATCCCGGCGCCGCTGCTCGGCATCTACCGGCGCAGCGACGCGCCGCTGACCGCGGCGGCCGCGGCGCTCGCGCAGGCGATCGGCGCGTCGGCGCGCCGGCTCGCGCGCGAGCGCTAGCTACTTCGCGGCGCGCGCCTCGTACTGCGAGATGGCCGCCTTCAGCTCGCGGTACTCGCTGCAGGAGAAGAAGCACAGCTTGTCGAGCGCGGCGAGCTCTTCCTTCGCCTTGGCGAGGTTGCCGACCATGAGATAGGCCTCGCCGAGGTACTCGTGCGCGCCGCGGTGCTTCGGGTCGAGGCGCAGCGCCTCGTTGTAGTGCTTGAACACCAGGTCCATGTCGCGGGTGCCGCTCTTCCTCAGCGCGTAGGCGTAGAGGTTGTGGTAGTCGGCGTTCTGCGGCTTCGCCGCGACCGCTTCCTTCATCGCCGCGGCGGCGGCGCTCCAGTCCTGGCGCGCCTTGGCGGCGTCGTAGCGTTCCAGGTAGGGATCGCGCGGCGCAGGCGGCGAGCTGTCGGCGGCGGAAGCGAGCTGCGGCGCGAGGAGCAGCGCTAAGATCATTGCAATGCGTGCCATCTGGGCCTCCCGGGCGTTCATCGGTGTGCTGGCCGTGATGCTAACAACGGCCGCCGCGCCGGTATTCCCGGCGCCGCCGCGATCGCACGAGGAAGCGCTGCAGGCGCTCGCCAGCGCCGACCCGCAAAAGCGCGCCGAGGCGATCGTCTGGCTCGCCAACCTCGGCACCATGGCCGACGCGCCGCTCCTGGAGGCGCGGCTGCGCGACGAGAACCGCGCGGTGCGCAGCTACGCCGAGCAGGGGCTGTGGCTGCTGTGGAGCCGCTCGGGCGACGAGCGCGTCGACGCGCTGATGGCGCTCGGCGCGCAGGCGATGCAGGCCGGCCGGCACGCGGAGGCGATCGCGCTCTTCTCCGAGGTGATCGCGCGCAAGCCCGGGTTCGCCGAGGGCTGGAACAAGCGCGCCACGGCGTACTTCCTGGCCGGGGAATACGAGAAGTCGATCGCCGACTGCGACGAGGTGCTGAAGCGCAACCCGCACCACTTCGGCGCGCTGTCGGGCCTCGGCCAGATCCACGTCGCGCTCGGGCGCTACGCCGAGGCGCTCGCCTGGTTCCGCAGGGCGCTCGAGGTCAATCCCAACCTGGCCGGCGTGGCGAGCGAGATCGAGCGCATCGAGGCGCTGCTCGCGGCGAAGCGGGGCATCGAGATCTAGGCCGCGGAAAACGTGGTCTGTCCCTGATTTCGGGTCAGAGGTAGTCCTTGGCGGCGGCGTCGGCGTCGAGCGGCCGGGCGATCAGGAAGCCCTGCATGTAGTCGCAGCCGACGCGGCGCAGGAGCTCCATCTGCTGCTCGCTTTCCACGCCCTCGCCGATCACCTTGATCTGCAGCGCGTGCGCGAGCGCGACGATCGCCGCGACGATCGCCGCCTGGTCGCGGTCGATCGGCGCCTCGGCGACGAAGGTGCGGTCGATCTTCACCTTGTCCACCGGGAAGCGCTTCAGGTAGGCGAGGCTCGAGTAGCCGGTGCCGAAGTCGTCGATGGCGATCGACACGCCGAGCTTCTTCAGCTTCTTGAGCGTCGAGAGCGCGGCGTCCGAGTGCTGCATCGCCGCCGTCTCGGTCACCTCGATCTCGAGCAGGCGCGGCGGCAGGCCGGTCTCCTCGAGCGCCTGCGCCACGACCTGCGCCAGGCGCGGGTCGTTGAACTGGCGCGCCGAAAGGTTGACCGCCACCTGCAGGCCCGCGCCGCCGTTGTACGTATGGGCGCCGATGAAGGTGCCCCAGCGGCACGCCTCGCGCAGCACCCACTCGCCGATGCCGAGGATCAGGCCGGTCTCCTCGGCGAGCGGGATGAACTCGGTCGGCATCACCACGCCGCGCTCGGGATGGTGCCAGCGCACCAGCGCCTCGTGCCCGACCACGCGCCGGGTCGCCGTCTCGACGAACGGCTGGTAGTACATGCGCAGCTCGCCGCGCGCCAGCGCGCGGCGCAGGTCGTTCTCCAGCGCCAGGCGCCGCGCCGCGGCGATGTTCATCTTCTCGGTGAAGAACTGGTAGTTGGCGCGGCCGATCTCCTTGGCGTGGTACATCGCCGCGTCGGCGTTGCGGATCAGCGTCTCGGCGTCGCGCCCGTCCTCGGGGAACACGGCGATGCCGATCGAGCAGGAGACCACCAGCTCGCGGTCGTCGACCACCACCGGCTGCGAGAGCTGGTCGATCACCTTCTGCGCCACCTGCGCCACGTCGCCCGAGCGCTTGAGCTCGGGGAGCACGACGATGAACTCGTCGCCGCCGATGCGGCAGATGGTGTCGCCGACGCGCAGCTGGCCGACCAGCCGCTGCGACACCTCCTTGAGCAGCCGGTCGCCGACCGAGTGGCCGAGCGTGTCGTTGATCGGCTTGAAGCGGTCGAGGTCGACGAACATCACCGCGGTCTGCTTGCCGTTGCGCTGGCTGAGCGCCAGCGCCTGCGTCAACCGGTCCTCGAGCAGCCGCCGGTTGGGCAGCCCGGTGAGCGGGTCGTGGTCGGCGAGGTGCTGCGCGCGCGCCTTCGCCTCCTCGAGCTCCATGGTGCGCTCGGCGACCGCGCGCTCGAGCGCGGCGCGCGACGCTTCCAGCGACTGGCGCGCCTGGTGCTCGGCGTCGACGTCGTCGTAGATCCAGATCGAGCCTTCCAGGGGCCGCGCGGGATCGATCGCCCGGCCGACGAGCTTGCACCAGAAGGTGCTGCCGTCCTTGCGCCTGAGCAGCCGCTCGCCCGACACCGCTCTTCCGCTGCGCAGCTCCTCGTGCAGCGCCGCGTCGCGCGCGAACTGCGCCGGGTCGGCGTAGATCACCTCGGCCGAGCGGCCGACCAGCTCGCCCGGCGCGTAGCCGAGCATCTTCTCCAGGCCCGGGTTGCAGCGCTGGTAGACGCGGTTGCGCGCGAAGGCGATGCCCACGGTGGCGTTGTCGAGGATCAGCTCCTGCTCGGCGAGCGCGCGCTGCACGCGCACCTCGGCCTCGCGCTCGGCGGTGACGTCCTCGAAGCTCCAGATCCACTCCTGCTCCTCGTCGCCGGCGTCGGTGCGCCGGCCGCGCGTGCGGCAGCGGAAAGTGCTGCCGTCGCGCCGGCGGAACAGCCACTCGGCGTCGTGCGTGCCGCCCGGCGGCGTCGTCTGGTAGGCGAGCGCCCCCGCCTTCTCCCAGTCCTCGCGCTCGGCGAACAGCGCCGCCGAGCTCTGGCCGATCAGCTCGCCGGGCGCCGCGCCGACCATCTCCTCGAGGAAGCGGTTGCAGCGCTCGATCACCCGGCCGCGCACGAAGGCGATGCCCACCGCGGCGTTGTCGAGGATCAGCTCCTGCTCGGCCGCCGCGCGCTCGATGCGCGCCTCGGCCTCGGCCTGCTCGCGCATCAGGCGCGCCAGCGCCTCGTCGGCGCGCTTGCGCTCGGTGATGTCCTCGAGCACCCAGACGTAGCCCTGCGCCGGATCGCCCGGCTGCACCGCGCGCCCGGTGATGCGGCACCAGAAGCCCGAGCCGTCCTGGCGGCGCACCCAGGCCTCGCGCGCGTGCGTCGCGCCGCGGTCGAGCTGCTCGTACTCGGCGGCGACCGCGTCGTATTCGGCGTCGCTGAAGTAGATGTCGCGCGTCGGCGCGCCGACCGCCGCGCCGGGCGCGTAGCCGAACATCTCCTCGAAGCGGCGGTTGCAGCGCACGGTGCGCCGCTCGCGCGTGAACTGGATGCCGACCACCACGTTGTTGAGCAGCGCCTCCTGCTCGGCGAGCAGGCGCTGCAGCGCCTCGGCGTGGCGCTGCTCGTCGGTGATGTCCTCGACGATCCACACCGAGCCCTTGTGCGGGTCGCTCGGGTCGACGGCGCGGCCGTCGGCGCGGTTCCAGAAGGTGCTGCCGTCCTTGCGCCGGCGCAGCTCGACGCGGCGCGAGGTCTGGCCGCGCGCGAGCGCCTTGTAGACCTCGCCGCCCTCGGCGTAGGCGCGCGCGTCCGGGTAGAGCACCGAGGTGAGCTGGCCGTCGAGCTCGCCCGGCCCGTAGCCGTACATCTCCTCGTAGCGCCGGTTGCAGCGCACGATGCGCCGGTCCTTGACGAACACGATGCCGATCGAGGCGGTGCCGAGGATCGCCTCCTGCTCGCGCAGCAGGCGCGCCACCTCGTCGGCGTGGCGCTTCCGCTCGGTGATGTCCTCGACGATCCACACCGTGCCCTGGCGCGGGTTGGCCGGGTCGATCGCCTTGGCGATCATGCGGCACAGGAACGGCGTGCCGTCGCGCCGGCGCATCTGCCACTCGAGGTCGAGCTGGCGCCCCGAGGCGAGCACCGGCACGGCGACGTCGGCGAGCGCGTGGTAGCTCTCGCGGCTGTCGTAGATGGTCTCGCCCGGCTGGCCGATCAGCTCGTCGGGCCGGTAGCCGAACATCTCGGCGAACTTCGGGTTGCAGAGGAAGAAGCGCCGATCACGCGTGAAGGCGATGCCGATCGAGGCGTTGGCGAGCAGCGCCTCGTACTCGAGCTGCGTGTAGCGCGTGCGGCCGGCGTAGCCGACCGGCGCGTCGGCGCGGCCTTCCAGGCCGACCAGGGGATTCGGCTCGATCACCGCGGGCGGGCGGGCGCTCGCGAGTCGCCGGCGCGGCGGGCGAGCCGCGGCGCGGCGACCGGGTACCGTGCCGCCCGCTTTGCGTGCGCCTGCGATAGCTTCCCCCCCACCGCCGAATCGTACCGCCAAACGCCGCCGGCGGCGAGCCGCGGGGCGGCCGCACAGATTTTCACCAGAAGCTCTCGACGCTGATGTGGCCCGGCGCGCGCCGGCGGTGCTTGCGCAGCCCGCGCTCGGCGAGCGCGGCGGTCGTGTCGCGCAGCATCTGCGGGTTGCCGCACAGCATGAAGTGCGAGCGCTCGTCGATCGCCACGCCGGCGGCCGTTTCCAGCCGGCCGTCGCGCAGCGCCGCGGGAATGCGGCCGGCGAGCGAGCCCGCGTGCGCCTCGCGGCTGACGAACGTGACGTAGTGCGCGTTCGTCGCGGCGATCAGCTCCCGGTAGGTGAGCTCGGCGCCGTAGCGCACGGCGTGCACCAGCACCACCTTGCGGAAGCGCCGCCAGGGCTCGTCGGTGCGCAGGATCGACAGGAACGGCGCGAGGCCGGTGCCGGTGGCGACGAGCCACAGCGTCTCGGCCGGCGGCACCTCGTCGAGCACCAGGAAGCCGGCCGGGTTGCGCGCCACGTAGAGCGTGTCGCCGGGCGCGAGGCGCGCGAGGCGCGGCGAGAGCGGCCCGCCGGGCACGATCACGCCGTAGAACTCGAGCACCGGGTCGTGCGGCGGGTTGACGAACGAGAAGGCGCGCGCCACGCGCTGGCCGTCGATGTCCAGCGCGATGCGCACGAACTGCCCGGCGCGGAAGCCGAGCGCCGCGCCTTCGACGCGCAGCGAGAACAGCGTCTCGGTCCAGTGCCGGTTCTCGATCACGCGGCCGCTCTGCCAGGATTCGCTCATCGCGCGCTCATTGCATCCGGTAGGGTTCCATGTGCAGGTCCGCGACCTCGCCGCCGAGCATGACGATCGCGCCGTGGCGCCGGTTGTTGCCGGTGTCGGAGAACTCGAAAGTGTAGGTGCGCGAGATCCTGAGCCGGCCGCCCTCGTCGCGCGCCAGGCGCAGGCGCGCGAACGACACCGTGTCGTCGAGGAACTGCAGCCGGTAGCGCTCGCAGGCCGAGCGGCCGGCGCGCACCGCGCGCTCGCGCGCGCGCAGGCTGTCGGCCCAGACGAGCGCCGCCGCGACGAGCAGCGCGATGGCGAGCAGCTCCCACATGGAGCGTTTTCGTGCCGCGGCCTAGACCGTGGCGATCGGCGTCGCCGGCGAGCCGACCGCGCCGGGCAGGCGCAGCGGCGGCGCGGTGAACAGGAAGCGGCTGCGCCGGTGCGCGCGCAGCCAGCGCGCGAGCTCGGTGAAGTAGAACAGCTCGCCGAGGTGGATGCCGTTCTTGAACAGGCAATGCTCGTGCAGCGGCAGCCACGCCGAGCCGCGCGGCAGCGGGTCGGTGAGGCTCGCGGTGATCAGCTCCACCGCGTAGTTGTCGGCGGCCAGGCAGGCGAGCCCCGAGTCGCTGATCCACCGCAGCAGCTTCGCGTCGCGGCCGTCGAGCCCGGTGCAGGTGTTGTTGACGAGCTGCGGGTCGGGCTGGCGGCGCATCTCGAGCAGCACGTCGGCGAAGCCGGTGTAGAGGCACACCATGTCGCCCTTCTCCACCTCGACCTTGTCGGCCTCCAGCACGCGCATCAGGTCGTCGTAGCCGACCGCGTGCCGCCTGCGGCCGAAGTGGTGGTGCAGGTCGACGAGCACGCCGCGGCCCTGCACGCCGTGCTCGGCGAGGCGCTCGATGCCGAGCGCCTTCGCCGCGGTTCCTTCGAACCGGGTCCACGGCTCGCCGGCGGGATTCTCCTTCGCCGGGACGACGTCCTCGCCGGCGCGGAAGCCGTTGTAGAACACGAGCTCGGGCTTGCCGTCGCCGTCGGCGTCGAAGCGGCCGCCGACGTGGGCGAACGAGTCCCACTGCGTCGAGTACTGCAGCGACATCAGCACCTGGTCGTCGCAGATCACGTCGGTCAGGCTCTCGTTGAACTCGTAGAGCGGCCGGCAGAAGAACTGCCTGCCGTCGCGCTGCGTGGCGGCGAGGCGCGGCGGCGCGCGGCGCGGGTTCAGCACCTGGCCGCCCGGATAATCGAGCGGCAGCGAGCAGCAGAAGGTGATGCCCTCCTTCACCTCGGCGATGCCCTGCAGCACCTTCTCGCGCGTCACCCAGTTCATGCGGCCGCGCTGGTCGTCCGCGCCGAAATCGCCCCAGTTCGACCCGGGGGGCCTTTGTTTCCATCGACTCATAACAGCTCCAGAAAAGGGGTTAGAGCAATTTTCCGGTAATAAACCGGCAAGCGCTGCGCGCGCTTTTGTAACAGGAAAACTGCTCTGACCCCTTTTTCAGTAGTAATGGCGGCCGAGCCATTCGGCGACCAGCGCGGGCTTGGCGGCGCCTTCGATCTCGACCACGACGCGCCAGGTGACCTGCACGCCGTTGCCCTCGAGCGGCCGGAGCTCCTGGAGCGTGAAGCGGGCGCGCACGCGCGAGCCGGCGGGCACCGGCGAGGTGAAGCGCACGCGGTTCAGGCCGTAGTTGATGCCCATGCGCCGATCGGAGAAGGCGAAGGTCGCCTCGGCGAGGTGCGAAAGGAGCGACAGCGTCAGGAAGCCGTGCGCGATGGTGCCGCCGAAAGGCGATTGTCTGGCGCGCTCCCTGTCGACGTGGATCCACTGGTAGTCGTCGATCGCGCGCGCGAAAGTGTCGATGCGCTCCTGCGTGATCTCGATCCAGGGCGAGACGCCCACCTCCTCGCCCACCCGGTCCGCCAGCTCGCGCAGGCCCTTCATCGGCCGACCCCGAGCAGGCGCTGCAGCATGCGCTCGGCCTCGCCGCGGCGCCGCGCCCGGCCCGCCGGGTCGATGCGGTCGAGCTCGGCCGACACGCCGGCGAGCTCCTTCAGCCGCTGCTGCTGCGCCGGGCTGCCCGGCGGCGCGGCGCTCGCCTCGGCGAGCAGCTCGCGCCAGCGCAGCTCGAGCGCGCTCGGCCCCGACGGCGGCCGCTCGGGGGCCGGCGCGGCGCCCTCGCGGTAGGGAATCACCTCGACGCCGCGCTGCGAAGGCGGCGGCGGCACGCTGGAGTACTTCACCGAGCCGCTCTGCGGGTCGATCCAGCGATAGAGGTCCGCCTGGGCGGCGCTCGCGCCCGCGAGGAGGAGCAGGCTGAACAGGGCCTTCGCCAACGTCAGAAGCGCGAGAAGTCCGGCTTGCGTTTCTCGAGGAAGGCGCGCAGCGCCTCCTTCGCCTCCGGCGAGGCGAGCCGCTCGCGGAAGATGCGGCCCTCCTCTTCCAGCGTGCGGCGCACGAGGTCGGCGTGCGCCGCCTTCATCAGCCGCTTGGTGAGGCGCAGCGACTGCGGCGGCAGCTCGGCGAGCCGGGCACCGGCCGCCTCGGCCGCCGCCATCAATTTATCCGGTTCGACCACTTCGGTGACCAAACCCAGCTGTAAGGCCTTCTGCGCGTCGAAAGGCTGGCCGAGCAGCAGCAGCTCGGCCGCGCGCTGGTAGCCGGCGAGGAGCGGCAGGAGGTAGGTCGAGCCGAACTCGGGCACGATGCCGAGCGGCACGAACGGGAGCTGGAAGCGCGCGTTCGACGCGGCGTACACGAGGTCGCAGTGCAGGAGCAGCGTCGTGCCGATGCCGATCGCCGGGCCGCCGACCGCGGCGACCACCGGCTTGGCGAGCGCCGGCAGCACCTCGAAGAACCGCCAGGTCGGCGAGCCGGCGCCGGAGGGCGGGCGCTCCAGGAAGTCGGAAAGGTCGTTGCCCGCGGTGAAGCAGTCGGGGCTGCCGGAGAGCACGACGGCGCGCACCCCGGCGTCGGCGTCCGCCGCCGCGAGCGCCTCGGCGAGCTGCGCGTACATCTCCGCGGTGAGCGCGTTCTTCTTCTCCGGGCGGTCGAGCCGGATGCGGGCGACGCGCCCGCTCGTCTGCGAGACGACCCCCGCGCTCACGCGAGCCTCGTGCGGTCGCGGCCCTCGCTCTTCGCGCGATAGAGCGCCTCGTCGGCGCGGCGCAGCAGCTCGGCGGCCGGCTCGGCGGCGCGGTACTCGGCGATGCCGGCCGACACCGTGACCGAGACATCGGGCGCGATGCCCGACCAGTCGGCGGCGCGCAGCGCGTGGTGCACGCGCTCGACCGCGCCGAGCGCGGCCTCCGGCGGCGTGGCGGGCAGAAGCAGCATGAATTCCTCGCCGCCGTAGCGGCCGAAGATGTCGGTATCGCGGATTGTGGCATGGACGATGGCGGTGAAGCGCCTGAGCACTTCGTCGCCCGCCGCGTGGCCGTAGCGGTCGTTGACCTGCTTGAAATGGTCGACGTCGAACAGCACCACGCAGAAGCGCTCGCCGGTGCGCGCGACGCGGCGGCGCTCCTCGTCGAGCCGCGCGATCAGCGAGCGGCGGTTGAGCGCCTTGGTCAGCTCGTCGCGGCTCACCAGCTGCTCGATCTGCTCGAGCGAGCGCGCCAGCTTCGCCCGGCTCTCGGCGAGCCGCGTGCGCATGCCGGCCGCGTGCACGCTGACGAACACGCAGCGCCCGAGCACCGCCGAGAGGTGCAGCCACACGACCAGCGTCTCGGCGGCGCTGGCGTGCGGCACGCCGATCTGCCCGGAGACGGCGTAGAGCACCGCCGCGACGCCGGCGCTGCCGGCGAGCCACACCGCGATCGACTCGCGCACCGGCATCCACACCATGGCGAAGGCGAACACGGTGAACAGGTTGGCGACGAACGGGAAGAAGATCTGCGGCGCCGCCCACACCACGGCGAGCTGCATCGCCACGCCGACGAGCGCCTGCGCGGCGACCATGTTCGGGTCGCGCAGCTTCAGGTTGCGGCCGCTCTGCGCGAGCAGGTAGAACAGCGCCGAGATCACCGCCGCGGCGAGCGCGTAGCCGATGGCGACGCGCGCCGGCACGGTGCCCAGGCCGGCGAAGGCGACGAGGAAAGACACGTCGACCGCGTAGCTGATGGCGGCGGCGAGCACCCACTCGCCGCGCAGCCGCTGCTCGCGGCGCTCCGCGCCCTTGGCGCGGATCGCCGAGCCGAGGCTTTCCTCGAGCGCGGCCATCAGCCGGTGGCGAGCTTGTAGTCCTTCATCTGCTGGCGCAGCGTCAGCTTGGACAGCTTGCCGGTGGCGGTGTGCGGCAGCTCGCTCACGAACACCACGTCGTCGGGCATCCACCACTTGGCGACCTTGCCCTCGTAGAAGCGCAGCAGCTCGTCGCGCGACACCTCGGCGCCCGGCTTCTTCACCGCGACGACGATCGGCCGCTCGTCCCACTTCGGATGCTTGACGCCGATCACCGCCGCCTCGGCGATCGCCGGGTGCGCGACCGCGATGTTCTCCAGGTCGATCGAGCTGATCCACTCGCCGCCCGACTTGATC
>DASVDO010000067.1:0-49205 GCA_036381055.1 Burkholderiales bacterium | reverse complement strand
GCCCGGCGTCGACGCGAAGCGCATCGTGGTGTTCGGCCAGAGCCTGGGCGGCGCGCTCGCCATCCACTATCTCGCGCACAGCCGTTTCCGCGGCAACGTGAAGGCGCTGGTCGTGGACAGCGCCTTTTCCGACTACGAGCGGATCGGCCGCGAAAAGCTCGCCGCCGCGGTGATCACGTGGCCTTTCCAATGGTTCGCCTCGCTCGCCATCGACAACCGCTATTCGCCCGAGGCCTCGATCGGCGCGCTCAGCCCGATCCCGATCCTCTTCATCCACGGGGACGCCGACACCATAGTGCCGCTGCACCATTCGCAGCGGCTCTACGAGCTCGCCGGCTTCCCGAAGGACCTCTGGGTGGTGCCCGGAGCCGGCCATATCCAGGCCATGAAAGACCGGGACGTGCGCCGCCGCCTGACCCAGTACCTGCTGGACAAGCTTTCCTTGACGCAGGGCAAAGTCGCGGCGACGCCGTAGCGCTATCTTCGCGCCTCCAACACCACGGAGGATGTCCCCGATGCAATTCAGAGCCTTAGCGCTAGGCCTGCTCGCTGTCGCCTTCGCCGGCGCGGCCGCGGCCCAGCAATATCCCAACCGCAACATCGTCATGATGGTCCCGTTTGCCGCCGGCGGCCCCACCGACACCGTGGCGCGAATCGTCGCGCAGTCGATGTCCAGGCCGCTCGGTCAGACGGTGGTCGTCGAGAACCGCCCGAGCAACGGCGGCATCCTCGCCCCGGAGCTGGTGAAGAACGCCTAGCCCGACGGCTACACCCTGCTCATCCACCACATCGGCATGGCGACCATCCCGTCGCTCTACCGCCAGCTGCGCTTCAACCCGCTCGGCGACTTCGAGTACATCGGCCTGATCAACGAGGTGCCGATGACCGTGATCGCCAAGCCGGCGATGCCGGCGAAGGACTTCAAGGAGTTCCTCTCCTACCTCAAGGCCAACAAGGAGAAGGTGAGCTACGCGAACGCCGGCATCGGCGCCGCCTCGCACCTGTGCGGCATGCTGTTCATGAGCGCCATCCAGACCGAGTTTCTGACCGTGCCGTACAAGGGCACGGCGCCGGCGATGAACGACCTGCTCGGCGGCACGGTGGACTTCATGTGCGACCAGACCACCAACACGACCTCGCAGATCAAGGCCGGCAAGGTCAAGGTCTACGGCGTCACCTCGCTCAAGCGCGTCGCCTCGCTGCCCGACGTGCCCACGCTCGAGGAGCAGGGCCTGAAGGGCTTCGAGGTCGGCATCTGGCACGCGCTGTACGCGCCGAAGGGCACGCCCAAGCCGGTGCTCGACAAGCTGGTCAGCGCGCTGCAGGCGACGGTGCAGGACGAGTCGGTGAAGAAGCGCTTCGCCGAGCTCGGCGCGAGCACCTACGGGCCGGACAAGGCGACGCCCCAGGCGTTGCAGGCGCACCTCAAGTCGGAGATCGACAAGTGGGCGCCGCTGATCAAGAAAGCGGGCGTTTACGCCGACTAGCGGGTCGATGCTAAACGAAAAGCCGCCTTCGGGCGGCTTTTTTATTCGTTTTGCGCGTTGGCTCGTTAAAGCAATGAGGCTGGGCGCCGCTGTGCCCCATATCCAAGCCCGGTCCCGGGATGCGCCGCGTGCGTTCCTTGGAGCGATCGGTACTTCGTCGGCACCGGCAGGACCGGTTCCGGGCTTGGAACGGGGGTGCGCTTTGGCGGGATAAGACTTGGACGAGCCGGGGTGTGCTCGTCAAGCAGTTGTCGCCTGATTTCCAGAGCCAGCGTCTCCGCTAAAGCGCTCGGTACGGCATTTCCTAGCTGTTTGTGGACTTCGCTCAACGTACCGGCTACGACGTAGCCTTCCGGGAAGGTTTGCAAGCGCAGCAGCTCGGAACGCGCCAGTCGGCGGTTTTTCCAGTGGAACGGACCTATCGCCGGACCAGGCTGAGCAGTCAATGTCCAAGCAGGCCGCCTCTTTGAAAGCTTAAGAAGGAACGACCAATACCGCCTTCGCCAACCAAACAACGGGAGACCCTCGCCGCGGTCGGTGTGATAGAGATAGTTGCTGCCCTCCGGGATAGAAGGCAGCAAATCCGCCCATCGCCCGCGAACGCGAGTCTCTTCCAAGTCCTCGGGCTCACCCAGATCTCCGAGCGCATCCCATGCCGTCCGGTACGGCTCGAGATCGGCGAGCAAAGATTCCTGCTTCTCATCGGGATCGCAGAATCGCGGCGATGGGAACTTGAAGTCACGACCGTCTCTGCTTCCTACAAGAATGATTCGCTCTCGAGTTTGCGGCACGCCATACGCAGCCGCGTTCAGCACCTTTGCGCTGACTTTGTAACGAGTGCCCTTTGCGCGATTTACTTTGTCGATCTCCTCTAGCAAGAAGCGAAAGCCCTCTTCCTTGCCGGTATAGGTAAGTCCACTGACATTCTCCAGCAAGAACGCGCGTGGCTTCGTATCCGCGAGCACCCGGATGTATTCGCTCAGCGTATTCGCTCTCGGATCGCGTAAGCGACCGGAGTCGCCGCGGGACCAATATCCACTCTTGGAGAACGGCTGACAGGGCGGACCGCCGATCAATACATCCGGCTCGCCGACCGAAAGATTTCCTGCCTGAAGCAGCTTTTTTGAGCTGACTTCTTCGATTGGCGCCTCGATTACCTCCCACGAAATGCCACGCCGCCTGTTTGCTTTAAGCGTTTGGCAGCACCGGTGGTCCACCTCGACTGCTACTGCAGTCGACAGCCCGGCAGCATGAAACCCTAGATCCAGGCCCCCGGCGCCCGTGAACAGCGAGATGACGGTGGGCTTACGACGACTCACGTCGACCTCCCCAGTGCCGCCGACAGTGCGGGCCGTTCGCCTGCCAGGAGGATTGTCGGCAGTTTCCTCATCCTACTGTACATAAGAACAGTAGTCCATACCCACCTATAGCGGCCGCCGCGACCGCGCTGCGGTCACTACCATCTCAGCCGCCTTATCCGGGTTCGCTATGACGTCGCTCTCCCAGAACCGCAGCACCTTCCAGCCGGACTTGCGCAGCGCCCTATCGGTTTTTCGGTCCCGTCTCACGTTGGCCTTCAGCTTTTCGACCCAATAAGGCGCGTTGTGCCCGCCCGCCAGCCTTCGCACCCGTTTCCTCAGGTCACGGCCGTGCCAGAAGTCGCCATCGCAGAAGACCGCAATGCGAGCCGCCGGAACCACCACATCCGGGCGCCCGGGAAGAGCGCCCACGTCGACTTTATAAGCCAGGCCCGCTTTCCGAAGCGCGCACCGTAGCAGTCGCTCTGGTTTCGTGTCGCGCTTCGCGCTCGATGCCTTGGCAATCCGCGACGTCGTCGGCGATGCGGGCGAGAAACCCTTGAAGGAGGGGGCCGGTCGGACCATCAGGCAACTAGCCGTTCAAGCACCGTCATTGCTTGAGTCGTCCAACGGCGGTCGAGCTTTACGTTGTTAGAGAGCCTTCCTATGCAGGTAGGATGTGGATCGAGATCTCGGGTCGCGGCGTACTTGAACTCCCATTTTTCCGTTACGGCATGAATACAGGCGGCCACGATGTCGAACTCGTACGGCTTGTAGTAGCGTGAGCAAGGATCCGCCTTCGAGGCGCGCGTACGCTGAAAATCAATCTTCTCCAAGCCTTCCTTTGTAGGAACGCGAGAGCTGTTCTTGCATTCCACTGTTATAGGCCTTCCGCGGAAGGTAAGCGCGACGTCCGGACCGCGATCATCTTGTAGGCGCCGACAATCAGTCACACCGGGAATTGCCGCGAGGGCCGTTACCAGATGCTCCTCGGCGACCGAGCCTCGCACCGCCATCTTTAGCATTCGCCGCTGCGAGATTAGATCAAGCACTTTTCTCTCCGGCAGGTCGAATTCTTTGGCGAGGGCGTGCAAGTGCTCTGTTGAAACGGCAGGAGGCGGGGCCAACAAGGCTTGCGAGGCGGTAGCTAAAGCTCGATCAGAAAAGTGCTCTGCGAGGTAATGGCGCTCGCCCGGCTCTTCTGCCCATGCCTCTCTTTCGAATCGGATAAGACGCAGGAAATGAGCAGCAGTGCCGCCGATCAAAGCCTCGAACAAAGGCTCATCCGTGGCCTTCTTTCCCGGCCGCCGTTCGCGTTCCCACGCGATCCATCCCTTCTGCAAAATCTCTTGCACCTTTTTCTCTTTGAACTCAACCGAGACAGAGAATCGGGTGGGGTTTCGCAACACAGGGTCGGCCGCTACGAAAATCCCTAGCTGCGGATTGATGCCTAGAAGCAGGGTCACATAAAGACCATAAGGGTCCTGCCAGATTTCGTGCAGTCCGCTCAGGTCGCCTCCGTACTTGATCTGGAACCGGTGCTCGTCGGGCGGTCTGTTGTGAATCACTTTGTTGTTGGCGAGAAACGCGTACGCAACGACTCCGATCCGCTCGCCTTGCGGTGTCTCGAACGTCAACCGGAAAGGAGCAACGTTTGCCGGGGGAACGTAAATGATGCGACAGCCTTGGCTTTCCAGCGCGCTCACCATAAAGCGGATGAGCGGCTCGCGGTCGGATGGCTTGACGCTGTAGCTGACAGGCTTTTCCCGCAAGCTGCCGCCCCTTAGAAGGGTTTCGTGTTCGTTTTCGGACCTGTACCGCTATCGTAGGCCATGAAACAGAACAATGCCAACAACGTCAGCCTAAGTCGGCCGGGCGTCGCTTCCAAACATTGGTCTGTGACTCAAATGCGTGCGCGAGCTGCAGCACGCCGAAGTCGTCGCGGTAGCGCCCGACGATCTGCAGGCCCACCGGCAGCCCCTCGGGCGTGAAGCCCGCGGGCACCGAGATCGCCGGGTGGCCGGTGATCGTGATGTAGTAGCAGCTCTTCATCCAGTCGAGATAGTTGCCCATCGCCACGCCGGCGATCTCGCGCGGCCACTCGACCTCGACCGGGTAGGGCGGGAGCTGGCTCACCGGGCAGACCAGGAACTCGTAGCGCGAGAGGAACTCGCGCATGCGGTGGAAGAGCTGCGTGCGCAGCGCCTCGGCGCGCGCCACGTCGGCACCGCTGCGCCGGCGGCCTTCCGCGACGTTCCAGAGCACCGTGTCCTTCACGAGGTCGCGGTGCTTTTCCGCGACCGCGCCGTACTTCTGCAGGAAAGCGATCGCGCGCAGGGTCTCGAAGGACTCGGTAGCGCCGGCGAAGTCGGGCTCGCCGTCCTCGATGGCGCAGCCCAGGTCGTGGAAGACCTTCTTCATCGGTGCCAGAACGGAAACGACTCGAGGATCCATCGGCAGGCCGCCGAGGTCGGGGCTCCAGGCGATCCGGGTCCTGCGGAAATCGCGCTTCAGCGAACGGCCGAAGAGCGACCCCGGCTCGTCGATCGATACCGGCGCGCGCGGGTCGGGGCCCGCCATGGCCGAGAGCAGCAAGGCGGCGTCGCCGACGGTGCGCGCGATCGGCCCCATCACCGCGAGCGTGTCCCAGGCGTTCGCCGCCGGCCAGGACGGCACCCGCCCCGGGCTGGGGCGAAAGCCCACCACGTTGCAGTAGTTGCCGGGATTGCGCAGGCTCGCGGCGAGGTCCGAGCCGTCGGCGAACGGCAGCAGGCCGGCCGCCACCGCGGCCGCGGCGCCGCCCGAGGAGCCGCCGCAGGTCTTCGTCGGGTCGTAGGGGTTGCGCGTCGCGCCGAACACCTTGTTGAACGTCTGGCTGCCGGCGCCGAACTCCGGCGTGTTGGTCTTGCCGAGGAGGATCGCGCCGGCGGCCGCCAGGCGCTCCACCACGGCGTGGTCCTGGGTGGGAATCTCCTCCTTGTAGACAAGGGACCCGTACGTGGTCCGCACGCCCCGGGTCGGCACGAGGTCCTTGTAGGCGATCGGCAGCCCGTAGAGCGGGCCCGGCTTGTCGCGCCGCCGGTCCATCGCTTTCGCCGCGGCGAGCGCCTGCTCCGGCACGAAGGTGACGATGGCGTTCAGCTTCGGGTTGACGCGCTCGATGCGCTCGACGAAGGCGCGCACCACCTCGGTGGCGGACAGCTTGCGCAGGCGCAGCAGGCGCGCCAGCTCGCGCGCCGGCTTGAAGCACAGCTCGGTCATGGGCGGCCTAGACGCCGAGCTCGGCCAGCTCCTTGACGAAGGGATAGGACTTCACCGGGGCGGGGAAGCGCCGCGATGCTGTCCGTCGGCGAGTACGCCGTGTACCAGAGATTGCCGATGGTATTCGAGTCGATGCGCCGCGCGAGGAACCCCTCGCCCGGCGCGAGCGGCTGCCCGTCCTGCACGCTCGACATCGTCGCGCAGGCGGCGGGCGCCAGCGCCATGCCGAGCAGCACGGTGCCTCTTGCGATTCTCACCAGAGATCTCCTCCCCCCGGAAGCGAACGGCGCCAATCATGCCATGGCGCGCCGCGCTACAGAAGCACGATGTCGAACTGCTCCTGGCCGTAGCCCGCCTCGACCTGCATCGACACCGGCTTGCCGATGAAGGCGGAGAGCATCTCGAGCGAGGACGCCTCCTCCTCGAGGAACAGGTCGATCACGCTCGGCGAGGCGAGGATGCGGAACTCGCGCGCGTTGAAGGCGCGCGCCTCGCGCAGGATCTCGCGCAGGATCTCGTAGCACACGGTCACCGCGGTCTTCACCGCGCCGCGGCCGCCGCAGGTGGGGCAGGGCTCGCACAGCACGTGCGCCAGCGACTCGCGGGTGCGCTTGCGCGTGAGCTCCACCAGCCCGAGCGCGGTGAAGCCGCTCACCGTGATGCGCGTGCGGTCGCGCGCCAGGGCGCGCTTCAGCTCGTGGAGCACCGCGGCGCGGTGCTCGTCGCTCTGCATGTCGATGAAGTCGAGCACGATGATGCCGCCCAGGTTGCGCAGCCTGAGCTGCCGCGCGATCGCCTGCGCCGCCTCGAGGTTGGTCTTGAACACCGTGTCGTCGAAGTTGCGGCTGCCGACGAAGCCCCCGGTGTTGACGTCGATGGTGGTCATCGCCTCGGTCTGGTCGATGATCAGCGTGCCGCCGGACTTGAGCTCGACGCGGCGCGACAGCGCCTTCTCGATCTCGTCCTCGACGCCGTACAGGTCGAACAGCGGCCGCTCGCCGGTATAGTGCTCGATGCGGGGCGCCACCTGCGGCATGTAGCGCTCGGCGAACGCGGCGAGCTTTTGGTGGTTCTCGCGCGAGTCCACCAGCACGCGCGAGGTGCCCGGCGAGACGATGTCGCGCAGCACGCGCTGCGCGAGCGACAGGTCCTGGTAGAGGAGCTGCGGCGCCTCGCCGCCGGCGCGGCTGCGCACCGCCGCCCAGAGGTTGCGCAGGTACTCCAGGTCGGCGCGCAGCTCCTCGTCGGGCGCGCGCTCGGCGAGCGTGCGCACGATGAAGCCGCCCTTCTCGTCGGGCGGCAGCAGCTCCTTCACGCGGTCGCGCAGCTGCGCGCGGCCGCCCTCGTCCTCGATGCGCTGCGAGATGCCGATGTGCGGATCGCCTTGGCAGGAGAGCGCCGGCAGGTAGACGAGCAGCCGCCCGGCGAGCGAGATCTGGGTCGAGAGCCGCGCCCCCTTGGAGCCGATCGGGTCCTTGAGCACCTGCACGAGCAGCGGCTGGCCCTCGGCGAGCAGCTTCTCGATCGGCTTCGCCTCGCCGCCCTTCTTCTGCGCCCACAGGTCGGCGACGTGCAGGAAGGCGGCGCGCTCGAGCCCGATGTCGACGAACGCCGACTGCATGCCGGGCAGCACCCGCGCCACGCGGCCCATGTAGAGGTTGCCCACCAGGCCCCGGCTCGCCTCGCGCTCGATCAGCAGCTCCTGCGCGGCGCCGGCCTCGAGCACGGCGACGCGCGTCTCCCGCGGCGTGACGTTAATAAGGATTTCTTCCACGGTAGCTCGACAGCCGGTCGAGCAGCTGCGCCGTCTCGTAGAGCGGCAGGCCCACCACCCCGGAATAGCTGCCGTGCAGCTCCGGGATGAAGCGCGCCGCCCGGCCCTGGATGGCGTAGGCGCCGGCCTTGTCGTCGCATTCGCCGCTCGCCACGTAGGCGGCGATCTCGGCCTCCGACATCGCCTTGAAGCGCACCTCGGAGCGCGACAGCACCGACTCGAGCCAGTCGTCGTGCTTCACCGCCACCGCGGTCAGCACGTCGTGGGTGCGGCCGGCGAACGCGCGCAGCATCGCCGCCGCCTCGTCGCGGCTCGCCGGCTTGCCGTAGAGGCGGCCCTCCATCGCCACGGTGGTGTCGGCGGCGAGCACCGGCCCGGGCGGCAGGTTCCGCTGCAGCATGCGCCGCCAGCCCGCCTCGGCCTTGGCGCGCGCCATGCGCACCACGTAGGCCTCGGGCGTCTCGCCCTCGAGCGCCGCCTCGTCGACGTCGGGCGGCTCGCCGGGCCGGGCGCGAAAAAGCAGCAGCTGGAAGCGCACGCCGATCTGCGAAAGCAACTCGCGCCGGCGCGGGCTGCGGGAAGCGAGATAGACGCCGCGCTCGAGAGGGACCGCCATGCCGTGATTCTAGCGACGGTGGTACGGGTGGCCGGCGCGCAGGGTCGCAGCGCGGTAGAGCTGCTCGAGCAGCACCACCTGCGCGAGCGCGTGCGGCAGCGTGAGCGAGGACAGCCGCAGCAGCAGGTCGGCCCGTGCCTTGAGCGCCGCCGACAGCCCGTCGGCGCCGCCGATCACGAAGGCGGCCGGCGCGCCGAGCAGCCCGGCGAACTGCCCGGTGGTCATGTCGCGTCCCCGCTCGTCGAGCACCACCAGGCGGGCGCCCTTCGGCGGCGCGAGCCGCGCCTCGTCGCGGACCGCGACGCGCTCGACCTCGTAGCCGCGCGGCATGCGCCGCGCGTACTCGGCGCAGGCCTGCTCGGCCCAGGCCGGCAGCCTAGCGGCTACGGCGAGGACGTGCAGCCTTGCCATGCGGCGCCGCCTTCTTCTTCCGGCGCGGCGCCGGCTTGCGCGGCTTCGCCAGCCGCACGCGCTTGCCGCCCCACACTTCCTCCAGGTTGTAGAACTCGCGCACCGTCGGATGCATGATGTGCACCACCACGTCGCCGAGGTCGACCAGCACCCATTCGCCCGCCGCCTGGCCCTCGACGCCGTAGACGCGCGCGCCGCTCTCGCGCACCTTCTCCTGCACGTTGTCGGCGAGCGCCTTGACCTGGCGCGTCGACTCGCCGCTGGCGATCACCACGCGCTCGAACATCGAGGGCATGCGCGCCGTGTCGTAGACCAGGATGTCCCGTCCCTTGATGTCCTCCAGCGCCTCGACCACCACGCGGCTTTTCTTGCGGATGTCCATGCTAGCGATAGAGCGCGTGCCGCTCGATATAGTTCGCCACCGCCGGCGGCACCAGGCCGGCGAGGCTCTCGCCGCGCGCGGCGCGGCGCCGGATCGCCTTGCCCGAGACTTGCATCGGCGCGAGCCGCAGCGTCTGCACCTCGCCCTCGAGCGGGAAGCCGGCGCGCGGCAACACCGCCAGCCGCGCGAGCCGCGCCACTTCCTGCGGCTCGCGCCAGCGCGGGAACGCGGCGTACTGGTCGCCGCCCAGGAGGAGGTACAGCTCGGCCTGCGGCCCCAGCTCGGCGCGCAGCGCGCGCAGCGTGTCGACGGTGTAGCCCGAGG
This sequence comes from Burkholderiales bacterium, assembly GCA_036381055.1. GTDB lineage: Bacteria > Pseudomonadota > Gammaproteobacteria > Burkholderiales > SG8-39 > SCGC-AG-212-J23. The sequence goes on along the minus strand of DASVDO010000067.1, from coordinate 39,652 downwards.
CGTCGGCGGCGAGCTCGCGCTCGTCGATCGCGTAGCGGGGCTCGTCCTGCAGGGCGAGGCGCAGCATCGCCACGCGGTCGGCGGCCGAGGCGACCGGCGGCTCGCGATAGCGCGGCGCCCCGGTCGGGATCCACAGCACGCGCTCGAGGGCGAGCTGCTCGAGCGCCGCGCGCGCCATCGCGAGGTGCGCGTTGTGGACCGGATCGAACGTCCCGCCGAGGATGCCGATCCTAATGTCCGCCCCGCGAAATCAGGTCCTGACCTCGCCGTGCCCGAGCACCACGAACTTCTGCGTGGTGAGGCCCTCCAGGCCGACCGGCCCGCGCGCGTGCAGCTTGTTGGTCGAGATGCCGATCTCGGCGCCCAGCCCGTACTCGTAGCCGTCGGCGAAACGCGTCGAGGCGTTCCACATCACCGAGCTCGAGTCCACCTCGCGCAGGAAGCGCTGCGCGCGCGCGGCGTCCGCGGTGACGATCGCGTCGGTGTGCTGCGAGCCGTACTTGGCGATGTGCTCGATCGCCTCGTCGAGGCCCTTGACCACGCGCACCGACACCACCGGCGCGAGCCACTCGGTGTAGTAGTCCTGCTCGGTCGCTTTCCTGCCGGCCATGTACTTCAGCGCCGCCTCGTCGCCGCGCACTTCGACCTGCTTCGCCCTGAAGATGCGGTCCAGCTCGGGCAGCACGCGCGGCGCGATCGCCTCGGCGACCAGCAGCGTCTCCATGGTGTTGCAGGTGCCGTAGCGCTGCGTCTTGGCGTTGTCGGCGATGCGCACCGCCATCGCCGGGTCGGCGCGCTCGTCGATGTAGACGTGGCACACGCCGTCCAGGTGCTTGATCATCGGGATGCGCGACTCGCGCTGCAGGCGCTCGATCAGCGGCTTGCCGCCGCGCGGCACGACGATGTCGATCAGGTCGCTCGCCGTCACCAGCTCGCCGACCGCCGCGCGGTCGGTGAGCGCGACGAGCTGCACCGCCGCCGGCGGCAGGCCGGCCTCGCTCAGGCCGGCGCGCACGCACTCGGCGATCGCGGTGTTGGAGGCGATCGCCTCGGAGCCGCCGCGCAGGATGCAGGCGTTGCCCGACTTCAGGCACAGCGCCGCCGCGTCGGCGGTCACGTTGGGGCGCGACTCGTAGATGATCGCCACCACGCCGAGCGGCACGCGCATGCGCGCCACCTCGATGCCGGTCGGCCGCCTGACGCGCTCGGAGATCGCGCCGACCGGGTCGGCCAGGGCGGCCACCTGCTCGATGCCCGCCGCCATCTGCTCGACCCGCTCCGGCGTGAGCGCCAGGCGGTCGAGGAAGGCCGCGTCGCGCCCGGCGCTGCGCGCGGCCGCGAGGTCGCGCGCGTTGGCTTCCAGGATCTCGCCGGCGCGCGCGCGCAGCGACGCCGCCATGGCGTGCAGCGCGGAGTTCTTCGTCTCGGTGGAAGCGCGCGCCAGCTCGCGCGCGGCCGCGCGGGCCGCGAGACCCAGGCTGCGCACGTACTCCTTGAGGCTGCTCACCGCCTTATTGTAGTGAGTGCAGCCGCAGCCCGAGCACGCCCAGGCGCTCCCACGGATCGCCGCTGCCCACGCCCTTGATCGCGCGGTCGATCTGCGAGCAGGCGGCGATCGCCTCGTGCACCGCCTGCGGCCGGTAGCGGCGGCCGGCGCCCTGCAGCGCGCGCTGCAGGGCGCGGTTGAAGACGCGCGGCTCGCCGCCCTGCTGCATCGCCTGCAGGGCGAACAGCGCGTTCGAGACCACGAACAGGACGAAGGTCGGCGCCTCGCCCTCGGCGCGCAGGCCCTGCAGCACGCGCAGGTAGCGCGCCGTCTCGCCGGCGAGCAGCGCCTCGGCCGCGTCGGCCGGGTCGTAGCGCGCCACGTTCACCACCGCCGCCTGCACGGTGTCGAAGGCGAGCTCGCCCGCCGGGGCGAGCAGCGCCAGCTTCTGCACCTCCTGGTGCGCGGCGAGCAAGTTGCCCTCGACGCGCTCGGCGAGGAACTCCAGCACCTCGCGCGGCGCGCGCTGCCCCTGGCGGGCGAGGCGCTCGCCGATCCAGGCGGGCAGCCGCGCGCGCTCGATCGGCCACACGTCGACCACCACGCCGGCCGAGGCGAGGGCGGCGAACCACGCCGAGCCCTGGGTCTGGCGGTCCAGGCGCGGCAGGCTGACGAGCAGCAGGCTGCCGGCATCGCGCCGCTCGAGGTACGCGGCGATCGCGGCCGCGCCCTGCGCGCCCGGCCTGCCGCCGGGCAGGCGCAGCTCGATCAGCTTGCGGCCGCCGAACAGCGACAGGCTCGCCGCGGCGTGGCCGAGCTCGCTCCAGTCGAAGTGCCGTCCCGGCTCGAGCACCACGCGCTCGGTGAAGCCGGCGCGGCGCGCCGCGGCGCGCACCGCGTCGGCGGCCTCGAGGGCGAGCAGCGGCTCGTCGCCGTGGATCGCGTAGGCCGGCGCGAGCGTCCTGGCGAGGTGCGCCTGCAGCTCGCTCGGGCGGATCTGCATCGCTCAGGAGGGGCGGGGCTTGCCCGCCGCGGCGAGGCGCCGCAACAGCTGCTGCACCATGTCGGCCTGCATGTCGCGGAACAGGAGCTGCTCCTCGGCCTCCTTGGCGAGAATCTCGGCGTCGTTGAAGGTGACGTCGCGCGAGAGCTCCACGGTGCTCTGCGGCACGTACACGTTGCCCTTGCCGTCGTGCACGCGGAAGTCGACCGCGTAGCGCAGCCGGAACTCGCGCACCCGGCCGGTGCCCGAGAGCGACAGGATGATCTTCTCGCGCCGCTCGTTGGAAAGCTCGAGGATCGCGTCGGCCGCCTTGGCGTCGTCGACCACCGTGGCGTCGGTGCCCGCCTCGATGTGGCGCTTCAGGTCGAGCGCGATGCCGCCGGTCGCGCCGGGGATGTAAAGCGTGTGGAACGGCACGTCCTGCGTGCCGCGCAGGTGGAAGCCGCACCCGGCGAGCAGCGCGAGCGCCAGCAGGAACGCGGTGAGGAGTCTCGCGAAAAAAATTGCTCCGCCCCCTCAGACCACGAGGTTGACCAGCCGCCCGGGCACCACCACGACTTTCCTGACGCGCTGGCCGGCGACGAAGCGCTGCACGTTCGGGTTGGCCATGGCGAGGCTCTCGATCGCCGACTTGTCGGCTTTCTTCGGCACGCGGATCGAGCCGCGCAGCTTGCCGTTCACCTGCACCACCAGCTCGACCTCGTCCTGCTCGAGCGCGGCCGCGTCGGGCTCGGGCCAGGGGGCGCGCATGATGTCCTCGCCGAAGCCGAGCTCGATCCACAGGCGGTGGCTCAGGTGCGGCGCGATCGGCGAGAGCAGGCGCAGCAGGATCGACATCCCCTCGCGCGCGCTCTCGCCGCCGGGCTCGGCGCGCTCGAGCGCGTTGAGAATCTTCATGCACGCGGAGGCCACGGTGTTGAACTGGTGGCGCTGCATGTCGTAGTTCGCCTGGCGCAGGTGCTGGTGCACCTCGCGGCGCAGCGCTGCGTCGGCCGGCGCCTTCTTCGGCGCGCCGGCCTGCTTGCAGGCGTAGGCCCAGACGCGCTTCAGGAAGCGGAACGAGCCCTCGACGCTGTCGTCGCTCCACTCCAGCGTGTTGGTCGGCGGCGAGGCGAAGATGGTGTAGAAGCGCGCCGTGTCGGCGCCGTACTTGTCGATCAGCGCCTGCGGGTCGACGCCGTTGTTCTTCGACTTGGACATGGTGCCGATGCCGCCGTACTGCACCGGCTGCCCGTCGCGCGTCCTCGCCTCGACGATCGCGCCGCGCTCGTCGCGCTTCACCTCGACTTCCGAGGGGTGGATCCACTCGCGCCGGCCGTTCACGTCGCGGTAGTACGACTCGGCGAGCACCATGCCCTGGGTGAGCAGGTTGGTGAAGGGCTCGGCGATGCCGGGCATCAGCCCCTCGTCGCGCATCACGCGCTGGAAGAAGCGCGAATAAAGCAGGTGCAGGATCGCGTGCTCGATGCCGCCGATGTACTGGTCGACCGGCATCCAGTAGCGCGCGCGCTCGTCCACCATCGCCTGGTCCTGGTCGGGGCAGCAGAAGCGCGCGAAATACCACGACGAGTCGACGAACGTGTCCATGGTGTCGGTCTCGCGCCGCGCCGCCGCGCCGCACTGCGGGCAGCGCGTCTCGTAGAACTCGGACATGCGGGCGAGCGGGTTGCCGGTGCCGTCGGGCACCAGGTGCTCGGGCAGCCGGACCGGCAGCTCGCCGTCGGGGACCGGCACGTCGCCGCACTGCGGGCAGTGCACGATGGGGATCGGGCAGCCCCAGTAGCGCTGGCGCGAGATGCCCCAGTCGCGCAGCCGCCACTGCACCTGCTTCTCGCCCAGCCCCTTCGCCGCGAGATCGGCGGCGATGGCGTCGACCGCCGCCTTGTAGGTCAGGCCGTCGTACTTGCCCGAGTTGACGCAGATGCCGTTGTCCTTGTCCTCGTACCACGGCTGCCAGCGCCGCTCGTCGAAGGGCTGGCCGTGCACCGAGATCACCTGCCGGATCGGCAGGCCGTACTTCAGCGCGAACGCGAAATCGCGCTCGTCGTGCGCCGGCACGCCCATCACCGCGCCTTCGCCGTAGCCCATCAGCACGTAGTTGCCGACCCACACCGGGATCTTCTCGCCGCTGAGCGGATGCGAGACGAAAAGGCCGGTCGCGACACCCTTCTTCTCGATCTGCGCCAGCTCGGCCTCCATCACCGCGCCGCGCTTGCACTCCTCGACGAAAGCGCGCACTTCGGCGTTCTTTTCCGCGGCGAAAGCGGCGATCGGGTGCTCGGCGGCGACCGCCATGAAGGTCGCGCCCATCAGCGTGTCGGCGCGCGTGGTGAACACCCACAGGGTGTGCTTTTCGCCGTTCAGCTCGTACGGGAAGCCGATGCGCACGCCTTCCGAGCGCCCGATCCAGTTCTTCTGCATCAGCTTCACCTGCTCCGGCCAGCCGGGCAGCTCGTCGAGCGCCGCGAGCAGCTCCTCGGCGTACGCGGTGATGCGCAGGAAGTACATCGGGATCTCGCGCTTCTCCACCGGCGCGCCGGTGCGCCAGCCGCGGCCCTCGATCACCTGCTCGTTGGCAAGCACCGTCTGGTCGACCGGGTCCCAGTTGACGATGCCGGTCTTCTTGTACGCGAGCCCTTTCCTGAAGAGCCGCGTGAACAGCCACTGGTTCCAGCGGTAGTAATCGGGGCGGCAGGTGGCGAGCTCGCGCTCCCAGTCGAGGGCGAAGCCGAGGCTCTTCAGCTGCCCCTTCATGTAGGCGATGTTGTCGTAGGTCCAGCGCGCCGGCGGCACCTTGTTGGCCATCGCCGCGTTCTCGGCCGGCAGGCCGAACGCGTCCCAGCCCATCGGCTGCAGCACGTTGTATCCCCGCATCCGGTAGTAGCGGGTCAGGACGTCGCCGATGGTATAGTTCCTGACGTGCCCCATGTGCAGCTTCCCCGAGGGGTAGGGGAACATGGAGAGGCAATAGAACTTCGGCTTGGCCGCATCTTCGCCGACGTGGAACGAGCGGCGGCTTTCCCAGAAGGCTTGGGCGTCTCGCTCTACCGTGCGGGGATCGTAGGCGTCTTGCATTTCGCGGTGGGACGAAAGCGCCGAATTATAGGGCGGGAGGCTCGATGAAACTGCTGCGGTTGCTGCTCGCGTGCGCGCTTGCCGCGCTCTCGCACGTCGCCGCGGCGCAGGTCGCCGCGACCGTCGAGGGCGTGCAGATGCCGGCGTGGCTGGAACGCGAGGGCGTGCGCAGCCCGCTCCTTCCCGGCATGGAGCTCAAGGCGGGCGACCTGGTGCTCACCGGCGGCGAGTCGCGCGCGCACTTCCGCCTCTCCGAGGGCAGCGTGGTCAAGCTCGGCGCCAACGGCCAGCTGCGCTTCGTCGAGCTGAGCGCCACGCAGCAGCTCTTCAAGGGCGTCTTCGAGGTGCTCGAGGGCGCGTTCCGCTTCACCACCGACGTCGCGGGCCGGAACCGCAAGCGCGACGTGAGCATCAAGGCTTCGCAGGTCACCACCGGCATCCGCGGCACCGACGTCTGGGGCAAGGCCGCGGCCGGCAACGAGATCGTCTGCCTGATCGAGGGCGCGGTCGAGGTGAGCGCCCCGGGCGAGCCGCCGGTGCGGCTCGACCAGCCGCTGCAGTTCTACCGGCGCGTCGACGGCAAGGCGCAGCCCGTGGGCACGGTCGACCAGCCGCAGCTCGAGACCTGGGCGGCGATGGTCGACTTGCAGCGCGGCGCCGGCATCGCGCGCACCGGCGGCCGGGTCACGCTCGAGCTCGGCCGCTTCGACAGCCGCAGCGTCGCGATCGGCGTGCGCGAGGCGGTGCGCAAGGCCGGCTACCCGGCGGTGATGACGCCGATCCGCGGCAAGGCGCAGACCGTCTACCTGGTGCGCATCCGCCATTTCGCCTCGCGCGCCGAGGCGAGCACCGTCGCCGACGCGCTGCGCGGCAAGTACGGCGTCGCCGAGCCGAGGATCGCCCGCTAGTGCCGCGCGCGGCGCTCCTCGCCGCGCTCCTCTTCCTGGCCGCCTGCCTGCCGGCGGCGCGCGCCGCCGGCGACGCATCGATGGCCCGGGTCGCCGCGCAGATCGCGGCGCATCCCGGCAAGACCGGCGCCTACGTGCTCGACACCGGCGAGGAGGCGCTGCTCGCGCGCGCCTGGCTCGCCGACCACGCGCGCGAGTCGATCGAGGTGCAGTACTTCATCTGGAGCACCGACAACATCGGCATCCTCGCCGCCGAGGCGCTGCTGCGCGCCGCCGAGCGCGGCGTGCGCGTGCGGGTGCTGGTCGACGACCTGCTCATCGACGCGCCGGACCGCGCGCTCGCCGCGCTGGCGCGCCATCCGGGCATCGAGATCCGCATCTACAACCCGAACACCTCGGTCGGCGTGCCGCTGTACCGGCGCGCGCTCAACGCGCTGACCGACTTCCGCGGCGTCAACCAGCGCATGCACGACAAAACGCTGATCGTCGACGGCGCGGTGGCGATCACCGGCGGGCGCAACATGGCCGCGGAGTACTTCGACTACAACCACGACTACAACTTCCGCGACCGCGACGTGCTGCTGCTCGGCGCGGCGGTGCGCGACATGCGGTCGAGCTTCGCCGCGTTCTGGGCGAGCGAGCTGGCGGTGCCGGTGGAGAAGCTTTTCGCCGGCGAAGCCACGATCGACGCCGCCGGGGCCGCGCGCGTCTACCGCGAGCTGCACGACTACGCGCGCGCGCCGGAGAACTTCGCCCCCGAGGTGCGCGCCGCGATCGCCGCCGTGCCGCAGGCGTTCCCCGACATCGCGCGGCGCGTGCGCTGGACCGACGCGCGCTTCATCAGCGACCGCCCGGGCAAGAACGCGGGCGAAAGCGGCCTGGGCGGCGGCGGGCGCAGCAGCGCCGCGCTCGCCGCGCTGGCCGCCGAAGCGCGGAGCCACCTGGTGATCCAGTCTCCCTACCTGGTCGTCTCGGACGAGGCGAAGACGCTGCTGCGCGCCCTGACCGCGCGCGGGGTCAAGGTGCGCATCAGCACCAACTCGCTCGCTTCGACCGACAACCTGCCCGCGTTCAGCGGCTATCGCGCCGCGCGCGACGAGCTGCTCGCGCTCGGGCTGCAGATCTACGAGTACCGTCCCGCGCCCGCGGAGCAGCGCCGGCTGATGCAGCGCGCCGGCGTCCCGGGGCGCAAGGCGCCGGTGTTCTCGCTGCACGCCAAGACGCTGGTGGTCGACTCGCGCACCGTGTACATCGGCACCTTCAACTTCGACCCGCGCTCGCAGAACCTGAACACCGAGGTCGGCGTGGTGATCCGCGACGAGGCCCTGGCGCGCGCGGTGGAGCGCGCCATCGAGCTCGACATGGCGCCCGGCAACAGCTGGAACGCCGCGCGCGACGACCCCGACCGGCACGTCCCGCTCGCCAAGCGCGTCAAGGTGCGCTTCTACTCGTGGCTGCCGATCGATCCGCTCCTGTGAGCGCGCGCATCCGCCGCGCCGGCCCCGCCGACCTGCCGGCGATCGACGCGCTGATCAACGCCGCCGCGCAGGCCTACCGCGGCGTCATCCCGGCCGACCGCTGGCACGAGCCCTACATGCCGCGCGAGGAGCTCGAGCGCGAGATCGCCGCCGGCGTGGTGTTCCACGTCTACGAAAAAGACGGCGCGCTGGCCGGCGTCATGGGCATGCAGGACCGGGGCGAGGTGGCGCTGGTGCGCCACGCCTACGTGCGACCGGACGAGCAGCGCCGCGGCATCGGCCGCGCGCTGCTGCGCCACGTCGCGGGCCTGACCGACAAGCCGGTGCTGATCGGCACCTGGGCCGCCGCGACGTGGGCGATCGACTTCTACGTGCGCAACGGCTTCCGCGTCGTGTCGCCGCAGGACAAGGACCGGCTCCTGCGCCGCTACTGGACCATCCCCGAGCGGCAGATCGAGACCTCGGTCGTGCTCGCCGACAGCCGCTGGCGGGAGGGCCAGGTCGAGCGCTAGCAACCTATAATGCCGGTGCTTTGTCGCTGCACCTCGAACACCTCAATCCCGAGCAGCTCGCCGCAGTCACCCTGCCCGATGAGCATGCGCTGATCCTCGCCGGAGCGGGGAGCGGCAAGACGCGCGTGCTGACCACGCGCATCGCCTGGCTGATCAAGGGCGGGCGCGTCGCGCCGGCGGGCGTGCTGGCGGTGACCTTCACCAACAAGGCGGCGCGCGAGATGCTGACGCGGGTCAGCGCCATGCTGCCGCTCAACCCGCGCGGCATGTGGATGGGCACTTTCCACGGCCTGGCCAACCGCATGCTGCGCGCGCACTACCGCGAGGCGGGACTGCCGCAGGCGTTCCAGATCCTCGACTCGCAGGACCAGCTCGCGCTGGTGAAGCGCCTGGCGAAGAGCCTGAACCTGGACGAGGAGCGCTTCGCGCCGCGCGAGCTCGCCTGGTTCATCAACGGCAACAAGGAAGAGGGGATCCGCGCCTCGGAAGTCGAGGTGCGGGACGAGAACAGCCGGCGCATGGCCGAGTTCTACGCCGCCTACGACGAGCAGTGCCGGCGCGAGGGCGTGGTGGACTTCCCGGAGCTCCTGCTGCGCAGCTACGAGCTGCTCAGGAGGAACGAGATCCTGCGCGAGCATTACGCGCGGCGCTTCCGCCACATCCTGGTCGACGAGTTTCAGGACACCAACCGGCTGCAGTACCGGTGGCTGAAGCTCTTCTCCGGCGGCAACTGCTTCTTCTGCGTCGGCGACGACGACCAGTCGATCTACACGTTCCGCGGCGCCAACGTCGGCAACATGGCCGACTTCCAGCGCGAGTTCCGCGTGCAGCACGTGGTGCGCCTGGAGCAGAACTACCGCTCGCACGGCAACATCCTCGACGCCGCCAACGCGCTGATCGCCAACAACCGCAACCGGCTGGGCAAGAACCTGTGGACCGCGGCCGGCCCCGGCGAGCCGATCCGGGTCTTCGAGGGCGAGTCGGACGGCGACGAGGCGCGCTGGCTGGTCGACGAGGTGCAGGCGCTCGCGCGCGAGGGCACGCCGCTCGCGCAGATGGCGGTGCTCTACCGCTCGAACGCGCAGTCGCGGGTGCTGGAGCATGCGCTGTTCTCGCGCGGCGTCTCCTACCGCGTGTACGGCGGGCTGCGCTTCTTCGAGCGCGCCGAGATCAAGCACGCGCTCGCCTACCTGCGCCTGGTGGCGCTGCCCGACGACGACAACGCGTTCCTGCGCGTGGTCAACTTTCCGCCGCGCGGCATCGGCGCGCGCACGCTCGAGCAGCTCCAGGACGCGGCGCGCCGCAAGGGCACGTCGCTCTTCGCCGCCGCCGAGGGCAAGGTCACCGCATTCACCAACCTGATCGAGACCCTGCGCGCCGAGACGCAGGGCCTGCCGCTCAAGGAGCTGGTCGCGGTGGTGGTGGCGAAGAGCGGCCTGATCGAGCACTACAAGGGCGAGCGCGAGGGCGCCGAGCGCATCGCCAACCTCGAGGAGCTGGTGAACGCCGCGGCCGCGTTCACCGAGGAGGAGCGCGAGATCGAGTCGGGCGAGGCCGCCGACCCGCTGACCGCGTTTCTTACCCATGCCGCGCTCGAGGCGGGCGAGCACCAGGCGGGCGAGGGCCAGGACGCGCTGCAGCTCATGACGGTGCACTCGGCGAAGGGCCTGGAGTTCGACGTGGTGTTCCTTTCCGGCCTCGAGGAAGGGCTGTTCCCGCACGAGCAGAGCGTGCTGGAGCGCGAGGGGCTGGAGGAGGAGCGGCGCCTCGCCTACGTCGCGATCACGCGGGCGCGCAAGCGGCTCTATCTCTCGCATGCGCAGACGCGCATGCTGCACGGACAGACGCGCTACAACGTGCCGTCGCGCTTCCTGGAAGAGATCCCGCAGCAGCTCCTGAAGTGGCTCACGCCGCGCTTCTCGCGGCAGAAGGCGTTCGCCCCCGATTTCTCGCGCCAGACGCGCTCGACGCCGATGAACGCGGCGGGCCGCAGCCGCGAGGTGGGCGGCTTCCGCATCGGCCAGAACGTCGTGCACGCCAAGTTCGGCCCCGGCGTCATCGTCGACCTGGAAGGCCAGGGCGCCGACGTGCGGGTGCAGGTGAACTTCAAGGAGCATGGCCTGAAGCTGCTCGCGCTCGCTGTGGCGAAGCTGCAGGCCGCCTGAATTCGGGGTCAGGGTGATGTAAATCCCCGGGGACGGAGCCCGAATTTTCTTTTCTGGGCTCCGTCCCCGAATTTCGCTTTCAAAGCTCGCGTCTCGCTTCCAGCGGTGCCGGAGCGGTGCGCTGCGGCGGAAAGCGAGCGGTGAAGCGGCTGCCCCTGCCGAGCGTGCTTTCCATCTCGAGCGCCGCCTGGTGGCGTGCCAGAGCGTGCTTGACGATGGCGAGGCCGAGGCCGGTGCCGCCGGTCTCGCGCGAGCGGCTGCGGTCGACCCGGTAAAAGCGCTCGGTGAGCCGCGGCAGGTGCTCGGGCGCGATGCCGGGACCGGTGTCTTCCACCGACAGGCACGCGCCCTCCGAGCCGTCGCGCCAGACGATCTTCACCGCGCCGCCGGCCGGGGTGTAGCGCACCGCGTTGCTCACCAGGTTGCCGAAGGCGCTGGCGAGCTCCGCCTCGGCGCCAAGCAGGTCGACCGAGGGCCGGGCGTCGAGCGCGATCTCGTGCCGGCCGCCGGAGAGCGCGAGCGCGTCGCCGCGCAGGCGCTCGAGGAGCGGCGCGACGCGCACCCGCTCGAGCGGCGGTGGCGGCGCCGACTCGAGCATCGACAGCGACAGCAGGTCGTCGATGATGCGCTGCATGCGCGCCGCCTGCTCGGCCATCATGCCGAGGTAATCGCGCGTGCGCCGGGGGTCGAGCTTCAGCTCGCGCACCGTCTCGAGGAATCCGGCGAGCACCGTGAGCGGCGTGCGCAGCTCGTGGGAGACGTTGGCGACGAAATCCCGCCGCATCGTCTCGACGCGCTCGGCCTGCGTGACGTCGCGCACGAGCAGCAGCGTCTGCGACTCGCCGTACGGGATAAGGCGCAGGGCCAGCACGGCCGAGCCGGTCGACAGGCGCACGCTGCGCGGCGCCGGCGCGTGCGCGGCGGCGAGGGCCTCGACGAAGGCGGGGTCGCGCACCAGGTTGGCGATCGGCCGGCCCGCGTCGCCGCGCGCATCGAGCCCGAGCAGCGCCGCGGCGTTGTCGTTGCACCATTCGACGCCGCCGTGGCGATCGAGGAGCACGACCCCGTCGGGCATCGCCTGCGCGGCGCGGCGGAAGCTCGCGAGCGCCGCCGCCAGCTCCTTTTCGCGCGCGCTCGCCGCGCGCGCGTAGCGGTGCAGCGCCGTCAGCGTCTCGTTCCAGGCGCCGCTGCCTTCCGGCACCTTGTCGGGCTCCGGGCGCGCGAGCCAGCGCCGCAGCCGCCGCAGGTGACGCACGTGGCGCGCGAGCAGCACCGCGAGCACGACCGCCGCGGCGGCCCAGAGCCACGTCCAGAGGGAATTCACCCGCTGCGCAATGCGTAGCCCGCGCCGCGCACCGTGTCGATCAGGCGGTCGTGGCCGCTCGGCGCGAGCGCCTTGCGCAGGCGCCGGATGTGCACGTCGACGGTGCGCTCCTCGATGTACACGTGATCGCCCCACACCTGGTCGAGCAGCTGTGCGCGCGAGTACACCCGCCCGGGATGGGTGAGCAGGAAGTGCAGCAGCTTGAACTCGGAGGGCGAGAGCGCCACGCACGCGCCGTGCGCCGTGACGCGCCGGCTCGCCGGGTCGAGGCGCAGGCCGGCCACTTCCACCGCCTCGCCGGAGCGCTGCGGCGCCCGGCGGCGCAGCAGCGCCTTGATGCGCGCGTTCAGCTCGCGCGGCGAGAACGGCTTGGTGAGGTAGTCGTCGGCGCCCGCCTCGAGGCCGGAGATCTTGTCGTCCTCCATGGCGCGGGCGGTGAGCATGACGATCGGCAGCTCGCGGGTGCGCGAGTCGCGGCGCAGCCGCTTGGCGAAGGCGAGGCCGGATTCGCCGGGCAGCATCCAGTCGAGCACCAGCACGTCGGGCAGCGCGGCGCGGATCGCCGCCTCCGCTTCCTCGGCGCTCGCGGCGCGGCGCACACGATGGCCGGCGTGCTCGAGGTTGACCGCGACCAGCTCCTGGATCTGCGGCTCGTCCTCGACGACCAGGATCTCCGCGCTCATCGCCGCGCGCTCACGGCGCCGCCGGCGCGCTATGGCGCACGTCCGTGCCCCGGACGATGTAGATCACGTATTCCGCCATGTTCTTCGCATGGTCGCCCATGCGCTCGATCGCCTTCGCGACCCAGACGATCTCGAGCGCGGTGGTGATGGTGCGCGGGTCCTCCATCATGTAGGTGACGAGCTGGCGCAGCAGCGAGCGGAACTCGCTGTCGATCGCGGCGTCGCGCTGGATCACCTGCTGCGCCGCGCCGACATCGAGCCGGGCGAACGCGTCGAGCGCCTCGCGCAGCATGGCGAGCGCCACCTCGGCCGCGTGGCGCACGTCGACGGCGACCGTGCGCGCGCCGCCGTCGCGCTCGTGGATGCTCTTCGCCATGCGCGCGATCTTCTGCGCCTCGTCGCCGATGCGCTCGAGATCCGTGACGGTCTTGCTGATGCCGAACAGCAGGCGCAGGTCGCTCGCCGCGGGCTGGCGCTTGACGATGACGTGGCTGCACGCGCCGTCGAGCTCGATTTCCAGCGCGTTCACGCGGCGGTCGGTGGCGATCACGTCCTCGAGCAGCGCGCGCTCGCCGCTCGCGAGCCCTTGCAGCGCGCGGCGCACCTGCGACTCGACCAGGCCGCCCATTTCCAGCACCCGCGAGCGGATGGACTCGAGCTCGGCGTCGAACTGCTTCGAAAGGTGCTCGCTCACCCGGTTTCCCCAGCCATTATGACAAAGCGCCGACCGGCGCGAGGCTACCGGCGCCGCGTTACCGTTGCGTGACCGTCGCGGTCACGCAACGGCAACAAATCGTCGCTAGGCTCGTGCGCCATGATCAAGAACCTCCTTGCCGCCGCGGCGCTCGCCGCCGCGGCCACCGCCCCGGCCGTCGCGGCGGACATCACCGGCGCGGGCGCGACCTTTCCCTATCCCCTGTACGCGAAGTGGGCCGAGGCCTACCGCAGGGAAACGGGCGTGGGCGTCAACTACCAGTCGATCGGCTCGGGCGGCGGCATCAAGCAGATCAGCGCGCGGACCGTGGACTTCGGCGCCACGGACATGCCGCTCAGGCCCGAGGAGCTGGCGAAGCGCGGGCTCGTCCAGTTCCCGACCGTGATCGGCGGCGACGTGCCGGTGGTCAACCTGAAGGGCATCGCGCCGGGGCAGATCAGGCTCACCGGCGAAGCGCTCGCCGACATCTATCTCGGCCGGATTCGCCGCTGGAGCGATCCCGCGCTCGCCGCCCTCAATCCCGGGCTCGCGCTGCCCGACCTCGCGATCAGCGTCGTGCACCGCGCCGACGGGTCGGGAACGACGTTCCTCTGGACGAACTACCTGTCGAAGGTGAGCGCGGAATGGAAGGCGAAGGTCGGCGAAGGCACCGCGGTCGACTGGCCGACCGGCGTCGGCGGCAAGGGCAACGAGGGCGTCGCCTCGTACGTGCAGCGCATCGCCGGCGCGATCGGCTACGTCGAGTACGCGTACGTCAAGCAGAGCCGCATGAGCTACGCCCTGGTGCGCAACCGCGCAGGCCGGTTCGTTGCGCCGAGCGCGCAGAGCTTCCAGGCCGCCGCCGCGGGCGCCGCCTGGGACCGGGCGCCCGGGATGTACCTCGTCCTCACCGACGCGCCGGGAGAGCACGCGTGGCCGATCGCCGGCGCCACGTTCATCCTCGTGCACCGGACGCAGGACAGGCCCGAGATCGCCAAGGCCGTGCTCGCGTTCTTCAGCTGGGCCTATGCGAAGGGCGACGGCATGGCCGAGCGGCTCGACTATGTGCCGATGCCCGACAGGGTGGTGAGCCTCATCCAGGCCAACTGGAAGAGCCAGATCAGGGATGGCGCCGGCAGGCCGGTCTTCGGGGCGGACTGAACCCCGGCGGCTGCGCCACCCGCCCTGGCTCGACACGGCGTTCGAGGGGCTGACGCGGCTTTTCGCGCTCCTCGTGTTCAGCCTGCTCGCGGCGCTCCTCGTCGCGCTCGCGCTCGGCAGCCGGCCGAGCCTGGAGAAGTACGGCGTCGGCTTCCTCGCGAGCGCCGAGTGGGATCCGGTGCACGAGGCGTTCGGCGCGGTGGTGCCCGTGTACGGCACGCTCGTCACGTCGCTGATCGCCATGCTGATCGGCATCCCGGTGAGCTTCGGCATCGCGCTCTTCCTCACCGAGCTCGCGCCGGCGTGGCTGAAGCGCCCGCTCGGCACGGCGATCGAGCTGCTCGCGGCGATTCCCTCGATCATCTACGGCATGTGGGGGCTGTTCGTCTTCGTGCCGCTTTTCCAGGCGCACGTCCAGCCGGCGCTGATCGACGTCCTGGGCAGGGTGCCTTTCGCCGGGGCGCTGTTCGCCGGCCCGCCGCTCGGCATCGGCCTGCTGAGCGCGGGGCTCGTCCTCTCGATCATGGTGATCCCGTTCATTGCCGCGGTGATGCGCGACGTGTTCGAGCTGGTGCCGCCGCTCGTCAAGGAGTCGGCGTACGGGCTCGGCGCGACGACCTGGGAGGTCGTCTGGCAGGTGGTGTTGCCCTACGCCCGCGTGGGCGTGATCGGCGGCATCATGCTGGGGCTGGGACGCGCGCTCGGCGAGACCATGGCGGTGACCTTCGTCATCGGCAACGCGCACCGGCTCGCCGCGTCGCTGATGGCGCCGGGCAACAGCATCGCCTCGGCGCTCGCCAACGAGTTCACCGAGGCGGTCGGCGAGCTGTACTTCGCCGCGCTCGTCGAGCTGGGCCTTCTCCTTTTCCTCGTCACCACGGCGGTGCTCGCTGCCTCGAAGCTCATGCTCGCGCGCCTCGCGCGCCGCGAGGGGGGGCGGCGGTGAACCCGCGGTATGTGGCGCGCAAGCGCATCAACGCGCTGATGCTCGGCGTCTCGGGCCTCGCACTCGGCTTCGGCCTCTTCTGGCTCGCCTGGATCCTCGGCACGCTCCTCCGCGAGGGCGGCGCGGCGCTGCTGGACGCGAGCTTCTATCTGCTCAGCACGCCGCCGCCGGGCGACGCCGGCGGGCTCGCGAACGCCATCGCGGGGAGCGCGCTGATGACGGCGGTCGCCGCGGCCCTCGGCACGCCGGTCGGCATCCTCGCCGGCACCTTTCTCGCGGAGTACGGGCGCCGGAGCCGACTCGCGTCGGCCACCCGGTTCCTGAACGACGTCCTGCTTTCCGCGCCGTCCATCGTGATCGGCGTATTCGTCTACACGGTGTACGTGGCACGCGTGCGCCATTTCTCCGGCTGGGCCGGCGCCTTCGCGCTCGCCCTGATCCTCGTGCCGGTCGTGGTGCGCACCACCGACGACATGCTGAGGCTGGTGCCGAACAGCCTGCGCGAAGCCGCCGTGGCGCTCGGCTGCCCAACCTGGAAGATGATCGTCATGGTGAGCTACCGCGCCGCGCGCATCGGCATCGTCACCGGCGTGCTGCTCGCGGTGGCGCGGATTAGCGGCGAGACCGCGCCGCTGCTCTTCACCGCGCTCAACAACCAGTTCTGGTCTCTCGACCTGAACCGGCCGATGGCCAACCTGCCCACGGTGATCTTCCAGTTCGCGATGAGCCCGTACCCGGACTGGCACCGCCTGGCGTGGGGTGGCGCGGCCCTCGTCACGCTCGCCGTGCTCGGCCTGAACATCCTCGCCCGGCTGCTCTTCAGGAGAAAGGACTAGCGCATGGAAGCAACGAACCCGGCGCGCCGCACGCCGTTTCGCCCCGTCCCGCCCGCGGCCCGCGCGCCGGCCCTCGACCCGGCCGCCCTGCCGGCGAAACTGCGCATCCGCGGGCTCGACTTCTTCTATGGCGACTACCAGGCGCTGAAGGGCATCACGCTCGACATCCCGGCGAACCGCGTCACCGCGTTCATCGGCCCCTCGGGCTGCGGCAAGTCGACGCTGCTGCGCACGCTGAACCGCATGTACTCGCTCTATCCCGACCAGCGCGCCGAGGGCGAGGTGCTGCTCGACGGCGAGAACCTGCTCGCCGTGAAGCGCGACCTGCCGCTCGTGCGTGCCCGCGTCGGCATGGTGTTCCAGAAGCCCACGCCCTTTCCCATGTCCATCTACGACAACGTCGCCTTCGGCGTGCGCCTGTACGAGAAGCTCTCGCGCCGCGCCATGGACGAGCGCGTGGAATGGGCGCTCACGCGCGCCGCGCTCTGGCCGGAAGTGCGCGACAAGCTGCACGCGAGCGGCAACAGCCTCTCGGGCGGCCAGCAGCAGCGCCTGTGCATCGCGCGCTGCATCGCGATCGAGCCGGAGGTGCTGCTGCTCGACGAGCCCTGCTCGGCGCTCGACCCGATCTCCACGACGCGCATCGAGGAGCTGATCTGCGAGCTGAAGAGCGACTACACCGTGGTCATGGTGACGCACAACATGCAGCAAGCGGCGCGCGTCTCCGACTTCACCGCTTATATGTACCTCGGCGAGCTGATCGAGTTCGGCGACACCGATTCGCTCTTCATCAAGCCGAAGTCCAAGCAGACCGAGGACTACATCACCGGCAGGTTCGGCTGAATTCGGGGGTCAGGGTCGTAATTCAAAAACAAAATTCGGGGACGGAGCCCCAAAAGAGAAAATTCGGGCTCCGTCCCCAGGAATTACGACCCTGACCCCGAATTCAATCGCCGGTCGGCGCGATGTGGAATTCGATGACCGCCGGGTTCTTCTCGAGCGTCACCGCGAGCTGGCTGGCGCCGGCGCGGTCGGTGGTGCGGATGACCATGGTGTGGCGCAGGACGCGGGCTTCCTCGAGGCGGTAGGTGAAGTTGGCGATGCTGAAGCCGTGCGATTCGACCAGCTCGCGCAGCTTGGGCTCCGGCAGCGCGGCGTCGCGCGCGAAGCGCACGGAGAAGTGGAAGTAGGACTCGGTCGGCATCTTCGACTCGATCCAGCGGAACAGCGACAGCACGCCGAGCGTCAGGATCACCGAGGCGACCAGCGGGTAGTAGAAGCCGATGCCGGCGAGGATGCCGATCGCCGCGGTGATCCAGATCGACGCCGCGGTGGTGAGGCCGCGCACCGAGAGCCCCTCCTTGACGATCACCCCGGCGCCGAGGAAGCCGATGCCGGTCATGATGCCCTGCGCCATGCGCGTCGGGTCGAGCTGCACCTTGGTGATCGCCGGCACCCAGTGCGCCTCGTACACCGTGACCAGCATGAGCAGCGCGGAGGCCGTGCACACCAGCGCGTGCGTGCGGAAACCGGCCGGCCGGCCGTGGTAGGAGCGCTCGTAGCCGATCAGCGCCCCGGCGGCGAGCGCGGCGAGCAGGCGCGCGAGGATTTCGTAGGTGTCGATGCTCATTCGAGGGGCAGGCCGACGTAGTTCTCGGCGAGCGTGGTCGCCTTGGCGCGCGAGGAGACGACGTAGTCGAGCTCGGCGAGCTGCAGGCGGTGCTGGAACGCCGACTCGTCGTGGAAGCGGTGCAGCAGCGAGGTCATCCACCAGGAAAAGTGCTCGGCGCGCCACACCCGCCGCAGCGCCCGGGCGGAGTACTGCGCGAGCGGCGATTCGTCGCCCCGGCGGTAGTACGAGGCGAGCGCCCGGGCGAGCAGGCTGACGTCGGCCGCGGCGAGGTTCAGGCCCTTCGCGCCGGTGGGCGGCACGATGTGCGCGGCGTCCCCGGCGAGGAAGAGCCGCCCGTAGCTCATCGGTTCGACGACCATGCTGCGCATGGCGATGATCCCCTTCTGGAAGATGCGTCCTTCCGCCAGCCGCCAGCCCTCCGTGTTCTCCAGCCGCGCATGCAGCTCCTCCCAGATCCGGCTGTCTGGCCAGCTGCGCAGCTCGTCGCCCGGGTCGCACTGCAGGTACAGGCGCTGAATCTGCGGCGAGCGCGTGCTCACCAGCGCGAAGCCGCGCTCATGATGCGCGTAGATCAGCTCTTCCGTCGAGGGGGGCGCCTCGACCAGGATGCCGAGCCAGCCGAAAGGGTAGACGCGGCTGAGCTCGCGCCGCTCGCGCGACGGGATCGACGGGCGGGTAATGCCGTGGAAGCCGTCGCAGCCGGCGATGAAGTCGCAGGAGAGCTCGAAGACCGAGCCGTCGTGGTGGTAGCGGATCTTCGGCTGCGCGCTGTCCAGGTCGTACACCGCCGCGTCCTTCACCTCGAACACGATCCGGCCGCCGGCGGCGAGGCGCGCCGCGACGAGGTCCTTGATCACCTCGTGCTGGGCGTAGACCATGATGGTGCGCCCGCCGGTGAGGCCGGGAAAGTCGATGCGGTGGCTGCGCCCGCCGAAGCGCAGGTAGATGCCCTTGTGCACGAAGCCTTCGCGGCGCATCCGCTCGCCGACGCCGCTCGCCTCGAGCAGGTCGACGGTGCCCTGCTCGAGCACGCCGGCGCGGATCGTCGCCTCGATCTGCGCGCGGCTGCGCGACTCGATGACCACCGAGTCGATGCCCTCCAGGTGCAGCAGGTGCGAGAGCAGCAGCCCGGCCGGTCCCGCGCCGACGATGCCGACCCGGGTGGACGTCATGCTAAATTCCGCCGCCTTCGAGGCAAGGCGCGCAAAGGCAGAGGAACGAGTGAAGAACGACTACCTGGAGCGGATCCTGAAGGCACGGGTCTATGACGTGGCGATCGAATCGCCGCTCGAGCCGGCGCGCGCGCTGTCGCGCCGCCTGAAGAACCGCCTGCTGCTCAAGCGCGAGGATCTCCAGCCGGTATTCTCGTTCAAGCTGCGCGGCGCGTACAACAAGATGGCGGCGCTGCCGCCGGCGCGCCTGGCGCGCGGGGTGATCGCCGCGAGCGCCGGCAACCATGCCCAGGGCGTGGCGCTCGCCGCGCAGCGCCTCGGCTGCCGGGCACTGATCGTCATGCCGGTCACCACGCCGCGCATCAAGGTCGAGGCGGTGGCGGCGCGCGGCGCGCAGGTGGTCCTGCACGGCGACTCCTACGACGAGGCCTACCGGCACGCGCTGCGCCTGCGCCGGCGCCGCGGCATGGTGTTCGTGCACCCCTACGACGACCCGGACGTGATCGCCGGGCAGGGCACGATCGGCATGGAGATCGTGCGCCAGCATCCCGGGCCGATCGACGCGGTGTTCGTGCCGGTCGGCGGCGGCGGCCTGATCTCGGGTATCGCCGCCTACCTCAAGCAGATCACGCCGCATACGCGCATCGTCGGCGTCGAGCCGGTCGACGCCGCCGCGATGAAGCAGTCGCTGAAGGCGAAGCGCCGCGTCACGCTGGCGCAGGTCGGCCTGTTCGCCGACGGCGTCGCGGTGAAGCGCGTCGGCCGCGAGACCTTCCGCCTGTGCCGGCGACTGGTCGACGAGATGGTGCTGGTCGACACCGACGAGATGTGCGCCGCGATCAAGGACGTGTTCGAGGACACGCGCGTGGTGCTCGAGCCGGCCGGCGCGCTGGCCGTGGCGGGCGCCAAGGCCTGGGTGGAGAGGCACGGCGCGCGCAACAAGACCCTGGTGGCGGTCGCCTCCGGCGCCAACACCAACTTCGAGCGGCTGCGCTTCGTCGCCGAGGAGGCCGAGCTCGGCGAGCATCGCGAGGCGGTGCTCGCGGTGACCATCCCCGAGCGCCCGGGCAGCTTCAAGGCGTTCTGCGCGGCGCTCGGCGCGAAGAGCATCACCGAGTTCAACTACCGCATCGCCGACTCGACCGACGCGCACGTCTTCGTCGGCATCGAGGTCGCCGGCCCGTCGCAGACCGCGCGCATCGTGCGCAACCTGCGCAGCAAGGGCTTCACCACCCTCGACCTCTCGGACAACGAGCTGGCGAAGTGGCACGCGCGGCACATGGTCGGCGGCAGGCCGCCCCGCAGCCAGGTCAACGGCCGCTCGCCGGAGCTGATCTACCGCTTCGAGTTCCCGGAGCGGCCGGGCGCGCTGATGAAGTTCCTGAGCAACATGCGCAGCGACTGGAACATCAGCCTGTTCCACTATCGCAACCACGGCGCCGACTACGGCCGCGTGCTGGTCGGCATCCAGGTGCCGAAAGCCGAGCTCGGCGAGTTCCAGCGCTTCCTGCGCAAGCTCGGCTACCCGTACGCCGACGAGACGCGCAATCCGGCCTACCGGCTTTTCTTAAGGTAGCAATTCGGGGTCAGGGTCGCAATTGAGAACGAAAATTCGGGCTCGTCCCCAGGAATTACGACCCTGACCCCGAATCAATTCTTAATCGCGCCGCACTTCGTCCGCGTAGCACACCGGCGAAGCGAGCCGGCTCGGCTCGCCGGTCTGCGGCTCGCCGAGGAAGGCGAGGCCCTGCGGGTCGCGGCGATAGAGGCCGCGCTCGGTCACGACGTAGTCCATCGGGATGTCCCAGGCCTGCGGATGGATGGTGTCGAGGCGCGCCAGCTCGTATGTGACGCCGATCACGACCGGCTTCTTCTCCGCCGCGGCCAGGGTCCGGTCGAAGAAGCCGGCCCCGTAGCCCAGCCGATAGCCCATCCGGTCCCAGCCGTTCATCGGCAAAAGGACGACATCCGGCACTATTTCCGGAGAATCGACGGGATAAGGGATGTCGAGCGGGCCATTGACAAGCTGCACACCGGGATGCCATTCGCGAAACACGAGCGGCTTTTTTGGCGCGACCACCACCGGCAGGGCGGTCAACGAGCCGCGGTCGCGCAGCGTTCTGGCAATATGGCGGGCGTCGTACTCGCCCTTGATCGGCCAGCAGAAGGCGAGGCGGCAGCGGGCCAGCCCGGGAAACGAATGCTCGATGATGCGATCCATGCGCAGCCGCCACGACTCGCGTTCCGCCGCGGGCACGGCCATGCGCGCGGCGATCAGGCGCTCGCGCTCGGCTTTGCGCCAGCGCTTCAGCTCTACCGGATCCATGAGGCAATGTTAGCCGATGCTGCTTAAGCGCCTCGCCTCGCTCGGATGCCTGAGCGCGCTCGTCGCGGCGAGCGCCGCCGCGGCGGCGCCGGACGAGACGCTCCTCGAGGCCTACGACGCCTACGCCGCCGGCGACGCGCTGCGCTTCGAGCGCTACGCGAAGGAGCTCGACGGCCACTTGCTCGCGCCGTGGATCGCCTACTGGGGCCTGTCCCTGCGCCTGGAGGACGCGGCGCCGCCGGAGGTGCGCGACTTCCTCGATCGCTATCGCGGCACCTACGTCGCCGAGCGGCTGCGCGGCGAATGGCTGAAGGTGCTCGGCAAGCGCGGCGCCTGGGACGAGTTCGAGCGCGAGCTGGCGCTCTACGGGCCGAACGACCTCGAGATCGACTGCTACGACTGGCTGCGCAAGCTCGAGCACGGCGAAGCGAGCGCCGCCGAAGCGATGCGCGCGATGTGGCGCGAGCCGCGCGAGCTGCCCGACGGATGCAACCAGCTCGCCGACTGGCTGGCGCAGGAGCACCGCATCCCGTCGGCCGACGTGTGGCGCCGCGTGCGCATGCTCTTCGAGGCCGGGCAGATCACCGCGGCGAAAACCACGCTCGGCTACCTGCCGCGCGCCGAGTCGCCCGACGAGCGCCTGCTCGCCGAGGCGGCGCGCCAGCCCAAGCGGCTGCTCGATCGGCTGCCGAAGCGCCTGAAGAAGAAATCGCTGCGCGAGCTGACCGTGCTCGCGCTGCTGCGCCACGCGCGCGCCGACCCGGCGAGCGCCGCCAGGGCGCTGGAGCGGATCGGCCGCCGGCTGCCCGAATCCGAGCGCGACTATCTCTGGGGCCGCATCGCCTACGAGGCGGCGCGCGAGCACCACGCGCAGGCCCTCGAGTGGTACGCGCGCGCCGACGACGACCTCGACGACAACCAGCTTGCCTGGCTCGCGCGCGCGGCGCTGCGCGCCGGGCGCTGGGATGTCGTGCGCGACGCGATCGACGCCATGCCGGCCGCCATGCGGCGCGAGCATGCCTGGACCTACTGGTACGGCCGCGCCCTCGCCGCGGAAGGGGAAACGACGCGGGCGCGCGAGTACTACCTGCGCATCGCCGGGCACACCGATTTCTACAGCCTGCTCGCCTCCGAGGCGCTGGGCCACGGCGTCGCGCTGCCGCGCGACGCCCACGTGCCGACCGAGGAGGAGGTCGCCGCGGCGGCCGAGGACGCGGGGCTGAAGCGCGCGCTCGAGCTGATCCGCCTCGGCCTGCGCACCGAGGGCGTGCGCGAATGGCAGTTCGCGACGCGCGGCCTGAACGACGCGCGGCTGCTCGCCGCGGCCGAGTTCGCGCGCCGCGCGCAGGTGTACGACCGCGCGATCCAGGCCGCCGACCGCACGGTGCGCCAGCACAACTTCGCGCTGCGCTACCCGTCGCCGTTCCGCGAAGTATTCGCCGAGTACGCCAAGACCTACGGGCTGGACGAGGCCTGGGTGCTCGGCCTGGTGCGCCAGGAGAGCCGCTTCATCAGCGAGGCGCGCTCGGAGGCGGGCGCGGCGGGGCTGATGCAGGTCATGCCGCGCACCGCGCGCTACGTGGCGCGCCGGATCGGCCTGCGCGACTACCGGCCGAAAAGCGTCACCGAAGTGCAGACCAACGTCACCATCGGCACCGGCTACCTGCGCATGGTGCTCGACCAGCTCGGCCATCCGGTGCTCGCCTCCGCGGCCTACAACGCCGGCCCGTCGCGGGCGCGCCGCTGGCGCGACGAGACGCGGCCGCTGGAAGGCGCGATCTACGTCGAGACCATTCCCTTCCCCGAGACCCGGGATTACGTCAAGAAGGTCATGGCGAACGCCGTCTTCTACGCGGTGCTGAACGACGGCGAGGCGACCTCGCTCAAGAAGCGCCTGGGCACGATCGAGCCGCTTTCCGCGGCGGCGCCGCTGGACGAAGAGCTGCCCTGATTAAAATCCGGGGGCAGTGAAGATCGACGACGTCCTGGTGGTCGGCGGCTCGGGCTTCATCGGCCGCCATCTCTGCGCCGAGCTCGCCCGCCGCTCGGTGAAGGTCACCGTGCCGACGCGCCGGCGCGAGCGCGTCAAGGAGTCGCTCATCCTGCTGCCCACCGTCGACGTGGTGCAGGCCGACGTCAACGCGCCCGGGGTGCTCGAGCGCCTCGCGCGCGGCAAGCAGGCGGTGATCAACCTGGTCGGCGTGCTGCACGGGCGGCGCGGGCGGGCCAACGAGCGCGGCCCCAACGACTACGGGCCCGATTTCGCGCGCGCGCACGTCGAGCTGCCGCAGGCGGTGGTGAGCGCCTGCCGGGCCGCCGGCGTGCGCCGGCTGCTGCACATGAGCTCGCTCGGCGCCTCGCCGCAGGCGCCCTCGCAGTACCTGCGCTCGAAGGGCATCGGCGAGCAGGTGGTGCTCGCCGCCGAGGACCTCGACGTCACGGTGTTCCGCCCTTCGGTGGTGTTCGGCCCCGAGGACCGGTTCCTCAACACCTTCGCCGCGCTGGCGCGCTACCTGCCCGTGATCGCGCTGCCGTGCCCGCAGGCGCGCTTCCAGCCGGTGTACGTGGGCGACGTGGCGCGCGCCATGGCCGCCTCGCTGGACGACATGGTGTCGCACGGCTGGCGCTACGAGCTCGCCGGGCCGCGCGAGTACACGCTGCGCGAGCTGGTCGAGCTGGTGTGCCGCATCACCGGCCGCAGCCGCTGGATCATCGGCCTGCCCGATCGCCTCGCCTATCTGCAGGCCTGGCTGCTCGAGCACCTGCCGGGCAAGCTGATGTCGCGCGACAACCTCGACTCGATGAAAGTGCCGAACGTGACCCGCGCGCCGTTCCCCTTCGGCATCCAGCCGCAGGCGCTCGAGGCGGTGCTGCCCTCCTACCTGCCGCCGGTCGATCCTTTCGAGGCCTATCCCGCGCTGCGGCTGCGCGCGCGGCGCCGCTAGGCCGACGCCCTCGCCACCGCCGCCATCCCGGCGAGCGCGTCCCAGCCCGAGCAGTGGCCGATCGCGTCGAGCGCGTCGAGCGTCGCCGGCCAGCCCGGCGCGCGCTGGAAAAGATGCAGGAGCGCGGCGTGCATCGCCTCGTGGCCTTCGCCCGCGGCCGCCGCGGCGAGGTGCG
Source organism: Burkholderiales bacterium (assembly GCA_036381055.1). Classification (GTDB taxonomy): domain Bacteria; phylum Pseudomonadota; class Gammaproteobacteria; order Burkholderiales; family SG8-39; genus SCGC-AG-212-J23. The sequence goes on along the minus strand of DASVDO010000067.1, from coordinate 15,130 downwards.
CGCCGCTGATCGCGCTGGTGCGCGCGAGGCGCGGCTCCAGCCAGCGCCACAGCGCGCGCGCCTGCGCGGTGCGATGCACGTGGTGCAGCGCGAGCATCACGCCGCCCAGGAAGTCGTCGCCCGCGGGCGTGAGCCCGGGGCCGAGGCCGATCAGCATCGCCGCCTCTTCGGCGAGCGCGTTGCCGACCAGCCAGCGATCGATCGCCTCGAGCGCGGGCTGCGCGTGGCCGGAGAGCCCGTTGTGGCTGCCCGCCACCAGGCAGCCGAGGCCTTCGGCGGGCGAGCGGCCGCGCGCGACCGCCTGCAGCGCCGACGCGTCCGGCGCGGCGTGCGGCGGCGGCGCAGGCGGCGTCCACACCGCGGCGACCTCGACTGCCAGACGCGTGCCCAGCGCAGGCGGCGAGAAGCCGTCGACCAGCGCGTTGAGCGGTCCGCAGCCGAGCGAGGGCTCGCCGACGCACGCGTGCCCGCCGCCGGGCAGCCGCAGATAGACGCTGCGCTGGAAGCGCGCGCACACCTCGCCTTCGCCGAGGGCCAGCGCATCGCGCGCGAAGCGCCCGGCGACCGAGGCAGTCAGGCGAGCCATCCGCGCTAGTATAGTTTCCGCGCCCCGCATGCTTCTCGTCATCGGCAACAAGAACTCCTCGTCCTGGTCGCTCCGGCCCTGGCTCGCGATGAGGGTGCTCGGCCTCGCCTTCGAGGAGCAGCGCGTCGCGCTCTACACGCCGCAGGCGAAGCAGGAGATCCTGCGCCACTCGCCCGCCGGCAAGGTGCCGGTCCTGGTCGACGGCGCCACGGTGGTCTGGGACTCGCTCGCCATCCTGCTGCGCTTTCGCACCGGGCGCGAGACGGAGTCGATCGCCCAGTTCGACCAGTACGTGTGAAGGCCTACGTCGTCGGCGGCGCGGTGCGCGACGAGCTGCTCGGGCTGCCGGTGCAGGACCGCGATTACGTGGTGGTGGGCGCGACGCCCGAGGAGATGGTGCGCGCCGGCTTCAAGCCGGTCGGCAAGGATTTCCCGGTGTTCCTGCATCCGCACAGCCACGAGGAATACGCGCTGGCGAGGACGGAAAGGAAGAGCGGCCGCGGCTACAAGGGCTTCACCGTGTACGCCGCGCCGGACGTGACGCTGGAAGACGACCTGCGCCGGCGCGACCTGACGATCAACGCCATGGCGAAGGACGAGCAGGGCCGCATCATCGACCCGTTCGGCGGCCGCGAGGACCTGAAGAAGGGCGTGCTGCGCCACGTGAGCGACGCCTTCGCCGAGGACCCGGTGCGCATCCTGCGCGTGGCGCGCTTCGCGGCGCGGCTCGGCTTCTCGGTGCACCCCGACACGCTGGCGCTGATGCGGCGCATGGTGCAGAGCGGCGAGGCCGACTATCTCGTGCCCGAGCGCGTCTGGCAGGAGTTCTCGCGCGGGCTGATGGAGCGGGAGCCCGAGCGCATGTTCGAGGTGCTCGAGGCCTGCGGCCTGCGCGCCAAGCTGCTGCCCGAGCTGAAGGAGCGGGTCGGCGTCTCCGGCAGCCTGCCGGTGCGCTTCGCGCGGCTCGCCTGGCCGCTCAAGGAAAGCGAGGTCGAGGCCCTGTGCGAGCGGCTGCGCGTGCCGAACGAGGTGCGCGAGCTGGCGCTGCTCGCGGCGCGCAACCGCGTCGCGCTGCGCGCCTCCAGCCTCGCCACGCCGCAGGCGCTGCTCGAGCTGCTGAAGCGCGCCGACGCGTTCCGCCGGCCGGCGCGCTTCCGCGAGCTGCTCGAGGTGGCGGCGCGCGACGTGCCGCTGGTCGACACCTCGCGCCTGGAGCGCGCCTATGCCGCGGCGGCGGCGGTGAACGCGGGCGAGGTGGCGGCGCGCGCGGCGCCGGGCACGATCCCCGAGGCGATCGACGCGGCGCGCATCGCCGCGATCGAGAAGGCGCTCTAGAAGAGCCTGGCGAGCGCCCAGACGGCGAGCGAGAGCAGCACCGTGCTGGTGAACGGGATGTAGACGATCCTGCCGCGCAGCGGGATGCGCAGGTCGCCGGGCAGCCGGCCGAGCGCGAAGGAGGCGAAGCGCGGCATGACGACCGCTAGAATCGTCAGCACCACAAACAACGTCACGAGCCACTTCACCATGATCGAACTGTACACCTGGACGACGCCCAACGGCCGCAAGGTCTCCATCATGCTCGAGGAATGCGCGCTGCCTTACCGGGTGCACAAGATCAACATCGGCACCAACGCCGAGCAGTTCGCCCCCGAGTACCTCAAGATCAACCCGAACGGCAAGATCCCGTCGATCGTCGACCCCGACGGGCCCGACGGCAAGCCGATCGCGATGATGGAATCGGGCGCGATCCTCATCTACCTCGCGGAGAAGACCGGCAAGTTCTTTCCCGCCGGGGCGCGCTACCCGGTGCTGGAATGGCTCATGTTCCAGATGGGCGGCGTCGGCCCGATGTTCGGCCAGGCGCACCACTTCATGCGCGCCAAGAAGGACGAGATCCCCTACGGCAGCGAGCGCTACGGCAACGAGGCGAAGCGCCTGTACGGCGTGATGGACGGCCGCCTGAAGGACCACGAGTTTTTCGCCGGCGGCGATTACAGCATCGCCGACATCGCCATCTACCCCTGGGTGGCGCGCCACGAGTGGCACCGGGTCGACCTCGGCGCCTTCCGCAACGTGCGCCGCTGGTACGACCAGGTGGGGGCGCGGCCCGCGGTGCAGAGGGGCATGGCGGTGCCCCAGGTCACTTAGGCGTACCATTGCGGCTGCATGAGCCAGGGAACGGCCGCGCTGCTGCAATCGGTCTCGCTCTTCCAGAGCCTGGACGAGAGCGGGCTGCGCGCGCTCGGCGAGCGGGTGCGGCAGCGCAGCCTGGCCGCCGGGCAGCTGGTGTTCAAGGAAGGCGAGCCCGCCGACTCGATGTACGTGGTGCTCTCCGGCAGCGTGAAGATCTTCCTGCGCAACGCCGCCGGCAAGGAGGTGATCCTCGACACCAAGCGCGCCGGCGACTACTTCGGCGAGATGATGCTCGACCACCGGCCGCGCTCGGCGTCGATCATGACGCTCGAGGACTCGCAGTTCGCGGTGATCTCGCGCGAGGACTTCCAGGCGTTCCTGCGGCAGCATCCCGAGGCCGCCGAGAAGGTGATCCTCAACCTGATCCGCATCACGCGCGGCATGAACGAGCGCGCGCGCGGCGCCGCCGGCGTGGTGGCGCGCGTGCGCGAGTACATGAGCGGCCTGAAGGGCCCGGACGCCGTCACGGTGCGCCGCTGGCTGGGCGCCAAGCGCTGGGTGCTCGGCGCGCTGCTCGTGCTCGCCATCGCGCAGTACTACTTCGTCGACGTGATGCTGCAGATCGCCTCGCTCAGGGCCCTCACCATCTTCACCGGGCCCTGAGGCTCAGCGCCGGAAGAGCTCGGCGAGCGAGTCGAGGTCGAGCGGCTTGATCAGGTGCGCGTCGAAGCCGGCGGCGGCGCTGCGCCGCCGGTCCTCGGGCAGCCCGTAGCCGGTCACCGCGGCGAGCACCAGCCGCCGGTCGCGGTCGATCTCGGAGCGGATGCGCCGCGCCAGCTCGTAGCCGTCCATGCCGGGCAGGCCGATGTCGATCAGGGCCACCTCCACCGGCTCGGCGCGCAGCAGGTCGAGCGCCGCCGCGCCGTCGGGCGCGGCGCGCACGCTGTGCCCCTCGAACTCGAGCAGCCGCTGCAGCGTCTCGCGCGCGTCGGCATTGTCCTCGACCACCAGCACGCGGCGCCGCTGCGCGCCGTCGGCCGAACGCGCGGCGCCCGGGCGCGCCGCCGGCGCCTCGATCGCCGGCAGCCGCACCGTGAACACGCTGCCCTGCCCGGGGCCGGCGCTCGCCGCGGCGGCCGAGCCGCCGTGCAGCTCGGCGAGCCGGCGCACCAGCGTCAGGCCGATGCCCAGGCCGCCGTACGAGCGGTCGAGCGGCCGCTCGCCCTGCACGAACGGCTCGAACACGCGCTCGACCAGCTCGCGCGGCATGCCGATGCCCTGGTCGGCGACGCGCAGCACCGCGTCGGCGCCTTCGCGCGCGACGCTCACGGTGATCGTGCCGCCGGCGGGCGTGTACTTCGCCGCGTTGGCGAGCAGGTTGGCGAGCACCTGCTCGACGCGCGTCGGGTCGGCGTCCACCCAGGCCGGCGAGAGGCGCTGCACGAAGCGGTGCTCGCCGGCGCGGCCGCTCGCCTGCAGCGCCGCCACGGCGCGCGCCGCGGCCTCGGCGAGGTCGAGCGGCTGGCGCTGCAGCACGATCTTGCCGGTCATCGCGCGCGCCGCGTCGAGCAGGTCGTCGGTCATGCGCGCGAGGTGCTGCACCTGCCGGGCGATCACCTCGCGCGCGTGGGCGCGCGTCGCCGGGTCGGGCGCCTCGAGCAGGCGCGCGCCGTTGGCGATCGCGCCCAGCGGATTGCGCAGCTCGTGGCCGAGCATGGCGAGGAACTCGTCCTTGGAGCGGTTCGCCGCCTCGGCGATGGCGCGCGCCTCCTGCTCGCGCTCGAGGAGCTGCTGGCGCTCGGCGTCGCTGCGCGTGCGCTCGGCGGCGGCGAACTCCAGCGACTCGGCGACGCGCCGGATCTCGAGCACGTCGGTATCGGGCATGGCGAAGCGCTCGCGCCGGCCGAGCGCCTGCGCCGCGGCCGACAGCCCCGCCATCGGCACCGTGATGCGCCGGCCGATGGCGAGCGCGGCGAGCACGCCGGCGACGATGGAGAGCAGGATGCCGCCGCCGTACACCGCGAGCGAGCGGCGCGCCCCGGCTTCGACGAAGGCCGGCGGCATGCCGACCGTCACGGTCCAGCCGCTCGAGGCCGAGCGGCTGAACGCGCTGTAGACGCGCTCGCCCTCGGGCGCGTAGCTCATGCCGGTGCCCTCGGTCGTGTCGGCGGCGCGCATCAGCTTCTCGAGCGACGGCGCCGGCGCCTTGCCGAGGAACTCCTCGTGCTGGCGCGAGCGCGCCACCCGGATGCCCTTGGCGTCGAACACCGAGATCACCCAGTCCTGCGGCACGCGCTGGCGGTTCAGCACGTCGACGAAGGTCTCGGGCTTCACCACCGCGGTGAGCACGAAGCGCACCGCGCCGCCGCGCACCACCGGCACGCGCACCGGCACGGCGAAGGCGCCGTGCTCCGTGCGCGCCAGCGCGCCGACCACCGGCGAGGCCGAGCGCAGCGCCTCCTCGAAGCTCTCGCGGTCGACCAGCGGGGCGAGGGGCTCGCCGTAGCGCACGCGCGCGTCGAGCAGCACCTCGCCGCCCGAGTCGGCGAGCGTGATGGTCAGCCAGTCGGGCCGGTCGACCAGCACGCGCTGCATGGTGCGGTGGTAGCGCGGAAAGTCGTCCTCGTCGAGCGCCGGGCTCGCCGCCATGCCTTCCAGCACGGCCACCGCGCGCCGCAGCTCGGCGTCCTCGGCGGTCGACAGGGCGCGCGTGATCTCCAGGCCGAGGCGCTCGGCCTGGCCGCGCTGCTGCTCCCAGAGCTCGGCCAGCGCGAGGCCGGTCACCGCGGCGATCGGCAGGATCGCCGCCGCGACGAGCAGGAACAGGCGCCGGCGCAACGGCACGCCGCGGATCATTTGCGCGCGTATCTTTGCAGGAAGCCGAGGATCGCTTCTATCCTGAGCTGCGGCTCGTCGGGGTCGGGCTTGGAGCCGACCACGCGGTTCATCCACAGCATGTTCCGCTGCATGCGCGCCACCACCGAGCGCCATTCTTCGGCGGTGTGGCGGCGCGGGTCGGGCAGCACGTGGCACTGGCTGCACGCGAGCCGGAACGGCTCCCCCGAGGGCTGGGCGATCTCGGGATAGCGCGCCGGATCGAGCGGCTGCTGCGAGTGCCGGCGCAGGTAGGCGAGCAGCGTGCGCTGCTCCTCGGCGGTGGGCGCCTGCACGCCGGCCATCATGTCGGCCATCAGGTGCCCCAGGTTGCCGCGCCCCTGCATGCGCTTCACCATGCGGTCCAGCACCGCGGGCCATTTCGCCGCATGGTGCATCGCCGGGTTGGGCAGGTTGTGGCACTGCACGCAGTAGCGCTGCACCAGCTTCGCGCCTTCGGAGCGCGGCTCGGGAAGCTCGTCGGCCGAGAAGGTCGGCGGCAGGATGCGCTCGAGCAGCGGCCCGTAGGGGCTCTCGGCCCAGCGCCGGCGCGCCTCGCTCGCTTCGTCGGCGACGGCGCTCGCGCAGGCCACGAGCAGCAGCAGGAGGAAGAGCCGCATCCTCAGAGCGTATGCAATCGGTCGCCGCGCGAGAAGCCCGGCAGCGGCCGCCCCAGGCGGCGGCCGACCCCGAGCACCTTGAAGAGCTCGCCCATCTCGGCGCTGGAAAGCAGCTTCTGCGCCTCGGCGGCGATCGGCGCGTAGTGCAGCGCGTTCTCGGCGTTCACCTCGGAGAGCACGTCGGTGATGCCGCAGTTCACCAGGAACTGCGCCTGCGTGGTGTAGCCGAGCGCGTCGGCGCCCGCGTCGTACGCCGCCTCGGCGAGCAGGGTGAAGTCGACGTGCGCGGTGATGTCCTGCTCGCCCGGGTGCGCGAAGGGATCGGCGTGCGCGCGCTGCCGGTAGTGGCACATCAGGGTGCCGCTCGAGCGCTGCGGGTGGTAGTACTCGCGGCGCGGAAAGCCGTAGTCGACGACGAAGATGGCGCCCTGCGCCAGCTTTTGCACCAGGTGGCGCATCCAGGGCGCCGCGAGGAGGCTGATCTCGCTCACGTAGGGCGCCGGCACCTCGATGCGGCGCGCCGCCTCGAGCAGCTCGCCCTGCGCCGGCCGGTCGCTCCAGGCGAGCGGCCAGACGACGCCGCGCTCGTCGACCGAGCGGCCGCGCCAGTGCACGACGTGCACCGGCATCGCGTCGACCACCTCGTTGGCGATGACCGCGCCTTCGAACCGATCGGGGACATCTTGCACGAAGCGCACCCGGTCGCCGAGCCGCGCCGCCTGCCGCTCGCGCAGCGGCGCGCTCGTCTCGAGCACGAGGTAGTCGCAGTCGAGCGACGCGGTGAGCACCTCGGCGAGCGCGCCGGAGCCGGCGCCGATCTCGAGCACCGCCGGGAAGCCGGCGAGCGCGCGCGCGAGCGTGCGGCCGAACAGCCGGCCGAGCTCCGGAGCGGTGACGAAGTCGCCGTGCGCGCCGATGCGCGCGCCGCCGGCGTAGTAGCCGACGCCCGGCTCGTGCAGCGCGAGCTGCATGTAGCGCGCGAAGTCGATCCAGCCGCCGCGGCGGGCGATTTCCTGCGCGATCCGGGCCGCGGCGGACATCCGGGCAATTTACTAGAATCGGCTCGCCCATGGACGACTCGCTGGCAGGCAGGAGCGCGCTCGTGACCGGGGGCGCGCGGCGCGTCGGCGCGGCGATCGTGCGCCGGCTGCACGCGGCGGGCGCCTCGGTGCTGATCCACTACCGCGACTCGGAAGCCGACGCCGCGGCGCTGGAAGCCGAGCTGAACGGCGCGCGCCCCGGCAGCGCGGCCAAGGTGAAGGCGGAGCTGCTCGCGCCGATCGCGCCGCGCGCGCTGGTCTCGGCCGCCTCCGACGCCTTCGGCCGGCTCGACATCCTGGTGAACAACGCCTCGAGCTTCTTTCCCGTGCCGCTCGGCGCGATCGAGGCCTCGCACTGGGAGGAGCTGGCGGGCTCCAACCTGCGGGCGCCGCTTTTCATCGCGCAGGCGGCGGCGCCGGAGCTGGCGCGGCGCCAGGGCGCGATCGTCAACATCGTCGACATCCACGCCGATCGCCCGCTCAAGGGCTATCCGCTCTACAGCGCGGCGAAAGGCGGCCTCGCCGCGCTCACGCGCTCGCTCGCGCTGGAGCTCGCGCCCAGGGTGCGGGTGAACGGCGTCGCGCCGGGCGCGATCGCCTGGCCGGAAGACGGCCAGTACAGCGCCGAGGAACGCGCCCGCGTCGTCGCCACGACGCCGCTCGGGCGAATCGGCGCGCCGGAAGACATCGCCCAGGCGGTACACTTCCTCGCCTGCGCCCCGTTCGTCACGGGGCAGATCATCGCCGTGGACGGCGGCCGCTCGATCTTTCTCTAGGACCCGGGACCCTTCTCTCATGGCATGGATCTGGCTCGGCGTCGCCGGGCTGCTGGAAGTGATCTGGGCCGTCGGGCTCAAGTACACCGAAGGCTGGACCCGGCTCTGGCCCTCGCTCGTCACCCTGGCGGCGATGGCGGGCAGTGTGTACTTCCTCGCGCTGGCGGTGCGCACCATCCCGATCGGCACCGGCTACGCCGTCTGGACCGGCATCGGCGCCGTCGGGGTGGCGATCCTCGGTATGATGCTGTTCCAGGAATCGCGCGACCTGGTGCGCCTGGGCTCGATCGCGCTCATCGTCCTCGGCATCGCCGGACTGAAGCTCTCCTCATGACCGCCACGACCGTACGCCTGGTGGATACCCGCAAGGCGGAATACGAGCGCAACAAGCTCGCCAAGCGCATCCGCCGCCAGGTGGGCGAGGCGATCGCCGACTTCTCGATGATCGAGGCGGGCGACAAGGTGATGGTGTGCCTGTCCGGCGGGAAGGACAGTCATGCGCTGCTGGACGTCCTGATTTCCCTGAAGCAGAAATCGCCGGTGCCTTTCGATCTCGTCGCCGTCAACCTCGACCAGAAGCAGCCCGGCTTCCCGGCGCACGTGCTGCCCGGGTACCTGGCCTCGCGCGGCGTGCCCTACCGCATCGTCGAGCAGGACACCTACTCGGTGGTGAAGCGCCTCGTCCCGGAAGGCGACACGATGTGCTCGCTCTGCTCGCGGCTGCGCCGCGGCGTGCTCTACCGCGTGGCGGCGGAGCTCGGCGCGAGCAAGATCGCGCTGGGCCACCACCGCGACGACATCCTCGCCACCTTCTTCCTCAACCTTTTCCACGGCGGCACGCTGAAGGCGATGCCGCCCAAGCTGCGCTCCGACGACGGCGCGCACGTGGTGATCCGCCCGCTCGCCTACGTCGCCGAGGCCGACCTCGCCGCCTACGCCGAGCAGCGGCGCTTCCCGATCATTCCCTGCACGCTGTGCGGCTCGCAGGAGAACCTGCAGAGGAAGCAGATCGGCGAGATGCTGCGCGACTGGCAGCGCCGCTACCCGGGGCGCATCGAGTCGATGATGCGCGCGCTGGGCGAGGTGCGGCCCTCGCATCTTCTGGACCGGAGGCTGTTCGACTTCTCGCGATGAAAAAAACCACCGTTCTCGAGCTCAAGCGCAAGAAGGGCGAGCGCCTCGCCATGCTCACCGCCTACGACTATCCGAGCGCCCGGCTGGTCGCCGAGGCGGGCGTCGACCTGATCCTGGTCGGCGACTCGCTCGGCATGGTGGTGCTCGGCTACGACACCACGCTGCCGGTCACCGTGGACGACATGGTGCACCACACGCGCGCCGCGCGGCGCGGCGCCCCCGACGCCTTCCTGATCGCCGACATGCCGTTCCTTTCCTACGGCACGGCCGAGCAGGCGCTCGCCACCGCCGCGCGGCTCATGAAGGACGCGGGCGCCGACTCGGTGAAGCTCGAGGGCGGCGTCGAGGTGGTACCGGTCGTCGAAGCGCTGGTGCGCGCCGGCGTGCCGGTGCTGGGCCACGTCGGCCTCACGCCGCAGACCGCATCGGCGCTGGGCGGCTACAAGCTGCAGGGCAAGGACGAAGAGAACGCGCGGCGCATCGTCGAGGGCGCGGCGGCGCTGGACGAAGCGGGCTGCTGGGGGGTGGTGCTGGAGCTGGTGCCGGCCGACCTGGCGCGCATCGTCACCGAGCGCATCTCCATCCCGACCATCGGCATCGGCGCCGGCAGCCACTGCGACGGGCAGGTGCTGGTATTCCACGACGTGGTGGGGCTCTTCAGCGGGTTCACGCCGACCTTCGTGAAGCGCTACACCGAGGCAGGCAACGCGATCCGCGAGGCCTGCGCCCGCTACGCCGAGGAGGTGCGGAGCGGCACCTTCCCGGGGGAGAAGCAGAGCTTCGGCATGAAGCCGGAGGTGCTGAAACGGCTCTACGGCAGCTAGCGTTCCCGTCACCCGGGATCGCTAGAATGCCGCTGCCGTGAGCCGCCTCGCCGCCTGCGCCGCGCTGTGCCTCTTCGTCGGCATCGCCGAGGCGCAGGGGCTCGCCCCCGACCCGGCGAAGACGCGCGAGGCGGTCGTGCAGGTCTACGGCGCGCGCGCGCTGGGCGTGAAGGGCCTGTTCGGCGTGCACACCTGGATCGCGACCAAGCCGACCGGCGCGCCCGGCTGGACGATCTACGAGGTGGTCGGCTGGCGGCTGCGCTGGAGCGACTCGGCGGTGGCGGTGCGCCATCGCCAGCCGGACGCGCCCTGGTTCGGCTCGCAGCCCGAGCTCTACGCCGACAAGCGCGGGCCGGGCGTCGACGCGCTGATCAAGCGCATCGAGGCCGCGGCGCGCGACTATCCCTACGCCAAGACCTACCGCGTCTGGCCGGGGCCCAACTCCAACACCTTCGTCGCCTGGATCGCGCGCGCGGTGCCCGAGCTCGAGGTCGACCTGCCGGCCACGGCGGTGGGCAAGGATTACCTCGGCAGCTCGATCTTCGGCGCGGCGCCGAGCGGCAGCGGCTTCCAGGTGTCGCTCGCCGGGCTGCTCGGCATCGCGGCGAGCCGCGTCGACGGGTTCGAAATCAACGTGCTCGGTCTCAACTTCGGCGTGAGCGGCTCGGGCCTCAAGCTGCCGCTCGTCGGCCGTCTCGGCCCGGCGCGCACCGCGGTCGCCGCGCCAGCGCAGTAAGGAAGGTCTTGCGTTGGACGAGCTGCGCCGGGAGTTCATCGCGCAGGCCATCGCGTGGGCGCCGAGCGTGGGCGTCGCGCTCGCGCTGCTCGTGTTCTTCGGCGTGCTGGCGCGCCTCGCGCGCTTCGCCGTGCTGCGCGTCGTGCGCAGGCGGCGCGACGGCCAGCAGCCGCTCGCGCAGCTCCTCGCGAGCGTCGCCCACGTGTCGCTCACCGCGCTCGGCATCGTCACCGCGCTCGGCACGCTGGGCGTCAACATCATGGGCCTCGTCGCCGGGCTGGGCCTGACCGGCTTCGCGCTCGGCTTCGCGCTCAAGGACTCGATCGCCAACCTGCTCGCCGGGGTGATGATCCTGCTCTACCGTCCCTTCGAGCCGGGCGACCGCATCGAGGTCGCCGGCCTCTCCGGGCGCGTGGTGTACGTCGACCTGCGCTACACCGAGCTCGACAACGAGCGCGAGCGCATCCTCGTGCCGAACTCGAAGATGCTCACCGACCCGATACGCGTGGCAAAGCCGCCCGCGCAGGGCGCCGGCTAGCTCGTCTTGACGTAGCTCGCTTCGAGGCAGACGTTGACGAGCGCCTGCCGCTTCTCTTCCTTCACCACCTTGAGCGCGCGCTCCAGCGCCGGCATGAGCTCCTTGGGCTCGCTCACCCGCTCGCCGTGCCCGCCGCTCGCCTGGATGACATGCTCGAAGCGCGGCGAGGGCTCGAGCGTGGCGAAGGGCGGCTCTTTCTCCTTCGAGGCGACGCCCTGCGGATAGACCGAGAGCGTCGAGCGGTGCACCGCCGCCCAGCGCGCGTTGTTGGCGATGACGAACAGCACCGGCAGCTTCATCGCCTCGGAGACGAAGTGCCCGGCGGTGGGGTTGCCGAACATGTACGCGCCGTCGCCCAGCATGCAGATCACCGTCTTGTCCGGCGCGGCGAGCTTGGCGCCGAGCGCGGCGCCCAGCCCCCAGCCCAGGCCGCCCGCCGAGGCGCTGCCGAAATAGCGGCCGCTCCCGCGGATCACCAGCTCTTCCAGCACTGCCGGGTACTCGTTGACCAGGATCGTCGACTCGTCGAGCAGCTTGTTCACGCAGGCCGAGAGCCACTTGCCGGTGATCGCCGCGGGCGCCGGCTCGACGCCGCCGCGCGCCTTGCTGCGCATCTCGGCGGAGAGGAAGGCGATGCTCTTGCGCCGCTCCTCGATCGGCTTCACCGACACGGCGAGCTTCTGCGCGGCGCGCCAGAGCGCCTGCAGGGTCGGCGCGACCTCGCCCGTGAGCGAGAGATCGGCGCGGAAGCCGCGCAGCGGATAGCGCGCGAAGAGCGGGTCCGGGCCGATCTGGATCACCTTGGCGTCGGGGCGCGGTCCGCCCTCCCTGGGGATCCACGGCACGTCGCAGTCGACCACCAGCACGAGGTCCGCTTCCTTGAGCAGCGCGTGAGGATCCCAGCCGCAGTGCATGGGATGCTCGGTCGACAGGGCGAGGTAGCGCGGCCGGTAGTGCACCACCGGCACGGCGAGCTGCTGCGCGAGCTGCTCGATCGCGTTCGCCGACTCCTCGCTGCGGCCGCCGTTGGCGGTGATGAGCAGCGGGTGCTTCGCCCGGGCGAGCAGCTTCGCCGCTTCCTCGAGCGCCTCGGGCTGCGCCGCGGGCGGGGTGGCCGGGGCCAGGGTCGTTGCGGAAGAAACCTCCCTCGAGAACGTCGAAGCGAGCACTTCCCGGGGCAAGGTGACATAGACCGGCCCTTGCGGCTCGCTCTTCGCGATCGCGAGCGCGCGGTCGAGCACCGTCTCGACCTGCTCGGGATGGCGCAGCTCGTAGTCCCACTTCACGAACTCGCGCAGCATCGCCGCCTGGTCGAAGTGCTCCTGCGCCCAATGGATGTAGTTGTTGCGCGCCGCGGTCACGGCGCCGGATTCGGTGATCGGCGTGCGCCCGGCGGAGAAGAGCATCGGGATGCCCTGGCGCGAGGCGTTGATGATGCCGTTGATCGCGTTCGCCGTGCCGACCCCGACGTGCACCATCATCGCCTGCGGGCGGCCGGTGACCATGGTGTAGCCGTGCGCCATCGCCACGCCCATGTTCTCGTGCGGCACGATCACCACCTTCGGTAGCTGCCAGCCGAGCTTTTCCCCCTTGGCGTAGGCCTCCACGACCGGGGCGAAGTCGGTGCCGCCGTTGGCGAACAGGTATTCCACGCCGCGCGCCGCGAGCAGGCCGAGCCACGCCTCCGCGGCCGTTTCCGGCTTGGTTTCCGGCTTGAACGGGGCGGAAGCTTCCGGCTTGGGATCGAGCTTCGGCTCGATTCTTTCGGGCTGCGCAGGCTTGGAGACCGGGGCGGGCTTCGGCGCGGGCTTGAGATCCGCGGGCGGGTTGATGGGGTTGATCGGCAGGGTTTTTTCGTCCATGGGCGAAATGTTAACGGCTGTCTCGAAAGGAGTCCTTGTCAAGGCCAACTTGACAGAATAGACTTGCGGCATGAATTGCGCCGAGCGCCTGGTAGAGATTTTCGGCAGCCAGGCCGAGGTCGCCCGCGCCTTCCAGCTCGATCGCGCCGTGGTCCACCACTGGATCAAGATGGAATACGTGCCGGCGCGCTGGGCGGGCGAAGTCGAGCGCATCACGCAGGGCCGCATCAGCGCCCTGGAAGTCATCAATGAGGCGAGCGCCAAGAATCCCGTGCGCGTGAAGTCTCGTCCCGAGCATGTCCCCTTCGGTCTGATAGAGAGCGATCCCATGAGCCAGTACGCCCCCGCGAAGCGCATCCAGTCCTTCCACCCGCCGCAACGCACGCTGATGGGGCCCGGGCCGACGGAAATCCACCCGCGCGTGCTCACGACGATGAGCCAGCCGGCGATCGGCTACCTCGATCCGATCTTCGTCGAGATGATGGAGGAGTTGAAATCGCTTCTTCGTTATGTGTACCAGACGAAGAACAACCTCACCTTCCCGCTCTCCGGCCCCGGGTCGGTCGGCATGGAGTTCTGCTTCGTCAACATGGTGGCGCCGGGCGACAAGGTCATCGTCTGCCAGAACGGCGTATTCGGCGGGCGCATGGTGGAGAACGTGGTGCGCGCCGGCGGCACGCCGATCCTCGTCGAGGACAAGTGGGGCGATCCGGTCGACCCGCAGAAGGTCGAGGACGCGCTGAAGAAGCACAAGGACGTCGGCGTCGTCGCCTTTGTCCATGCCGAGACTTCCACCGGCTGCCAGTCGGACGCGAAGGCGCTGACGCAGCTCGCCCACAAGCACGGCGCGCTCGTCATCGTCGACGCGGTCACTTCGCTCGGCGGCTCGCCGGTGAAGGTCGACGAGTGGGAGATCGACGCCATCTACTCGGCGAGCCAGAAGTGCCTGTCGTGCACGCCGGGGCTCTCGCCCGTCTCGTTCTCCGAGCGCGTGGTCGAGCACGTGAAGAAGCGCAAGGACAAGATCCACAGCTGGTTCATGGACATGAACCTGCTGCTCGGCTACTGGGGCGCGACCACCCGCACCTATCACCACACCGCGCCGACCAACTCGCTCTTCGCGCTGCACGAGGCGCTGCTCTTGATCCGCGAGGAAGGGCTGGAGAACTGCTGGGCGCGCCACTACCGGCACCACGTCGCGCTCAAGGCCGGCCTCGAGGCAATGGGCCTGCGCTTCCTGGTGAAGCCCGAGTATCAGCTGCCGCAGATGAACGCCGTGCTCTGCCCCGAGGGCGTGCCGGAGGCCGACGTCCGGAAGCGCCTGCTCGGCGACTTCGGCATCGAGATCGGCGCCGGGCTCGGGCCGCTCGCCGGCAAGATCTGGCGCATCGGCCTGATGGGCTACAGCTGCCGTCCGGACAACGTGATGCTCTGCCTCTCGGCGCTCGGCTCGGTGCTCTCCGACATGGGGCTCGCCGTGCACGTCGGCGATGCGGAGGCGGCCGCGCACGGCGCCTATGCGCAGATGCACGTCAAGGACGCGCAACGGAAGAAGCGCGCGGCATAGCGAGAAAAATGGGGTCTGACCCCATTTAGTTGGACACCCTGACGCACGCGCTGTCGGGCGCCCTGCTGGCGCGCGCCGTCGTGCCGCAGGGTCGCGCGGTGCCGCGCTATGTCGCCGCCGGGTTTCTGGCCTGCGCCGCGCCCGACCTCGACTTCGCCTGGACCTCGGGCGGCATGCTCGCCTACATCGAGCACCACCGCGGCGTCACGCACTCGCTCGTGCTGCTGCCGCTCTGGGCGCTGGGGCTCGCCTGGCTGCTCGCGAAGGTCGTGCCGATCGCGGCGCGCCAGTCGGAGAACGGCGCGAGGATCATCGTGCCGAAGCTGGTGACGAGGTCCCCGGCGATGTGCAGCGCCAGCGCCGCCGCGGCGATGCCGTAGTACGCACGCCAGCCGCCCGGATCGCGCAGGATCTTGGCCAGCAGCCACGCCACGCCGAGC
>DASVDO010000066.1:0-44318 GCA_036381055.1 Burkholderiales bacterium | reverse complement strand
GGCGCATGGCTGAGACGCGTCCTTCCTACACCACCGTCTTCGAGACGGTGCGCACCATCGGCCGGCTGCTGCAGCCCGACGAGCTGCAGTACGTGAACGAGATCCCGGAGCAGGGGCCGGGCTCGGAGCTGGTGATCCACCTCTCGTGCATGGCGCACTACACGCCGCACGTGCCGCTGCTCGCGCAGAAGATCCTCGCCAGGGTGGGCAAGCAGGCGCTGATCGTCGGCGGGCCGGAGAACTGCTGCGGCGAGCTGCACAAGCACTTCGGCGACCACGATCTCGAGAAGCAGATGGCGAAGATCGTCATGCACAGCTTCCGCCGGCCGAAGCCGCGCAAGGTGGTGTCGATCTGCCCCGACTGCAACGACGTGTTCGCCGCGCACGGCGTGGCGCGCCTGCCCTACGAGCACCAGAACATCTCGGACCTCTTCATCGAGTACCTCGACGCGCTGAAGGCGCAGATGCGGCCGGTGAGCCTGCGCGTCGTGCCGCACTTCCACACGGTGAGCGAGAGGCGCCGCCGCGACGCCGACAACATGATGACGCTGCTCCGCGCGGTGCCCGGGCTGCAGGTGCTGGAGGCGAAGCACGCGCTCGGGCCCGGCAACCACTGCCAGACGCTGCACCCGATGCCGCCGGCCGACCAGGAGCGCATGTTCGAGGAGGCGCGCGCGCTCGGCGCCGACGCGCTGGTGGTGCCCTACCACTCGTGCTACCGGCAGCACTGCAAGATGCAGCTCAAGCACGGCGTGGCGGTGCACCACATGTTCAACATCCTCGCCATGGCGCTCGACATCCCGTTCAGCGAGCCGTTCAAGGAGCTGCGGCTGCTCGACAGCGTCGACAAGGTGCTGGAGCGGCTGCGGCCGCGCATCGAGCGCTACGGCTACGACGAGCAGCAGGTGCGCGCCCAGGTGCAGCGCGCCATCTTCTGTTGACAGGGGAACGAATGGAAAACTGGGTCAAGGTTGGCAGCGAGGCGCAGTTCACCGACGGGCTGCATACCGTGAAGCTCGGGCCGCGCCAGAACATCGTGGTAGCCCGCCTGAACGGCAAGCTGTTCGCCTTCGACGCGCTGTGCCCGCACGCGCAGGGGCCGATGGAGCGCTCCGAGGTCGAGGGCGCGATCGTCTCCTGCCCGCTGCACGCCTGGCGCTTCGACCTGGAGGCGGGCGGCAGGGAGCTGCACGGCTACCGCGCCCTGACCGTGCACCCGCTCAAGGTCGACGCCGGCGAGGTCTACGTGTCGCTCGCAGGCTAGCTGTGCCCTTTTGATGAGGTATTGCGATTCGTCTTTAACGCGGCCTCGGCTTACGGGAAGCCACGAGGCTTTTATGGAGAAGGGGAAATGAACCTCAAGTACTACCACGCATATGTGCTTGGCCTCGCAGCTTGGTTTGCGGTCGCCCTCGAAGTGCACGCACAACCAATCGTCATGAAGATTGGTGTGGCCACCATCAACGATACGCAGCATCAATGGATGAAGTTTTTCGCCGGCCATCTGGAAAAGCGATCCGGCGGCCGGATTAAGGTGGAACTTTATCCAGCGGGTCAACTCGGCTCGAATCCCAGAATGACCGAGGCAACGCAATTTGGCTCCATCCAAGGCACCGTCGCCCCGGCAGTGCTGCTTTCCGGGGTGGACTCGCGCTACGCCCTCATGGATGCGCCGGGCCTTTTCAACGATCTAGCGCACGCCGGACGCGCAATCCAGGATCCGAAGTTCAACGCTGCTTTCCTGGCGCTTGGGGCGAACAAGGGGCTAAAAGGCGTCGGTCTGTTCATCAACGGACCGCTGGCATTCGAGACGCGTACGCCGGTTCGCAAGCCCGCTGATCTGCAGGGCATGAAAATCAGGGTGCTCGCATCGGACATGGAGCTCGAGCAGATCCGCCGCCTGAAGGCGACGCCTGTCCCCATGAACTTCAGCGAGGTCCTGGCCGCACTGCAGACCGGAACAATCGACGGCCAGCTGACGACGGTTACGGCCTGCGCGCCACTGCGCTGCTACGACGCTGGCAAGTATCTCTACGCGACCGGCCATGCCGTCTTTGTAAGTATCGCCGTCGTGAGCAAAGTCTGGTTCGACAAGCTTGCGCCCGACCTGCAGAAGCATGTCGTTGAATCCGGCAAGACTGCGAGCGACGAGATGCACCAATGGTCGCTCGATTTTCTCGAAGCCCAGCGCCAGGTGTGGCTGAAGGCGGGCGGCGAGATTACCTATCCGACGCGAGAAGACCAGGCCTATCTGCAACAGTTGCTGCGGCCCGTTGGTGCGCAAGTCGTCGCGAAGAAACCCCGGGAGAAGGCGCTCTACGAATTGCTTCTCGAGGCGGTGAAGCGTACCGAAAAGCTCTAGCAGGCCATACACGGACGATTTCGCAAGAACGAACTGATGCTCAGGCTTTCGGAATCGCTTGCGCAGATCCTGCGAGGGATCGCCACGGTGATGCTCATCGCCGTAGTCGCCATCAATGCTGCCAACGTGGTGGGCCGTTACCTGCTGTCTGCGCCTTTTAGTTGGGGCGAGGAAGTGATGCTCTTCCTGATGATCGGGGCCGTCTTCCTATCGGTGCCTGTCGTCGCCTGGCAGGGCGGAAACATCCACATGGATGTATTGGTCCGTGCATTTCCGCCCCGCGCGCGCCGCGTCCTGCAAGTTTCCGGAGATTTGTTCACTTGCGCGGTTATTTCGCTTGTGTGGATCACCGCTATACCGGTGATCAAGCAGCTGGTCGAATTCGACGAGCGCAGCCATGCGGCGGAAGTGCCGATGGCCCTTCCGCAGAGCGCGATACCGATAGGCCTTGGATTGGCAGCGCTCGCGATAGTCGTCAGGCAATTCATTCGGCCGAACAGCGTGCAAGAGTCAGAGTGACATGCTGGTCGGCCTCTATTTCGTTCTTCCCGTATTACTCCTGCTTCTCGGGATCCCTATCTATGTAATTTTGCTTTTTACGGCGATCGTCGGCATCGCACTGAATCCCGATGTGCCGTTCCTGGTGTTGCAGACGTCGATGTTCGGGGCCCTTGACAGCTTTCCGCTGCTGGCAGTGCCCCTGTTCCTGCTCGCGGGCGAAATCATGGGGCAAGGAGGGCTGGCGAGACGAACCATTGTCTGGGCCATGTCCATGATCGGAGGGATTCGCGGATCGCTTGCCCTTACGACAATCGTCTCCTCGGAGTTGTTCGGCACGATGTCCGGATCCGCGATCAGTTGCGTAGCCGCGATCGGACGCTTGCTGTTTCCATCCTTGCAGAGCGGCGGATACAGCAGGACATTCTCGGTAGGGGTCATTGCATCATCGGGTGCGATTGCAGGCGTAATCCCGCCATCCATACCTCTGATTATTTTCGGCCTGGCTACCCAGCAGTCGATTCCTGCGCTGTTCCTTGCCGGAATCTTTCCGGGTCTCCTGATCGGGTTGCTTGCGGCTGTCTACGTGCTCGTACACGCGAGGCTCTCTCTGCTGCCGATGACGTCGCAGGTTCGCTGGAAGAATATCGTCGCGTCTACCCGGGATTCGATCTGGGCTCTCGGCGCACCAACCCTCATACTCGGCGGAATCTATAGCGGCCTTTTCACCCCAACGGAGGCCGCCGGTGTCGCGGTCGTTTACGCGGCGTTCGTAGCGAAATTCATCTATCGGGAAGTAACGTGGAAGCAGCTGTGGCAGATCACCAAGGAATCGACGATATTGACGGCGCAGCTCATGGTGATCATTGCGGCGGCGGGAGCGTATTCGTGGCTGATCACAACGAGTGGCTTTCCCGTTAGCCTAGTTGCCTTCATAGAAGCGTTGCAGCTGGATCGCTGGGCTCTGCTCTTGTGCTTTAACGTGATACTGCTCGTGGCGGGTATCTTTGTCGAGCCGCCCGCAGCGATTCTCATCCTGGCGCCGCTTTTCATGCCGATCGTCAAGGCCGTCGGCATAGATCCCATCCATTTCGGCATCATCATGACGGTCAACCTTGCGGTCGGCATGTTTGCGCCTCCGTTCGGCCTCAATCTCTTTACTGCGCACGCGGTGTTTCGCGTTCCGCTTCCCGAGATTTACCGCGGCGTCATGCCGTTCGTGGTGGTGTACCTGATCGCGCTCATGTTCATCACCTACATACCAATAATTTCGCTTGCGCCGTTGCGCTGGATCAGTGGCTGAAACCAGTCCGTGGATAAGCTAAATCGTCTCTCAGCATCCGAGGCGTCCCGAATGCTCCGCAGCGGCAAAATCACGAGCGAGGCGCTGACGCGTGACTGCCTCGCCCGTATCTCCGAGCGGGAGTCCACGGTACAGGCGTGGGAATACCTTGACGAAGAGGCTGCGCTGGCCTGCGCCAAGGCCTGCGATGGCGAGCTCGCCAGGGGGCACTCGCGCGGCCCCCTCCATGGGATACCGCTGGGCGTGAAAGATGTTTTCCAGACGTACGATATGCCGACGAAGTTCGGCTCGGAGATCTATGCGAACCATCGCCCCATAGCGGACGCCGCCACCGTCGCGCTTGCGCGCCGTGCGGGAATGGTGCTGTTAGGCAAAACCGTTACAACTGAGCTCGCCACCTATTCGCCCGGCAAAACCCGTAACCCACATAACCCGAGCCACACGCCGGGTGGGTCTTCGTCCGGGTCGGCTGCTGCGGTGGCGGACTTCATGGTGCCGGTCGCGCTCGGGGCGCAGTCCGTGGGGTCGATCGTACGACCCGCCGCCTATTGCGGCGTCGTTGGCTATAAACCGACTTTCAACCTGCTCTCCGGTGGCGGTTGCAAGCTTATGGCGGGCTCATTGGACACCGTCGGGCTGTTGGCCCGCACGGTTTCCGACGTGGCGCTCTACGCGGGAGTGCAAGCGAACGATTCCCGGCTCCTAAATCTCCCGGAAGCGGACGGATCAATACGCGTGGGCTTCTGCGGCACGTTTGATTTTGCGCTCGCTCAGGCGGAGACCATCGAGACAATGCAGATCGCTAGGGAGCGCCTCGCCAAGGCGGGCGCCCGCGTATCTGAAGTCACGTTGCCTGACGCGTATCGACCGCTTCGCGATGCGCACTGGACGATCTTTCGGTTTGAGCTGTCTCGAGCTTATGCCGATGAATTGAACCGCCATCGCGAGAAGTTGAGCCCGGTACTCAGGGATCTCTTGGAGTCGGCAAGCGAGATCTCCGCAGAAGAGTATGCCGCGGCGCAGGCAACGGCGTTTCAGTGTCGAGCAATGATGAATGACGTGATGCGCGATGTGGATGTCTTGATTGCGCCGAGCGCGCCCGGCGAGGCGCCCTCCGGTATAGACAGCACGGGTTCCCCGGTCTTCAATCAGATTTGGACGTTACTTTGGGTGCCGCTCGTCACAATCCCGGTAGGCGAAGGCCCCAACAAATTGCCCGTAGGTTTACAAGTGAGCGGTCGTATAGGTGCCGACCATACGATGCTTGCGGCTGCCCACTGGATTCACAGGACACTGGCTCGCGAACAGGGAAGGCCAAGCTAACAACCCATGCTCGAGGCGACCGGCATCGTGATGGCTTTCGGCGGCGTGGTGGCGCTCGGCGGCGTCGACTTCCGCGTGCCCGAGGGCGCCGCGGTGGGCCTCCTCGGCCAGAACGGCTCGGGCAAGACGACGCTGCTGAACGTCATCACCGGCCACCTGCGGCCGCAGAAGGGCTCGGTCAGCTTTCGCGACCAGCCGATGCTGGGCCTGCCGCCCAACGCCTTCGCGCGCGCCGGCATCGCGCGCGTGTTCCAGTCGGTGCAGGTCTTCCCGCGCCTCACGGTGCTGGAGAACGTGCTGGTGTCGCAGATGGCGGCCGGCAGCGCCGACGCGTCCTCCGCCGAGGCGGCGCGCGACGCGCTGCGGCGCATGCGGCTCGCCGAGCTCGCCGACGAGCAGGCGCGCGAGATCTCCTACGGCCACCAGCGCCTGCTCGAGATCGCCATGGCGCTCGCCGCCGGCGCGCGGCTGATCCTGCTCGACGAGCCCACCGCCGGCCTCGCGCCGTCGCTGGTCGAGACGGTGATCGCCTGCCTGCGCGAGATCAACGCGCACGGCACCAGCCTGGTGCTGATCGAGCACGAGACCGAGGTGGTGTTCCGCGTCTGCCAGGACGTCTACGTGCTGAGCGAGGGGACGCTGCTCGCGCGCGGCACGCCGGCCGAGATCCGCTCGAACAGCCAGGTCCTGGACCTTTATCTGGGAGCGCCGAAATAATGCTCGCCATCGAAGACCTCGCCGCGGGCTACGGCCGCTTCACGGTGCTGCGCGGCGTGTCGACGCAGGTCGCGCAGGGCGACTTCCGCGTCGTCATCGGCCCGAACGGCGCCGGCAAGACGACGCTGCTGCGCGCGGTGTTCGGCCTGCTCAGGCCTTCCGCGGGCCGGGTGCGCCTCGACGGCGTGGACGTCACGGGCCTCGCGCCGCGCGCGCTGCTCGACCTGGGCGTCGCCTACGTACCGCAGCAGCCGAGCATCTTTCCCCAGCTCAGCGTGCGCGACAACCTCGAGATGGGGCTCTACCAGACGCGCAAGCCCGATCCCGCGGCGGTCGGCGCCATGCTCGAGCGCTTCGAGCTGCTCGGCCGCCGGCGCGACACGCCGGCGCGGGCGCTCTCGGGCGGCGAGCGCCGCCTGCTCGAGCTCGCGCGCGCGCTGATGATCCGCCCGCGGCTGCTCCTGCTCGACGAGCCTTCGCTCGGGCTGTCGCCGGTGATGATGGGCAAGGTGCTCGGCGAGGTGGCGTCGATCAACGCGAGCGGCGTCACCGTGGTGCTGGTCGAGCAGCGGGTCAAGGCCGCGGTGGCGATCGCCAAGTCGATCAGCGTGCTGCGCCTGGGCACGATCGTGCAGGAGGGAAGCGCCGCCGACGCCGCCGATCCGCGGTGGCTGGCGCAGGCAATTTACGGATCCAGCGAAGCTGCTGCCTGAGGACACTTCTTCAACACGAGGAGGACAGATGCAACCATTCGGTCGTTTCATGAGCAGGCTCGGCGCCGCGGTCGCGGCCTGCGCCGTCGCCGGCGCGGCGTTCGCGCAGCCGGTGAAGGACATCAACATCGCGCTGATCATTCCGCTCTCCGGCCCGGTGATGGTCAACGTCACCCCGGCGGTCAACTCGATCAAGATGGCGCTCGAGGAGGTCAACGCCAAGGGCATCATGGTCGGCGGCCAGAAGTACCGCTTCAACGTGCAGTGGTTCGACGAGGAGTGCAAGCCGCCGGTCGCCATCAACGCGACGCGCGCCGCGCTCGCCCAGGTGCAGCCGCTGCACATGGTGTGGGCCGGCATGTGCAGCAGCTCGGCGGTCGCCACCGCGCCGATCCTGCTCGAGAGGAAGGCCGTGGTGCTGAACGCGGTGAGCGGCACCTCCGCGTTCGCCGGCCCGGCGGGCAATCCCTACCTCTTCAAGATCAAGGAGGACTTCCGCTGGCGCTCGCGCGACCTGGCGGCCTACCTCGCCAAGCGCGGCCTGAAGAAGGGGGCGATCATCGCGGTCAACTCCGACTGGGGCCACGAGTCGCAGAAGACTTTCCAGCAGTTCGCCGAGAAGAACGGCATCCGGATCGTCGAGACGCTCAGCTACGACGAGCACACCGAGGAGTTCGTGCCGCTGCTTGCCCAGGTGCGCCGCGCCGACCCGGACTTCATCTTCCAGGCCTCGCAGCTGCTCGACGAGCAGGTGGCGTTCCTGCGCGCCTACAAGCAGCTCGGCCTGAAGATCCAGCTCGCCGGCGAGTCGACCTGGACCGAGGACGTGCCCGAGAAGGCGGGCTGGTCGGCGATCGACGGCATGCTGACCGCCAGCGCCTGGGTGCCCGCCAGCCCGCGTCCGGCGGTGCAGGCCTACCTCGAGAAGTACCGCAAGGCGCACGGCGCCACGCCCGGCTTCAACGGGCCGCCGTCCTACGACATGGTGTACATCGCCAAGCGCGCCTTCGAGAAGGCCGGCACGCTCGACAGCGAGGCGGTGCGCAAGGTGCTGCGCGAGACGGTGTTCGAGGGCATGGTGTACGGCAGCGGCAAGGTGAACTTCAACGACCGCGGCCAGGCCGAGTTCCCCGTCTCGGTGACGGTGTTCGACGCCGACAAGAAGATGCGGGTGCTGGCGCCGGGGTCCGAGTGATCCTGCTCGGCCAGGCGATCGTCTCGGGCCTCGCGATCGGCGCGATCTACGCGCTCGCCGCGTCCGGGCTCGGCATCGTGTTCGGGCTGTTCGGCGTGATCAACTTCGCGCACACCCAGAACATGATGGTCGCCGCGGTGGCGGCGGTCGCCGCGGCGAGCCTCGGCGCGCCGTTCGCGGTGGCGGCGCTCGCCGGCGTGCTGGCGGCGGCGCTGCTCGGCGTGCTCACCGAGCGGTTCTTCATCCGGCCGCTGCTCGCGCACGAGACGGTGCAGATCGACACGCTGTTCATCACGCTCGGCCTGGCGATCGTCATCGAGAACGCGATGCTCATGCTCTGGGGCTCGCAGCCGCGCTACTTCGACGCGCCGCTGCCCGGCATGATCGAGGCGGGCGGCGTGGTGCTGACCATGGACCGCCTGGCGACCATCGTCGCGGCGGTCGTGGTGTTCGCCGTGCTGCACCTGCTGGTCACGCGCACCCGCCTGGGCAAGGCGGTGCTCGCGACGGCGCAGAACCCGGAGGCGGCGCGCGTCATCGGCATCCCGGTGACGCGCGTGCGGCTGCTCGCCTTCGCGGTCGGCTGCGGCGTGGCCGGCCTGGGCGGCGTGCTGTGGGGCGTCACCTACTCGGTGAGCTACGTCACCGGCAGCACCTTCCTGATCCTGTCGTTCGTGCTGGTGGTGATGAGCGGGCCGGGCAACATCACCAGCATCCTGGTGTGCAGCGTGCTGCTCGGCCTCACCGAGAGCCTGGCCGGCGCGTTCTTCGACAGCAAGTGGCAGCGGCTCGCGGTGATGCTGGTGTTCATCGCCATCATCATCTACCGGCCGCAGGGCCTCGGCACCGGGCGCTTCGCGCGCGCCAACATCTGATGCGCCCGCCCGCCTCGCTCGCGGCCGCGGCCGCGGCGCTGCTCGCCGCGGCCGCGGTGCCGCTGCTGGTCGACGACCAGTACGTGCTGTTCATGCTCAGCCTGTCGCTGATCGGCGCGATCACCGCGCTCGGCCTGAACGTGACCAACGGCTACCTCGGCATCCTCAACCTGTCGGTGGGCGGGCAGGTGGCGCTCGGCGCCTACGTGTGCGCCATCGCCGCGCTGCGCGGCGTGCCGGTGCCGGCGGCGCTGCTGCTCGGCACGCTGGTCGGCGCCTTCTTCGCCTGGCTGATCTTCCTCCTCTTCGCGCGGCTCACCGGCTTCTTCTTCGGCCTGGCGACCATCGCCGCGGCCGAGGTGGTGCGCCTGCTGGTGCGCAACCTGGACGAGTGGACCAACGGCGTGCGCGGGCTGCGCGGCTATCCCAAGCTCACCGAGTCGCCCGACACCACCTACTGGGTGCTGCTCGCGCTGCTCGTGCTGGTCATCGCCGGCATCGCCCGGCTGGTGCGCTCGCCGCTCGGCGTGCGCTGGCGGGCGATCCGCGAGAACGCCGGCAAGGCGCTGTCGATCGGCCTGCCGGTGCGCAGGCTGCAGGCGATCGGCTTCGTGCTCTCGGGCGCGATCATGGCGCTCGGCGGCGGGCTGCTCGCGCTGCTCCTGCAGTACATCGAGCCGGGCATCGCCGGGCTGAACACGCTGGTGCAGACGGTGCTGATGGTGGCGCTGGGCGGCGCCGGGACGATCTTCGGCCCGGTGGTCGGCGCCCTCGCCATCACCGTCATCCCGGAGTTCCTGCGCGTGGCGAACGAGCTGCGCCTGGTGCTCTACGGCGCGACGCTGATCGTCGTCGTGCTGATGATCCCGGGCGGCATCGTCGGCGCGCTGGAGCGCCGAGCGCGCATCCGCCGGCGGCTCGCCGCCGGCCGGGCGCTGTACGAACAGGAGAAAGCGAAGACATGAGCGAGGGCAGGATGGAGGTCTACGGCGGCGACTACGAGCACGTGCTCGAGCTGGGCGGCACGCGCCACGGCATCGAGCTGCGCTACGTGGTGCGGCCGCTGCTCGAGATCTTCGAGGGCATGCTGAACGAGCGGCGCTACGAGTGCTGCGAGTTCTCGCTCGCCAACTACATCATGCTCAGGGACCGCGGCGCCGACTGGCTGCACGCGGTGCCGATCTTCCCCTACCGGGCGTTCCGCCACTCGACGCTGTACGTGCGCGTCGACAGCCCGCTCAGGGAGCCGGCCGACCTGCGCGGCAAGCGCGTCGGCGTGCCCGACTACTCGATGACCGCGGCGGTCTGGACGCGCGGCATCCTCAAGGAGCAGTACGGCGTCGACTGGTCGGAGATGCGCTGGGTGGCGAGCGGCCGCCAGCGCTTCGCCGCGCTGCCCGGCGCGCCGCTCGAGGTGGGCACGAGCGACCTCGAGGCCGACGTCATCGCCGGCAAGCTCGACGCGATCCTCACGCCGACGCCGGAGGACGAGAAGAAGCCGGCCGGCGAGCGGCGGCTGCGCTCGCTGATCGCCGACGTGCAGAAGGCGGAAGAGGACTACGTGCGCGACTACGGCGTCTACCCGATCAACCACGTGATGGTGATCCGCGACGACGCGCTGCGCCGCCTGCCGGCGCTGCCGCGCGCGCTGTTCGAGGCCTACGCCGAGGCGAAGGCGCGCGCCTACAAGCGGCGCCTGGGCACCACGCTGATGCCCTGGGGCATGCGCCACTGGAACAAGGTGTTCGACCAGTTCGGCGGCAACCCGCTGCCCTACGGCCTGACGCCGCTCAACCGCGCCGTGGTCGAGCGCCTCGCCGGGTTCCTGCACGACCAGAAGCTGATCGCCAGGAAGCCCTCGGTGGACGAGCTGTTCATCCCGGAGAGCCTGGGCTTCAGCGAGTAGCGCGGCTTGCCGACCGTCCTCATCACCGGGGCGAACCGCGGGTTGGGCCTCGAGTTCGCCCGCCAGTACGCGGCCGAGGGCTGGCAGGTGATCGCCACCTGCCGGAATCCTGCGCGGGCCGACGATCTCGGGCGCCTCGGCGGAAAAATCCGCATCGAGGAGCTCGAGCTGGCAAGCCTCGCCGCCATCGCCGCGCTCGGCCGGCGCCTCGCCGGCGAGGCGATCGACGTCTTCATCGCCAACGCCGGCGTGATGAGCGCGCCGCACATGACGCCCGAGGCGATCGACGAGGCGGCCTGGCTCGCCGACTTCCGCATCAACGCGATCGCGCCGCTCGCCTGCGCCGCGGCGTTCCTGCCCGCGGTGGCGCGCAGCCGCGGCCGCACCATGGTGGCGATGAGCAGCGGCGTGGCGTCGATCGCCGACAACCGGACCGGCGGCAAGTACGCCTACCGCTCGAGCAAGGCGGCGCTCAACGCGGCGTGGCGCTCGTTCGCCATCGACCATCCCGAGGTGATCGCGGCGCTGCTCGTGCCCGGGCCGCTGCGCACCGACATGACGCGCTACGACCCGGCGCGCTGGCCGACGCTGCCCGAGCCGGCGGCCAACATCGCCGCGCTGAGGGAGGTGATCGCCGGCCTGACGCCGGCGCAGAGCGGCTCGTTCCTGCGCTACGACGGCGCAGTGGTTCCCTGGTAAGGAGGCAAGCATGCAGGCAATCGAGGGCAGGATCGTCGAGGACACCGTGGTGCCGGCGCGCGGCAGCTGGAGCCGCCGCCTCGACAAGGGGCAGATGATGCGCATCGTCGACCTGGAGGGCAGGCAGGCGGTCGACTTCCTCTGCTACAACGCGCGCGACTACGCCGACCGCTACGCCGCCGCCGACACGATGAAGATCAACCCGGGCGGCATCTTCCTCACCACCGGCACCGTGCTCTACAGCGTCAACCTGACGCCGCTCTTCACCATCGTCGCCGACACCTGCGGCAAGCACGACACCATCGGCGGCTGCTGCAGCGCCGCGCTGAACAGCTTCCGCTACGGCGTCGGCTACCAGCCGAACTGCCGCGACAACTTCCTGCGCGAGCTCGCCAAGTACGGCCTCGGCCCGAAGGACATGGCGGCGAACGTCAACTTCTTCATGTACGTGCCGGTGGGCGAGAACGGCGAGATGGACATGGGCCCCGGCATCTCCAAGCCGGGCGACTACGTCGACCTGCGCGCCGAGAACGACGTGCTGGCGGTGATCTCCAACTGCCCGCAGATCAACAACCCGGTGAACGACTTCAACCCGACGCCGATCCGCGTGGTGGTCTGGAACCCCTAGAAGCTCAGGTACTGGCGGCGGTAGCCGACCACTTTCACGAGGTACTGGCGCGTCTCCTCGTAGGGGAGCCGGGTGCGCAGGCGCTCGTAGACGCCGGGCGGCTCGAGCGAGTTGATGGCGTTCACCGCGGCGACGCGGTCGCTGTGGAAGGCGCGCAGCACGTTGCCCGGCCCGGTGTTGTACGCGGAGATCACGCAGTACTCGCGCGAGATCGGGTTGGCGATCGCGTCGAGCTGCCGGTCGAACAGCACGTCGAGGTAGGCGGTGCCCAGCTCGATGTTGTTCTCGGCGTCGAACAGGTACTGGCGCGAAGGCATCTCGTCGCGCCCCTTGGCGTAGCGGAACGCCTCGCGGCCGCCGCTCGCGGGCACGAGCTGCATCATGCCGTAGGCCGGCGCCGAGCTGACCGCGAAGGGATTGAAATTGCTCTCGGTGCGGATGATCGCGTAGACGAGGCTCGCGCTCACCTTGTACTGCGCGGCGTACTTCTCGACGATCGGCCGGTACTTCTCCGCCTGCTTGCCGGCAAAGTTGCGCACCATCGCGATCTTCACGGAGAGCGCCCGCTTCCTGCCCTCCTGCACGGTCACCTCGCGCGTCTGCGAGCGGCTGGCGATCACCTGGTCGGCGAACGCCTCGGCCTGCGCCGGCGTGGCGATCGGCCGGCCCTTGCCGTCCTGCACCAGGCCGAGGAGATACGGCTCCTTCGCGCTGGTCAGCTCGATCGGCTTGTCGGAGAAGAGGTCCACCGCGCGCGGGTCGTCGGGCGTGAGCAGCGTGGTGACGATCGCGCTCTTCAGGCTCGCGCGCGGGTCCTTCTCGTCCACCGTCTCCACGGTGATCTCGCCCGCGTCGAAGTCGACGATCGCGCGGCTCTTGTAGTTCTGCGTGTACTTCACGTAGTGCGTGCGGCCCGGCAGCCGCGCGTCCTTCCTGCCCCACGAGCCGCTCGCCTTGCCGAGAAGGAGCGAGGTCAGGCGCTGGTAGTCGCGCTGCAGGCCGCGCATGTCGGCGAGCAGCAGGCGCGGGTCCCGCTCGTAGGCCTGCTTGCGGCTCTCCAGCAGCCGGCGCAGCGCCGCGTCGCGGTCCTGCGCGGATGCAATGCTGGTGATTGTCCGAACCGACGGGCTGCGCACCGCGGAGAGCAGCTTGTCGGGATCGGTGGACTGACAGGCTGCGAGCAGCCCGGCGGCGACGACGAGGGTTTTTCTCATGCCTGCCCGAAGCGTTGTTCTTGCAGGCGAATCGTACCAGCTAGCGTCCGGCGTTCTCCAGCGCGTGATGCTCGACGAGGTGCATCACCGCGTCGGCCGCGGTCTTCAGCGCGCCGAAGAGCAGGAACGCCATCGTGTTCGGGGCGGACGAGAACGCCATGCCGGTGAGGATCATCAGGTGCATCGGCACGACGCGCGCGTAAGGCAGGAACATGAGCGTGAAGACGTCCGGCCGGCCGGCGGCGTCCTTTTCCAGGGTGTGGCGCAGCGACGCGAAGTGGCTGGCGGCGAAGGCGATGCCGCACAGCAGGTACCAGAAGGGCGAGCCGAGCCCGCCCCTGCCGCCGACGATGAATACGAAGTAGACGAAGTGGAACAGCCCGCAGTGCGCGGCGAAGAAGCGCACGAGGTACGACGGGTTCCCGCTCCTGCGTCGCCCAGGCGACCGCGGGCGAGAGCGCGTTGGCGAGGATCAGCCCGAGCAGCGACGCGTCGCCCGCGGCGCGCTGCACTATCGAGCGGCCGTGCATTCAGGGTTTCAGCGCGCGGTAGAGGAAAGGCAGGCTCGTATCCATCCGGTAGTCGATGTCGGAGTGGTTGTCGTCGAACTCCTCGTACACGTGCCGGATCTTCTGCTCGGCAAGCTTTTTCGACAGTATGCGTGCGCCGTAGTGGATGTGGTACTGGTCGCGCCAGCCGCAGTCGAGGTAGATGCCGCGCAGCGTCCGCAACGGGTCCCGGTAGCGGGAAACCAGGTGGATCGGGTCGTGTTCCTGCCAGCGCCTCCAGCGCTCGGCGAGCAGCTCGCCGGTCTCCAGGTTGAACGGCACGCGGAAGCCGTTCGGCGCGCGCGGGTCGGGGTCGTAGGTCGCGGCCATGCACAGGTTCATGAGCGCGTGCGTCTCGGCGCCGGAGAGCTTGGGCTTCTTCCAGGCGCTGTCGAGGAAGCGCCGGATGCGCCCGTCGTCCCTGCCCTCGGCGAGCCCCTTGCGGCGCGACTCGCGCAGCGCGTCGTACGCGCCGGGCCGCCGCTTCGGCAGGCGGTGCCTGGCGAGCTCGTTCAGCGTGTTCGGCCAGTCGTGGCGGTAGACGAAGTCGAAGTAGGCGTCGCCGGAGTGGTTGGCGATCGCGCCCCAGTACCTCGCGTACTTCATGCCGTGCAGCATCGCGCCGTAGCCGCCCGAGGACTTGCCGAAGCAGCCGCGGTGCTCGCGCGAGGCGAGGGTGCGCAGCTCGCGGTCGACGAACGGGATGATCTCCTGCGTCAGGTAGTCGGCGTAGTTGCCGATCGCCGGCGAGTTGACGTACTGGTTGCCGCCGAGCGAGGTGAAGCAGTCGGGGAAGACGATGATCGCCGGGCCCATCTTCCCCCCGGCGACGAGCCGCGCGGCGCGCTCGGGCACGTTCTCGTTGAAGGCGCGCCAGGCGACGTGCGAGAGCCCCGAGCCGGTGAAGCCGACGAAATCGTAGAGCACCGGGAAGCGCCGGCCGGCGTCCCGGTCGTACTCGGCCGGCAGCCACGCGGCCACCTTGCGCACGTGCGGGTCGCCGAGCGGGTTGTCCTTGAGGATCTGCGAGACATGCTCCAGCACGACCAGCGTGCCGGGTCGCTTGGAGGGGCGTTTGCGCATGGGCGCATTATCGGATGAAGCGCAGCACCACCAGCGCGCCGGCGAGCTCGGCTGCGCCGCCGGGCGGCGATGTTTCGGCGCGCGCCCAAGCATCGGCGGCGTCCGCCGCGCTAGCATGGAGGCCATGACGACCCACGAGCCGCGCTTCTCCCGCATCGCCGCGGCGATCGGCGACCCGACTCGCGCGCGCAGGGACGGCACCGCTATTACCGGGTGAGCGACCCCGACGTCGCCAGCGCGCTCGGGGCGCTGTCGGTGATCGCCGGGCGCGCCGAGGTCGACGACAAGTGGCGGCGCGAACCCTATCGCAGCATGAAGCTCGCGCGCATGCCGCAGTCGCGCGCGCTCGGGCTCACGCCGCAGGGGCGCCGCAGCCTGCTGCCGTTGCTGCCGCCGTGGCCATAGCGCTCAACCACACGATCGTCAACGTGCGCGATGCGCGCGCCTCGGCGGACTTCCTCACCGGGCTGTTCGGCCTGCCGCCGGCGAAGCGCTTCGCGCATTTCCTGAGCGTCGAGCTGTCGAACGGCGTGACGCTCGACTTCTGCGACGCCGACTACGACCCCGAGGCGCAGCACTACGCGTTCCTGGTGGAGCCGGGCGGGCACTTCCTGGAGATCATCACCCGGCCTTATTCGACGTAGGGCGCGCGGGCGCGAGCCGCCAGACGAGCGGCAGCAGCACGACGGCGAGCGCCGTCTTCACCACCGTAGCGACGTAGAACGGCGCGACGCCCGCCGCGTAGGCCTTCTGCGGCCCGATCAGCTTGGCGAGCCACAGCCAGCCGAGCGCGAGGATCAGCAGGTGGCCGAGCGACATCGCCACCGCGATGCGCCACACGCTGCGGTCCCAGCCGCGCTCGGCGAGCCAGCCGCAGAGCGCCGCGCCGGCGAGGAAGCCGACGAGGTAGCCGCCGGTCGGGCCCGCCATGTAGGCGAGGCCGATGCCGCGCGCGGGCGTGCCGGCGAACACCGGCAGCCCGATCGCGCCTTCGGCGAGGTAAAGCAGCACGGTCGCGGTGCCGAGCTTCCAGCCGAACGCCGTGCCGACCAGCAGAATGACCAGCGTCTGCATGGTGAGCGGCACCGGCCAGAACGGGATCTGCAGCTTTGCCGAGACGGCCAGCGCCAGCGTGGCGACGAGCGCGAGCGCGGCGTTGCGGACATAGGCGGCGCCGCCGGCCTTGGGCCAGAGCGCTTCGAGGAGGGTGGGGTAGGTGGTAATGGATGCGCGCATAGCGCACCCGATTCTAAAGGTTCTGCCACGCGGCGTTTTGCAGGACGATGCGATAGCCGTCCGGGTCCTCGAAGGTGCGGCCGCGCCGTTCGAAGGCGGCGCCCCGGCGCGAGGTCGCTCACCGGGCGCGCGATGCGCACGTGCGTCATCGGCGATGGACGCCGGCGGCTACTTTGCTGCGGCTACTTTGCCATCGGGTCCTTGCCCATCGGATCCTTCGCCATGGCGTCGCGCTTCTCCATGCCCATCGAGTCCTTCTTCATCGGCTTCTTCTTCGCCATGCGGTCCTTCTTCTTCATGCCCGTCGAGTCCTTCTTCTCCATTCCCATGCCCATGCCGTCCTTCCTGCCCATCGCGTCGTCGGCAAGAGCGCTGGCGGCGGCGAGCGCGAGGCAGAAGGAGAGAGCGGTGGCGGCGATCCTTTTCATGTGAGGTCCTTTCGGGGTTGAGGGAAGAGAAGGGATTCAGAAAGCGTCGCAATGGCCGCCCGCCGCCTGGAGCACGCGGCCGGTGTCGCCGTCCTGCACGAACGCCGCGAGCTCGAGCCGCGAGCGGTTCCAGCCGGCGGCGAGGCGCACCTCGCGCTCGAGGCGCGCGCCGTCGCCGGCGAAGGGCACCGGGCCGATCCACTGCCGCACGACGTGGTCGTGCTCGAGCGTGACGCCGGCGTTCTCGCCGCGCGTCACCTTCGAGACCAGCGTGCTCTCGGTGAGCGCGACGTACAGCTCGAGCGGCGCGCGCGAAGCGGCGCTCGCCTGCGCGCTCAGCCGCAGCGTGTCCTTGCCCGAGGCGCTGGCGCCCACGCGGACGTCGGCCGCCGCCGGCGTCCGGTTCAGCCGGCGCACCGCTTCGCGCAGCGTGCTGCGCGTGGCGCGCAGCTCGGCGCCGCTGACGAAGAACTGCGGCGTGTAGAGGGTGCGCTGGCGGTTCGCGCGCACCAGCCATTCCTGCCGCGCGGCGAAGGCGGGCTGGGCGTAAGGATCCTTCCAGCCGATGTAGTCCCAGTAGCCGACGTGCAGGGCGAGCGGCACCGCCTGCGCGCCCGGATCGAGCGCCTCGCGCAGGCGCGCGAGCTGCCGGTCGGCCGGCGGGCAGCTCGAGCAGCCTTCGGAGGTATAGAGCTCGACCAGCGCCGCGGTCCGCTCGCCGCTGGCGAATTCGCAGGCGGCGAGCGCCGGGCCTGTCAGGAAGAGCTGGGCAGCCGCGACCATAGCCGGTGCGGCCAGTTTTTTCGAGATCATGAGCGGTAGTTCGCGGGCGCTGGCCGGCCGGTTACAGCCGCGTGCGCTGGAGGCGGCCTGTAACCCGGCGCGCGCCCCGGGCGAACAGGAAGAGAGGCTGCGCGCTTTGCTGCTGCTGGGGCTCGCGGGGGACGCCAGGGCGTACCACGGCTTCCTGCGCGAGCTCGCCGCGCACCTGCGCGCCTTCGTCAGGAAGCGCCTCGCCCGCATGCCGGACGAGGTCGAGGACATCGTCCAGGAGTCGCTGATCGCCGTGCACAACCAGCGCCACACCTACGATCCGGGCCAGCCGCTGACGCCCTGGCTGCACGCGATCGCGCGCTACAAGCTGGTCGATTGCCTGCGCCGCCTGGGCGACGCGCCGCTCGGCGGCGACGCGCTCGACGAGGCGTCGCAGCTCCTGCAGGCGGCCGACCCGCACGCCGGCGAGGCGCGCCGCGACATCGCGCGGCTGCTCGAGCTGCTGCCGGAGCGGCAGCGGCTGCCGATCGTGCTCATGAAGCTGGAAGGGCGCTCGGTGGTGGAGACTGCGCGGCTCACCGGCATGTCCGAATCCGCGGTGAAGGCCGGCGTGCATCGCGGCCTGAAGGCGCTCGCCGCGAAGCTGAGGCGGAGCCGATGAGGACCGAAGACCTGGTGCGCATGCTCGCCGCCGGCGATGCGCCGGCGAGCGTCGGCGGCGCCGGCGCGCGCTATGCGCTGGCGCTCGGCTGGGGCGCCTTCGCCGCGACCCTCGTCATGGCGCTGACGCTCGGTGTGCGCCCGGACCTCGCCGAGGCGGCTCGCCTGCCGATGTTCTGGGCGAAGCTCGCCTGGCCTGCGGCGCTCGCCGCCGCGGCGCTCCTCGCGGCGCTGCGCCTTTCCCGGCCCGGGCGGCGGCTCGCCCGCGTGCCGGTCGCGCTCGGCCTCATCGTGCTCGCCATGTGGGGCCTCGCCGGCATCTCGCTCGCGCGCGCCGAGCTTCCCGAGTGGCCGGCGCTCGTCCTGGGGAGCACGTGGCGCTCCTGCCCGTTGCTCATCGCCGCGCTCGCCATGCCGCTGCTCGCCGGCGCGCTGTGGGCGATGAAAGGCCTCGCGCCGACGCGGCTCGCGCTAGCCGGCGGCGCGGCGGGGCTGCTCGCGGGCGCCGGCGGCGCGCTCGTCTACGCGCTGCACTGCCCGGAGCTCGCCGCGCCGTTCCTCGGCGTGTGGTACCTCGCCGGCATGGCGATTCCGGCGGCGCTCGGCGCGCTCGCCGGCCCGGCGCTCCTCAGATGGTGACGGCGACGAAAATGGTGACTGTCACCATTTTCAGGAGGCGCTGAGGTCGAGCTGCTTGCCTTTCAGGCGGCCGTGGAATTGCTTGCCGCCGGCATTGAGATGCACTTCCGTGCCGTGCACCTTGCCTTCGACCGGCACGGTCTTGCCGCCGCTGCGCAGGGTGCCGGAAAGCATCTGGAAGTGCTGCTTGAGCGTCAGCTCGCCGTGCGGCGTCTTGTAGGTGCCTGCGACCTGCGCGGGCACGATCCACAGCAGCGCGGTGCACCACGAGCCGTCGCAGTTGTTAGGGCTGCCGGTCTCGTCGGGCTTCCAGTCGCCCATGGTGAAGGTGTTGGAGACGATGCGCGTGCCGGGCTTCAGCTTGAGCAGCTTCGGACGCAGCTTCAGGTTGATGTCGGGCAGCAGGAACATGGTGATGACGGTCGCCTTCGAGAGATCGGTCTCGAAGAGATCGGCCTTCACGAACGCCGTCCGGTCGGCGACGCCTTCCTTCCGGGCGTTCGCCTGCGAGAGCTTGACCATCTCGGGGTTGTACTCGATGCCGGTGGCGCGCGCGCCGCGCTTCGCGGCCGTGATCACCGTGCGTCCGTCGCCCGAGCCGAGGTCCATCACGTAGTCCTTCGACGTCACCTTGGCCATGTCGAGCATCTTGTCCACCAGCGCCTGCGGCGTCGGGACCCAGACCACGTCCTTGCCTTCCTGGCCGACCATCGGCTTGAACGCCGAATCGGCTTCCTGGGTCGCCTGCGCGAGCACTGCGCTGCTGCAGGCGAAGAAGAGCGCGAGCGCGCTCGTGCGGATCACTGCGATTGCGGGCATTGCGGCACTCCTGCGGGTGGTGGTGGGCCGCATTATGCGCAAACCGCAATTCGGGGTCAGGGTCGTAATTCCCTTCGTTTCACGCCACGGAATTCGCGACCCCGGTCGTATTCCGGCGACCTGACGCCCTTGTCAGGCCCCGGCTACTTGCCCTGCCAGACCGGCTTGCGCTTGCCGAGGAAGGCCTCCATGCCTTCCCGGAAGTCGCGGCTCATGTAGCACATGAGCACGAGGTCGTTGCCCGCGCCGTGCGGCACCCCCGGCCGCAGGCGCAGCACCGCCTCCTTGGTCGCCTGCAGGGTGAGCGGCGCGTGGCTCGCGACCAGCCGGGCGAGCTCCTCGGCGCGCTTGAGCAGGCTTTGCTGGTCGTCCAGCAGCTCGCAGATCAGGCCCCTGGCGAGCGCCTCCTCGCCCTCCACGAGGCGCGCGCGGAAGACGATGTCCTTCACCATCGCCGGGCCCACGAGGTAGACGAGCCGCGCGTAGCTCGCGAGCGACAGGCAGTTGCCCAGCGTGCGCGCCACCGGGAAGCCGTACTTCATGGCGCGCGAGGCGATGCGCAGGTCGCAGCAGGCGGCGATGCTCGCGCCGCCGCCGGTGCACGCGCCGTGGATCGCGGCGATGGTCGGCACGCGCGTGCGCTCGATGGCGTTCATCACCCGGTCGATGCGCGCCTCGTAGTCGAGCGCGTCCTGCTCCTTGTCGAAGGCGCGGAACTGCGAGATGTCGGTGCCGGCGGCGAACGCCTTGTCGCCCGCGCCGGTGATGAGGATCGCCTTGATCGCGCGGTCGGTGTTCGCCTGGTTGCAGATCTCGGCGAGGCGCTCGTACATCGCGAAGGTGAGCGCGTTGCGCGCCTGGGGGCGGTTCAGCGTGACATACGCGACGCCGTCGCGCAGTTCGTAAAGGAGCTCGTCCATTGGCTTTTTGTGAAATGGCAACGGGAAGCCGCGTATTGTCGGCTAAATTGGGTGACTGTCACCATTTATGAAGAACCGCGCCATGCTCGTGCTGCTCCTCGTGAGCGGCCTGGTGATCTCGCTGTCCATGGGGATGCGCCAGAGCATGGGGCTGTTCCTCGGCCCGCTCACGCTCGAGCTGGGCGTGTCCGCGGCGGCGTTCAGCTTCTCGCTCGCGCTGCAGAACATCGTCTGGGGCGCGAGCGGCCCGGTGGTCGGCGCGCTCGCCGACCGCTACGGCGCGCGCCCGGTGGTGTTCGCCACGGCGCTGCTGTTCGCCGCCGGGCTGCTGGTCATGGCGGTGTCGAAGGGCGCCTTCGGGCTGAACGTCGCCGGCTTCCTGTGCGGCATCGGCGTCGCCGGCACCGGCTTCGGCGTGCTGATCGGCGTGGTGGCGCGCGCCAGCCCGCCGGAGAAGCGCAGCCAGCGCGTCGGCCTGGTCGCCGCGACCGGCTCGCTCGGCACCGTGGTGCTCGCGCCTTTCGCCGAATGGCTGATGTCGCTCGCCGGCTGGGAAGCGGCGCTGGTCGGCTTCGCGGCGATCGCCGGCCTGGTCGCGCTGCTGTCGCTGCTGATCAAGGAAAGCCCTGCGGGCGAGGCGAGGACCAGCCAGCGGCTCGGCGAGGCGCTGCGCGAGGCGGGACGCCACCGCGGCTTCCTGCAGATGACGACCGCCTACTTCGCCTGCGGCTTCCAGCTCATCTTCATCACCACCCACCTGCCGCGCTACCTCGAGGTGTGCGGCCTGACGCCGAGCGTCGGCGCGCACGCGCTCGGCGTGATCGGCCTGTGCAACACCTTCGGCACCTACATCTTCGGCCACCTCGGCGCGCGCTACAGCCAGAAGAAGCTGCTCGCGGCGCTCTACGGCCTGCGCACGGTGTGCATCTGCGTCTTCCTCGCCCTGCCGGTGACGCCGACCAGCGCGCTGGTGTTCGCGGCGGCGATGGGCTTCCTCTGGCTCGGCGTCGCGCCGCTGATGAGCGGGGTGATCGGCCGCATGTTCGGCCTGACGCACTTCAACACGCTCTACGGGCTCGCCTTCTTCAGCCACCAGGTCGGCTCGTTCGCCGGCGCCTGGATGGGCGGCGTCGCCTACACGCTGACCGGCAACTACTCGGTCGCCTGGGGCTCGCTGATCGCCATCGGCATCATCGCCTTCACGCTGCAGTGGACCGCCGACGACCGGCCGAAAGCAGGGACAGCCCCTATTTTGGCAGCTGCCGGGCGATGAACGCCTTGACCGTCTCGTGCGCCCGGTCGGTCTGCGGCCCGGGCTTGGCGATCCACTCGTGCTCGCAGCCCTCGAAGACCACGAGCTCGCACCGGCCGCCGGCGGCGCGGTAGGTCGCGGCGAACTTCTCCTGGATCGCCGGCAGCACGTTCTCGTCCAGCCCGCCCTGCATGATCAGCATCGGCGGCAGGCGCTTCGCTTCGCCGCGCTCCAGGATCTGCTGCGGGTTGGCGGCGAAGATCGTCTCCCAGGGCCGGAAATAGTCCTTGCTCGCCTGGACGAGGTGCTCGCGCTTCGTCTTCTCGGCCTGCTGGAAGCGCGCGAACGGGTCGCTGATCGGCGAGCGCGTCGCGACGTAGGCCACCTCCTCGCCGGCCGAGGGCTGCATCGCCAGGAGCTGCGCGACATGGCCGCCGCTCGAGCTGCCGAGCACGCCCAGCCTCGTCGCGTCGCCGTGCCACTCGCGCGCCGAGTCCCTGAGCCAGCGCACGCCGTAGCGCGCGTCGTCGAGCGAGGCCGGGTACGGCGCCTCGCCGGCGAGCGTCAGGTCGATCGCCACCACCAGGATGCCGCTCGCCGCGACCGCGCGGTCCATCGGCTCGTTCGCCGTGCGGTCCTTGCGATACCACGCGCCGCCGTGCAGGTCGAGCAGCGCCGGGAACGGGCCGGCCTTCGCTTCGGCTCTCGGCCTGTAGATGCGCGCCATGAGCTGCCGCCCGGCGCTGTTGCGCCGGAACGGCACCTCGAGGACGTCTATCTCGTAGCTCGCTTTCGGGTCGTACATCGGCCCGATTTTACGGGCACTACTTCGGCGGCGCGGGGAATGTCACCACCGGCGTCGTCACCGTGCCGCCGGGCGGCACGTAGGCGGGAGCCGGCTTGCCGGCGGGC
Organism: Burkholderiales bacterium; assembly: GCA_036381055.1. Taxonomy (GTDB): domain Bacteria; phylum Pseudomonadota; class Gammaproteobacteria; order Burkholderiales; family SG8-39; genus SCGC-AG-212-J23. Next base: position 21,614 of record DASVDO010000066.1, on the reverse strand, counting down.
CCGAGGCGGCGCACGTAGCGGTAGATGGCCCGCAGGTCGGCGTTGCTCATCGCGTGCACGTTGAACCAGGGCATGGGCGGCCGCGTCTGGAAGGTCTTCGCCGTCTTCAGCCACTGCGCTTCGCTGATCGCGTTGAAATAGAGGCGCAGGTTGGCCGGGTAGGTCGTGCCCCAGGGACCCTGCCAGCCGAGCGAGTCGCCGGTGAGCCAGTCCTTCTCCGGCACCTTGCCGCCGGAGAGCCCGTAGTTCGGCGTATGGCAGTCGTTGCAGCCGGCGATGTGGATCAGGTAGCGGCCGCGCGCGATCTCGCGATCCGCCGTCCGGTCGGCGAACGCCGGCATTGCAGCCAGCAGCCCGCAGGCTGCGGCGACGAGCTTCACTTTCATGTTTTCCCTCCCCTTTTGGAACGCACAAAAGATTAGCACGGACTCGAAAAAGGGTGACTGTCACCCTTTTTCGGCGAGCTCGAGCACGCGCTCGGGCGAGAGCGGGTATTCGTTGACCTTCGCGCCGAGCGCGTCCTCGATCGCCGAGACCACGGCGGCGAGACAGGGGATGGTGCCGCCTTCGCCGGCGCCCTTCACCCCCAGCGGGTTCCAGGGCGAGGGCGTCTCCATGTGCGAAAGATGCATGCGCGGCATCTCGGGCGCCGAGACGAGCAGGTACTCGCCGTAGTTGGTGGTCTGCGGCTGGCCGGTCTCGCGGTCGTAGACCATGCGCTCGAAGAGCACGTTGCTGATTCCGTGCGCGACGCCGCCGACGATCTGGCCGTCGACCAGCGGCGGGTTGACGAGCGTGCCGCAGTCGTGCGCGACGTAGTAGTCGACGACCGCGACGCGGCCGGTCTCGGGGTCGACCTCGACCACCGCGACGTTCGCGCCGTTCGCGTACACCGGCCGCTCCACCGCGTGATACGCGGTCGCTTCCAGCCCCGGCGAGAAGCCCGCGGGCGAAGGCACGTTGACCTGCCCCGCGAGCCGGCGCGCCAGCTCGCCGAGCGTCACCTTGCGCTCCGGCACGCCCTTGATGCGCACGGCGCCATCGGCAAGCTCGAGGTCGGCGCTCGAGCACTCGAGCAGCTCGGCGGCGAGGCGCATCGCCTTGTCGCGCACCTCTACGGCGGCAAGGTGCGCCGACGAGCCGGCGGTGACGGTGGTGCGGCTGCCCACGGTGGACATGCCCATCGGGAAGCGCGCCGTGTCGCCGATCTCTACCGACACGTCCTCGGGCTTCACGCCGAGCTGCCCGGCCGCGATCTGCGCGAGGATGGTGCGCACGCCCTGGCCCTGCGCGCCCGCGCCGCTCGTCACCACCACCTTGCCCGAAGGGAAGACGCGCACCGTGGCGCCTTCGAAGGGCGCGAGCCCGGTGTCCTCGTTGTAGCAGGAGATGCCGAAGCCGAGCCGCCTGCCGCGCTCGGCGGCCTGCCTTTTCCTCTCGCCCCAGCACGCGAAGTCGGCGTTTCGCAAGACCAGCTCGAGCGCGGCCGGATAGTCGCCGCTGTCGAACATCACCGGCTTGCCGTTCGGCAGCTTGCCGCCGGTAGCGTAGGGCATCTGCTCGGGGCGGACGAGGTTGCGCCGGCGCACCTCGGCGCGATCCAGCCCGAGGTTCCTCGCCACGCAGTCCATGGTGCGCTCGAGGATGAAGTTGGCGTACGGGCGGCCGGCGCCGCGGATCGGCGTCGTCGGCACGGCGTTGGTGAACACCACGTCGATCGCGACGTCGATCGCCGGGATCGCGTACGGGCCGGGGAAGTTCACCACCGAGCCGAGCGCGAGCAGCAGCCCGTAGGGCACGTACGCGCCGTGGTCGTGCAGCGCCCGGCCGCGGATCGCCAGCACCTTGCCCGAGGCGTCGCACGCGACCTCGACGTCCCAGAGCTGGTCGCGCTGCTGCGTGGTGGCGAGGAAATGCTCCCGCCGGTCCTCGATCCACTTGAGCGGCCGGCCGGTGCGCAGCGCGGCGAGCGCGAGCGCCAGCTCCTCCGGGTAGTGCGCCGCCTTCGGCCCGAAGCCGCCGCCGACGTCGGGCGCGACGACGCGGATGCGGCTCTCGTCCCGCTCCAGGTACTCGGCGAGGAAGCGGCGGATCAGGTAGGGCGACTGCGTCGAGCTCCAGAGCGTGAGCTGCTCGGAGAACGCGTCGTAGCTCGCCACGACGCCGCGGCATTCCATGGAATGGCAGCCGCCGCGATGCTGGACGTAGCTCTCGCGGAAAACGTGCGGCGCCGACCTGAACGCGGCCTCCGCGTCGCCGATCTTCCACGGAATGCGCGCCGCGAGGTTGTCCGGCGAGTCGCGGTGCACGCGCGGCGCGTCCGCCCTCGCCGCCTCGCGCACGTCCACGACCAGCGGCAGCGGCTCGTAGTCGACCTGCACCAGCGCCGCCGCGTCCTCGGCGACGTAGCGGCTCTCGGCGAGCACCATGGCGATCGTCTCGCCGACGTAGCACACCTCGTCGCGCGCGAGCGGATACTGGGTGATGTCCTGCCGCAGCAGCGCGTGCGGGTTGGCCTGCACCATGCGTCTGTCGACGCCCAGGTCTTTCAGCGTCAGCACGGCATGCACGCCGGGCAGGGCGCGCGCGCTTTCCGTGTCGACGTTCCTGATCAGGGCGTGCGCTTCGCTCGAGCGCACGAACGCCACCTCGAGCATCCCGGGCAAGGACAGGTCGTCGACGTAGCGGCCGCGGCCGGCGAGGATCGCCGGATCCTCGAGCCGCTTCACCGCGGCACCGATGCTGCGCGGGCGGTCCATCAACTTTGCTCCCGCATGCGCTTCGCCGCGGCGAGCGCCGCCTCGACGATGCCGGCGTAGCCGGTGCAGCGGCACAGGTTGCCCGAGATCGCGTCGCGCACCTCGGCTTCGCTCGGGTCCGGGTTCTCGCGCAGGAACGCGGTCAGCGTGGTGAGCATGCCCGGCGTGCAGAAGCCGCATTGCAGGCCGTGCTTGTCCCGGAACGCCTGCTGCAGCGCGCTCAGCGTGCCGTCGGGCGCGGCGAGCCCTTCGGTGGTGACGACCTCGCGGCCGTCGGCCTGCACCGCGAGCATCAGGCAGGAGCGAACCGCCTCGCCGTCGACGAGCACCGTGCACGCGCCGCACACGCCGTGCTCGCAGCCGAGGTGAGTGCCGGTGAGGCCGAGGTCGTGGCGCAGGAAGTCGGCGAGGTGGCGGCGCGTCTCGATCTCGCGCGTTACCGGGCGGCCGTTCACCGTCAGGCTGATCGCGCGCTTATCCACGGGCGCGCTCGTACGCTTTCTGCAACGCCCGGGCGACCAGCACCCCGGCGATGCGCTGCCGGTATGCGCCGCTCGCGTAGAGGTCGCTCTTCGCCTCGAGGCGGCGCGCTTCGGCCGCCGCGGCCTCTACGGCCGGCGCGTCGAAGGCGGCGCCGATCAGGCGCTCTTCCGCGGCGGCGAGCCGCACCGGCCCGTAGGCGACGCCGACCAGCGAGATCGCCGCTCTCTTCACCACGTCGCGCGCATCCAGCGCGAGCAGGCAGCCGACGCCGACGATCGCGAAGTCGCCGCGCCGCCGCGCGAGCTCGAGGAAGGCATGGCCGTGCCGGTCCTGCCAGGGCTCCCAGCTCACCGCGGTGACGATCTCGTCGGGCTCGAGGTTCGGCGTCATGTAGCCGCGCGACCAGTCCCGGATCGGCACCGTGCGCCGGCCTTTCGCGCTCGCCACCTCGATCTCGGCGTCGTAGAGCGCCATGACCCCGGGCAGCTCGGCCGCGGGATCGAGGTGCGCGAGGCTGCCGCCGATCGTGCCGCGGTTCCGGGTCTGGAAGTGGCCGACCTCGGCGAGCGCCTCGCGCAGGATCGGGCAGAGCCGGGCGAGCGAGGCGTCTTTTTCCAGCGCGCGCTGGCGCGTCATCGCGCCGGCGCGGATGCGCCGGCCGTCGATGCGCACGCCGGCGAGCTCGTCGACGCGGTTGAGGTCCACCACGTGGTCGGGCAGCACGTAGCGGAAGTTGAGCATCGGCGCGAGCGATTGCCCGCCGGCGAGCAGCTTCGCGTTGTCCAGCGTGCCGAGGAGGCGCAGCGCCGCGGCGAGCGTGCGCGGGTCGTGATAGATGAACGGCGGCGGCTTCACGAGCGTCCGCGGCCGAGCCAGCGGCCGAGCAGGGCGCGCAGCGCCGAGAAGAAAAGGCGCAGGCCCGAGGCCGGCGCCGCTTCGATCTTCGTCTTCGTGAGGACCATTTTTTCCAGGTTCGCCGCGAAGTCGCGCGTGAACTCGTTCGCCACCTCCCGGATGAGCCCCGTGCCGCGCCCGTACTGTGCCACCGCGCCGGTGAGCGTCAGGTCGGTGACCACGTCGACCCGCGTGCGGTCGCCTTCGGGCACGAGCGCGAACGCCATCTCGCTCGCCACCGTGCCGCGGCCCTTGGCGTCGGAGGCGCGCGAGCGCACCTTCATCGTATGCGCGCGCGCGTCCACGTCGTAGAGCCGCGCCTCGCCGTTGAACTGCAGCGCCACCGGCCCGATGGTCACCCGCGCGACGCCGCGGTAGGCGCCGTCGGGCGCGACCTCGGTCAGCTCGGCGCCGGGCATGCAGGCGACGAGCGAAGGCACGTCGGTGACGATCTGCCAGCTCTCCTCGAGGCTTGCGGGGACATGGAAGGAATTTTCGATCTTCATCGAAAAATGGTGACAGTCGCCATTTTCATCCGCCGAAGCCGTCGGCGACGCGCACGTCGATCAGGCTCGGCTTGCCGCTCGCGAACGCCTGGCGCAGCGCCGGGGCGATGTCCTGCGGGTCGGTGACGCGGCTCGCCGCCAGGCCGAACGAGCGCGCGAGGTGCACGAAGTCGATCTCGGGCTCGCGGATGTCCATGCCGACGAACCGGTCGCTCTTGCGGAACGCCACCAGCCGCTCCTTGATGATGCGGTAGCCGCGGTTGTTGGCGATCAGGTAGGTGATCGGCAGCTCGTGGTGCGCGGCGGTCCAGAGCGCCTGGATGCCGTACATCGCCGAGCCGTCGCCGACCACCGCGGCGATCGGCCGCCCGGCGAGCGCCATGCTGATGCCCACCGCGCCCGGCACGGCGAAGCCGAGCCCGCCGCTCGCGAGCCCGTAGTAGTCCCTGGTCCCGCGCAGCGGCAGCAGCTTCGGCAGCGCATAGCTGCTCACCAGCCCTTCGTCGACCACCACCGCGTCGCGCGGCAGCGCCTCGGTGAAGCGCAGCATCAGGTACTGCGGGTCGATCGGCCGGGTCTCGGCGGCGAGCAGCGCCTCCATGCGCGCGCTTTCGCGCTGCGCCGTCCAGTTCCTCGGCGCGAGCTCGGCGAGGCGCTTCGCCGCTTCTTCCCCGGAAAAATTCTTTCGCACGAGGGGAAGAAGCGCGCGCAGGGTTTCCCTGACATCCGCCTCCACCGCCACCTCGGTCGGGTAGTTCTTGCCGAGCTCGTGCGCGCGCTCCGAGACGTGGATCACCCGCAGCCCGGGCGGCACCGGCTCCACCGGGCTGTACACCGACATGCGCAGCAGGTCGGCGCCGAGCACGAGCAGCAGGTCGTGCGCCTCGAGCGCGGCGCGCACCTGCTTCTGCGCGCGGCCGAAGGTGGCGATGTACGCCGGATGCTCGGTCGGAAACTGCGCCGAGTAGGGAATCGACGACCCGTACACCGCCGCGCCGACGAGCTCGGCGAGCTCGGCCGCCTCGGCGAACGCGTCGCGCATCGCCAGCTCGTGGCCGGCGAGGATCGCGGGACGCTTCGCGCCGAGCAGCAGCTCGCCGATCCGCTTCAGGGCTTCGTCGGAGGGGCGGTTCGCCGAGTCGACTCGCACCGGGCGGCCGAGATCCATCTCGGCCGTCTCGTCGAGCACGTCGCCGGGCAGGCTGAGGAACACCGGCCCGGTCGGCGGCGTGAGCGCGATCTTCGCCGCGCGATGGAGGATGCGCGGCAGGTCGGCGGCGCGCGTCACCTCGACCGCCCACTTCACGAGCGGCTGCGCGACCGGCACGAGCGGCTCGTAGAGCATCGGCTCGAGCAGGCCGTGTCCCTGCTCCTGCTGCCCCGCGGTGAGAATCACCGGCGAGCCGGAGAACCTGGCGTTGTAAAGCGCCCCCATCGCGTTGCCGAGGCCGGGCATCACGTGCACGTTCGCCGCGGCGAGCCTTCCGGAGGCGCGGCAGAAGCCGTCGGCCATCGCCACCACCGCCGATTCCTGCAGCCCGAGCACGAATTGGAGCTGCGGGAAATCGGGCACCACCTCCATGATCGCGAGCTCGGTGGTGCCCGGGTTGCCGAACAGGTGGCTCACCCCCTCGTCGAGCAGCAGCTGCACGAAGGCGCGGCGGCCGCTCAGGGTTGCGCGCTCTGGCATGGGGCCGCTAGCGTACTGCAAGCCCTTCCCGCCACCGCCCTGAAAAGCAAAACGAAGCGTCGGTCCGGAACGACTCTTGCAGCGCCGGGGTTCCGAGACAGGAGGCTTCCCATGAAGCGAGTTGCAGGCATCTCCGTAGCGGCCGCCCTCGCCGCGCTGGCCGGCTGCGCCAGCGAGGACCGCGTCACCCCCGCGCCCGCGCCGGTCGTGGTGAACCCGCCGGCGAGCACCGTGGTCGTCCCGCCGCAGTCGACCGCCACCGTGCCCGGCACCGTGGTGGTCGCGCCGGCGCCTGCGCCGCTGCAGGCGGGCCTCGGCCGCATCGAGACGATCGTCCCCGTACCGCCGAACGCCGCGGCAGGATCGAGCGCCCCCGCGCCGGGCAACAAGCGCATCGGCGTGCGCATGGACAGCGGGCTCGTCCAGTACCTCGACACCAACGCCGCCGGCCTTTCGGTGGGCGATCGCGTGGAGATCACCGCCGACGGCACCCTGCGCCGGCCGCCCTCGAGCGGCTAGCGCCCGCGCTACTTCGGCGGCGCGTCCGGCTGCCCCGGATGGCGGCTCGCCGACGGATCGATGAACGACCACGGCCGCGCGCTCGCGGTCCAGATGTGCGCGGTGATGCTCGCCGGCGGCGCGTCGTCGAGCAGCCCGGCGCGCACCACCACCGTTTCCGGCGCCGTGTCGCGCTGGCTGTAGATCGGCGAGCCGCAATCGCCGCAGAAATAGCGATGCAGCAGCCGTCCGCTGTCGGCGCGCGCGCTGTAGCGCTTCGGCGCGCCGCGCGTGATGCGCAGCGCGTTCGCCGGCACGACGGCGTTGACGCTGCCGCCGGCGCCGGACGCCTTCTGGCAGTTGCGGCAATGGCAGGCGCGCAGCTCGTTCACCGCCGCATCGACGGTGAAGGCGATGGCGCCGCAGAGACAGCTTCCGTGGACCACTCGGTTTCCTCCTCGTCCGCATCATAACTGTTGGGCTGCGGCGACAGCCCCGCCGCGAAAACGCGCGCCGGCGCGGTGGTACGGAATGGCGCGCTGGCTATGATCTTGCAGGATGCAGACGGCAATTCCCATGGCGCCGTCCCGGCCGCCGAGCGCGACCCAGCTTCGCACCTTCGGCGTCCTGTCGCTCGCCTATCTCGCGATCGTGCTCGCGGCTTTGCACTGGGCCACCGACCCGGGGCCGAAGGATGCGCACATCGTCGTCGTCTACAGCATCGCCATCCTGGTCGCCGATCTGTGCACGGCCGTGGTGCTCGGCGTGCTGTACCGCCATTCCGGGCGCTCGGCGCTGCTGGTGCTCGCCTGCGCGTACCTCTACAGCGGCGCGATGGCGGTGCTGCACATGGCGTCCTTCCCCGGCGCGCTCGCGAGCCCCGCGCTTTTAGGCGGCGCGCTCGCCGAGGCGACGCTCTACCTCGCCTGGCGGCTCGGCGTGGCGATCCTCTTCTTCGCCGCGGTCGTCCAGGAAGCGCGCCAGGCCGTGCGCAAGGACAGCCTGCCGCGCCGCATGTTCTCGGCGTTCACCCTGGCGCTCGTCTCGGCGCTGCTCGCCGGCGCGCTCGCCGACCGCCTGCCGCTCGAGGCGTGGATCGGCCGCGACTTCCCCGCGCTCGCCACGGCCGCCGAGTGGCTGGCCGCGGCGCTGTGCCTGGCCGCCTTCGCGCTCATCTGGCGCCGGCGCGCGTTCGGCGACGTGCTGTACCTGTGGCTCGGGCTGGTGCTGGTCGCCACCGCGGGCGACCTGATCCTGTCCAACGCCGCCGGCGAGGCGTTCACCATGGGCTGGCACGCGGCGCGCGCGAGCTTCGTCGTCTCGGCCTGCCTGCTGCTCGCCTTCCTGCTCGGCGACCTGGCGATCGAGGAGCGGCGCATCGCGCCAATGTCGCTGCTCGCGTCCTACGGCGGCGCCGCCGCGGTGACGCTCGCCGCGGTGTACCTGCGCTGGTTCCTCGATCCGTGGCTGCGCGACGGCGTGCCCTACATCACGCTCTACGGCGCGGTGGCGATCGCCGTGTGGTTCGGCGGCGTCGGCCCGGCGGCGCTCGCGCTGGTGCTCGGCTATTCGTTCGTCAACGTGCGCTACGTCGATCCGCGCGGCTCGCTGGCGGTCGACGGCGCGACCGGCGCGATCGAGCTGGCGCTGTTCGCGCTGTCGTGCGCGCTGGTGATCGTGCTCGGCGAGGCGATGCGCCGCGCGCGCGACCGCTACCGCGCCTCGGAAGCCGAATTGAAGGAGCGCGCCCGCCAGCTGCAGCGCGCCGACACCAACAAGAGCCAGTTCCTCGCGGTGATGGCGCACGAGCTGCGCAATCCGCTCGCGCCGCTGCGCACCGGCCTGGCGCTGCTGCGCCTGCAGCGCGAGGACCCGGCGACGCGCGAGACGCACGACATGATGGAGCGCCAGATCGGGCAGCTCACCCGGCTGATCGACGACCTGCTCGACGTGAGCCGCATGGACCGCGGCAAGCTCGAGCTGCGCGCCGAGCGGGTGGCGATCGAGGCGGTGATGCGCACCGCGATCGACACCGCGCGCCCGAACATCGACGCCAAGGGCCACTCGCTGGTGGTGCGCCATCCCCCGCAGCCGCTCTACGTCGAGGGCGACCCGGTGCGCCTCGCGCAGGTGGTGTCGAACCTGCTCAACAACGCCGCCAAGTTCACGCCGCCCAACGGCCGCATCGAGCTCGCCTCGCGCGCCGAGGGCGGCACGGCGCTGATCGTCGTCTCGGACAACGGCATCGGCATCCCGGCCGAGCACCTGAAGGAGGTGTTCGACATGTTCGTGCAGCTCGACACGGCGAACGTCACCGCGGCGGGCGGCCTCGGGCTCGGGCTGACGCTCGCGCGCTCCATCGTCGAGCGCCACCGCGGCAGCATCGAGGCGAGGAGCGCCGGGCGCGGCCGCGGCGCCGAGTTCATCGTGCGCCTGCCGCTTGCCGCGGCGCCCGGCGAGCAAGGCAAGGCGCGCGAGGCGCGTCCGCAGCCGCCGCCCGCGCGGCGCCGCGTGCTGGTGGTCGACGACAACGTCGATGCGGCGCAGACGCTCGCGCAGTACCTGCGCATGGACGGCCACCGCGTGGAGAGCGCGCTCGACGGCGAGGCGGCGCTGCGCATCGCCGAGGTGCTGCACCCCGACGTCGCCTTCATCGACCTCAACATGCCGCGCATGGACGGCGTCGAGGTGGCGAAGCGCCTGCGCGTCACGGCCTGGGGAAAGCACGCGCGGCTCGTCGCGCTCACCGGCATGGGGCAGCCGGCGGACATCGCGCGCACGCGCGAAGCGGGCTTCGACGAGCACATCACGAAGCCCGCGGATCTCAAGCGGGTCGCGCGCCTCGCCGCCGGAGTGGAGGAGGCGAGGCGCTGAGCCCGCCGGCCCGGTTCCGGGCTACTTGTCGGCCTTGTCCTTCAAATCGCCGAAGCCTTTCCGCACCTTGCCTTCGGCCTGCCTGGCCACGCGCGTTTCTCCTTGCGTTGCCAACCAGGACTGCAAAGCAATTTACGATCCGGGCTATGAAAATCTCGATCCTGGACGACTACCACGACACGGTGCGCACGCTCGAGTGCTTCCGCAAGCTCGCGGGACACGAGGTGACGGTGTGGAACGACCACGTGCAGGACACCGAGCGGCTGGCCGAGCGGCTGAAGGACACGCAGGCGCTGGTGCTCATCCGCGAGCGCACGCAGATCCGCGCGCCGCTGCTCGAGCGGCTGCCGAAGCTGGAGCTGATCAGCCAGCGCAGCGTCTGGCCGCACATCGACGTCGAGGCGTGCACCCGCCTGGGCGTCGTCGTCTCGTCGAACATGCACCCCGGCACGCCGTCGTATCCCACCGCCGAGCTCACCTGGGCGCTGATCCTCATGGGCATGCGCGAGCTGCCGCAGAACATCGCCGGGCTGAAGGCGGGCCGCTGGCAGGTGGGCGTGGGCCACACGCTGCGCGGCAAGACGCTCGGCGTGTACGGCTACGGCAGGATCGGCCAGGTGGTCGCGGGCTACGGCCGCGCGTTCGGCATGCGCGTGATGGTGTGGGGGCGCGAGCAGGCGCATGCCAAGGCGATCGCCGACGGCTACATCGGCGCGCAGAGCAAGGAAGAGTTCTTCTCCGAGTGCGACGCGATCACGCTGCACATGCGGCTGGTCGACGCGACGCGCGGCATCGTCACCGCGGCCGACCTCGCGCGCATGAAGCCGACGGCGCTGATCGTCAACACCAGCCGCGCCGGGCTGATCGAGGAGGGCGCGCTGCTCGAGGCGCTGCGCCGCGGCCGCCCCGGCAAGGCGGCGATCGACGTCTACGAGGAAGAGCCGGTGCTCGGCGGCCGCCATCCGCTGCTCGCCATGGACAACGTGATCTGCACGCCGCACCTCGGCTACGTGACGCGCGAGGAGTTCGAGCTGCAGTTCACCGACATCTTCGACCAGATCCTCGCCTACGCGGCCGGCAAGCCCATCCACGTGGTGAATCCTGACGTTCTGGGCCGGATTTCGAGCAGAATTTCGGACAAATAGACAAGACGTGCGGCCGGACGGCGGCTAGTCTCTTCGTCCATGGCACCGGTCGTTCGCTCCGACGAAGAGCTGCTCGAATATCTCGAGCAGCTCTCCGGCCGCTCGATCCGCACCCGCGCGGACCTGGAGGCTTACCTGAACGAGCTGAAGGCCCGCGCCGCCCCCCCGGCGCCGCGCGCACGCTTCTGGGCGCTCGCCAAGCATGCGTCGCTCGGCGTCGGGCTCCTGATCGCCGTGCTGCAGTACTACCTGATCGACGTCTACCTGCAGATCGAGACGCTGCAGCGCGTGCAGTTCCTCAGTCCTGTCGCGCCGGTGCTCCGGACTTCGCTTCTCCAGCTTCCCGGCTTTCTCTCTTAGACGATTCGTCGGCGAGGCATTGCGCGCGCAGCGAGCCCTCGAGCTCGTAGCAGCGCGCGAGATCGCGCGCGCTTGCGCCCGCGGCGGCGCTGCCGGGCGCCTTGTCCGGCACGCCGGAGCGCTCTCCCGGCGCGATCGAGCCGCCCTTGATCGCCCCTTCCGCGGGACGCGCGCCGTCCTGGCTGAGCCCCGGCGGGGTCGAGCCGCGCGGCGCGTCGGCGACCACGTCGCCCGCGTTGGTCAGCAGCACGCGGGTGCCCGGGCGGAACTCGCGCCGGTCGATGTCGCGGTACTGCACGCTGCCGTCGGCCATGCGCACCGTGATGCGGAATTTCGGCAGCGCGTCCTCGGCCGCCGCGGAGCCGCCGGCCGCCGCCGAACGCTCCCGCACGCGCACCGGCGCGACGCGCTCCACCACGCCATAGCCCGGCTCCATCTGCTCCCGGTCGAGCGGCGGCACGAGCGGCTGGGCGGCGGCGCCCGCCGCGACGGCGAAGGCGAGAAGGGCGATCGCTTTCATATCCTTCGTTGCAGCAATTCCGGTTCCCGCGTACGTTAAAGTCGATGAGCTCCCCGCGGGTCGGATTCATCGGCGCCGGTCGCGTCGGTCGCGGGCTGTCGCTCGCGCTGTCGCGCTGCGGCTACTCGATCGCGGGGGTGGCGAGCCGGGCCCGCGGCGACGCGCAGGCGGTGGCGGACGCCTCGCAGCTCGTCTTCCTCACCGTGCCCGACGACGCGATCGCCGCGGTGTGCAGCGCACTGCGCTGGCGGCCGTCGCATTCGGTCGTGCACTGCAGCGGCGCGGCGGAGCTCTCGGTGCTCGAGAGCGCCGCGGCGGCCGGCGCGCAGGTGGGCGGCTTCCATCCGCTGCAGATGTTCGCCGACCCGGAAGTCGCGGCGCGCGGCCTCGCCGGATGCGCGATCGCGGTAGAGGCGGCCGAGCCGCTCGCGGCGGAGCTGCGCGCCATGGTCGCGGCGCTCGGCGCCCGGCTGCTCGTCGTGCCGCCGGGGGCGCGCGCCGCCTACCACGCCGGGGCGCACTACGCGGCGGCGTTCGTCTGCGCGCTGCTCGCCGAAGGCACCGAGATCTGGCGCCGCATCGGCATCGCGCCCGACGACGCGCGCGTGGCGCTCGTCTCGCTGCTGCGCGGCGCGACCGACGCGGTGGCGCATTCCGGGCCGGCGCGCGCCATGGCGGGCGCGGTGGCGCGCGGCGACGTCGAGACGGTGCGGCGCCACCTCGACGCGCTCGGCAGGCTCGATCCGGCGCTGCGCGAGCTCTACTGCACGCTCGCGCTGCGCACCGTGCCGCTCGCGCTCGCCGCGGGCGGCATCGACGAGGCGCGCGCGGCGAAGCTGCGCGCGCTGCTCGGCGGCGCGGCCTGAAGGTCTGCTACTGCGGGAACCACCTCGCGCGGCCCGGCCAGCGCTCGACGAGGTCGACGAACAGCGGGTCGATCGACTTGTCGCCCGCCGCCACCTCCCGCGCGAGCGGCCCCGGCTCCTCGTTGTACGCGAGCAGCGAGAGGTCGGTCATGCGCATCGGGTAGACGATGCCGTCGAGGTGATCGCACTCGTGCTGCAGCAGCGCCGCCCAGGAGCTCGTCGCCTCGTGCTCCACCACGCGGCCCTGCAGGTCCTGGTAGCGCATCGAGATGCGGGCATGGCGCGGCACCTTGCCGTGCAGGCCGGGCAGCGAGAGGCAGCGCTCCCAGACGAGCGTCTTGTCCTGCGTGAGCGGCGTGATCACCGGGTTGACCATCACCGTCCAGGGTCGCGGCTGCAGGCCGGAACCCGGCGGGATGCGCGACGCGATCATGCGGTAGACCACGACGCGCCTGGAGACGAAGACCTGCGGCGCGGCGAGGCCGCTCGCGCCGATGTCCTCGATGGTGTCCTGCATGTCCTGCGCGAGCCGCGCGATCTCCGGGTCGGTGGGATCGTCGACCGGCGCCGCTTTGCGCAGCAGCGCCGGGTTGCCCATCTTCGCTATGCGCAGCACCGCCATCGGCTCATTTTCCGCTGAGTCGTGCGGCTAGCGCCAGCAGCGCCGGCGCGGGCGCGACGAGCCGCGCCGCCCAGTCCGCCGCCGCGGGGCGCATCGCCAGCGCGGCGAGGCGCCCGGCGCTCCATAGCCGCAGGCCGAAGCGGCGCCGCCACGCGGCGGCGTAGGCGCGCGCCGCGCGCAGCTCGTCCTCGCGGGAGAAACCGGCGGCCAGCAGCGGGGCGAGCTCCCTGCTCAGCAGCTCGGCCGAGCCGAGCGCCATGGCGATGCCTTCGCCGACGATCGGATGCGCCTCGCCCGCCGCGTTGCCTGCCGCGAACACGCCGTCGCGATACAGCGGGCGGCGGCCGGGCTGCAGCGGTCCCGCCGCGAGCCATGCGCCGTCGCGTTCCGCGCCGCGCAGCGCGCGGCGCAGCGGCGCGATGCGCTCGCGCAGGGATTCGAGCAGCGCATCGCCGGCGGCGACGCCCGGCGCGCGCATTCGCGCCAGCGCGTCGCGGCGCACGCAGCAGGCGAGCGTCGCGCGGCCGGCGGCGCGCTCTACCAGGCCGGCGTAGCCGCCGGGGAAGGGCGCGAGCACGATCGCGCCCCGCGGCAGCTCGGCGCCGCGCAAGTGCGCCTGGAAGCCGAGCAGCTCGCCGGGCGGCTGCCACGAGCCGTGCGCGGCGATCGCGATGCGCGCTTCGATGCGCAGCGTCGCGCCGCCCGGCCTGTCCGCCGCCTCGCAGCGCCAGAGGTCCCGCTCCCTGGAGAGCGAGCGCGCGCGCATCGGCTGCAGCACCTCGGCGCCGCTCGCGCGCGCCGCGTCCAGGAGCAGCGCGTCGAGCGCCTCGCGCTCCAGCGCGCGCGGCGCACCGTGGCGCTGCGGCAGCGGCGCCTCCAGCTCGCCGCGCGCCGTCCAGAGCGCGATGCGGCGCAGCGGCGGCCCGGCGAGCGCGTCGAAGCGGCCGCCGAGGCCGAGCGCCTCCAGGCTGCGGATGCCGGCCGCGGCGACGAACTCGCCGCATACCTTGCGCCGCGGGAAGCGCGATTTCTCCAGCACCACCACGCGATGCCCGGCGCGCGCGAGCCGCGCGGCGCATGCCGCGCCGGCCGGACCGCCGCCGATCACGAGCGCGTCGCAGCGCACGCGCTGAAGAGATGGCTGAAGGGAAACGCCGCCCGCTCGTCGATGCGCCAGGACGCGCCTTTCGGCCAGGCGGCGGAGAGCTCGCCGTCGACAAATCCCGCCCGCACGCTGACCCGCGCGTCGTGGCGCGTGACCTCGTTGCAGCCGAGCGCCCAGAGCAACCGGCTGCCCGCGGCGGCGAGCGCCGAGCGGCGCGGCTCGCAGGCGACGAACAGCCGCGTGCGCGCGGCCGCCGCGGCGAGCAGGCGCGCGAGCCGCGCATCGTCGAAGTGGTGCAGGAAAAGGTTGGCGAACAACGCGTCGTAGCGCTCCTCGCCTGCGGAAAGGAAGTCGAACACGTCGGCCGCCGCGATGCCCGCGTGCCAGCCGAGCGCGTCGAGCCGCTCGAGCGTGACGCCGTGCACCACCGGCGCGCGATCGACGAGCGTCAGGCGCACGCGCGGCCGCCGCAGGCGGCGCGCCACGGCGAGCGCCAGCGTGCCGTCGCCGGCGCCGAGGTCGGCGAGCGCCAGCACGCCGGGCCCGGCCTCGAGATGGCGCCGCAGGACCGAGGCGACGAGCCGCGCGTTGCCCATGAGCGCGTTGACTCGCCGCAGGTCGGCGCGCGAGCGGATCGCCCGCACGTCGCCCGGCGGCAGCTCGTCCAGCCACTCGGCTTGCAGCGTTCTAGGCGACATCGAGCAAGGCGCCGTGGCAGGTGAAGCCCGCGCCGAAGGACGACATCCACCAGCGGCCCGGCGCCGCCCGCTCCTCGAGCGCCTGCGCGAGCACGAACAGCACGAAAGAGCTCGACAGGTTGCCGAAGCGCTCGAGCAGCTCGGCGCTGCGCCGCGTCTCGCGCGCCCCGAGGCCGGTGAGCGCCTGCAGCCGCTCGAGCACCGTGCGCCCGCCGGCGTGCCAGATCCAGACGGCGATGTCGCGCCGGTCGAGGCCGTGCTTCGCGAGCGTCGCGTCGAGCAGCGACGCGGCGCGCTCGGCGGCGATCTGCGGCACCTCGCGCGACAGGATGTTGCGCAGCAGCCCGTGCCGCGTCTCCATGCGCAGCGCATCGCGCGCCGCCGGATCGGCGCAAGAGACGGCGTCCAGCCATTCGACGCGCCGCGCCGCGCCGGCGCGCCGGCTCGAGACCAGCGCGGCGGCGGCGCCGTCGCCGAACAGGCACGCGCTCACCAGCACGCCCGGATCGTCGTCGATGTAAAGCGCGGCGCTGCACACTTCGACGCATACGCACAGCGCGTTGCCGGCGCGGCCGGAGCGAAGCAGCGCCTCGCCGGTGCGCAGGTTCGGCAGCGCGGCGCCGCAGCCCTGGCCGACGAGGTCGAGCCCGAGCACGTCGGGGCGCAGGCCGAGCCGCTCGGCGACGTGACTGCTCAGGCCGGGACAAAGATAGCCGGTGCAGGTGCTGACGATCAGCGCGTCGACCTCGCCGGCCGGCAGCCCGGCGCGCGCCAGCGCCGCGCGCGCCGCGCGCGTGGCGAGCTCGGGCGCGTGCCGCGCGTAGCGGCGCGCCAGCACGTCCGGGTCGATGACGAACGCCTCGGCGAGGCTGTCGAGCGCCAGGTGGCGGGTGCGCACGCCGTGCTCGCCGGTCAGCACGCGCTCGAGGAGCAGCCGCGACGGCGCGCGCAGCGCGGCGAACTGCGGCTGCGCGCGCAGCGCCTCCCAGCAGTCGCGCTGCGAATAGCGCGCCGGCGGAACGGCGGTGCCCAGGGAGGTGATGAACATGAGGCCGCTAAGGTGATAATGCGGGTCTGAGCGCGTTTATTCCATGGTTTCGACAAAGGACGACATGACCGCGGCGGACGCCGTCTCGCTGACGAAGTCGCTGCTGCGCTTCGACACGGTAAACCCGCCGGGCCGGGAGCGCGAGTGCGCGCGCTATGCCGGGGGCCTGCTCGAATCCTGGGGCTTTCGCGTCGACTATCACGAGTACGACGAGCAGCGCACCAGCGTGGTGGCGCGCGCCGGCGGCAAAGAAGGCCGCGCGCCGCTCTGCCTGACCGGCCACATCGACACCGTCGCGCTCGGCGCGGCGCCCTGGACGCGCGACGCGTTCGCCGGCGAGACCGACGGCGACCGCCTCTACGGGCGCGGCGCTTCCGACATGAAGGCCGGCGTGGCGGCGCTCCTGCTCGCCGCGCGCGCCTTCGCCGGGCGCTACGACGGCACGCCGGGCGTGGTGCTGGTGCTGACCGCCGGCGAGGAGGGCGGCTGCATCGGCTCGGCGCACCTCGCGCGCTCGCCGCTGCTCGGCCGCGCCGGGGCGATCGTGGTCGGCGAGCCTACCGCCAACGCGCCCTACGTCGGCCACAAGGGCTCGCTCAAGTTCAACGCCCGCTTCCGCGGCGTGTCGGCGCACGGCTCGATGCCCGAGCTCGGGGTGAACGCCGTCTACAAGGCGGCGCGCGCGATCGCCGCGCTCGAGCGCTTCGAGTTCCGCGCCGAGCCGCATCCGCTGATGGGCGGGCCGACGCTCAACGTCGGCACCGTGCACGGCGGCGACGGCATCAACATGGTGCCGGACTGGGCGGCCATCGGCGTCGACGTGCGCACCGTGCCGGGCATGGATCACGCGCGCCTGCTCGCGCGCCTCGAGGAGGCGCTCGGCGAAGCCGAGCTCGAGATGCTCTCCGACCTGCCGCCGGTGTGGACGCCGCCCGAGCAGGAATGGATGCAGCGCGTGCTCGAGATCTGCAGCCGGCATCTCGGCGCGCGGCCGCAGCCGCGCACCGCGACGTACATGACCGACGCGGCGAACCTGCGCAAGGCCTACGGCGAGGCGCCCACCGTGGTGCTCGGGCCGGGCGAGCCGCAGATGGCGCACCAGACCGACGAGTACTGCAGCCAGGAGCGCGTCCGCCAGGCGGTGGCGATCTACGAGGCGCTGATCGCCGACTGGTGCGGGCTGTAGGCGGCTAGAGCTTGCGGATCGTGCGGTCGGCCGTGAGCTCGACGCGCGAGCCGACCGTGATCTCCCGGCTGTCGGTATCGACGTACTGCAGCGTCCCGTCGTTCATGCGTACCGTGAGCCGGTAGGTCGCCGGCGCGCTGCCCGCCGCCGCGCTGCTCACCGCGCGGCTCGTGCCGCCGGCGGCGGCGCTGATCGGCTCGCGCGCCTGCGTGGCGGCGATCACCACGCCCTGGCCCGGGCGGTAAGGCAGCTCGTTGCTCGCGACGCGCACCGTGCCGGAGGACGCGGGCGCGGCGCAGCCGGCGAGGAAAGGCGCCGCGACGGCGGCCGCGGCAAGGGCGACGGTGGCGAGGGTTCGGTTCATGCGGTCCTCCTGTTCACGGAAAAGGATCTAGCGCGGGTTCTGCGGCGGCGGCGCGGTGCGCGGCGCGGGCGGTGCCGTCGCGCCGGCGGCGCCGAGCTGCGCCTCGCGCAGGCACTGCGCGCGCATCGCCCCGGGCAGCTCGGCGCAGCGTTCGGCCGCCTCGCGCGCCCGGTTGTCCGCGGGCGCGCCGGTCTCGGGCGCGGGCGGCGCCTTCGGCGCGCCGGGCTCGCCGTCCGGCGCGGCCTCGCGCGTCGGCGGCTCGGGCGGCGCGATGCGCGGCTCGCCGGCTCCCGGACCTTGCGCCAGCGCGGCGGCGGTCCACAGCGCGGCCGCGAGAGCGGAAAAATTTCTCATCGCACCCGTGGTGCAATATTCGCGCCGCTGCATCGCGACATGCTGTAGCGCGACGCGCCGTCGAAATTCGTGACAATCGGACGCGCGCGCGGCTCGGGATGCTGCTAGGCTCGACGCGCACTCTAGAGGAGGAGCCAAAGATGAACGCCGCGATCGATTCCGCCAAGGTGTCCCGCATCGTCTCGTCCATCCCGGAGCGCACGGCGCGCACCCTTACCGGCACCGCCTTCAATCTCGACGGCGCGCGCGCCTGCAGCGACCCGGCGCGGCTCGCCGGCATCGTGCGCCTGCTGCAATGGCTCTCGCCGCTCACGCCGCTCAGCCAGGACGAGCAGCGCGTGCTCGGACTGCACGTCGCCTCGGCCCGGCCCGGCGGGCTCGCCGACGACGACGAGCCGGGGCGCGAGGCGCCGCCGATGGAGGAAAGCGTCCTCTAGCCCGAAAGGGTTCTCCGGCGCCTGCCGCGCTGCAGCGCGGCATGGGCCTTGCACCAGCCGACCACCTGCAATCCATCGGAGGTCGGATATGTTGAGCTGGGCCATCGGCTTCTTCATCGTGGCGATCATCGCCGCCATCCTCGGCTTCGGCGGCATCGCCGGCACGGCCGCCGGCATCGCCAAGGTGCTCTTTTTCCTCTTCCTCATCGCCTTCGTGGTGTCGCTCGTCATGGGCTGGCGCGGCCGCGGAGGACCTCCGGCGGCATAGGGCACAGGCGGCAACGATCGTCGGGGCGGCGCGACGCCGCCCGCTGCGCCCAATGGAGGATTGCGCACGCGGGGGTCGCGCCGCATAGTCGCCGCACCGCACTCTCCACATCTACGAGGAACCGATGAAGCTCGCCCAAACGTTGTTCTTCCTGGTCGCCGCCGCGCTCGCGCTCGCGGTCGGCTCCGTCAACGCAGCCGACACCAAGGCCGGCGCGAAGAGCGAAGGCAAGGCCTCCGCCGGCGCCACGTCGGACAAGATCGGCACCGACAAGAACGACCCGGGCTTCAACAAGCTCGACAAGAACGCCGACGGCAAGCTCTCGCGCAGCGAAGCCGCGGGCAACCCGACGCTCGCCAAGAGGTTCAAGGACGCCGACCGCGACGGCGACGGCAACCTCTCGCGCACCGAGTACCTGATGACCATGACCGCGCAGGACGCGCGCACCGCGAAGAAGAAGCTCGAGAGCAAGATGGGCCGCGACGACGACAAGAAATCGTCGGCCGCCGGCGCGACCGACAAGAAGAAGTAGGCGCCCCGCCCCTGCAGTAACCTGCGACGGGCCCGCCCCCCTCGGGAGCGGGCCCGTCGCATTTCGGGGGGAGCCGATGTCCAAGCTGCAGCGAATGAAAGCGGTCGCCACCGGCCTGCTGGTGGCGGCCGCCGCCGTCTACGCCGCCGCGCACGCGCTCGAGCCGCGCTACGCCTGGCTGCGCTACGTGAGCATCGCCGCCGAGGCGGC
The DNA here is from genome assembly GCA_036381055.1 of Burkholderiales bacterium. GTDB lineage: Bacteria > Pseudomonadota > Gammaproteobacteria > Burkholderiales > SG8-39 > SCGC-AG-212-J23. The sequence continues at coordinate 2,195 of DASVDO010000066.1, read as the reverse complement.
GATGGTCGGCGCGATCGCCGACTGGTTCGCGGTCACGGCGCTGTTCCATCACCCGCTCGGCCTGCGCTTCATCCCGCATACCGCGGTGATCCCGCGCAACCGCCGGCGCATCGCCGCCGGCATCGCGCAGTTCATCGAGCAGAACTTCCTGAGCGTCGAGGCGGTGGTCGGCCGCATCCGCGCGTTCCGGCCGGCGCGCCGGCTGTACGGCTGGCTGCTCGTGCCGGGCAACGCGGCGATCGTCGCCTCGCACCTCGGGCGCGCCACCGCCTACCTGCTCGAGGCGCTGGACGACGAGCGCCTGCGCGCCTTCCTCGAGCGCAACGTGAGCGCGCTGCTGCGCAGGCTGGACGTCGCCGCGGCGGCGGCGCAGCTCCTCGACGTGCTGACCGAGAACCGGCGCCACCACGAGCTGCTCGACGCGGCGCTCGCCGCGCTCGACGAGCTGCTCGCGCGCGAGGAGACGCGCCGCTTCATCGCCGCCGAGGTGGCGCGCAACGCGCCGCTGCTCAAGCGCTTCAGCGATCTGTTCCGCCTCGGCCTGGACGAGCGCGCGGCGCTGAAGATCGTCGAGGTGGCGATCGCCAAGATCGGCGAGGTGCGCGCCGCCGAGGACCACGAGCTGCGCCGCCGCTTCGACGCGCTCGCCGCCGCGTTCGTGCAGCGCCTGAAGCACGACGCGGCGCTGCGCGCGCGCGTGCACGCGCTGCGCGACGAGGCGCTCGCCAGCCCGGCGCTCGGCCGCTACCTCGGCGGCCTGTGGCAGGAGCTCGCCGCCTGGCTGAAGAGCGACCTCGCGCGCGACGCGTCTGCGGTGCGCGGCCGCGCCGAGCGCGCGGTGCGCTCGCTCGCGCGCAGCCTCGAGGCCGACCCCGACATGCAGCGCTGGATCGACGAGCGCATCCTCGACGCGGCGCCGGCGCTGGTCGAGGAGTACCGCTCGGCGATCGGCCGCTTCATCGAGGAGCAGGTGCTGTCGTGGCAGGAGGAGCGGCTGGTCGACGAGCTCGAGCGCCACCTCGGCCCCGACCTGCAGTACATCCGCGTGAACGGCACGCTGGTCGGCGCGCTCGCGGGGCTCGCGATCGCCGCGCTCACCGACCTCGCGCGCCTGCTGCTGGCGTGAATATTGCGTCGCCGCGGCGGTTTGCCGGCCAAGGAGAAACCAACATGGCAGCTTTTACACGGGAGCGGCGCATCGTCTGCGATCCGGCGCGCGAAGAGGCGTACTGGCGGGAGCAGTACCGGCGCGAGCCCTACTACGAGCGCGGCTACCGCTTCGAGGACTACCTGCCCGCCTATCGCATCGGCTGGGAAGCGCGGGCCGCGCGCCAGAACACGTGCACTTTCGACGACATCGAGCGCGAGCTGGAGCGGCTGTACCGGCGCAACCGCGGCACCTCGCAGCTCGGCTGGGACAAAAACCGTCACGCCGCGCGCGCGGCCTGGGAGCGCTTCGACGACCCGAGCCCGTGGAGCGACGCGAGCTCGTAGCGGCTATATGAGCAGGTTGCCGCCGGTCGCGCCGTACACCATGCCGGTGACGTAGCTCGCCTCGTTCGAGGCGAGCAGCACGTAGATCGGCGCCATCTCCGCCGGCTGCGCGGCGCGCCCGAGCGGCGTGTTCCGGCCGAAGTGCTCGACGTCGAGGCTCGCCGGGATGAGCGGCGTCCACACCGGGCCGGGCGCCACCGCGTTCACGCGGATGCCTTGCGCGGCGAGCTCCTGCGAGAGGCCCTGCGTGAAGGCGACGATCGCGCCCTTGCTCGCCGCGTAGTGCAGCAGGTAGGGCTTGGGCTGGAACGCCTGGATCGACGCGGTGTTGATGATCGACGCGCCGGCCTTCATGTGCGGCACGCACGCCTGCGTCAGGTAGAAGGTCGCGTAGACGTTGGTGCGAAACACGCAATCGATCTCCTCGGGCTTCATCTCGAGGAAGCTCGAATGGGTCATCTGGTAGGCGGCGTTGTTGACCAAGATATCGAGGCCGCCGAGCTCGCGCGCGGTGCGCGTGGCGAGCGCGCGGCAGTGCTGCGGATCGCGGATGTCGCCCGGTACGGCGAGCGCGCGGCGCTTCGCCTCGTGCACGACTCGCACCGTCTCCTGTGCGTCCTCTTCCTCCGCGGCAAGGTAGGCGATCGCCACGGCGGCGCCTTCGCGCGCGAAGGCGAGCGCTACCGCGCGGCCGATGCCGC
>DASVDO010000065.1:0-45980 GCA_036381055.1 Burkholderiales bacterium | reverse complement strand
GTCCTGAGCAGGAGGTGCCGGCACCCAGAGGCGCGTATGCGGTTCTCGCCCTCGAGCTTGCTCGCGCCATAGACGCTCAGCGGAGCCGGCGTATCGTCCTCCGCATACGGCGCGGACTAGCGACCGTCGAAGACATAGTCGGTCGAGTAATGGACCAGCAGCGCGCCCAGGCGCTTCGCTTCCTCGGCCATCACCCCCGGCGCTAACGCGTTGACCTGCGCGGCGAGCGCCGGCTCGGATTCCGCCTTGTCGACCGCGTTGTACGCCGCGGCATTCACGATCAGGTTCGGGCCGATCTCCCGCACGCAGCGGCGGATAGCCGCCTCGTCGCCAAGGTCGAGCGCCGCGCGGTCGGTCGCGACGACGGTCCCCAGCGCCTCCAGCGCGCTTTGCAGCTCGGAGCCGACCTGGCCGTTGCGGCCAGTGAGCAGGATCTTCAAGCGAACACCTCGGCCGAGCCGAAGTCGCTGCCGCGCGCGTCCTTTTCGTTCAGCAGCGGCTCGCCTTCGAGCGGCCACCGGATCGCGAGTCGGTGGTCGTTCCACAGGATGGTGCGCTCGTGCTGGGGCGCGTAGTAATCGGTCACCTTGTACTGGACGATCGCGTGCTCCGAGCAAACGAGGAAGCCGTGCGCGAACCCGGCCGGCACCCAGAGCATGCGATGCGTTCCGCCGGAGAGCCGCGTGCCGACCCATTTGCCGAAGGTCGGCGAGCTGCGGCGCAGGTCGACCGCGACATCGAAAATCTCGCCGGCGAGCACCTGGACGAGCTTCGCCTGGGGCTGGCGGATCTGGTAGTGCAGGCCGCGCAGCACGTTCCTGACCGAGAACGAGGTGTTGTCCTGGACGAACCGCGGGTCGATGCCGGTCGCCTTCTTGAAGGTGCGCCGGTTGTAGCTCTCGAGGAAGAAGCCGCGCGAGTCGCTGAAGACCTGCGGCTCGAGGATCAGCACGTCCGGGATGTCGGTCGGCGTGACCTTCATCAAGCGGCGGCTTTCAGCGCCTGCTCGAGCGCGCGGACGATGCGCTCCTGGTCGCTTTCCTGCAGGTCGGCGCTGAAGGGAAGGCTCAGCACCTCGCGCGCCAGCTTTTCCGAGGCCGGGAACGACTGGCCCTTGTAGCCCGCGGCATAGGCGGGCTGCTGGTGCAGCGAAAGCGGATAGTGCACCGCGGTCGGAATGCCCTTGGCCTTGAGCGCTTCCTGCAGCGCGTCGCGCTCGCTCGAGCGCACGGTGTACTGGCCGTAGACGCTCGTACGCCCGGGCTTGACCCGGAGCGGCCGCAGCCGGGGCGCGAGGCCCGCCAGGAGCGCGTCGTAGCGCCGGCCGAGCGCGATGCGCCGCTCGATCTCCCAGTCGAAGCGCGCCAGCTTGGCAAGGACGACGGCGCACTGGATCGAGTCCATGCGACCGCCGACGCCGATCCGGGTATGGTTGTAGCGTCCGCTCTGGCCGTGCACGCGGATCTCGCGCGCGGCTTGCGCGAGCGCATCGTCGTTGGTGAAGATCGCGCCGCCGTCGCCGTAGCAGCCGAGCGGCTTCGAGGGGAAGAAGCTCGTGCAGCCGATGGTCGAGAGGTTGCAGCTCTTGCGCCCCTTGTAGGCGGCGCCGAAGCTCTGTGCCGCGTCCTCGACGACCGGCAGCCTGTGGCGCGCGGCAATGGCGTTGATCTCGTCCATGTCCGCGGGCTGGCCGTAGAGGGAGACCGGCATGATGGCTCGCGTGCGCGGCGTGATCGCCGCCTCGAGCTTCGCCACGTCCAGGTTCGCCGTGTCTTCCTCGACGTCGACGAACACCGGCTTCGCGCCGGCGAGCACGATGACTTCGGCGGTCGCGACGAAAGTGAAGGGCGTGGTGACGACCTCGTCGCCCGGTTTGATGTCGAGCGCCATGAGGGCGATGAGCAGCGCCTCGGTGCCGGAGGCGACGCTCACGCAGTGCTTCGCGCCGGTCCAGGCGGCGAGCTTCTCCTCCATCTCGCGCACTTCCGGGCCGAGGATGTACTGGCCATGGTCGAGCACGCGCTGGATGCGCGCGTCGATGTCCTTCTTCAGGGCGCGGTACTGGGCCTTGAGATCGGTGAATTCCATGTCAGAAGAGCCGCTCCGATAGGATGCGCAGCAGGTACTCGCCGTAGCCGCTCTTTTCCAGCCCGCGGGCGAGCGCCTCGAGCTGCCGGCCGTCGATGAAGCCCATGCGCCAGGCGACTTCCTCCGGGCAGCAGATCTTCAGCCCCTGGCGGCGCTCGATGGTCTCGATGAAGCTCGCGGCCTGGAGCAGCGCCTCGAAGGTGCCGGTGTCGAGCCACGCCATGCCGCGCTGCATCGGCACCACCTCCAGCCGCCCTCGCTCCAGATAAATTCGGTTGACGTCGGTGATCTCCAGCTCGCCGCGCTTCGAGGGCTTGAGTGACGCCGCGATGTCCGCGATGTCGCGGTCGTAAAAATAGAGCCCGGTGACCGCATAACGCGACTTCGGCTGCTTCGGCTTCTCCTCGATGGAAAGCGCCCGGCCGCGCGCGTCGAATTCCACCACGCCGTAGCGCTGCGGATCCTGCACCGGATACGCGAACACGGTGGCGCCGCTCGCGCGCTCCCTGGCGCGCTGCATCAGCGTGGCGAGGTCGTGGCCGAAGAAGATGTTGTCCCCGAGGACCAGCGCGACGCGCTCGCCGGCGATGAACTCGCGGCCGATCAGGAAGGCCTGCGCGATGCCCTCGGGGCGCGGCTGCACCGCGTACGAGAGCCGCAGCCCCCACTGGCCGCCGTCGCCGAGCAGCTCGCGGAAGCGCGGCGTGTCCTGCGGCGTGGAGATCACCAGGATGTCGCGGATGCCGGCCAGCATGAGGGTCGACAGCGGGTAGTACACCATCGGCTTGTCGTAGACCGGCAGGAGCTGCTTGGACACCACCTGGGTGAGCGGGTAGAGGCGCGTGCCCGAGCCGCCGGCGAGGACGATGCCCTTCACGGCGCCGGGTTCTCCACGTACCAGCGCACGGTCTTCTCCAGGCCCGACTCGAAGGTCTCCCTGGGCTGCCAGCCGAGCTCGCGGCGGATCTTGCCGATGTTCATCGCATAGCGCCGGTCGTGGCCCGGCCGGTCCTTCACGAAAGTGATCAGGTCGGAATAGCTGCCGCCCTTGCGCGGCTGCAGGCGATCGAGCAGGCCGCACAGCATGCGCACGAGGTCGATGTTCACCACCTCGTTCTCGCCGCCGATATTGTAGGTCTCGCCCACCCGGCCCTTGGCGAGCACCAGACGGACGGCGGCGCAATGGTCGCCGACGTAGAGCCAGTCGCGCACGTTGCGCCCGTCGCCGTACACCGGCAGCGGCTTGCCCTCGAGCGCGTTGCGGATCATGAGCGGCACGAGCTTCTCCGGGTACTGGCGCGGGCCGTAGTTGTTCGAGCTGTTGGTGGTGAGGGTCGGCAGGCCGTAGGTATGGTGGTAGGCGCGCACCATGTGGTCGGCCGCGGCCTTCGACGCGGCGTACGGGCTGTTCGGCGCGTAGGGCGTCTCCTCGGTGAACGGCGGGTCGCCCGGGCCGAGCGAGCCGTACACCTCGTCGGTCGAGACGTGCAGGAAGCGGAAAGCCGGGTCGCGGGTCTCTTCCCAGTAGGCGCGCGCCTCTTCCAGCAGGCACCACGTGCCGACCACGTTGGTCTGCACGAACTCGGCCGGGCCGGCGATCGAGCGGTCGACGTGCGTCTCGGCGGCGAAGTGCACGATCGCGCGCGGCCGGTGCGTGCGCAGCAGCCTGCGCACCAGCTCGCGATCGGCGATGTCGCCCTGCACGAAGTTGTGGCGCCGGTCGCCGCGCAGCACGTCGAGGTGCCTGAGGCTGCCGGCGTAGGTCAGCTTGTCCAGGTTGGCCACCGACTCGGCGGTTTCCCGGATCGTGGAAACGACGAAGTTGGAGCCGATGAAGCCGGCTCCTCCAGTGACGAGCAGCATGGCGCGATTATCGCGCAGCGCTACGCGGCGGCGCGCTCCGAGGCGTACTGGATGCGGTAGAGCCGCGCGTACACGCCGTCCTTGGCGAGCAGCTCGGCGTGGCTGCCGAGCTCGACGATGCGGCCGCGCTCGAGCACCGCGATGCGGTCGGCGCGCTCGATGGTGGACAGCCGGTGCGCGATGACGATGGTGGTGCGCCCGCGCATCAGCGTCTCGAGCGCCGCCTGCACGTGGCGCTCGGACTCCGAGTCGAGCGCCGAGGTGGCCTCGTCGAGGATCAGCACCGGCGCGTCCTTGAGCAGCGCGCGCGCGATGGCGAGCCGCTGGCGCTGGCCGCCCGAGAGGCGAAGGCCGTTCTCGCCGATCAGCGTGTCGAGGCCTTGCGGCAGCTCGCGGATGAACGCCATCGCGTGCGCCGCCTCGGCCGCCGCGATCACCTCGCGCTCCGGGGTGCCGCCCATGCGCCCGTAGGCGATGTTGGCGTAGATACTGTCGTTGAAAAGCACCACTTCCTGGCTGACCAGCGCGATGTTGGCGCGCAGGCTGTCGAGGGTGAGCGACTGCAGGTCGTGGCCGTCGAGCAGGATGCGCCCGCTGCTCGGCGCGTAGAAGCGCGGCAGCATGTTGACCAGCGTCGTCTTGCCGCCGCCGGAAGGCCCCACCAGCGCCACCGTCTCGCCCGGCCGCACGTGCAGGTCGATCCCCGAGAGCGCCGGCTCGCTGCGCCCCGGGTAGGTGAAGCTCACGCGCTCGAAGCTCACCTCGCCGCGCGCGCGGCCGATGGCGACGCGGCCCTGGTCGGCCTCGGCCGGCGTGTCGATCAGGCCGAACACGCTCTCGGCCGCCGCCAGGCCGCGCTGCAGGGGCGTGTTGATCTCGGTCAGGTGCTTGATCGGCGCGAGCAGCATCATCATCGCCGTCATGAACGACGCGAACGCGCCCACGGTGGTGCGGTTGGCGAGCGAGTCCTGCAGCGCGATGTAGACGATCACCGCGAGCGCCGCCGCGGCAAGGGTATGGGTGATCGGCGTGGCGAGCGCGGCGGCGATGTCGCCGCGCATGGTGAAGCCGCGCAGCGTGCGCGCGCGGCCCTGGAAGCGCCCCGATTCGTACGCCTGGCCGCCGAAGATCTTGACCACCTTGTGGCATTCGATCGCTTCCTGGAGCACCGACACCATGTCGCCCATCGCCTGCTGCACGCCGCGCGAGGTGTAGCGCAGCCGGCGCGCGATGGCGCGCATGGTGAGGCCGATCGGCGGCGCGATCACGATCACGATCAGCGTGAGCTGCCAGTCGAGCCAGAGCAGCCAGGCGAGCAGCCCGACCACGGCGATGCTGTCGCGCACCAGCACGGTGAGCACCACGGTGGCGGCGCCCGACACGCCCGCCGCGTCGTACGCCACCTTGGAGAGCAGGTTGCCCGAGCTCTGGTCGTCGAAAAAGCGCGTCGGCAGGCGCACCAGCCGCTCGAACATCGCGCCGCGCAGGTCGAGCACGACCTTGCTCGCGACCCAGTGCAGGAAGTACGAGGAGGTGAAGGTCAGGATGCCGCGGATCACGAAGATGGCGACGATCGCCACGGCGTAGACGACCGGCGGATGGCTGCCGGCCTGCGAGAAGCCGCCGTCGAGCAGCGGCTTGATCAGCGCCGGGAACAGCGGCTCGGTGGCGGCGGTGGCGATCATGCCCAGCACGGCGAGCGTGAACACGCCGGCGTAGGGCCTCACGTAGCCGAGCAGGCGGCCGTAGAGCTTGCGGCTCTGCTTCATCATCGCGTCAGGCTCGCATAGAGATCGACCAGCCGCGCGGCCATGGCGTCGATGCCGAAGCGCTCGGCGCTGGCGCGCGCCGCGCCGGCCATGTCGCCCCGGTCGACCGCCGCGCCCGCCTCGCGCATCAGCCGGGCGAGCCCCGCCGGGTCGTCGGGCTCGCATACCCAGCCGTTCACGCCGCGCTCGATCACCTCGGCGGCGCCGCAGCGCGAGCTCACCAGCGCGGGCAGGCCCATCGCCAGCGCCTCGAGCGCCGTGTTCGGGAACGGGTCGTAGCGGCTGGGCAGGAGGAAGCAGTCGGCCGCGCCGTAGAGCGGCCGCACGTCGTCGCGCGCGCCGACGAAGCGCACCCGCTCGGCCACCCCGACGCGGCGCGCGCGCTCGGCGTAGCGCGCCGCGTGCCGGTCGTCGCCGACGACGGCGAGGCGGAAGGAAGGCACGGCAGCCATGGCGAGGGCATCTATAGCAGAGTCCAGCCCCTTGCGCGCGAAGCCCGAGCCGACGAAGAGGAACAGCGTCTCGCGCGGCCGCACGCCGAGCTCGGCGCGCACGGCGTCGCGCGCCCCCGACGCCGCCTCGCGCCGGAAGTGCGCGAGATCGACGCCGCTGTACACGACGTGCAGCTTCTCCGGCGCGATGCGGAAGGTGCGGCGGATCTCGTCGCGCACCATCGCCGAGTTGCAGATCACCGCGCGCAGGCGCGGATGCTCGAACATGCGCTGCTCGGCGCGGCACACGTACCAGTGGTAGGGATTGAGCGCGATGCCGGCGCGCTCGAGCGGCGAGGCGTGGCGCCGCCGCACCTCGAGCCAGCGCCGGTGCACCCCGTCGCCGGCGCGGTAGAGGTCGCAGCCGGGAATGCGCTCGTGCGACTGCACGAGCTGGAAGCTCGCGCGGCGCCAGGCCGCGCGCGCGGCGCGGGCGAACGACCAGTCGCGCCACAGGCGCCCCACGTGGAAGGGATTCACCCGCAGCAGCTCGCGCGCGCCCCAGCCTTCGGCGCTGCGGGCGATGAGCGTCACCTGGACGCCGGCGCGCTCGAGCGCCGGCAGGGCACGCGCGACGAAGCGCTCAGCGCCGCCGTAGGGGTTGTAGCGCTGGCGGACGATCGCGAGCCGCATGCGTCTGATCCTGAGCTTCGCGGCGCTCCTCGCCGGCGACCTGGGCGAGCAGGTCGCGCACCGCCATGTACACGACCTCCACCGGCAGCTCGGTCAGGCACTCGCTCACCTCGCTGCCGCCGCAGCCCTTGAGCCCGCACGGGCGGCAGGGGTGCGACGAGGTGACGATGCGCCGCGGCACGCCCCAGGGGCCCCACTCCTCGTCGTAGCTCGGGCCGAACAGCGCCACGGTGGGCACGCCCATCGCGGCGGCGAGATGCATCGGCATCGAGTCGACGCCGAGGAAAAGCCGCGCCCGGCCGATCAGCGCGCCGAGCTCCTTGATCGACAGCTTGCCGGCGAGGTTGATCACCGGCGTGCGGGCATGCGCCAGGATGGCGTCGGCGAGGTCGGTCTCGCCCGGCGCGCCGGTGAGCACGAGGGTGTGCCCGTCGCCGGCCAGCCGGTCGATCAGCTCGCCGCTCTTGTCGGCCGGCCAGCACTTGAAGCGCCAGCGCGAATCCGGATGGAACAGGATGAAAGGCCGCGCCGGCGCGAGCTTCGCCGCCACCTGCTCGGCCGCGGCGCCGGGGACGAACTCGACGCGGCGCTCCTCGAGCGCCGGCTGCACGCCGATGCGGCGCAGCGCGTCGAGGTTCTTCTCGACGCGGTGGCGGCGGTTGCCGTGCACCACCTGGAAGAGATGCGTGAAGCTCTTCCGCCAGAAGCGCGTGTACTGGCCGCGCGCCGGGCCGACGCGATAGCGCGCGCCGAGCAGCCGCGCCAGCCACGCGCCGCGCGCGTGCTTCGACAGGTGCAGCACGAGGTCGTAGCGCCGCCGGCGCAGCGCGGCGAGCAGCCGGTATTCGTTCGCGAAGCGGGCGGGCGAGAGCTCGTCGCGCCAGCGGCGGCCGACGGTGTGCAGCTCGCTCAGCGCGGGATGGCCTTCCAGCATCGGCGCGGTCTGGTCGTAGACCAGCGCGTCGATCTCCAGGTGCGGCGCGTGCGCCTTCAGCACGCGCAGCACCGGCGTGGCGAGCAGCACGTCGCCGTAGTGTCCGAAATTCACCACCAGCGCGCGCCGGCACGCGTCGAGCGGTACGGCATCCTTCAGCACGCGCCGAAGATACCACCTCTGGGATAATCGGCCCGCGATGCAGCACCTCCAGCCGATCATCCTTTCCGGCGGCTCGGGCACGCGGCTGTGGCCGCTGTCGCGCGAGCACTATCCGAAGCCGCTGCTGCGGCTGCTCGGCGAGCACTCGCTGCTCCAGGCGACGGTGCTGCGCCTCGACGCGCTGCGCGACAAGGCCGAGCTGCGGCCGCCGATCCTGGTGTGCAATGAGGAGCACCGCTTCCTCACCGCCGACCAGCTGGTGCAGATCGGCCGCCCGGCGGCCTCGCTGCTGCTCGAGCCCGCGCCGCGCAACACCGCCCCGGCGCTGCACGTCGCGGCGCTCGAGGCGGCGCGCGACGGCGACGATCCGCTGCTGCTGGTGCTGCCCGCCGACCACCTCGTCGGCCGGCCGCAGGCGCTCGCGGAGAGCCTCGTGCGCGCGCTCGCCTGCGCGGCGGCCGGCGACCTCGTGGTGTTCGGCGTGCCGCCCGACCGGCCGGAGACCGGCTACGGCTACATCCGCGCCGGCGCCGCCACGGCGCAGGGCGCGCGCGCGGTCGACGCCTTCGTGGAGAAGCCCGACGAGGCGCGCGCGCGCGAGCTCCTCGCCTCGCGCGCCTACACCTGGAACAGCGGCATGTTCATGACCCGCGCGTCGAGCTGGACGCAGGCGCTGAACCAGTACCGGCCCGACATCGCGCGCGCCGCCGAGCGCGCCTGGCGCGAGGCGAAGCGCGACGGCGCGTTCGTGCGCCTCGGCGCCGAGGCGTTCCGCGCCTGCCCGAGCGAGTCGATCGACAAGGCGGTGGCCGAGCCGCTCGCGGCGCGGCCGCTCGCCTCGGTGCGCGCGAGCGTCGTGCCGCTCGACGCCGGCTGGTCCGACGTCGGCAACTTCAGCGCCGTCTGGGAGGCGGGCGCGCGCGACGCGCGGGGCAACGTCGTCTCCGGCGACGTGCTGGTCGAGGACGCGCAGGGCACGCTGGTCCTCGCCAACGGCCGCCTGGTCGCCGTGCTCGGGCTGCGCGACATGGTGGTCGTGGAGACGCCCGACGCGGTGATGGTCGCGCCGAAGAGCCGCGCGCAGGACGTGCGCTCGCTGGTGAACCGCCTGAACCAGGCCTCGCGCACCGAGGCGCTGCAGAACCGCAAGGTGCACCGCCCCTGGGGACACTACGACCTGCTGCACGCCGGGCCGGGCTTCCTCGTCAAGTCGCTGGTCATCAATCCCGGCGCGGCGATCTCGCTGCAGCGCCACCACAAGCGCGCCGAGCACTGGGTGGTGGTGCGCGGCGTCGCGACCGTCACGCGCGGCGAGGAGCGCTTCGAGCTCGCCGAGAACCAGTCGACCTACATCCCCGTCGGCATGATGCACCGCCTCGAGAACCGCGGCAGCGCGCAGCTCGAGATCGTCGAGGTGCAGTCCGGCAGCTACCTCGGCGAGGACGACATCGAGCGCTTCCGCGACATCTACAAGCGCACTTGAAGGAAAAAGGGGTCAGAGCAATTTTCCAGCAACGAAGTCGTGCACATCACTACGATTTCCGGAAAATTGCTCTGACCCCTTTTTCCCCCTTTTCCCCTACTCCATCGTCCAAGCGACCGACAGATACGCCGCCCGCTCCGGCTCGGGCAGCGCGTCGAACGTGGTCGGTGCGGTAGCGTCGTTCACCCGGCCGTAGCTGAAGTAGCGCTCGTTCAGCAGGTTGCGCACTTCCAGCGCCACCTGCCAGGCGCGCGAAAGCGCGTGCTCGATCTTCAGGTCGACGACGCCGTAGGCGGGCTGCTTGCGAAAGCGGTTTGCCTGGTCGTTGTCGAAGCGCTGCTCGCCGACGTAGCGGGCGTTCAGGCTCGCGCGGCTGCGCGGCGCATAGGTCCACGAGATGCCGGCGCTCGCCAGCACCTCGGGCACGAGCGGGATTTCGCTGCCGCTCACGTCGACGCCGCCGAACGTGCCGGAGCGGAACTTCGCTTCGAGCAGCGCGAGCCCGGCGCGCAGGTCGATCGTCTCGGCTGCGCGCCAGGCGGCTTCGAGCTCCAGGCCGCGCCGGCGGGTCGGCGAGAGATTGACGTTGGCGCCGAAAGGCGGAACCAGCGGGCTGAAGTAGATCTCGTTCTCGAGGTCGGTCCGGTAGATGCTGCCGCGCGCCCGCAGCCGCCGGCTTTCGTACTCGATGCCGAGCTCCGCGCCCTTGCCGCTCTGCGGCTCGAGGAGCCCGCTGCAGGGCAGGGCGAAGCAGGCGTTCTCGTCGAAAGTCGCCACGCGAAAGCTCTTGCTGTACTTCGCGTACGCCGACCAGCCGCGGGCGAAGCGCTGGCGCAGCGCCGCTTCGTAAGCCTCGAGCGAGTGGCCCTCGGTGTCCCGCTGCACGATCTGCAAACGCTCGCCGACATGCTGTCGGCGCGCGCCGAGCACGAGGCGCGTGCTTTCGGTGAGCCAGGCGCCGAGCTGCCCGTAGACCGCGGCATTGCTCTGCTCGCTGGAGAGCCGGTCGACGAGGAAAGGGCTGCGGCTGTCGTAGTGCCACGCCTGGAAGTCGGCGCCGACGATGAGCTCGTGAGCGCGCCCGAGCGCATCGAAGGCGAGCTTGACGCGCGGCGAGAGCGACCATTCGTCGACGTCGGTATCGCCGGGGAAGGCGACGCCGCCGAACACCTGGACGAAGCGCGAGTCCTTGGTCCGGTAGCTCGCGTCCGCGGAAAGCTCGTGGCGCCCGAGGTACTGCGTGCCGCCGAACGCCAGGTGCACGCCCTCGCGCTGGGTGAAGTCGCCCGGGCGCGTGCTCTGGCGCCGATCGGCCTCGATCTCGGCCTCGCTCAGCGACCCGGGAAGCCGCTGCTGCTGGTCGTCGAGCGCGAGCTTGGCATACAGCCTCGCCGTGCCGAGCCTCGCGTCGAGCCGGCCGGCGAAGTTGCCTTGCCGGTAGTGGCTGTTGTCCCGGTAGCCCTCCGTGTCCTCGTAGGAGCCGGCGAGCGCCACGCCGAGGCTCCCGCCTGAGCGCTCGAGCGTGGCGCGCGCTTCGCCGGTGCCATAGCCCCCGGCGCGCGCGAGCACGCGCGCGCGGCTCTCGCCCGGGCGTGTGCGCCGCGTGATGATGTTCACCGTGCCGCCGGTCGCGCCGCCGCCGTACTGCACCGAGCCGCCGCCGCGCACGATCTCGATGCGCTCGATCGAATCGACCGGGATCGCCGAGAGCTGCGCGGGCACGAGCTCGTTCTCGCTGATGCGGATGCCGTCGAGCAGCACCAGCGTGTTCTGGTCGCCGGTCGCGCCGAAGCCGCGCAGGTCGACCTGCAAGTTCTGCGAGCCGGAGAGGTTGCGGATGTGCAGCAGGCCGTACTGGGCGAGGATGTCGCCGAGGTTCGACGAGCCGCTGCGGCTGATGTCGTCCGCGGTGATGACGGTGACGCCGACCGGCAGGTCGCGCTTGGAGTCCGGAAAGCGGGTGGCGGTGATGACGACGGCGTCGTCCTGCGCTACGGCGAGAGAAGCGAGCAGCCCGGCCAGCAGGCCGGACAAAAGGCGAAACATGGAAACCTCCTGGCGTCATCCCCGACGCCTCCAGTGGCAATCCCGCGAGGGGGCTCCAGGCCGGTCTCCGGACTCGCAGGCATTTGCCTCCCGGCCTTCCGGGAGCGTCCCGTGGCCACTGCGTCGAGAGGCGATCTCTGCTTACCGTTGCGGGGGCAGTCGAGGCTTCGCACCTCGTTCCCGTACACCTGGTAGCGGAGCGGATGATAAGCGATCGCCGGGGGGCAAGATCATGCAATACATGCAGAACCGAGGCTTACTGCTTGACGTTGCTTGAATTTTGAAAGATAGTGACGCGCGTGGAGGCCGAGCTCAGCTCTCTGGAGGCGAAGGTGGCGCAGCTCGTCGCGCTTTGCGAGCGGCTGCGCGAGGAGAACCGCGACCTGCGCCAGAAGCTCGCGGCCGCGCAAAGCGACGCGAAGCGGCTGCACGACAAGATCGACGGCGCGAAGTCGCGCCTCGAAGGCCTGCTCAACCGCCTGCCCGGCTGATGTCCGACGGCGCGAAGACGATCGAGGTGACGCTGCTGGGCCGCACCTACCGCGTGGCGTGCGGCGACGGCGAGCGCGAAGCGCTGATGCAGGCGGTCGCCTACCTCGACGGCAAGATGAACGAGATCCGCAAGAGCGGCAAGGTGATGGGCGCCGAGCGCATCGCGGTGATGGCCGCGCTCAACGTGGCGCACGAATTGCTAAGCGTCAAGATCGGCGGCGGCATCGACGTCGGCCAGGTGAAGCGCAGGCTGTCGGCGATCGAATCGCAGCTCGATGCGGCGATTGCCAAACAAGAGAATCTGTTTTAAAAAAGATCCGTTCCCTGCCGTGCGCGACAGGGCTCAATTTTTCCGAACCGATAGCTTCCTTCGGTTGCGGACCTAGGTCACTGTTGTGCGCGTCCCTCGTCGGACGTACCTGATGTGGCCGGAAAGCGACCACCCTGTTTAGCCAGGGTTCGGGAGCCGAGCCCACCGGCATGCGCGGGGAACGCTTCCTTCCAAGGGGTCAGAACAATTTTCCAGTAGCGTTGCGTGCGCCGATCCTTCGTTTCCGGAAGATTGTTCTGACCCCTTTATGAGCTACTGGCTGATGAAGAGCGAGCCCGACGAGTGCTCGATCGACGACGTGCTCGCGGCGCCGGGAAGGAAGACCGCCTGGAGCGGCGTGCGCAACTACCAGGCGCGCAATTTCATGCGCGACCGGATGCGCGTCGGCGACGGCGTGCTGTTCTATCACTCGAGCTGCCCCGAGCCGGGCATCGCGGGCATCGCCGAGGTGGCCTCGCCGCCCTATCCCGACGCGACCCAGTTCGACCCGAAGAGCGACTACTACGACGCGAAGTCGTCGCGCGACGATCCGCGCTGGGTGAACGTCGACGTGCGCGCGCTGCGCAAGACGCGCCTCGTGCCGCTCGCCGAGTTGCGCCGGCACAAGGCGCTCGCCAAGATGGTGCTGCTGCGCCCGGGCAACCGCCTGTCGATCACGCCCGTGACGGCGGCCGAATGGCGCTACATCACCGAAAAGCTCATTTGAAGAACGACACGCTGCTGCGCGCGCTGCGCCGCGAGCCGACCGAGTACACGCCGCTCTGGCTGATGCGCCAGGCCGGGCGCTACCTTCCCGAGTACAACGAGACGCGCCGGCGCGCCGGCAGCTTCCTCGCCCTCGCCAAGACGCCGGCGCTCGCCGCCGAGGTGACGCTGCAGCCGCTCGAGCGCTTCCCGCTCGACGCGGCGATCCTCTTCTCCGACATCCTGACCATCCCGGACGCGATGGGCCTCGGCCTGTACTTCGCCGAAGGCGAAGGCCCGCGCCTGCAGCGGCCGCTGCGCGAGGAGCGCGACATCGCCGCGCTCTCGGCGCCCGACATCGCGCAGCTGCGCTACGTGATGGACGCGGTGCGCGAGGTCCGCCGCGCGCTCGACGGCCGCGTGCCGCTCATCGGCTTCTCGGGCAGCCCCTTCACGCTCGCCTGCTACATGGTCGAAGGCTCGGGCAGCGACGACTGGCGCGTGCTCAAGGCGCTGCGCCATGCGCGGCCCGAGCTCCTGCACCGCATCCTGCAGGTCAACGCGCGCGCCGTCGCCGACTACCTGAACGCGCAGATCGACGCCGGCGCGCAGGTGGTCATGCTGTTCGACACCTGGGGCGGCGTGCTCGCCCACGAGGACTACGAGCCGTTCTCGCTCGCCTATGCGCGGCAAGTGCTGCGCGAGGTGACCCGCGTGCCGCGCATCCTGTTCACCAAGGGCGGCCATCCCTGGCTCGCCGCGATGATGGCGAGCGGCGCCGACGCGATCGGGCTCGATTGGACCGCGGATCCGCGCGAAGCGCGCGCGCTCGCCGCCAATCGCGTCGCGCTGCAGGGAAATCTCGATCCGGCGGCGCTTTTCGCGCCGGAAAGCGCGGTGCGCGCCGCCGCGCGCCGCGTGCTCGACGCTTTCGGCCCGGCGCCGGGGCATGTTTTCAATCTCGGCCACGGCATCCTGCCCGGCACGCCGATCCAATCCGTTGCAGCGCTCGTCGAGGAAGTGCGTACTTACAGCAGACAAATGCGCGACGCCGCACGGCCGGCCGCGCAAAAAACGCACGATGCCTCTTGACTTATGCACATTTGCTTCTCTCCGAGAGGGAAGACCGCAGCGCCTTGTAGTTCCCTAGCTACGCGCGTATAACCGATTGAAACTAAAGAGGGAAAACACCCTCTCAGCAGAGGTCCGCAGAGCGAAACCGCGGTCTCGGGCGCGTATGACGCCAGCATGAAGGCCTTACTCACAGAATTATCCACAGTCCATAAGTCCTTGCCGGACCAAAAGATTTCCTGCGTCAAAGTGGCGCTGGACGTGCCGCTCGCGAAGCTGTTCGACTACTCGCTGCCGGCGGGCATCGTTGCGATGCGCGGCGACCGCGTCGCGGTGCGCTTCGGCAACCGCGCGCGCATCGGCGTCGTCGTCGAGGCGCAGGCGAGCACCGACATCGCCGCGGAGCGCCTGAAACCCATCGAAGCGGTGCGCGACGACGCGCCGCGCCTCTCTGCGGATTGGCTCGAGCTGATGCGCTTCCTCTCCGGCTACTACCAGCGGCCGCTCGGCGAGACGATCCTCGCCGCGCTGCCGCCGCGCCTGCGCTCGCTGAAGCCGCTGCCGCGCAAGGCGCTCGAGCCGGCGCCCCCCTCCTCGGCGCGCTTCCGCGCGCCGCATGCGCTCACCGCGTCGCAGGCGCAGGCGGCACAGCGCATCGGCGAGAGCCTCGGCCGCTATCGCGCGCTGCTGCTGCACGGCGTGACCGGCAGCGGCAAGACCGAGGTCTACCTGCACGCCATCGCGCAGGTGCTGCGCTCGGGCGGCCAGGCGCTCGTGATGGTCCCCGAGATCAGCCTCACGCCGCAGCTCGAGGCGCGCTTCCGCGCGGCGTTTCCCGAAGCGCACATCGCGCTCATGCACAGCGCGCTCGAGGACATCGCGCGCACGCGCGCCTGGCTCGCGGCGGCGCGCGGCGAGGCCGCGATCGTGCTCGGCACGCGGCTCGCCGTGCTCGCGCCCATGCCGCGGCTCGCGCTCATCGTGGTCGACGAGGAGCACGACACCTCCTTCAAGCAGCAGGAAGGGCTGCGCTATTCCGCGCGCGACGCGGCCGTCTATCGCGCGCGGCTCGCCGGCTGCCCGGTCGTGCTGGGCAGCGCCACGCCGTCGCTGGAGAGCTGGCACAACTTCACCGCGGGACGCTACGAGCGCATCGCCCTGCCCGAGCGCGCTTCGCCGGGCGCGCAGCTTCCCGCCGTGCGCACCGTCGACCTTCGCCGCTCGCCGATGCAGCAGGGCCTGACCGACGAGGTCCTGCGCGGCATCGAGACGCGCCTCGCGCGCGGCGAGCAGAGCCTGGTGTTCATCAACCGCCGCGGCTATGCGCCGGTGCTCGCCTGCGAGGCGTGCGGCTGGTGCGCGGGCTGCAGGCGCTGCAGCGCGCACCTCGTGCTGCACGCCGCCGACCGCCGGCTGCGCTGCCACCACTGCGGCGCCGAGGAGCGCATCCCGCCCGCCTGCCCGACCTGCGGCAACGTCGACCTGAAGCCGATGGGCCGCGGCACGCAGCGGGTCGAGGAGACCCTGGCGGCGCGCTTTCCCGGCGCGCGCATCGCGCGCATCGACCGCGACAGCGCGCGCCGGCGCGGCGAGCTGGCGCGCACGCTGGAAGAGATCCGCGGCGGCGGCGCCGATATCCTGGTCGGCACGCAGCTGCTCGCCAAGGGACACGACTTCCCCGCGCTCACCTTCGTCGCGGTGCTGAACGCCGACCATGCGCTGCTCTCGACCGACTACCGCGCCGCCGAGCGGCTGTTCGCGGTGCTGGTGCAGGTCGCCGGGCGCGCCGGCCGGCGCGAGGCGCCGGGCGAGGTGCTGGTGCAGACGCGCTACCCGGAGCATCCCCTTTTCACCGCGCTCGCCGCGCACGACTTCGCCGGCTTCGCCGAAGCGCAGCTCGCCGAGCGGCGCCGCGCGGGGTTTCCGCCGTTCGTGTTCGAGGCGGCGCTGCGCGCCGAGGCGCGCGAGCTCGCGACGGCGCTCGGCTTCCTGCGGCAAAGCGCCGCCGCGGCGCCGCCGAGCGGCGAGGTGCGCGTCTTCGACCCGGTGCCGCACGTGGTGACGCGCCGCTCGGGCTACGAGCGCGCCCAGCTCGTGATGCAGTCGAGCTCGCGTCCGGCCCTGCAGCAGTTCCTCGGCGAGCTGAGCCGGAGCCTCTTCGAGTCGGCGCCGCGCCACGTGCGCTGGCATCTCGACGTCGACCCGATCGAGTTCGACTGACTCCTATAATTTTGACCTTGACTACCGATCCCAAAATCCTGATCGAGGAAGCCCTTCGCAAAGGTGTCGAGCGAGTGGCGCCCGAGCACGGTTTGGTTCCCATCCTGCTCGAGCGCCCGAAGCAAGCTGAGCACGGGGATTACTCTTCGACGGTGGCCCTGCAGCTCGCAAAGGCGCTCAAACGAAATCCGCGCGAGCTGGCGCAGTCCATTTCGGACGCGACTGTCGTGGCGACTCCGTCGATAGCGAAATGGATCGAAACGCCGTTGCAGGTCGCGGGGCCGGGTTTCATCAATTTCAAGCTCAGGGGCGAAAGCCGCGTTCAGATCGTCGCGCGCGTGCTCGCCGAGGGCGCCGGTTTCGGCAGGGCGCGCGCCGAGCAGCCGCAATCGATCCAGGTGGAGTTCGTCTCGGCCAACCCGACCGGGCCGCTGCACGTCGGCCACGGCCGCCAGGGCGCGCTCGGCGACGCGATCGCCTCGCTGCTCGAAGCGCAGGGCCACAAGGTGACGCGCGAGTACTACTACAACGACGCCGGCGCGCAGATCGACAAGCTCGCCCTCTCGGTGCAGGCGCGCTTGCGCGGCCTGAAGCCCGGCGACGCCGGCTGGCCCGAGGAAGGGTACGCCGGCGAATACATCGCCGACATCGCCGCCGACTACCGGGGCGATCCCGGCGACCTCGACGCCGTGCGCAGGTTCGCGGTCGACTACCTGCGCGCCGAGCAGGACCGCGACCTCGCGGCGTTCGGCGTGAAGTTCGACGTCTATTACCTCGAGTCGAGCCTGTACCGGGAGGGCAAGGTCGACGAGGTGGTGCGCGCGCTCGTCGCGAGCGGCAAGACCTACGAGAAGGACGGCGCGCTCTGGCTGCGCACCACCGAGTACGGCGACGACAAGGACCGCGTGGTGCGCAAGTCCGACGGCAGCTACACCTATTTCGTGCCCGATGTCGCCTACCACGTGACCAAGTGGCGCCGCGGCTTCCGCAAGGTGATCAACGTGCAGGGCACCGATCACCACAGCACGGTGGTGCGCGTGCGCGCCGGGCTGCAGGCGCTGGGGCTCGGCATCCCGCCGGGCTATCCCGACTACGTGCTGCACAACATGGTCAAGGTGATGCGCGGCGGCGAGGAGGTGAAGATCTCCAAGCGCGCCGGCTCGTACGTCACGCTGCGCGACCTGATCGACTGGGTGGGGCGCGACGCGGTGCGCTTCTTCCTGGTGTCGCGCAAGGCGGACTCCGAGTTCCTGTTCGACGTCGACCTGGCGCGCAGGCACAGCGACGAGAACCCGGTGTACTACGTGCAGTACGCGCATGCCCGCGTCTGCAGCGTGTTCGCGCAATGGGGCGGCGAGCCGGACGGGCTTAAAGGCGCCGACCTCGGCCGCCTTAAGAGCGAAAGAGAAACCACCCTGGCGCGGCGGCTCGCCGGGTACCCCGAGGTGGTCGCCGCGGCGGCGCGCGATCTCGAGCCGCACGCCGTCGCCTTCTACCTGCGCGAGCTCGCCCGCGATTTCCACAGCTACTATAATGCGGAGCGTATCCTCGTCGAGGACGAGGCGCTGCGCGCGGCTCGCCTGGCGCTGTGCGCGGCGGTCCGCCAGACACTGGCCAACGGGCTCGCGCTCATTGGCGTGAGCGCTCCGGAGAAGATGTGATGCCACGATCGAGCAAACTGCCGCCGACGCGCAGCCGCGTGGCGGGCGGCTTCGTGCTCGGCATGGTGGTCGGCGTGGTGCTCGGCCTCGCCGTGTCGCTCGCCGTGGCGTTCTACCTCAACAAGACGCCGCTGCCCTTCATGGCGCGCGACGACGCCAAGCCGGAGAAGGCGTCGTCCGTGAACGACAAGACCCCGATCGCCGGCCTGCCCTCGCCCCCGCCGACGCTGCCGGAGAAGCCGAAGTTCGACTTCTACAAGATCCTGCCCGGGCAGGAGGAGCCGGTCAGCGAGAAGGAGCTGCGCGAGCGCACCCGGCAGGCGCGCGTCCAGCCGCCCGGTCAACAGGCGGCGCCGAAGGACGTTTATTTCATACAGGCGGGGTCGTTCCAGAACCCGGCCGAGGCCGACAACCAGAAGGCGAGGCTCGCGATCCTCGGCTTCGAGTCGAGCGTCGAGCCGGCGAACCTGCCGGACAAGGGCACCTGGTATCGCGTGCGGCTGGGGCCGTACACCCGGGTGGACGAGCTGAACCGCGTACGCCAGGCGCTCGCGCAGAACGGCATCGACGCGAGCCTGGTGAAGGTCAAGGAGCCGCAGTAGAGATGAAACGGACGATCGCAGTCCTCGCAGCGTGGTTTCTCGCCGGCGCGGTATGGGCGCAGGGCGGACCGCAGTACACCGAGCTCAAGCCGCCGCAGCCGACGGTCGGCGAAGGCGGCAAGATCGAGGTGGTCGAGTTCTTCTGGTACGGCTGCCCGCACTGCTACACGATCGAGCCGCTGGTCGAGCAGTGGAAGAAGACCCTGCCGCCCGAGGCGGTGTTCCGGCCGCAGCCGGCGGTGTTCAACGCGCGCTGGGGGCACGACGCGGCGATCTTCTTCACCTTCGAGGCGCTCGGCGTGCTCGACAAGCTGCACCGGCCGCTCTTCGACGCGATCCACCGCGACCACCTGCGCACCGACGATCCCAAGGCGCTCGCCCAGTGGGTGCAGAGCCAGGGCCTCGATCCGAAGAAGTTCCAGGACACGATGAAGTCGTTCAGCGTGCAGGCCAAGGTGCGGCGCGCCGCGCAGCTCACCGCCGGCTACAAGATCGACGGCACGCCGGCTTTCGCCGTGGCCGGGCGCTACACCGTGAGCGCCGAGCAGGGCCGCACGCGCGAGGGCATGCTGCAGACCGTCTCGTACCTCGTCGAAATGCTCAGGAAGGGCAAATAGCCGGGAAGCCGTCGCGCGTCGTCATCACCGGCGCGTCCTCCGGCATCGGCGCCGCGCTGGCGCGCTACTACGCCGGCCCGAATACCGTGCTCGGACTGCTGTCGCGCCGCCCCGGCCCGGCCGGGCTGCCCGGCACGGTGGTCAACTATCCCTGCGACGTGACCGACGACAAGGCGGTTGCGCTCGCGGCGCAGGACTTCGTCTCTCGCTTCGGCGTCCCCGACCTCGTGATCGCCAACGCCGGCATCTCGGCCGGCACCGCCGGCGAGGCGCTCGACGACGTGCAGACGCTGCGCCGGGTGCTGGAAGTCAACGTCGCGGGGCTCGCCGCCACGCTCGCCGCTTTCGCGCCGGCAATGCGCGAAGCCGGGCGCGGCACGCTCGCCGGCATCGCGAGCGTCGCCGGCTTCCGCGGCCTCGCCGGCAACGGCGCCTATTCCGCCTCCAAGGCGGCGGCGCGCATCTGGATGGAAAGCCTGCGCACCGAGCTGCATGGCTCGGGCGTCTCGGTGGTATGCGTATGCCCGGGCTACATCGACACGCCGATGACGCGCGTCAACCGCTTCCGCATGCCGTTCCTCATCAGCGCCCAGGAGTCCGCGCCGCTGATCGCGCGCGCCATCGCCGCGCGGCGGCGCGTCGCCGTCATCCCCTGGCAAATGGCGCTCGTCTCGGTGGTGCTGCGCGCCCTCCCCGGCTGGCTCTACGACCGTCTCGCCGCGCGCGCGCCGCGCAAACCCCGGAATTCGGGGTCAGGGTCGTAATTCAAAATTCGGGGACGGAGCCCAAAAAAGAAAATTCGGGCTCCGTCCCCAGGAATTACGACCCTGACCCCGAATTGAGGCGCATCATGGCGTAGCTGCCCGGCGCGGGCTCGAGAGCGTTCTGCGGTACGCGGGCGGGGACGCGATCGGGGCCGTTCTGCGCGTCGATCCAGCGCTGCCAGTCTTCCCACCAGGATCCCGGGTGCCGGGTCGCGGTGGCGAACCATTCGTCGGCGCTTTCCGGGTAGGCCTCGTTGGTCCAGTAGTGGTATTTCTTCGCCGCCGGCGGGTTGACGATGCCGGCGATGTGCCCCGAGCCGCCCAGCACGAAGCGCACCGGTCCGCCGAGGTAGCGCGAGCCCTTGTAGGTGGTCTTCCAGGGCGCGATGTGATCCTCGACCGTGGAGATGAAGTAGCTCGGCACCTTCACCTTGGAAAGGTCGATCGGCACGCCGGCGAGCGTGATGCCGCCCGGCTGCGCCAGGGCGTTGCGCAGGTACATGTTGCGCAGGTAGAAGCTGTGCATGCGCGCCGGCATGCGCGTCGAGTCGGCGTTCCAGTACAGCAGGTCGAAAGGGAACGGATCCTTGCCGAGCAGGTAGTTGTTCACCACGAACGACCAGACGAGGTCGTTGGCGCGCAGCAGGTTGAAGGTGCTCGCCATCTCCGAGCCTTCCAGGTAGCCGCGCTCGTCCATCTTGCGCTCGAGGTTCGCCACCTGCTCCTCGTCGATGAACACGCCGAGCTCGCCCGGCTCCGAGAAATCGAGCAGGCTGACGAAGAAGGTGGCGCTCGCGACCCGGTCCGCCTCGCCCTTCTGGGCGAGGTACGCAAGGGTGGCGCCGAGCAGCGTTCCGCCCAGGCAATAGCCGATCACGTTGGCGTCGCGCGCGCCGGTCGCGTGCTCGACCGCCTCCAGCGCGGCGAGCGGCCCTTCCAGCATGTAGTCGTCGAAGCCCTTCTGCGCGAGGCGCGCGTCCGGGTTGACCCACGAGATGACGAACACCGTGTGGCCCTGCTGCACCGCCCAGCGGATGAACGAGTTGTTCTCGCGCAGGTCGAGGATGTAGTACTTGTTGATCCAGGGCGGGATGATGAGCAGCGGCCGCCGGTACACCTGCTCGGTGGCCGGCGCGTACTGGATGAGCTGCATCAGGTCGTTCTGGAAGACCACGCTGCCCGGGCTGGTGGCGACGTTGCGGCCGAGCTGGAAGGCGCTCTCGTCGGTCATCGAGATGCGCAGCTCGCCGCCGCCCTTCTCCAGATCGGCGAGCAGGTTGGCAAGCCCGCGCACCAGGTTCTGCCCGCCGGTGGCGAGCGTCTCGCGCAGCACCTGGGGGTTGGTGAGCAGGAAGTTCGACGGCGCCAGGGCATCGACGTACTGGCGCGTGAAGAAGGCGACCTTCTTCTCCGACTCGGGCGGCAGCCCCTTCACGCCGCCGACCGCCTGCTGGATGTGGCGCGCGGCGATGAGGTAGGACTGCTTGATGTAGTCGAAGAGGAAATTCCTCGACCATTCGTCGTCCTTGAAGCGCCAGTCGCCCTTGGCCGGCTCGGCGACCGGCGGCGCCGGCAGGCCGGCGAGCTTCAGCCAGCTCGCCTGCCACAGGCGCATCTGGTCGAGCCACAGGTTGATCGAGAAGCTGGCGAGCCGGGCCGGGTCGGCGGCGAGCCGGGCGTACAGGTCCATGAACGCCCGGGCGATGCCCATCTCGTCGCGTACCGCGGCGGACAGCGACTCGGCCTGCTTCTGCGCGAAGTCGCCCAGGATGCGCGACGAGCGCTCGGCGACCTGCTGCGCGATCTTCGCCAGCTCGGCGCTCTCGGCGGTGTCAGCGGGCTGCATAACGAATGATGCCATCCGGCCCGACCGAGCGCGCGACCTGGCCGTCGTAGTAAAGATAGTGCAGGTGGGCTATCGCCTCGCCCATGGCGAAGAAGGTCTGGTGCGCGTCCAGCTTGCGGCGAAAGAGCACCGGAAGCAGATCGCCCGCGCTCTTCTCGCCTTCGGCGAGAACGCCCTTGAGAACGGAAAGACGCTCGCGATGGTGCGCCTCGAGCTGCGCGACGCGCTCGTGGGCGCCGCGGAACGGCTTGCCGTGCGAGGGCAGCACCAGCACGTCGGCGGGCAGCTCGCGGTAGCGCGCGATGGAGTCGAGGAACAGCCGCAGCGGGTCGCCTTCCGGATCGATCGACCAGACGCTCACGTTGGTCGAGATCGTCGAGAGCAGCATGTCGCCGGCGATGACGGTGTTGAGCGCCTCGCAGTAGAGCGACAGGTGCTCGGGCGCATGGCCGTGGCCGACGATGGCGCGCCACTCGCGCCCGCCGGTCTTCACCCGGTCGCCTTCGATGATGCGGCGGTACGAGTGCGGGAAGTCGGGCACCAGCTCGGCGTAGCGGTTGTTGCGGCCCGACATCGCCTGGTAGTGCGCGCGGTCCAGGCCGTTCCTGCGGAACACGTCGAGCACCGCCTCGCCGGTATAGCCGGCGGTGCTCGAGCGCACGGCGTGCGCGGTCAGGTATTCGCCCTGGGTGGTCCACAGCTCCACGCCGAAGCGCCCGCAGATCCAGGCCGCGTTGCCCGCGTGGTCGGGATGGTAATGCGTGAGAATCACCCGCTTCACCGGGCCGAGGGTGGCGAATATCGTCTCCCACAGCCCGCGCGTGCGGGCGTCGGCGATACCGGTGTCGACGAGGGTGGTGCCGCCCTCGTCCTCGAGCAGCCACAGGTTGATGTGGTCGAGCTGGAAGGGCAGCGGCATGGACAGCCAGCGCACGCCCGGGGCGACCTCGCGGCTCGTGCCGGGCGCCGGGACCTCGGGATAGGGATAGTCGAGCGATGCCATCGGCTAAAATCGGGCGAACGTACCATGCTGATCGGCAAAATTGGAGAAACGCGCAGCGCGCACTGAATTTTCGATCAGCGAACTGGCCCGCGAGTTCGACGTCACGCCGCGCGCCATCCGCTTCTACGAGGACCAGGGCCTGCTCGCGCCGCGCCGCGAAGGCCAGCGGCGCATCTACACGCCGCGCGACCGCACGCGCCTCAAGCTCACCCTGCGCGGCAAGCGCCTCGGGCTGACGCTCTCGGAGATCCGCGAGCTGATCGACATGTACGAGCCGGGGCGCGACGAGCGCCCGCAGCTCGAGCGCTTCCTCGCCGTGCTGGAAGCGCACAAGAAGAGCCTCGAGCAGCAGCGCGCCGACCTCGAGGCGCAGCTCGCCGAGATCCGCGCCTTCGAGCGCCGGGTGCGCAAGCGGCTGCGCTGAGATTGACGTTTACGTAAACGTCAAGTAGGGTCCGGCCGGGCATGCCTATCCCCGCCGACCCGCGGTTCGCCGAGCGCGTGCGCGACAGCTTCTCGCGCCAGAAGGCCATGGCGCTGATCGGCGCGCGCCTCACCGTGGTGCAGCCCGGCCGGGTCGAGGTCGAGCTGCCGTTCCGCGACGACCTGACGCAGCAGAAGGGCTTCGTGCACGGCGGCATCCTCGGCATGATCGCCGACAGCGCCTGCGGCTACGCCGCGTTCTCGCTGATGCCGGCGGGCTGCTCGCTGGTGACCGTCGAGTACAAGATCAACATCCTGTCGCCGGCGCGCGGCTCGCTCGTGGCGCGCGGCAGCGTGATCCGGGCCGGCCGCACGCTTACCGTGGCGCGCGGCGAGGTGTACTCTCGTGAGGGCCGGCACATCGCCGCCATGCAGCAGACCCTGATGATGCTCGCCGATACCCCCGACACGCCCGAATGAGCACCCTGCGCTTCGACCACGGCGAGACGATCGACATGCTGCGCGACACGGTGCGCGAGCTCGCGCGCAAGGAGATCGCGCCGCGCGCCGCCGAGATCGACCGCTCCAACGAGTTCCCCGCCGACCTGTGGCGCAAGCTCGGCGCGCTGGGGCTGCTCGGCATCACCGTCGAGGAGGAGTACGGCGGCACGATGATGGGCTATCTCGCCCACATCATCGCCATGGAGGAGATCTCGCGCGCCTCGGCTTCCGTCGGGCTGTCCTACGGCGCGCACTCCAACCTGTGCGTGAACCAGATCCGCCGCAACGGCTCGCCGGCGCAGAAGCGCCGCTACCTGCCGAAGCTCGTCTCGGGCGAGCATGTCGGCGCGCTGGCGATGTCGGAGCCGGGCGCCGGGTCCGACGTGATCGGCATGAAGCTGAAGGCCGAGCGGCGGGGCGGGCGCTACGTGCTCAACGGCAACAAGATGTGGATCACCAACGGCCCCGACGCGCACGTGCTGGTCGTCTACGCCAAGACCAGCGACCGGGGCATCACGGCGTTCCTGGTCGAGCGCGGCATGAAGGGCTTCAGCACCGCGCAGAAGCTCGACAAGCTCGGCATGCGCGGCTCGAACACCTGCGAGCTGGTGTTCCGCGACTGCGAGGTCCCGGAAGAGAACGTGCTCGGCAAGGAGGACGACGGCGTGCGCGTGCTGATGTCGGGCCTCGACTACGAGCGCGCGGTGCTCGCCGGCGGGCCGCTCGGCATCATGGCCGCCTGCCTCGACATCGTGCTGCCCTACGTGCACGAGCGCAAGCAGTTCGGCCAGCCGATCGGCGAGTTCCAGCTCATGCAGGGCAAGCTCGCCGACATGTACACCACCTTCTCGGCGTGCCGGGCGTACGTGTACGCCGTCGGGCAGGCGCTCGACCGCAACGAGACGACCCGCAAGGACGCGGCGGGCGCCATCCTCTACGCCGCCGAGAAGGCCACCTGGATGGCGGGCCAGGCGATCCAGGCGCTCGGCGGCATGGGCTACATCAACGAGACCCCGGCCGGGCGCCTGTGGCGCGACGCCAAGCTCTACGAGATCGGCGCCGGGACCTCGGAGATCCGGCGCTGGCTGATCGGCCGCGAGCTGTTCGCGGAGACGCGATGACGCCGTTCGCCAGGAAGCTCGGGCTCGAAGCGCCGATCATCCAGGCGCCGATGGCGGGCGGACCGAGCTCGCAGGAGCTGGTCGCCGCCTGCTCGGCCGCCGGCGCGCTCGGCTCGTTCGGCTTCGCCTACACGCAGCCCGACGACATGAAGCGCCAGGCCGAGTGGGTGCGCGCGAGGACCGACCGGCCGTTCGGCGTCAACCTCTTCGTCGCGTCGCAGCCGGCGCCGATTCCCGCCGCCGAGCAGGCGCAGGCGCTGCAGGCAATCAGCGGCTATTACCGAGAGCTCGGGCTGCCGCCGCCCGAGCCGGTGAGGGCGCCGTACGCGCCGGATCTCGCGGCGCAGCTTCGCGCCGTGGAGGAGATCGCGCCGGCGGTCTTTACCGTGCACCTCGGCGGCCTGAAGGCCGAAGAGGTGCAGCGCTTCCGGGCGAAAGGCATCCTGGTCGGCGGCAGCGCCAACTGCGTCGCCGAAGCGAAGGGCCTGGAGGCCGCGGGCTTCGATTTCGTGATCGCCCAGGGCGGCGAGGCCGGCGGGCATCGCGGCAGCTACCTGCGCGACCCGTACCAATCGCTCACCGGCACGCTGGCGCTGACGCGGCTCGTCGTGCGCGCGGTGAAGATCCCGGTGGTTGCCGCCGGGGGCATCATGGACGGCGCCGGCATCGCCGCCGCGCTCGCGCTCGGCGCGCAGGCGGCGCAGCTCGGCACGGCGTTCATCCCCTGCCCGGAAAGCGGCGCCTCGCAGGTGCACAAGGACCTGCTCGTGCGCCTCACGGAGGACGAGACCGCGATCACCGAAAAGTTCTCCGGCAAGCCGGCGCGCGGCGTCGTCAACCGCTTCGTGCGCGAGATGGCGGACAAGCCGCAGCTCGCCTTCCCGGCGCAGGCCAATCTCACCGGCAAGCTGCGCGCCGCTTCCGCCAAGGCCGGCAAGCCGGACTTCGTCGCGCTCTGGGCCGGGCAGGCGGCGCCGCTCGCGCGCGCCCTGCCCGCGGCGCAGCTCGTCCGGCTGCTGCAGCAGGAATTGATCGACACTTTGCGCAGCAACGCTGCGCTGCTCGAGGAGTAAGCCATGCCATCCGATCCGATCGTCATCGTCTCCGCCGCCAGAACGCCGATGGGCGCCTTCCAGGGCGAGCTGAAGGGCTTCAGCGCGCCGCAGCTCGGCGCGGCGGCGATCCGCGCCGCGGTGGAGCGCGCGAAGCTCGACCCGCAGGAAGTTCGCGAGGTGCTCATGGGCTGCGTGCTGCCCGCCGGCCAGGGCCAGGCGCCGGCGCGCCAGGCCTCGCTCGGCGCGGGGCTGCCGCTGGCCGCGGGCTGCACGACGGTGAACAAGATGTGCGGCTCGGGGATGAAGGCGGCCATGCTCGCCCACGACATCCTGCTGAGCGAGCCGGACCACGTGGTGGTGGCGGGCGGCATGGAGTCGATGAGCAACGCGCCCTACCTGCTGCCCAAGGCGCGCGCCGGCATGCGCATGGGCCACGGCGAGGTGCTCGACCACATGTTCTACGACGGGCTCGAGGACGCCTACGACAAGGGGCGGCTGATGGGTACCTTCGCCGAGGATTGCGCGCAGAAATATGCCTTCTCGCGAGCGGCGCAGGACGCGTTCGCCGTCGCTTCGCTCGAGCGGGCGCAGAAGGCCAACCGCGAAGGCTGGTTCGCCTGGGAGCTGACGCCGCTCGCCATCAAGATGGGCAAGGAAGAGCGCTTCGTCGAGCGCGACGAGCAGCCCTTCAAGGCCAACCTGGAGAAGATCCCGTCGCTCAAGCCGGCGTTCCGCAAGGACGGCACGGTGACCGCGGCGAACTCGAGCTCGATCTCGGACGGCGCGGCGGCGCTGGTGATGATGCGCCGCTCCAGCGCGGAGAAGCGCGGCCTCGCGCCGCTCGCCGTCGTCGCCGGGCACGCCACGCACGCGCAGGAGCCCGGCTGGTTCACCACCGCGCCGGTCGGCGCGATACGCAAGCTCTTCGAGAGAACCGGCTGGCGCGCGAGCCGGGTGGACCTGTACGAGATCAACGAGGCGTTCGCGGTGGTCGCCATGGCGGCGATGAAGGAGCACGGCCTGCCGCACGACAAGGTGAACGTGCACGGCGGCGCCTGCGCGCTCGGCCATCCGATCGGCGCTTCCGGCGCGCGCATCCTGGTCACGCTGATCGGCGCGCTGCGCAAGTACGGCCTGAAGCGCGGCGTGGCGAGCCTGTGCATCGGCGGCGGCGAGGCGACCGCGATGGCGATCGAGCTCGCGTAGATGAAGAAAAGCCTGCAAGCGCTGCTCGACGACTCGCCGTTCCTGCGCCCCTGGGGCTTCCGCGTCGTCTCGGTGAAGAAGGATCAGTGCACGCTCGAGCTGCCGCATCGCGCCGAGCTGGAGCGCCCGGGCGGAATCATCAACGGCCCGGCGCTGATGGCGGCCGCCGATTGCGCGATGTGGCTCGCCATCAAGGCGCGGCTCGGCTTGCAGGGCGACGCGCTCACCTCCGAGCTGAACACGGCGTTCCTCGCCCCGGCGCGCAGCGAGCACGTGTACTGCACGGCGCAGATTCTGAAGTTCGGGCGGCGCAGCATCTACGGCGTGGCGCAATGCCACGGCAAGAAGGGCGGCCTGTTCACGCATCACACCGTCACGTACGTGCGCCCCGCCTGATGCAGCACGAAGAGATCCGGGACGCGGTCCGCCGCTACGCGCAGGCGGAGCTCGCGCCGAACGCGGCTCGCTGGGACCGGGAGAAGGAGCTGCCGCGCAAGGCGCTCGAGGGCCTGGGCGCGATGGGCCTGTACGGCGTCGCCATCCCGGAACAGTGGAACGGCGCGGGGCTCGACTACACCGCCCTGGCGATCGCCTGCGAGGAGATCGCCGCGGGCGACTGCGCCACCGCGACGATCGTCGCGGTGAACAACCTCGTCGCCGGGATTCTCAACGGCTACGGCAACGACGCGCAGAAGGAGAAGTTCCTGCGGCCGCTCGCGCGCGGCGAGGTGCTCGGTGCCTTCGCCCTGACCGAGCCGCAGGTCGGCTCCGACGCCTCGGCGATCAGCACCCGCGCCGAGCTGAGCGACGGCCACTACGTGCTGAACGGGGTGAAGCAGTTCATCACCTCGGGGCGCAGCGCCGCGCTGGCGATCGTGTTCGCGGTCACCGACAAGGACGCGGGCAAGCGCGGCATCAGCGCCTTCATCGTGCCGACCGACACGCCGGGCTACGTCGTCTCGCGCATCGAGGACAAGCTCGGGCAGCGCGCCTCCGACACGGCGCAGATCGTGCTCGAGAATTGCCGCGTGCCCGCCGGGCACCTGCTCGCGCAGGAAGGCGTCGGCTATCGCATCGCGCTCGCCAACCTCGAGTCGGGCCGCATCAACGTCGCGGCGCAGGCGGTGGGCGTCGCGCGCGCCGCGCTCGCCGCCGCCCTCGCCTATGCGCGCGAGCGCAGGAGCATGGGCAAGCCGCTGATCGAGCACCAGGCGATCAACTTCCGCCTCGCCGACATGGCGACCGGCATCGAGGCGGCGCGCCAGCTCTACCTGCACGCGGCGCGCCTGCGCGACGCCGGGCAGCCGTGCATCAAGGAGGCGTCGATGGCCAAGCTCTTCGCCTCCGAGATGGCGGAGAAGGTGTGCTCGGACGCGATCCAGATCCACGGCGGCTACGGCTACGTCGCCGACTTCCCGGTCGAGCGGCTGTGGCGCGACGTGCGGGTGACCAAGATCTACGAGGGCGCGAACGACATCCAGCGCATGGTGATCGGCCGGGTGCTGGGAGAAGAAGCGTGAGCGTCATCAAGAGCCAGCTCAACCCGGCCTCGGCCGAGTTCCGCGCCAACACCGAGCGGATGGCGGCGCTGGTGCGCGACCTGAAGGAGAAGGTGGCGATCGTCGAGCAGGGCGGCGACCCGGCGGCGCGCGACAAGCATCTCGCGCGCGGCAAGATGCTGCCGCGCGAGCGCGTCGCCACGCTGCTCGACCCGGGCGCGCCCTTCCTCGAGATCGGCCAGCTCGCCGCCTGGGGCATGTACTCGGGCGACGTGCATTCGGCCTCGATCATCTGCGGCGTGGGCCGCGTCTCGGGCCGCGAGTGCATGATCGTGGCGAACGACGCGACGATCAAGGGCGGCACCTACTACCCGATGACGGTGAAGAAGCACCTGCGCGCGCAGGAGATCGCCGCGCAGAACCGCCTGCCGTGCATCTATCTCGTCGATTCGGGCGGCGGCTACCTGCCCGAGCAGGACAACGTGTTCCCGGACCGCGAGCACTTCGGCCGCATCTTCTACAACATCGCCAACATGTCGGCCGACGGCATCGCGCAGATCGCCTGCGTGATGGGCTCGTGCACCGCCGGCGGCGCCTACGTGCCCGCCATGTCGGACGAGTCGATCATCGTGCGCGGCCAGGGCACGATCTTCCTCGGCGGCCCGCCGCTGGTGAAGGCGGCCACCGGCGAGGTGGTGACGCCCGAGGAGCTGGGCGGCGCCGACGTGCACACCCGCATCTCGGGCGTCGCCGACCACTACGCGCTGAACGACGCGCACGCGCTCGCGCTGGTGCGCCGCATCGTCGCCAACCTCAACTATCGCAAGCACGTCTCGCTGCAGGTCCGGGAGCCGGTCGAGCCGCGCTATCCCGCCGAGGAGCTGTACGGCGTCATCCCGGCCGATCCGCGCAAGCCCTACGACGTGCGCGAGCTGCTGGCGCGCATCGTCGACGGCTCGGAGCTCGACGAGTTCAAGCAGAACTACGGCACCACGCTGGTCACCGGCTTCGCGCACCTGCACGGCTACCCGGTGGCGATCCTCGCCAACAACGGCATCCTGTTCTCCGAGTCCTCGCTCAAGGCGACGCACTTCATCGAGCTCGCCTGCCAGCGCGGCATCCCGCTCGTGTTCCTGCAGAACATCACCGGCTACATGGTGGGCAGGAAATACGAGGCGGGCGGCATCGCCAAGGACGGCGCGAAGATGGTGACCGCGGTCGCCACGGCGCGGGTGCCGAAGCTCACGATGATCGTCGGCGGCTCCTTCGGCGCCGGCAACTACGGCATGTGCGGGCGCGCCTACTCGCCGCGCTTCCTGTGGATGTGGCCCAACGCGCGCATCTCGATCATGGGCGGCCAGCAGGCGGCGAGCGTGCTCGCCACCGTGCGCGGCGGCTTCCCGAGCAAGGAGGCGGAGGAGAAGTTCAAGGCGCCGATCCGCGAGCAGTACGAGCGCCAGGGCCATCCCTACTACGCGAGCGCACGGCTCTGGGACGACGGCGTGATCGACCCGGTCGACAGCCGCCGCCTGCTCGGCCTGGCGATCTCGGCGGCGCTCAACGCGCCGATCGAGCCGACGCGCTTCGGCGTGTTCCGCATGTAATGAGCGTCCTGCTCGAGAAGTCCGCCGGCGTCGCCCGGGTCACGCTGAACCGGCCCGAGGTGCGCAACGCCTTCGACGACGCGCTGATCGCCGAGCTGGCGCGGACGTTCCGCGAGCTCGACGCCGATCCGGAAACGCGGGTCGTCGTGCTGGCGGGCAACGGCCCGGCGTTCTGCGCCGGCGCCGACCTCAACTGGATGAAGCGCATGGCGGGCTACGGGCACGAGGAGAACCTGCGCGACGCCGCGGCGCTCGCCGCCATGCTCTCGGCGCTCGACCGCATGCGCAAGCCGACGCTCGCCCGGGTGCACGGGCCGGCGTTCGCCGGCGGCACCGGGCTGGTCGCGGCGTGCGACATCGCGGTCGGCACGCCGCGGGCGAAGTTCTGCTTCTCCGAGGCGAAGCTCGGCCTGTCGCCGGCGACCATCGGCCCGTACGTGATCCGCGCCATCGGCGAGCGCGCCGCGCGCCGCTACTTTCTCTCGGCCGAGGTGTTCGGCGCCGAGGAGGCGCTGCGCATCGGCCTGCTCTCCGCGCTGGTGCCCGAGGCGGAGCTCGACGCCTTCGTCGACGCGATCACCGCCGAGCTGCTCGCCGGCGGGCCGCAGGCGCACGCCAGCATCAAGGAGCTGATCGGCGCGGTCGCCGGCCGGCCGATCGACGCCGCGCTGAGGGACGACACGGCGCGGCGCATCGCCGAGATCCGCGCCTCGCCGGAAGGCCGGGAGGGGATCGCCGCCTTCCTCGAGAAGCGCCAGCCTTCCTGGCGGCGCGAGCGCTAGTGTTCCGCAAGATCCTGATCGCCAACCGCGGCGAGATCGCCTGCCGCATCGTGCGCACGGCGCGGCGCCTGGGCATCGCCACCGTCGCGGTGTACTCGGACGCCGACCGCGACGCCCTGCACGTGCGCCTCGCCGACGAGGCGCGGCGCATCGGGCCGCCGCCCGCGCGCGAGAGCTACCTGAACGGCGAGGCGATCATCGCCGCCGCCAGGGCGACGGGCGCGCAGGCGATCCATCCCGGCTACGGGTTCCTCGCCGAGAACGAAGCGTTCGCCGCGGCCTGCGCGCGAGCAGGGCTGGTGTTCGTCGGCCCGAGCCCCGAGGCGATCGCCGCGATGGGCGACAAGGCGGCCGCCAAGCGGCTCATGGAGAAGGCCGGCGTGCCGCTCGTGCCGGGCTATCACGGCGAGAGCCAGGACGCGGCGAAGCTCGAGCGCGAGGCGTCGCGCATCGGCTACCCGGTGCTGATCAAGCCCGCCGCGGGCGGCGGCGGCAAGGGCATGCGGGTGGTGGCGAGCGCCAGGGAGCTCGCCGCGGCGCTGGAAAGCGCGCGGCGCGAGGCGCAGGCGGCGTTCGGCGACGCGCGCATGCTGATCGAGCGCTACCTCGAGCGGCCGCGCCACATCGAGGTGCAGGTGTTCGGCGACGCGCAGGGCGAGGTGCTGCATCTCTTCGAGCGCGACTGCTCGGTGCAGCGGCGCCATCAGAAGGTGCTGGAAGAGGCGCCCGCGCCCGGGATCTCGCGCGAGCAGCGCGAGCGGATGGGCCAGGCGGCGCTCGCCGCCGCGCGCGCCATCGGCTACCGAGGCGCGGGCACGGTCGAGTTCATCGCCGAGCCCGACGGCCGCTTCTATTTCATGGAGATGAACACGCGCCTGCAGGTCGAGCATCCGGTCACCGAGATGATCACCGGGCTCGACCTGGTCGAGCTGCAGCTTCGCGTCGCGGCGGGGGAGCGGCTGCCGTTCTCGCAGCAGGCGCTGAAGATCGACGGCCACGCGATCGAAGCGCGGCTCTATGCCGAGGATCCGGCGCGCGACTTCCTGCCGGCCACCGGCCGGCTGGTGCATCTCGCCTTCCCCGAGGGCGTGCGGGTGGATACCGGCGTCGAAGCCGGCGCGCAGATCGGCTCCTGGTACGACCCGATGCTCGCAAAGCTGATCGCCCATGGCCGCGACCGCGCCGAGGCGCTCGAGCGGCTGCGCGCCGCGCTGCGCGCCACGGAAATCGCCGGGGTGGCGACCAACGTCGAGTTCCTGCGCCGCGTCTGCGAGAGCCGGGCGTTCCGCGACGCCGAGCTCGACACCCATCTCATCGAGCGCGAGCGCGGCGAGCTGCTCGCGCCGCGCGGGCCCGTGCCTCGGGAAGTGCTGCAGGCGGCGGCGCTCGCCGAGCTGCGGCACGAGGAGCGCACCGCGCGCGAGCACGCGCGGCGCTCGGGCGACCCGCACTCGCCCTGGTACGCGGTCGATGGCTGGCGGCTGAACGGCGAAGGCCGGCACGAGTTCGTCTTCGTGCACGAGGGCGCCGAGCATCGCGTCGCGGTCGATCTCGCCTGCGCGACGAGCGCCGCGGCCCGCTGCGTGCGCGACGGGCGAAGCTGGCACGTGTTTCGCGACGGCGAACGCTGGACGCTCTCGCTCAAGGATCCGCTCGCCGGCCTGGACCTCGACGCGGCGAGCGGCTCGCTCGCGGCGCCGATGCCCGGGCGCGTCGTCAAGCTGATGGCCGAGCGCGGCGCCCAGGTGAAGAAGGGCGACGCGCTGCTGATCCTCGAGGCGATGAAGATGGAGCACACTATCGTCGCGCCCGCCGACGGCGTCGTCGCCGAGGTGCGCTGCGCCGCGGGCGACCAGGTCGTGGAGGGCGCGGAGCTGATCCGCCTGGAGTAAAGGGTGACTGTCACCGATTCCGTAAGGCTCGTGGAAGTGGGCCCGCGCGACGGGCTGCAGAACGAGAAGGCCGAGCTGCCCACCGCGGTGAAGGTGGAGCTGATCGAGCGGCTCGCCGACGCCGGGCTGCCGGCGGTGGAGGCGACGGCGTTCGTCTCGCCGAAGTGGGTGCCGCAGATGGCCGACCATACCGAGGTGCTGGAGCGCCTGCGCAGGAAGCCGGGCGTGGACTATCCGGTGCTCGCGCCCAACCTCAAGGGCTTCGAGGCCGCGCGCGCCGCGGGCGCGAAAGAGGTGGCGGTGTTCGGCGCGGCGTCCGAGTCGTTCTCGAGAAAGAACATCAACTGCTCCATCGCCGAATCGCTCGATCGGTTCCGCCCCGTCGCCAGGGCGGCGGCCGAGGCGGGGATCAGGGTGCGCGGCTACGTCTCCTGCGTGCTCGGCTGCCCGTACGAAGGGGAAGTGGCGCCGGAGCGCGTCGCCGAGGTCGCGGCGGCGCTTTACGAGATGGGCTGCTACGAGGTCTCGCTCGGCGACACCATCGGCGTGGGCACGCCGGCGAAGACCAGGGCGATGATCGAGGCCTGCGCGAAGCGCGTCCCGATCGAGAAGCTCGCCGGGCACTATCACGACACCTACGGCCAGGCGCTCGCCAACATCTACGCCTCGCTCGAGCTCGGCGTGCGCACCTTCGACGCCTCGGTGGCCGGCCTGGGCGGCTGCCCTTATGCGGCGGGCGCCTCGGGCAACGTCGCTACCGAGGACGTGGTCTACCTGCTGAACGGGCTCGGCATGCGCACCGGCGTGGACC
This sequence comes from Burkholderiales bacterium, assembly GCA_036381055.1. Classification (GTDB taxonomy): domain Bacteria; phylum Pseudomonadota; class Gammaproteobacteria; order Burkholderiales; family SG8-39; genus SCGC-AG-212-J23. Next base: position 12,326 of record DASVDO010000065.1, on the reverse strand, counting down.
TCGACGCGCTGGTCGGGATCGGCCGCTGGATCTGCGGCATCCTCGGCCGCGAGCCTTCGTCGAAGGTCAACAAAGCGTGGAAACGCAAATGAAGTCCCCCTGCGTCAAGGTCTGCCGCATGGACCCGGAGCGCGGCCTGTGCCTCGGCTGCGGCCGCACCCTGGACGAGATCGCCCGCTGGGCCGCCATGAGCGACGAGGAGCGCGAGCGCATCATGGCCGAGCTGCCCGCACGGGGGCCGCTAGATGTCGCGAAAGTCGCCGTGCCGCCCCTTGCCTGAGGCGAAGCGCGCGGCGCCCGGGCACGACGTGCTCGCAGGCGCCGATGCGCAGCGCTTCGTCCGCCGGGACCTTGCGCCCGGTGAGGATGATCTCCATGGCGCGTCCCATGCCGACGATGCGCGGCAGCCGCACCGTGCCGCCGTCGACCAGCGGCACGCCCCAGCGCCGGCAATACACGCCGAAGTACGCCGACTGCTCCATCACGCGCACGTCGCACCAGAGCGCGAGCTCGAAGCCGCCGGCGACCGCCGGACCGGCGATCGCCGCGATCACCGGCTTGTCCAGCTCCAGCCGCGTCGGGCCGAGCGGCCCGCGCGGGATGGGCACGCGGTCGTCGAGCGGGTAGTCGATGGCGTGCAGCTCCGAAGCGTCCTCGACGAGCGAGGCGCAGTACTTCAGGTCCCAGCCGGCGCAGAACGCGCCGCCTTCGCCCCAGAGCACGGCGACCGCCGCTTCCGGGTCCCGGTCGAACTCGAGGAACGCCGCGACCAGCGCATCGGCGCTCTCCGGATCCATGGCGTTGCGCGCCTCGGCGCGCGAATGGATCACCGTCCAGACTTTTCCTTTCTTCTCCACCCTCACCGTCATGGCCGCTCCTAACGTCGATTGGTACTTCGATTTCGTCTCGCCCTTTTCCTGCATCGCGCTGCATCGCCTGGCCGAGATCCCGGCGCCGGTCGCCTGCAAGCCAGTGCTCTTCGCCGGGCTGCTCAAGCACTGGGGCCATGGCGGCCCGGCCGAGCTCGCGCCGAAACGGCGCTGGACGTATCGCTGGTGCCAGTGGTGGGCTGGCGAGCTCGGCATCGCGTTCCGCTTCCCGGCCGCGCATCCGTTCAATCCGCTGCCGCACCTTCGCCTCGCCATAGCGTGCGGCAGCCGCCTCGACGCGGTCAAACGCATTTTCGATGCGATATGGATGAGCGGCGGGAATGCCGCCGACCCGGAGCGCTTCGCCGCGCTGTGCCGCGAGCTCGGCGTCTCAGAGGATCAGCTGGGAAACGACGAGCTCAAGGCGGCGTTGCGGAAAAACACCAGCGAAGCGGCCGCGCGCGGCGTGTTCGGCGTGCCGAGCTTCGTCGTGGACGGCGAGGTGTTCTGGGGCGCCGACGCGATCGGCTTTCTCAAGGCGTTCCTCGCCGACCCCGCGGTGCTGCGCAACGACGAGATCCGCCGCCTCGACGCCCTGCCGGTGGGCGCCGCCCGGGGGGCGTAGCCCGGCAAGGCTAGCTGTACTTGCGCGTGTCCTCGATCACCTTGCCGTCGTTCGGCAGGCTGCCGACCGGCACGAGCTTCACCTCGCCGCGCAGCTTGGTGACCTCGCGTATCGAGGCGGCGAGCGCCTCGGCCAGCCCGGGCGGCGCGCCGGCCGTCTCGCAATGCAGCACCATCTGGTCGTTGCCCGCCTCGCCGCTCACCACCAGCCGCGCGCGCGCCACCTCGGGGTGGCGCCGCACGATCTCGCCCACCTGCCCGGGCGTCACGAACATGGCGCGCACCTTGGTGCTCTGGTCGGCGCGGCCCATCCAGCCCTTGATGCGCACGTTGGTGCGCCCGCACGGGCTCACGCCCGGGAGCACCGCCGAAAGGTCGCCGGTGGCGAAGCGGATCAGCGGATAATCCTTGTTGAAGCTGGTGATCAGCACCTCGCCGACCTCGCCGGCGGGCACCGGGTCGCCGGTGCCCGGGCGCACGATCTCGAGCAGCAGCGCCTCCTCGAGGATCATGCCTTCGGTCGGCCGGCCGTCGCGCCCGAGCGACTCGTAGGCGATCAGGCCGAGGTCGGCGCTCGCGTAGAGCTGCGTCACCGCCATGCCGCGCGCCTGGAGCATGGCGCGCAGCGCCGGCGGCAGGTACTCGGCGCCGACCTGCGCCTTCGCGAGGCAGGAGATGTCGGCCTTCAGCTCGTCCGCCTTCTCGACGATGAGCTTCAGGAACGACGGCGTGCCGACGTAGCCGTTCAGGCGCAGGTCGCGGATCGCCGCCACCTGCATCTCGGTCTGGCCGACGCCGCCCGGCACGACGGTGCAGCCGAGCGCCAGGAGGCCGCTCTCGACCATCGAGCCGGCGGGCGTGAAATGGTAGGAGAACGTGTTGAGCACCCGGTCGCCCGCGCGGAAGCCGCCGGCGAAGAAGCCGCGCGCGGTGCGCCACCAGTCCTTGCCGCGCCCTTCGGGGTCGTAGATCGGCCCCGGCGAGACGAACAGCTTGGCGAGCTTCTCGACCGGCGTCGCGTTCAGCCCGCCGAGCGGCGGCAGCGCCTTCTGCAGCGCGCCGAGGTCGGACTTGCGCGTCACGGGCAGCCGTGCCAGGGCCTCGCGACTCCTGATTTCTCTGGGAACGACATCCTTGAGAATGCGCGCGAACCCCGCCGCGCGTCGCTTGGCGTGCGCGACGAGGCCCGGCAGCGCCGCCAGCAAGGCCTTCTCCCGGGCCGCGGGGGTGCGCGTTTCCAGGCGATCGAAGTGCTCGACGGACTGCCGCTTGCTCATTCGCGGAAAACTGCTCTGACCCCTTTTCAGAGCCAGCGCTTGCGGCGGCGATAGGACTTCACCTCGCGGAAGCTGCGCCGCCCGGCGGTCGAGAACCCGAGGTAGAACTCCTTCACGTCCTCGTTCTGCGCGAGCGCCGCGGCCGGCCCGTCCATGACGACCCGGCCGTTCTCCAGGATGTAGCCGTAGTCGGCGTAGCGCAGCGCGATGTACGTGTTCTGCTCGGCGAGCAGGAAGCTCACCCGCTCCTTGCGGTTGAGCTCGCGCACGATCTCGAAGATCTCCTCGACGAGCTGCGGCGCGAGGCCCATCGAGGGCTCGTCGAGCAGGATCATCGACGGCCGCGCCATCAGCGCGCGGCCGATCGCCGTCATCTGCTGCTCGCCGCCCGAGGTGTAGCCCGACTGCGCGTGGCGGCGCTCCTTGAGGCGCGGGAAATAGGCGTAGACCTTCTCCAGGTCCTCGCGTACGCCGGACCCGATGTAGCCGCGGGTGTAGGCACCGGTGAGGAGGTTCTCCTCCACCGTCAGGTGCTGGAAGCAGTGCCGGCCTTCCATCACCTGGCACAGGCCGCGCTTCACCAGCGTCGCCGGATCGAGCCGGTCGATGCGGCTGCCGCGGTACAGGATCTGGCCCTTGGTGACGTCGCCGCGCTCGGCGCGCAGCAGGTTGGAGATCGCCTTCAGCGTGGTGGTCTTGCCCGCGCCGTTGGCGCCGAGCAGGGCGACGATCTGGCCCTCGCGCACGTCGAGCGACACCCCGCGCAGCACCAGGATGACGTGGTCGTAGATGACCTCGACGTTCTGCAGCGAAAGCAGAACGGCGGGCCGCGGCCCGCCGTTGCGCCCCTCTCCCGCGAACACGTCGGCTACGCGTCGCTCCCCGAGCAGTCGCGCGGCTTGATGCCCTTCTCCTTGGCGTACTGCGCCGCGTCCTGCTCCACCTTCGCGCGCACCAGCTTGCGGTCGGGCTCGATCCAGTCGGTGATCACCTTCCACCGCGTGCCGTCCCACTGCTGGAACTTGACCAGCCCCGAGCCTTCGTGGTCCAGGCACGAGACCTTGAGCGGCGGCATGAGGCCGGTCGCGCCGAGCTCCCTCAGGCGCTTCTCGTCGATGTTCAGGTGCTCGATGCCCCAGCGCATCTGCTCGCCGGTGATCGGCTTGCCCTTGCCGTACTTCTCCTGGGCGATGCGGATCGCCTCGACGGTGACGATGCCCGCCACCACGCCGCGCGTGTGATAGATCGAGCCGAAGCGCGAGAAGTCCTCGAACTCGCCCTTGCCCTTGTCGTAGACGTACTTCTTGATGTCCTTCATCACCGGGTAGTCGGAGCCCGGCGCGTTGAAGCCGGCGGAGATGTAGCCCTTCGCCGCCGAGCCGGCCGGGATCACGTCCTCCTCGGCGCCGGACCACCACACGCCGACGATCTTGTTGCGCGGATAGCCGACCTTGGCGGCGGTCTTCAGCGCCGTCGGGTTCATCACGCCCCAGCCCCAGAGGATCACCCAGTCGGGCCGGATCTGCCGCACCTGCAGCCACTGCGCCTGCTGCTCGTTGCCCGGGTGCGGCACCGCGATGGTGGTGAGCTGGAAGCCGTACTGCTTCGCCATGTCGGTAAGGATGGGGATCGGCTCCTTGCCGTACGCCGAGTCGTGGTAGATGAGCACCAGCTTCTTGCCCTTCCACTTGTCCATGCCGCCCATGCGCTGGCCCATGTACTTGACCATCACGGTGGCCTGCGACCAGTAGGTGGTGATCAGCGGGAAGACGTACGGGAAGACGCGCCCGTCGGCGGCCGAGGTGCGGCCGTAGCCCATGGAGATGATCGGAATGTGGTCGGCGGTCGCCTTCTCGATCAGCGAGTAGGTGATGCCGGTGGACAGCGGATGGATCACCGTCGCGCCGGTCGGCGGATGCTTCTTCGAGCGCTCGTAGCACTCGACGCCGCGCGCGTTGTTGTACTCGGTCTCGCACTTTTCCCACGTCAGCTTGACGCCGTTGATGCCGCCGTCGCGCTCGTTGATCATCTGCATGTAGTCGATGAGGCCGCCGCCGAACCCCGAGCCGCCCGGCGCGTACGGACCGACCCAGTAGAAGTTGGCGGGAACGAACTGCTCTTTCTGCGCCGCCGCCGGCGAGGCGAAGCCCGCCGCCGCGACGCCGAAGGCCGCAACCAGCAATGCGGTCCGTTTCATGAAGGTTCTCCTCCTCAAGAGTGCCCGTTTCGAACTGCGGAACGCGCAGTTTACCGCGCCTAGTGCGGGAATGGCCAGAGGCGCAGCTTCTCCTTGGCGATCTGCCAGAGCCGGGCCAGGCCGTTCGGCTCGACGATCAGGAAGAAGATGATCAGCCCGCCGAAGATGACCACCTCGGTGTTCGACACCACGGCGTGCGACATTTCCATGCCGAGCGCGTCCTCGAGCGCCTTGGACGCAAGATTAAGGAATATCGGGAATAGCGTGATGAAGGCCGCGCCGAGGAACGAGCCGAGGATCGACCCCACCCCCCCGATGATGATCATGAACAGGATGCGGAACGACAGCTCGAGCGTGAACGCCTCGGGCTCGACCGTGCCGAGGTAGCAGTAGGCGTACAGCGCGCCGGCGACGCCGCAGTAGAACGAGCTGATCGCGAAGGCGAGCAGCTTGGTCTTCATCATCGGGATGCCGATCACGCTCGCCGCGACGTCCATGTCGCGGATCGCCATGAACGCCCGGCCGGTCTCGCTGCGCATCAGGTTCTTCGCCGCGAGCGCCATCAGCGAGACGATGGCGAGCGTCAGCACGTACTTGCCGGCGGGGGTGACCACGTCGTAGCCGAGCAGCTCGACGCGCTGCGCCGTGATCACGCCCGAGGAGCTGTAGTTGGAGAACCAGCCGATGCGGTTGATCGCCCAGAGCACGAAGAACTGGGCCGCCAGCGTCGCCACGGCGAGGTACAGGCCCTTGATGCGCAGGCTGGGCAGGCCGAAGACGATGCCGACCGCCGCGGCGCACAACCCGCCGATCACGAACGAGCCGAGGCTCGGCATGTAGGGGATGCGCAGCTCCGCGTTGTAGGCCATGAAGGCGCCCACCGCCATGAACGCCGCGGTGCCGAGCGAGAGCTGCCCGGCGTAGCCGGTCAGGATGTTCAGGCCGAGCGCCGCCAGCGAGAACACCAGGAACGGCGTCAGGATGGCGGAGAGCCAGTACTGGTCGCCCACCAGCGGCACGACCACGAAGGCGAGCACCAGCAGCAGCGCCATGCCGATCCGGTCCTGGCGCAGCGGGAAGATCTGCTGGTCCGCGGCGTAGCTCGACTTGAACTGTCCGGCTTCGCGGTAGAGCATCGGTCAGACCCGGTCGATGTGCTTCTCGCCGAACAGCCCCTCGGGCCGCACCAGCAGGAACAGCAGCGCCACCACGTAGGCGAACCAGCTCTCGATGCCGCCGCCGACGTAGGGCCCGAGGTACACCTCGGCGAGCTTCTCGCTCGCGCCGATGATCAGCCCGCCGACGATCGCGCCGAGGATCGACTCGAAGCCGCCGAGGATCAGCACCGGCAGGGCCTTCAGCGCCGTGAAGGTGAGCGCGTACTGGACGCCGTTGCGCACGCCCCACATCACGCCCGCGACCAGGGCGACGAAGCCGGCGACCGCCCAGACGAGCGCCCAGATGTGCTGCAGCGGGATGCCCACCGCCAGCGCCGCCTGGTGGTCGTCGGCCACCGCGCGCAGCGCGCGGCCGATGCGCGTCTTCTGGAAGAGGAGCGCCAGCACCGCGACCAGCACGCCGGCGACCGCGGCGGCGAACAGATCGAACTGGCTGATGTTGATGTTCCAGCGCATCGACAGCCACTCGATCGGCACGTCGGGAATGCCCAGCTCCAGGCCGTGCGGCTGCGAGCCCCAGGCGAGCTGCGACAGCCCCTCGAGCACGAAGGTGAGCCCGATGGTCGCCATGAGCAGCGTGATCTGCGGCTGGTTGACCAGCGGGCGCAGCACCAGGCGCTCGATCAGCATGCCGAGCACCACCATGACGACCAGCGTCACGGCGAGCGCCAGCCAGAAGTTCCAGTCGCGCTCGAGGAGCGACACCAGGGTCAGCGCGGCGAAGAACACCATCGAGCCCTGCGCGAAGTTGAACACGCCCGAGGCCTTGTAGATCAGCACGAAGCCGAGCGCGACCAGCGCGTACATCACCCCGGCGAGCAGGCCGCCGGCGAGCACCTCGAGGAAGAAGCTCAGGTCGCTCATGCGTGCGCCACCCCGAGGTAGGCGTCGATCACCTTCGGGTCGCTGCGCACCTCGTCGGGGCTGCCGTCGGCGATCTTGCGGCCGTAGTCGAGCACCACCACGCGGCTGGAGATGTCCATCACCACGCCCATGTCGTGCTCGATCAGCACGATGGTCGTGCCGTAGTGATCGTTGACGTCGAGGATGAAGCGGCACATGTCCTGCTTTTCCTCGACGTTCATGCCGGCCATCGGCTCGTCGAGCAGCAGCAGGGTCGGCTCCGCGGCGAGCGCGCGGCCGAGCTCGACGCGCTTCTGCAGGCCGTAGGGCAGCCGGCCGACCGGCGTGCGCCGCACGTGCTGGATCTCCAGGAAGTCGATGATCTCCTCGACGGCGCGGCGGTGCTCGAGCTCCTCGCGCTTCGCCGCGCCGAGCCACAGCGCCTGCTGCAGGAAGTTGCAGCGCATCTTCAGGTTGCGCCCGGCCATGATGTTGTCGAGCACCGTCATCCCCTTGAAGAGCGCGATGTTCTGGAAGGTGCGCGCGATGCCCAGCTCGGCGGCGCGCCGCGGGCTCATGTCCTGGAAGACGCGCTCGCGGAAGCGGATCGTGCCCTTCTGCGGGTGGTAGACGCCGTTCAGCACGTTCAGCATCGAGCTCTTGCCGGCGCCGTTCGGGCCGATGATGGCGCGGATCTCGTGCTCGGCCACGTCGAACGACACGTCCTGCAGCGCCTTCACCCCGCCGAAGGCGAGCGACACGCCTTCGACGGAGAGGACGACCTTCATGCCGCCCGCTGCGCCGCCGCCGGCGCGAAGGTGCGGGCGTCCTCGATCTTCAGGTCCGCCGAGTACGTGCCGGTGCGGCCGTCCTCGTACTTAACCTGCGCCTCGACGTGCACCGTGTCGCGCCCCTCGTACAGCGCGGCGACCAGCGGCGCGTATTTCTCGCCGATGAAGCCGCGCCGCACCTTGCGCGTGCGCGTCAGCTCGCCGTCGTCGGCGTCGAGCTCCTTGTGCAGGATCAGGAAGCGGTGGATCTGCGAGTTGGCGATCTCGGGCTCGTTCGCCAGGTCGGCGTTCACCTTCTCGATGCACTCGCGCACCAGGGCGTACACCTCGGGCCGCGAGGCGAGGTCGGTGTAGCCCGAGTACGGCATGTGCCGCTTCTCGGCCCAGTTGCCCACCGCTTCGGGATCGATGTTGACGAACGCGCACACCTTGTCGCGGCCGTGGCCGAAGCACACCGCCTCGCGGATGTAGGGGAAAAACTTGAGCTTGTTCTCCAGGTACTTGGGCGCGAACAGCGTGCCGTCGGCCAGGCTGCCGACGTCCTTCACCCGGTCGATGATCTTGACGTGGCCGTCGGCGTCGAAGTAGCCCGCGTCGCCGGTGTGGAACCAGCCCTCGCCGTCCTTCACCTGCGCGGTGGCCTGCGGGTTCTTGTAGTACTCGCGGAACAGCCCCGCGCTGCGCACCACCAGCTCGCGCTGCGGGGTGAAACGCAGCTCCACCCCCGGCACCGCCGTGCCCACGGTATCGGGCTTCACCTGGCCGTCGGGCTGGATGCAGACGAACACCGCGGTCTCGGTCGAGCCGTAGAGCTGCTTCAGGTTGATGCCGATCGAGCGGTAGAAGCGGAAAAGATCCGGGCCGATCGCCTCGCCGGCGGTATAGCCGACCTTGACGCGGCTCATGCCCAGCACGTTCCGGAGCGGCGCGTAGACGAAAAAGTTGCCGAGGAAGTAAAGCAGCCGGTCGAGCGGCGCTACCCGCTTGCCGTCGAGGATCGCGCCGCCGACGCGCTGCGCCACGCCCATGAAATAGCGGTACAGCCAGCGCTTCGCGCGCGAGGCGTCCTCCATGCGGATCGACACGGCGGTGAGCAGGTTCTCGAGCACGCGCGGCGGCGCGAAGTAGTAGGTCGGCGCGATCTCGCGCATGTCGTTCATCACCGTCTCGGCCGACTCGGGGCAGCAGATGCAGTAGCCCGCGACGTACGCCTGGGCGCAGGAGAAGATGTTCTGGCCGATCCAGGCGGGCGGCAGGTAGGCGAGGATCACGTCGTCCGGGCCGAGCCCTTCGAGCTCGGCGGCGGTGCGCGACGGGCCGATCAGGCTGGCGTGCGTGTGCACCACCCCCTTCGGCACCCCGGTGGTCCCCGAGGTGAAGAACATCGCCGCGGTGTCGCCGCCCGTGCCCTTGGCGATCTCCTCGTCGACGAACGAGGGGCGCGCCGCCAGGCGCTCGCGCCCCTTCGCCAGCAGCTCGTCGTAGGCGATCAGGTTGTCGTGCCGGTAGTGGCGCATGCCGCGCGGGTCGTCGTAGACGATGCGCGCGAGGGTCGGGCACTGCGGCGCGATCTCGAGCAGCTTGTCGACCTGCTCCTGGTCCTCGGCGAAGGCGAGCGCGATGCCGGCGTTGCTGATCGGGAAGGCCATCTCGGCGGCGATGGCGTCCTGGTACAGCGGCACCGGGATGGCGCCCAGGCACTGCACCGCGGCCATGGTCGCGTAGAGCCGCGGGCGGTTGTCGCCGACCAGCGCGAAATGCTCGCCGCGCTTCAGGCCGAGCTCGGCCAGCGCGCAGGCGATGGCGCGCACCTCGGCGGCAAACTCGGCCCAGCTCCAGGTCTGCCAGATGCCGAGGTCCTTCTCGCGGATCGCCGGCGACGAAGGACGCACGCGCGCGTGGTGCATCAAAAGCTTCGGGAACGTGTCGAGCTTCTCGATGCTCTCGCCCATCGAGCCCCTCCTCCTGTTATCCCCGCGGATTCTTGCACAAATTTGGGCATAATCCGCCGACCATGAACGGCACCGAGCACTGGACCCGCAAGGGGGACGTCAAGCTTTTTCTCTGGCAGAAGCGCGCCGCGGCGCCCACGCGCGGCACCATCCTGTTCGTGCACGGCTCGTCGATGGCCTCGCAGCCGACCTTCGATCTTCAGGTTCCCGGGCGGCCGCATTCCTCGGTGATGGAATGGTTCGCCGAGCGCGGCTTCGACACCTGGACCGTGGACAACGAGGGCTACGGCCGCTCGGACAAGTCGCGGCCGATCAACTGCGACATCGCCAACGGCGCCGACGACCTCGCCGCGGCCTCGCAGTACATCCTGCAGACCACGCAGGCGAAGCAGCTGCTGGTCTACGGCATCTCCTCGGGCGCGCTTAAGGCGGCGCTCTTCGCCGAGCGCCATCCCGAGCGGGTGGCGCGCCTGGCGCTCGACGCCTACGTGTGGACCGGCGAGGGCAGCCCGACGCTCGCCGAGCGCCGCAAGCGCCTGCCCGAGTTCCTGGCGAAGAACCGCCGGCCGATCGACCGCGCGTTCGTGCGCTCGATCTTCAACCGCGACCACCCGGGCACCGCCGACGAGGCGACCGTCGAGGCGTTCGCCACGGCGATCCTCGCGCTCGACGACTCGGTGCCGACCGGCACCTACGTCGACATGTGCTCGAAGCTGCCGATCAACGACCCGGCGAAGATCACCGTGCCGACGCTGATCATGCGCGGCGAGTTCGACGGCATCGCCTCGATCGACGACCTGCTCGCCTTCTTCCGCCGGCTGCCCAACCCGGACAAGCAGTTCGCCGTGATGGCCGGCATCTCGCACGCCAGCTTCCAGCAGAAGAACTACCTGATGGTCTACCACATCCTGCACGCGTTCTTCACCCAGCCGCCCCCGGAATACCGCGGATAATTCGGGGTCAGGGTCGCGATTTCACATGCTGCGCCGGTACTGGCCGCCGACCTCGAACAGCGCGTGCGTGATCTGCCCGAGCGAGCAGACGCGCACCGCGTCCATCAGCACCGCGAAGACGTTCTCGTCGCGCATCGCCGCCTGGCGCAGCCGTTCGAGCATCGCCGGCGCCTCCTTCTCGTTGCGCTTCTGAAACTCGCGCAGGCGCCTTAGCTGCGAGCGCTTCTCCTCCTCGGTGGAGCGGATCAGCTCGAGCTTCTGCGGGATCGGCTCGCCGCGGGGATTGCGGAACGTGTTGACGCCGACGATCGGGTAGGAGCCGTCGTGCTTGCGGTGCTCGTAGTAGAGGGACTCCTCCTGGATCTTGCCGCGCTGGTAGCCGGTTTCCATCGCGCCGAGCACGCCGCCGCGCGCGGAAATCGCCTCGAACTCGCGCAGCACCGCTTCCTCCACGAGATCGGTGAGCTCCTCGATGACGAAGGAGCCCTGGTTCGGGTTCTCGTTCTTCGCGAGACCCCACTCCTTGTTGATGATGAGCTGGATCGCCATGGCGCGGCGCACCGACTCCTCGGTGGGCGTGGTGATCGCCTCGTCGTAGGCATTCGTGTGCAGCGAGTTGGTGTGGTCGTAGGTGGAAATCAGCGCCTGCAGCGTGGTGCGGATGTCGTTGAACGCGATCTCCTGCGCGTGGAGCGAGCGACCCGAGGTCTGCGAGTGGAACTTGAGCTTCTGGCTCCTCTCGTTCGCGCCGTAGCGGCGCTTCATCGCCACCGCCCAGATGCGCCGCGCCACGCGTCCGAGCACCGCGTACTCCGGGTCCATGCCGTAGGAGAAGAAGAACGAGAGGTTCGGCGCGAAATCGTCGATCTTCATGCCCCGCGCGAGATAGGCCTCGACGAAGGTGAAGCCGTTCGCGAGCGTGAACGCGAGCTGCGAGATCGGGTTCGCGCCGGCTTCGGCGATGTGGTAGCCGGAGATCGACACCGAGTAGAAGTTCCTCACCTGGTTTTCGATGAAGTACGCCTGGATGTCGCCCATCACCTTGAGCGAGAACTCGGTGGAGAAGATGCAGGTGTTCTGCCCCTGGTCCTCCTTGAGGATGTCCGCCTGCACGGTGCCGCGCACGGTGGAAAGCGTTTGCTTCTTCAGGCTCTCGAACTCTCCGGGGGAAGGAGGGCGCCCTTTTTCCTTCGCAAACCTCTCGACCTGCTGATCGATTGCGGTGTTGAAGAACATCGCGAGGATGGTCGGCGCCGGCCCGTTGATCGTCATCGACACCGAGGTCGCCGGGTCGCAGAGGTCGAAGCCCGAGTACAGCACCTTCATGTCCTCGAGCGTCGCGATGGAGACGCCGGAGTTCCCGACCTTGCCGTAGATGTCGGGGCGCTCGTCCGGATCGAAGCCGTAGAGCGTGACCGAGTCGAAGGCGGTCGAGAGCCGCTTCGCCGGCATGTCCTTCGAGAGCAGGTGGAAGCGCCGGTTGGTGCGGAAGGCGTCGCCCTCGCCGGCGAACATGCGGGTCGGGTCCTCGCCCTCGCGCTTGAAGGCGAAGGTGCCGGCGGTGTAGGGGAAGCTGCCGGGCACGTTCTCCAGCATCAGCCACTTGAGGATCTCGCCGTGGTCCTCGTACTGGGGCAGGCTC
>DASVDO010000064.1:0-5840 GCA_036381055.1 Burkholderiales bacterium | reverse complement strand
AAGGCGCGCCAGCTCTCCGAGCAGATGCACCAGGTGGAGTTCAAGAACCGCGAGATCGAGCAGGCGCGCGCGGCGCTGGAGGAGAAGGCCGAGCAATTGTCCTTGTCTTCCAGGTATAAATCGGAATTCCTCGCGAACATGTCGCACGAGCTGAGGACCCCGCTCAACTCGCTGCTCATCCTCGCCCGCCTGCTCGCCGACAACGTCGGCGGCAACCTGACGCCGAAGCAGGTCGAGTTCGCGCGCACCATCCATTCCTCGGGTGCCGAGCTGCTCGCGCTGATCAACGACATCCTGGACCTGGCGAAGATCGAGTCGGGCACGGTGACGCTCAACATCGCCGAGGAGCGCTACAGCGACCTCACCGACTACGTCGAGCGCACCTTCCGCCAGGTGGCCGCCGACAAGCGGCTCGAGCTGCACGTGCAGCTCGACGAGCGCCTGCCGGCCACGCTCGAGACCGACGGCAAGCGGCTGCAGCAGATCCTCACCAACCTGCTCTCCAACGCGTTCAAGTTCACCAGCCGCGGCGCGGTGACGCTGAAGATCGAGCCGGCGAGCTCGGGCTGGACGAGCGGCCACCCGGCGCTTTCGCAGGCCGAGCGCGTGGTCGCCTTCTCGGTGATCGACACCGGCATCGGCATCCCGCCGAGCAAGCAGCGCCTGATCTTCGAGGCGTTCCAGCAGGCCGACGGCACGACCAGCCGCGAGTACGGCGGCACCGGCCTCGGGCTCTCGATCAGCCGCGAGCTGGCGCGCCTGCTGGGCGGCGAGATCCGCGTGCAGAGCGCGCCGGGCGAGGGCAGCACGTTCACCCTGTACCTGCCCGCGCAGTACCAGCCGGTCGGCCAGCCGGCGGGCGAGGTGCGCATCTACCCGATCGCCGAGCCGCGCGAGGGCGCGCCCGAGCAGGCCGAGCCGGCGCCGGCCGCGGAGGCCGCGCCGCCCGAGGCGCGCGCCGAGCCGCCCGCGCCGCCGCCGCCGCCGTCGGCGGAGCTCGCCGGCAAGCGCGTGCTGGTGGTGGACGACGACATCCGCAACGTGTTCGCGCTCACCAGCGCGCTCGAGGCGCGCGGCCTGAACGTCATGCACGCCGAGAGCGGCAAGGAGGCGATCGAGCTGCTCAAGGGCGGCGAGCGGGTCGACCTGGTGCTGATGGACATCATGATGCCGGGGCTCGACGGCCTCGACACCATCCGCATCATCCGGCAGCTCGAGGGCCACGCCGGCCTGCCGATCGTCGCGGTCACCGCCAAGGCGATGATCGGCGACCGCGAGAAGTGCCTGGAGGCCGGCGCCGACGACTACGTCGCGAAACCGGTCAACATCGACGTGCTGACCGGCACGCTCACCCGCCTGCTGCCTGCCGAGGACGGGCCTGTCCATGGCTGAGTCCGCGGACGAACGGCGCCGCGGCTCCGACTTCGACGCGCTGCTCGACGCCCTGGCCGGCCTGGCGGCGTCGAACATCGTGCTGATCGAGACGCTGCACGAGCACGGCGTGCTCGACAAGCGCCACTTCGCGCACGCCTTCGGCCGCGCCCTCGACGGCCTGTCGGCCGAGCACCGCGGCGGCCTGGTCGAGCACACGCTCAGGAACATGCGCGACCGGTGCATGAACCTGCGCGCCGGCCAGCCCGACGCGCACGAATGGCTGCAGCGGCTGCTCGCGACGATGAAATGACGTGAGATACTGGATCGAGGCGCGCGGCGACCATCTCTACGCGGCGCTCGCGGGGCGCGAGACGGCCGCCGAGATGCGCGAGTTCGCGCTCGCCGTGCACGCGGCCTGCCGCAGCCACGACTGCTCGAGGATCCTGGTGTCGGTGCGCGCCTCGCGTCCGGTGTTCAAGCCCGAGGAGTACGGCATCTCGGGCTACGCCAGCGCGCTGGTCGGCCCGGCGTGCCAGATCGCGCTGCTCGGCGACAGCGTCGAGCTCAACGCCGCGCACGAGTACATCGAGGTGTGCGCGCGGCAGCAGAAGATGAACGTGCGCGCCTTCCGCAACGAGCTCGCCGCGCTGCGCTGGCTGCGCGCCGCGGCGGGCCAGCCCGAGCCGAGGAAGTACCGCTTCGCGCGCACCGTGGTGCAGGGCGCGCCCGACGAGCCGGGCGTGTACGCGCTATGGGAGGGCGACGAGCTGGTGTACTACGGCCGCGCGCCGCGGCTGCGCGAAGCGCTGCTCGCGCGTCTCGCCAGCCATCCCGCGGCGACGCACTACGGCTGGGAGCTGTGCGCCGACCCGGCGCGGCGCGAGGCGGAGCTGCTGCGCGCCTTCGAGCGCGAGCACGGACGCATGCCGCGCGACAACGCCGCCTGAGCGCGCCGCTAGTCGACGCGCTTCAGCCAGGAAGGCCTGCGGAACTCGCCGACCAGCGTGCCGGCGCCGGCCTCGCGCCCGTCGGCGTCGAACAGGATCTCGCGGTTGCCCAGGCGCATGTGCTCGCCGGCGATCACCAGGCGCATGTGGCCGTCGGCGCACTCGAACTGCAGCGTCAGGCCGCTCGCGCGGTCCTCGATGATCTGCTCGCGCACCCGGCAAAGCCTGCCGTTCGGCTTCAGGGGCATGCTTCGCATCCGGCAGAATCGTTCATGCCGGGTTTTCTGCAACCGCTATGCCGGCGCCCGGGCGCGGCTAAGCGTCTGATAAGCGGCGGCCTTCGCGCCCCTGTCGAATGGCGGCGACGTGTAAGGCCGAGGGGCCGCTACAATCGCAGCTCCACCGACGGGAAGGAGGAATGGTGGGTCGTACTGGGATCGAACCAGTGGCCCCTGCTGTGTGAGAGCAGTGCTCTACCGCTGAGCTAACGACCCGGGCAGGACGCGAATTCTAATGATTTTCCGGCAGCTTTTCGACCCGCAGTCGTCCACCTACACCTACCTCCTCGCCGACGCAGCCACGCGCGAGGCGCTGCTCATCGACCCGGTGTTCGAGCAGGCGCGGCGCGACGCGGCGCTGGTGCAGGAGCTCGGCCTGCGGCTGATCGCCACGCTCGAGACGCACGTGCACGCCGACCACGTCACCGGGGCGTGGCTGCTCAAGCGCAAGCTCGGCAGCCGCATCGGCGTGCCGGCGGCGAGCGGCGCCGAGGGCGCGGACTTCCTGGTGGGGGAGGAGCCGGTGCGCTTCGGCGCGAGCGCGCTCGAGCCGCGGCACACGCCCGGGCACACCTCGGCCTGCACCACCTACGTGCTCGACGACCGCTCGATGGCGTTCACCGGCGATGCGCTGCTCATCCGCGGCTGCGGCCGCACCGATTTCCAGGGCGGCGACGCGCGCCGGCTGTTCCGCTCGGTGCGCGAGCAGATCTTCTCGCTGCCCGACCGCTGCCTGCTCTATCCCGCCCACGACTATCGCGGCCTCACCGTGACCAGCGTCGGCGAGGAGAAGCTCTACAACCCGCGCCTCGGCGAGTCGGTGGGCGAGGGCGACTTCGTCGGCTACATGCAGCACCTCGGCCTGCCGCACCCGAAGCAGATCGACATCGCGCTGCCGGCCAACCTGCGCTGCGGCCGGCCGGAGACGCCGGCCGCCGGCGACCCGCTCGCCGAGCCTTCGTGGGCGCCGCTCACCTTCACCTTCGCCGGCATCTGGGAGATCGACCCGCGCTGGGTCGAGGAGCACCTGCGCGAGGTGCAGGTGGTCGACGTGCGCCAGCCCGAGGAGTTCCACGGCGTGCTCGGCCACGTGCCGGGCGCGAAGCTGATACCGCTGGGCGAGCTGCTCTCGCGCTCGGGCGAGCTCGCCCGGGACCGGCCGATCGTCACGGTGTGCCGCTCCGGCGCGCGCTCGGCGCAGGCGAGCGTGATGCTCGGCAAGCACGGCTTCGAGCGCGTCGCCAACCTTGCGGGAGGGATGCTGCGCTGGCGCGCCCAGCGCCTGGCGGTCGAGGGCGGCAGCGACTGATGGGCGTGCGCACGCGCTTCGCCCCGAGCCCGACGGGGTTCCTGCATATCGGCGGCGCGCGCACCGCGCTCTTCTCCTGGGCGTACGCGCGCCGCCACGGCGGCAAGTTCGTGCTGCGCGTCGAGGACACCGACCTCGAGCGCTCGACGCAGGCCTCGGTGGAGGCGATCCTCGAGGGCCTGCGCTGGCTCGGCATCGACTGGGACGAGGGGCCGTACTTCCAGATGCAGCGGCTCGCGCGCTACCGGGAAGTCGCCGAGCAGCTCATCGCGGCGGGGCACGCCTACTACGACTACATGCCCAAGGAGGCGCTCGACGCGCTGCGCGCCGAGCAGCAGGCGCGCGGCGAGAAGCCGCGCTACGACCGCGCGATCGGCCAGCGCTACCGCGGCAGCGGCCCGGCGCCGGTGCGCTTCAAGACGCCGCAGGAAGGCACGGTCGGCTGGAACGACCTCGTCAAGGGCCCGATCGAGTTCCCGAACGCCGAGCTCGACGACCTCGTGCTGCTGCGCGCCGACGGCGTGCCGACCTACAACTTCGGCGTGGTGGTCGACGACCTCGACATGGGCATCACGCACGTGATCCGCGGCGACGACCACGTCAACAACACGCCGCGCCAGATCCATATCTTTTCCGCCCTGCAGAAGCCGCTTCCGCACTTCGCGCACGTTCCCATGATCCTGGGCGCCGACGGCGAGCGCCTCTCCAAGCGCCACGGCGCGGTGAGCGTCACGCAGTACCGCGACCAGGGCGTGCTGCCCGAGGCGCTGCTCAACTACCTGGCGCGCCTGGGCTGGTCGCACGGCGACGACGAGATCTTCACCGCGGCGCAGCTCGTCGAGTGGTTCGACCTCGAGCACGTGTCGCGCTCGCCGGCGCAGTTCAATCCCGAGAAGCTGGCGTGGCTCAACCAGCAGTACCTGAAGGCCGCCGCCGACGCCCGGCTGGCGCGCCTGGTCGAAGACGAGCTGCGCCGCCGCGGCGTGCAGCTCGCGGTCGGCCCGGCGCTCGAGAAAGTGGTGCGCCTGCTCAAGGAGCGCGCCGCCTCGATCGTGCAGCTCGCCGACGAGGCGATGCTCTTCTACGAGGTCGACGTGCCGCTCGCCCAAGAGCCCCTTTCGCGCGAGGCTTTGCAGGGCTTAAGGACGCTCAAGGCGAGGCTCGCTACCATCCCGTGGGAGCGCGCGGCGCTCGGCGACGCGATCAAGGAGGTGGCGAAATCGAGCGCGCTGAAGATGCCGCAGCTCGCCATGCCGCTGCGCCGCATCGTCACCGGGCGCTCGCAGACGCCGTCGATCGACGCGGTGCTCGAGCTGCTCGGCCGCGAGACCGTGCTGCAGCGGCTCACCCGCTACCTGGACCAGGACTGATGAAAAGACTTTTCGCGATGCTGGGCCTCCTCGCGCTTCCCGGCGCGGCGCTGGCGGCGGGCGTACAGCCGGGCAGGTGGGAGCTGACGGTAGACGTGTCGCTCTCGCGCGGCAGCTCGAGCGGCCCGATCGTCGAGACGCGCTGCATCGGCGAGGAGGAGGCGCGCGACCCGCGCCGCGTCCTCGCCGACGCCGGCCACCCCGGCTGCGTGTTCTCCGACACCCGGGACACCGGCGCCGAGTACACCTTCTCCATCGACTGCCGCAGCGGCCCCGTCCCGCTGCACGGCAGCGGCCGCATGCGCTACACGGCGCAGACCCTCGACGGCTCCATCGACCTCGTCGCCGAGCAGAACAACCTGCGCATCGTCACGCACTCCACCGTGAAGGGCCGGCGCCTCGGCTCGTGTCATTCCTAGCTGCTATAATTTCGCGCCTCGGTTGGGGGTATAGCTCAGCTGGGAGAGCGCTTGCATGGCATGCAAGAGGTCACCGGTTCGATCCCGGTTACCTCCACCAACCCCGCTTCACTGCAGTAACGCAGGTCCCCATCGTCTAGAGG
>DASVDO010000063.1:0-21565 GCA_036381055.1 Burkholderiales bacterium | reverse complement strand
GCTGGTTCCCGCTCGCCATCGGCGGCTGCGTGTTCGTCGTCATGACCACTTGGCGGCGCGGCCGCGAGATCCTGTTCGACCGGCTGCGCAAGTCCTCGGTGCCGCTCGAGCCGTTCCTCGAGTCGCTGTTCCGCCAGCCGCCCGAGCGCGTGCCCGGCACCGCGGTGTTCCTCACCGCCACGCCCGACGTCACGCCGCACGCGCTGCTCCACAACCTCAGCCACAACAAGGTGCTGCACGAGCGCGTGGTGTTCCTCACCGTCGAGTTCCGCGACGTGCCGTGGGTGGCGTTCACCGAGCGGGTGAAGTGCGAGCGCCTCGGCCACGGCTGCTGGCGCGTGCGCGTGCGCTACGGCTTCATGGACCGCCCCGACGTCACTCGCGCGCTCGAGCTTTGCGGCGCCATGGGCCTCGAGTTCGACCACATGGAGACCTCGTTCTTCCTCTCCCGCCAGAAGATCGTGCCGACGCAGGGCGGCATCGGCATGGCGTTCTGGCGCGACCGCCTGTTCGCCGCCATGGCGCGCAACGCCGGCAACGTCACCGACTACTTCAACATCCCGCCCAACCGCGTCATCGAGCTCGGCACGCGCATCGAGATCTAGGGCGCGGTCGAGCGCGGTCTAGCGCGGTCTAGAATAGGCCGCGCGATGCGACCCGAAACGCCGCTCGCGGCGCGCGGCGCGGTGCAGGCGCTGACCGCCTCGAAGATCCGCGAGCTCTACAACGAAGGCGTCGGCCGCAAGGACGTGCTCGCCTTCTGGGTCGGCGAGCCCGACGAGCCGACGCCGCCGTTCATCCGCGAGGCGGCGCGCGCGTCGCTCGAGGCGGGCGAGCTCTTCTACACGCATAACCTCGGCATCCCGGAGCTGCGCGCGGCGCTCGCCGCGTACCTGAGCCGGCTGCACCGCAGGACCGGCGAGAACGAGGTGGCGGTCACCAGCGCCGGGGTCAACGCGCTGATGCTCGCCTCGCAGCTCCTGCTCGACCCGGGCGATCGCGTGGTGACGGTGGTGCCGCTGTGGCCGAACCTGCAGGAGATCCCGAAGATCCTGGGCGCGCGCGTCGCCACCGTCGCGCTCGAGTTCACGGCTTCCGGGTGGACGCTCGACGTGCAGAAGCTCATCGACGCCCTGCAGCCCGGCACGCGCGCGCTCTACCTCAACTCGCCGAACAACCCGACCGGCTGGACGGTCACGCGCGAGGCGCAGCGCGCGATCCTCGAGCACTGCCGCCGGCACGGCATCTGGATCCTTGCCGATGACGCCTACGAGCGACTGTACTTCGCCGGCGGCGGCGTCGCGCCGTCGTTCCTCGACCTCGTCGACGAAGGCGACCGGGTGATCAGCGCCAACACCTTCTCGAAATCCTGGCTGATGACCGGCTGGCGGCTGGGCTGGCTGGTGGTGCCGCCGGCGCTGACCGCCGATCTGGGCAAGCTGATCGAATACAACACCTCGTGCGCGCCGGTGTTCGTGCAGCGCGCCGGCATCGCGGCGCTCGCCGGCGGCGAGCCGGTGATCGAGCGCACGCGCGAGCGGCTGCGCCGCGCCCGCGACTTCCTGGTTTCCGAGCTCCGGCGCATCCCGGGCGTGGACGTCGCCGCGCCGCCGGGCGCGATGTACGCCTTCCTGCGCGTCGCGGGCGTGCGGGACAGCCTCGCCTTCTGCAAGCGGCTGGTGCGCGAGCAGGGCCTCGGCCTCGCGCCGGGCAGCGCCTTCGGGCCCGAGGGCGAGGGCTACGCGCGCTGGTGCTTCGCCGCCGACGAGGCGAAGCTCGCCGACGGCGCGGCCCGGCTAGCCAGAGCCCTCGAATAAAGGGGGGCCCGGAAGCCGGCCGGACCTGCGCCGGGCTTCCGGGTGCTGCGGGGAGAGCGAGTACTGCTCAGGCGACCTTGCGGGTGCCGGCGAACGCCGACTGCGACTTGTCGAGCATCTGGATCTCGCCCGACAGCTCGGCGCCTTCCTCCACCTTGATCTTGGCGTAGCGGATCTTGCCGGACACCTTGCCGGCGCCGAAGATCGTGAGCTGCTTGCGCACGGTCAGCTCGCCTTCGAAGCGGCCGTGCACCTCGGCGTTGTCGACGGCGATCGTGCCCTGGAACACGCCGTTCGGCGTGATCTCGAGAACGCGGGAGTCGAGCGTGGCTTCGACGCGGCCTTCGACGATCAGGGTGTCGCAATCGCTGATCTCGACGCCCTTCAGCTTGATGTCGGGGCCGACGACGAGCTTGGCTTCCCTGCGGTCGCCCGCGGCGGCCGAGGCGTCGGCCGCCGGCAGGGAGCTGGCCGTCGGCGCGGGGCTCGGGGTCATGGATGGCGCCGGACGGAAGAAGTTGTCGTTGGGCTTCTCGTCGCGACGCTCGTCGCGGGCTTTGCGGAAGAAACCGTCTTTCTGTAGCACTCTGGGCTCCCTGCATGTAGTCAATGGGGGGACAGCGCGCCACTGAACGCACGAACCGTACCAGCGCCTAAGTCACTGGTTTGAAACGCAGGGTTTTCCTGAATTGGCGGCGCCGCTGTCGGCCGGCGGCGACGCGAAAAGCCCCTCCGGCGCGCCGTAGCCTCACGAGAGCGCTGTCGTGCAAACGCTACGCGTCGAACGCGCGCAGCAGACGTCCGGGTAGCGATTGCTCCGACGCGCCGTCGCCGAAAATTCGCACGCCGTTCACCCACACGCCGCGCACGCCGACGCCTTGCGCCTTGAGCCGCGGCTGCCCGGCCGGCAGGTCGAAGACGCGCCGGTTCGGCCCGCGGCCCACCCGCGTGGGGTCGAAGAGCAGCAGGTCGGCGAAGCAGCCCGGCCTGAGCGCGCCGCGGTCGCGGATGCCGAACACGGCGGCCGGCTGCCCGGTGAGCCGCCATGCCGCCTCGGCGAGCGACAGCGCGCCGCGCTCGCGCGCCCAGTGGCCGAGGAGATGCAGCCCGAAGCCGGCGTCGTTGAAGAAGGTGAGGTGCGCGCCGGCGTCGGAGAGCGAGACGAGCGAGCGCGGGTGGGCGAGCAGGCGCGCCACCGCCGCCTCGTCCGAGTTGAGGAGCAGCGCGTTGAACACCGTGCCGAGGTCCTCGGCGAGCGCGAGATCGAGCATGAAGTCGAGCGGGTCGCGGCCGGCCGCGGCGGCGAGCTCGGCGATCGAGCGCTGCTCGAAGTCCTCGCGCGCCGACTCGGCGACCTGCACCTTGTGCCATTCGCCGTTGAAGAGGCGAAAGTGCGCGGGCCGCGCGAGCTCCGCGCGCACGCCGTCGCGAAAGGCCGGCTCCTTGAGCTTTCGCAGGTAGAGCTCCCCGGGCAGCCCGAGCGCCGGGCGCCACGATTCCAGCCCTTCGAGCACGTAGGGCGAGCGCAGCGTGAAATCCATCGACAGCGGGCAGCAGGACACCGCGCCGAGCAGCCGGCGGCCGCGCCGGTTCGCGGCCTCGATCTCGTCCAGGTCGCGGAACACCGAATCGGGGTTGGTGCTGTTGTGCAGGAGCGCCGCGATTACCACCGGCCGGCCGGCCTCGGCGGCGAGCGACTCGAGGAACGGCACCGCGGTGTGGCCGCCTTTGGTCAGCATGAATACGCCGCGCCCGGCGGCGCCGAGCACGCCGACCAGCGCGCGCAGCTCGTTCTCGTCGGCGAGGCGCGAAGGCATGGGCTTGCCTTCGGCGCCGTTGTGCGCCGGCGACGTGCTGGTCGAGAAGCCGACCGCGCCGGCGTGGAGCGCCTCCGCCACCAGCCGCTTCATGCGCGAGATCTCCTCCCCGGTCGCCGCGCGCTCGGTCGCCGCCTCGCCCATCACGTAGGTGCGCACGCTCGAATGGCCGACGAACGCGGCGACGTTCAGCGCCGCGCCGCGCCGCTCCAGCATGTCCAGGTACTGCGGCACCGACTCGAAGTCCCAGCGGATGCCGCGCTCGAGCGCTTCCAGCGACATGCCTTCCACCTGCGTCAGGTTGCGCATCACGAGGCGCCGGTCGGCCGGCCGGCACGGCGCGATGGTGAAGCCGCAGTTGCCGATGACGCAGGTGGTGACGCCGAGCTCGGCCGAGGGAGAAAGGCGCGGATCCCAGGTGATCTGCGCGTCGTAGTGCGTATGGTTGTCGATGATGCCCGGCATGAGCGCGAGCCCGTCGGCATCCAGCGTTTCCTTCCCGGGAGAGGTGATCGTGCCGATCTCGGCGATCTTCCCGCCGGTCACGGCGAGGTCGCCGTGCCGCGGCGGCGAGCCCAGGCCGTCGAGGAGCAGCGCGTTGCGGATGACGAGGTCGTGCGGCAAGGGGCGCCCAGTATACTGAGCCGAATGAAGCTCTCCGATGTCGAAGGCGATCACCCGCGGCGCCCGCTAACCCAAAAACAGGGACGGACCACGTTTTCTCCGCAACGATGCCCGGCAGGGAATGAATTGGAGCGCAGCGACATCCTATGCGCATGAGGCGGCTCGGCACCTGGCTCGGCATGGCGGCGTTCGCGTTGCAGCTCGCGTGGCCGCTCCTCGCCGGCGCCCTGCCGCGCGCGGTCGCCCTGGTGCCGGTCTGCACGGTCGAGGGCGTCACGCATTACCTCGAAGTGCCGACCGGCAAGGATCCGCGCCAGCTCCCGACCGGGCATGGCGACCATTGCCCGCTGTGCTGCGCCGCCGGCACGGCGAGCGCCGGCGCGGTGCGGGGTTTCTGGCTGCCGCGGCAGCTCTTTTCGCCGCCGGCCGGGCCCGAGCGCCATTTCGTCGCCCGGTCGTTCCCGGATCCGCGCCTTGCGCGGGCACCGCCGGTTCTCCCGTCGTAACAGCCATGGCATCGATCGGTTACGAACTGCGGAGATACGATGAAGAAGCTTTGCCTGCTCGGCGTGCTGGCGAGCGCGCCGCTCACCGCGGCCGCTTCCTGCGGCTCGGCCTTTTGCACCGTCAACACCAGCTGGGACGCGCACGGCGCGTGGCGCGATCCGGGCTGGAGCCTCGACCTGCGCTACGAGTCGATCCGCCAGGACCAGCCGCGCCACGGCACGCGCGACGTCGAGGTCGGCGAGATCCCGCGCCACCACGACGAGGTGCTGACGCGCAACCATAACCTGCTCGGCACGCTCGACTACACGTTCGACCGGGACTGGGGCGTGAACCTGCAGGTGCCGATCGTCGGCCGGCACCACGAGCACGTGCATAACCACATGGGCGGGCAGATCCCGGAGTCGTGGGATTTCACCGAGCTCGGCGACGTGCGCGTGATGGCGCGCCGCCGCCTTGCCACGACCGAGGACGCCGCTGCCGCCACCGTCTCGACCACGGGCGTCAACTTCGGCGTGAAGCTCCCGACCGGCAGGACCGACGTGAAGAACGACGAGGGCGAGCTCGCCGAGCGCAGCCTCCAGCCCGGCAGCGGCACGACCGATGCGGTGTTCGGCGCCTATTACTCGCAGCACCGGCCGCTCGAGAGCTTCTCCTGGTTCGCGCAGGCGCTCGCGCAGGTGCCGCTCGACACCCACGACGACTACCGTCCGGGCCGGCGCCTGAACCTGGATGCCGGCGTGCGCTACGAGGCGGGCGATCGCCTGGGCCTGCTGCTGCAGCTCAACACGCTCCTCAAGGGCCGGGACCACGGCGCCGAGGCCGAGCCCGAGGACACCGGCGGCACGTTCGTCTTCTTAAGCCCGGGGGTCAGCTACGCGTTCACTCGCAGCCTCCAGGCCTACGGCTTCGTGCAGCTCCCGCTCTACCAGCGGGTGAACGGGGTGCAGCTCGTGCCCGACTACGCGCTCGCCGCGGGGTTGAACCTGCGCTTCTGAGAATTACGACCCTGAGCCCGAATTAGTAGCCGGCGCTGAAGTCGACGAGGTGCAGGGGCGTCTCGCCGCGGCGCACGCGCTCGATGTTCTCGACGATCTTCGGCACCGCGGTGCGCGGCTCGGTGAGGGCGGCGGAGTGCGGCGTGATGCTGACGCCGGGATGCGCCCAGAGCGGGCTCGCGGCGGGCAGCGGCTCGGGCTCGAACACGTCGAGGTAGGCGTGGGCGAGATGCCCGGAATCGAGCAGCTGCAGCAGGTCGGGCACCACGAGGTGCGCGCCGCGCGCGACGTTGATCACGCAGCCGTGCTTCCTGAGCTTGCCGAGGTTGCGGCCGTTCAGCACGCCGCGCGTCTGCGGGGTGAGCGGCAGCAGGCAGACGAGCGCATCGGTGATGCGCAGCAGCGGCTCGAGCTCGGTGAAGCTCTGCACGCCCGGCAGGCGCTTCGGCCGGCGGCTGTAGCCCGCGACGTTGAAGCCGAGCGCGGCGAGCTTCGCCGCCGCGTCGCTGCCCAGCACGCCCATGCCGAGGATGCCGACGGTGCGGTCCGAGGCGAGGTACTGCTTGCGCCGGCGCCACTGGCGCTCGGCCTGCTGCGCGCGATAGCGGTAGTGGTGGTGATGCCAGTCGAGGACGTGCGCGAGCACCGTTTCCGACATCGCCGCCACCATCCCCGGATCGATCAGCCGCGCGAGCGGCACGTCCTTCGGCAGGGCGGGATCCTCGAGCAGCCGGTCGACGCCCATCCAGAGCGACTGGATCAGCTTCACGCCTCTCAGGCGGCCGAGCAGCCCGGCCGGCGGGTTCGCGACCAGCGCGACGTCGACGCCGGACTGCGCTTCGCTGACGATCTCGTCCTGCGGCAGCGCCGCCTGCAGGCGCGGAATCCAGAACTCCGGGCGCTCGGTTTCGCTCGCGAAAAGAATCTTCATCGGGGCGCGATGCTAGCATCCGCTTGCATGCCGCCTCCCTTCCGCGCCGATCACGTCGGCAGTCTGCTGCGTCCGCCTTACGTCAAGACCGAGCGCGAGCGCGCCATCCGCGAGATCGTGGCGAAGCAGGAAGCGATCGGCCTGCAGGGCGTCACCGACGGCGAGTTCAGCCGCGACTGGTGGCACCTCGACTTCCTGACGCAGCTCGAGGGCGTCGCCGCGCGGCGCAATCCCGGGCCGACATTCGGCGGCACCGAGGAGCAGCCGCCGATCCCGGTCGTCACCGGCAAGGTGCGCTACGCCAGGCCGATCATGGTCGATGACTTCGCGTTCCTGAAGAGAACCACCGGCAGGACCGCGAAGTTCACCATCCCGTCGCCCTCCATGCTGCACCTTCGCGCCGGGCGCGCCGGCATCGCCTACGAGGACATGGACGAGTTCTGGGCCGACGCGGCGCAGGCGTACCGCGACGCGATCGCCGCGTTCGCCGCGGCGGGATGCACCTACCTTCAGCTCGACGACGTGGCCTTCGCCTACCTGTGCGATCCGAAGATCCGCGCGCAGGCGCTGAAGAACGGCGACGACCCGGAAACGCTGCCGGGCCGGTACGCTCAAACCATCCGGGAAGCGCTGCAGAACCGGCCCGCCGGCATGACCGTCGCCATGCACACCTGCCGCGGCAACTTCAAGAGCGCCTGGGTCGCCGAGGGCGGCTACGAGCCGGTCGCCGAGGCGATGTTCTCGAGCGGCGTCGACGCCTTCTTCATGGAGTTCGATACCGAGCGCGCCGGCGGCTTCGAGCCGCTGCGCTTCGTGCCGAAGGACAAGACGGTGGTGCTCGGCCTGGTGTCGTCCAAGGTGCCGCGGCTGGAAAGCAAGGACGAGCTCAAGCGCCGCATCGACCAGGCGGCGAAGCAGGTGCCGCTCGAGCGCCTGTGCCTGTCGCCGCAGTGCGGGTTCTCGAGCACGCACCACGGCAACGCGCTCACGCAGGAGGAGCAGTGGCGCAAGCTCGAGCGGGTGGTCGAGGTCGCGCGCGAGGTGTGGGGACCGTGAGGCGCGCGTGAGCGGGCGGTTCGCGGGCCGCCGGGAAGACGACCGGCTGCTGAAGGGCGAGGGACGCTACAGCGCAGACTGGCATTTCCCGGGCGAGCTCTACGGCGCGTTCCTGCGCTCGGACCGCGCGCATGCCGAGCTGCTTTCCCTGGATGCCGAGGCGGCCAGGCGCCATCCCGGCGTCGTGGCCGTCTTCACCGGCGAGGACCTCCAGCACTTCGGGACGCCGCCGCCGCAGGTGAAGGTGGCCGGGCGCGGCGGCGTACCGATCAAGGTGCCGCGCCGGCCGGTGCTCGCGCTCGATCGCGTGCGCTACGTCGGCCAGGAGATCGCGCTCGTCGTCGCCGCCTCGCCCGCCGCGGCGCAGGACGCTCTGGAGCTGATCGAGGTCGACTACCGCGAGCTGCCCGCGGTCGTCGACGCCGCGGCCGCGACGGCGGCCGATGCGCCGCAGCTCCACGACTCGGTGCCGGGCAACGTCGCCTTCGACTACGAGTACGGCAGCGAAGCGGCCTGGAACGAGGCCGCGGCGAGGGCGGCGCACGTCACGCGCCTGACGCTCGAGAGCACGCGCGTCGTCGGCAACCCGATGGAGCCGAAGGCCGCGGCTGCCGTCTGGCGCGAAGCCGACGACAGCTTCGACCTCTACGCGAGCTCGCAGGGCATGTCGATGATGCTGCCCAACCTCGCGGCGATCACCGGCATGCCGGTCGAGCGCATCCGGCTGCATGCGCGCGACGTGGGCGGCGGCTTCGGCATCCGTTCGCAGGCCTATCCCGAGTACTGCGCGCTGATGCACGCCGCCAGGGCGCTGCGCCGGCCGGTGAAGTGGGTCGGCTCGCGCTTCGAGACCATGGTGAGCGACCATCACGGCCGCGCCGTGCGGCTTACCGGCGAGCTGGCGCTCGACCGCGAGGGACGCTTTCTCGGCCTGCGCTTCGACTGGATCTGCAACTCGGGTGCCTACCTCTCTCAGTCCGGGCCGGTGATCAACACCGTCAACCCGTCGACGCACGCGATCAACGTCTACCGCATCGGCGCGCTGCACGGCCGGCACCGCCTGGTGCTCACCAACACCACGCCGATCACCGCTTACCGCGGCGCCGGCCGGCCGAACGTCTCCTACCTCGTGGAAAGGCTGGTCGACGAAGCGGCGCGCGAGACGGGCATCGACCGCATCGAGCTGCGCCGCCGCAACTTCATCCCGAAGGAAGCGTACCCGTACAAGACGCCCGCCGGCTCGACCTACGACAGCGGCGATCCCGCCGGCTACCTCGACGACGCTTTGCGCTACTGCAACTGGGCCGATTTCCCGTCGCGCCGCGAAAGCTCGAGGAAGAACGGCAAGCTGCGCGGCATCGGCTGCGCCGTGTTCGCCGAGCCCTCGGGCGGCAGCTCGCACGGCGAGGAGCAGGCGGCGATCAAGTTCGGCGAATCGGGCAACCCGTCGCTCTTCGTCCTCTCCGGCCCGTCGGGGCAGGGCCACGAGACCGTGTTTGCCGAGCTCGTCGCCCGCGAGCTCGGAATTCCCGAAAGTGCCATCGACGTAAGGCCCAGCGACCCGTCCGGCCCGAAGCTCCTGGGCGGCGGCACCGTCGGCTCGCGCTCCACCATGGCGCACGGCAGCGCGCTCGTCGCGGCCGCGCGCGCGGTGGTGAAGAAAGGCCTCGACCTCGCGGCGAAGGAGCTCGAAGTCGCGGCGGCCGACCTCGAGTTCGGCGACGGCAGGTACCGCGTGAAAGGAACCGACGTCTCGATTTCCTTCCAGGAGATCGCGCGCCGCTACCACCGCGAGCTCGACACGCTGCACGGCATCGCCGCACCGCTCGCCTTCCCGGGCGGCGCGCATGTCGCCGAAGTGGAGATCGATCCCGAGACCGGCGTCGTCGAGATCGTCGACTACGTCGCGGTAGACGATTGCGGCCGCACCATCAACGAGACGCTGCTGCACGCCCAGATCTTCGGCGGCATCGTGCAGGGCATCGGCCAGGTGCTGCTCGAGCACTGCGTCTACGACGAGAGCGGCCAGCTTCTCACCGGCAGCTTCATGGACTACGCCATGCCGAAGCCCGACCTGCTGCGCGAGGCGCGCCTGTACGAGCACAACGTGCCATCGCCCACCAACCTGCTCGGCGCCAAGGGCGCCGGCGAAGCCGGCACCACCGGCGCCATTCCCGCGCTCGCCAACGCCGTCATCGACGCGCTCCGCCCGCTCGGCATCCACCACCTCGACTTCCCCTACTCCCCCGCGCGGATCTGGCAGGCGATCAACAAGACCTGAGAAGGACAGTCCCAGGGCGCGCGCCGGAGGACGTTAGCCTGCTATGAGAAACGCCCTTGCTATACTGACCGCACGAGGCCAATCGGGCGCTCGCCGAAGAAATGATGAAGGGTAAGAAGGTCATCCGGGAGAACTTTCCGCTTCGGGCGGCATGAAGCGCAATGACCTTATTCGGCATCTTGAGCAACATGGCTGTCAGTTCCTTCGAGAAGGCGGGAAGGGGGAGCTCCGATGATTCGCGGCAGTTGCCTTTGCGGAGGCGTGCGGTACGAAGTCACGGGCCCGCTTCGCGGCGCGCTCAACTGTCACTGCTCGATGTGCCGCAAGGCGCATGGCGCGGCCTTTCGCAGCCGCGCGAGCGTCAAGGCGAGCGACTTTCGCTGGACGCAAGGCGCGGAGCTCGTCACGTTCTACGAATCTTCGCCGGGCAACCATCGCGGGTTCTGCCGTATCTGCGGCTCGCCGCTTCTCAGCCGCTTCGATTTCGAGCCGTCCTTCTACGGCTTGCCGCTCGGGGCATTGGACGACGATCCGGGCATCAAGCCGCAGAGGCACATTTTCGTCGCCTACAAGGCGCCCTGGTATGACATCACGGATGACCTGCCGCAATTCCCGGGGAATCCAGGGTGATCCAGGCGCCGCCGCCGTCCGCCGACGCCTGCATCGCCTGCATCACCGCGACGTTGCGGATCGCTTCTTCCGGGGTGATGGGGTAGGGCGCGCGGCCGGCGCAGGCGTCGGCGAAGGCGGCGAGCTGCGCGGCGACGCTCGGGTCGCCGTCGAAGGTCCAGCTCTCCGGCTTGCCCTCGCCGGGATAGAGGGTGACGAGCGCCGGGAAGCGGGTGATGGTCACCGGGTCGCCGCGCGCTTCGACCCTCGCGCGCGTGCCGTAGAGGCGCAGCTCGACGACGATCGGCGTGGCGAGGTGCGAGGCGAGCGTGCCGGTCGGTCCGCTCGCGAATTCCAGCAGCGCGGCGCAGGTGTCGTCGACGTCGGCGCCGTTGCGCCACTCGGCCTGGCGCTTGACGATCGCCGAGACGCGCGCCACCGGACCGAGCAGCCACTGCATCATGTCGGCGAGATGCAGGCCCATCGGCGCCATGCCGGCGGCGGGCATCTCGGCGCGCTGCACGCGCCAGTGGCCGGCCGGCAAACGCATCATCAGGTCGCCGGAATAGTGTCCTTCGACATGCAGCAGCCGGCCCAGGACTTCACTTTCAAGCAATTCCTTGAGCTTCGCCGCCCCGGGCATGAAACGGCGGTTGTGGCCGACGGCCAGCACGCGGTGCGCACTGGCGCAGGCTTCGGCGGCCTTTCTCGCGGACGCGACGTCGAGCGCGAGCGGCTTCTCGCAGAAGACGTGCTTGCCGGCCTGCGCGGCGGCGACGACCTGCGAGGCGTGCTGCGAGTGCGGGGTGGCGAGCACCACCGCCTGCACTTCGGGCGAGCGAAGCGCTTCGTCGAACGAGGCGAAGACGGCGCCGCCGAAGTCGGCGGCGAGCTTGCGGCAGGCCGCCTCGTCGAGCGAATGGAAGCCGGCGATGCGGATCCGCCCGGGGATCGTCGCGGCCGCCCGGGCGAGCTCGCTGCCCCACCAGCCGGTGCCGACGAAGGCGCAGCTCAAAAGGGGTCCTGACCCCATTTCCATCAGCGGGCCATGGTGGAGGGCAGCCAGAGCGCGAGCGCGGGGAAGAGCACGAGCAGCGCGAGCCTGGCGAAGTCGGCGATCACGAACGGCGCGACGCCGCGGTACACCTGGCTGAGCGGCACGTCGGCGCCGACGATGCCCTTCAGCACGAAGAGATGGATGCCGAAGGGCGGCGTGATCAGGCCGGTCTCGAGCACCACCAGGTTCACCACGCCCCACCAGATCAGGTCGTAGCCCATCGACGAGACGAGCGGCGAGACGATCGGGATGGTGACGAACATCACCGTGTTGGAATCCATGATGCAGCCGAGCGCGATGTACATCGCGAGCAGCAAGCCGATCACCGCCACCGGCCGCCAGTCGAGGTCCTGGAAGAACGAGGTCATGCGCTGCGGCAGCCCGGTGACGCCCATCGAGAAGGAGAACACCAGCACGCCGAAGATGATGAGGTACAGCAGCGCGGTGGTTGCGGTGGTTTCGCCCATGACGCGCGCGAAGCTCTCGCGGTTCATGCGGCCGCGCGCCAGCGCGAAGGCGAAGGCCCCGGCGGCGCCCACCGCCGCGGCCTCGGTCTCGGTGAAGACGCCGCCGTAGATGCCGCCCAGCACGACGCCGAAGAGCGCGAGCGCGGCCCAGGCCTTGCGCGTCGCCCGGCCGACCTGCGTCCAGTCGATGCGCGCGGCGGCGGGCGGCGCCGCCTGCGGCGAAACGCGCACGAAAGCCGAGACCGCGGCCATGTACAGCGCGACGGCGAGGGCCGCCGGGATCATCGCGGCGATGAACAGCTGGCCGATCGAGGTCTCGGTGAGGAAGGCGTAGAAGATGAGCGGGATCGACGGCGGCACCAGCGCGCCGAGCGTGCCGCCGGCGGCGATGCAGCCGCTGGTGAGCGACGGCGCGTAGCCGCGCGCGGTCATCTCGGGCAGCGCCACGCGGCCGATGGTCGCCACCGTGGCGAGCGACGAGCCGGTGAGCGCGCCGAAGCCGCCGCAGCCGCCGATGGTCGCGAGCGCCAGCCCGCCGCGCAGCGGCGCGAGCAGCGCGTGCGCGAGGTCGTAGATGTCCTCGGCCATGCCGGCGACCACGGCGAAGCTGCCCATCATCAGGAACATCGGCACCACCGCGACCTGCTCGTTGGTGAGGAACTGCGCGGTCTCGCTGCCGAGCACCGAGAGCGCCGGCTGCTCGCCGATCATCAGCGCCGTGCCGAGCACGCCCAGCAGGCCGAGCGCCGCCGCGAGCGGCACGTAGCTCGCGAGCAGCAGCCAGACGGCGAGCACGACGATCAACGAGGTCCAGCCGGGCGCTCCCTTCGCCAGCGCCGAGAGCGACGGGAAGGCGAGCTCGAGCGCGACCAGCGCCGCCGCCGCGGCGGCGAGCAGCGCCACGCCGCTCGCCCAGCGCCGCACCAGGGTAAAGATGACCAGCGCTTGCACGGCGGTGGTCGCGGCGAGGAACCCGGCCACCACCCAGAGGAACGGCGCGACCGGCAGGCCGAGGTAAATGGTCGTGCCGCCGCGCGAGCCGAGGTCGCGCGCATAGTCGCCGACGCGCAGCGCGAGCAGCGCGTAGAACACGAGCAGCAGCAGCGCGCCGAAGGTCTGCAGCGCGCTGACGGTGCGCGCGCCCAGGCGCCCGGACAGCAGGTCGACCGTGACGTTGACGCGCTGCGCGGCGCCGGCCGGCAGGCAGGCCGACACCGCCACGGCGAGCGCCATGCTCGCCATCTCCTCCATGCCGGTGACCGCGGTGGCGAACAGCCAGCGCGACAGCACGTCCGCGATGGTGGCGAACGCGATGAGCAGCATGCCCAGCACGCCGATGGAGGCGACGCGCTGCGTGAGCGTCACGCAGCGCGCCGCGGCCCGCTCGAGCAGGCGACCCGGCTGCTTCTGCGCGCCTATGGCGTCTATTTCTTCGGCGACGCTTCGAACGCGGCGATCTCGGCGCGGAACGCTTTCAGGACCCTCGCGCCGTCAGGCGTCTCGCGCGCCCACTGCTCGGCGACCGGCGCGACCAGCTTCTTCCAGCGCGCCTCTTCCGCGGCCGACAGCGTGCGCACGTCCTTCAGCGTGCCGCGCGAGCGCGCCCACTCCGCGTCGGCGGCGCGGCCGAGCGTCTGCGAGAACTCGAGGTACGAGAACCTGTCGATCGCCGCCTTCGCCTTGGGCGGCAGCGCGTCGTACTTCCTGCGGTTGATGAACACGACCGCCGAGTCGGCGCCGAGCGCGACGTCGAGGTGGTGCTTCGCCACGTCGTGGATCTTGAACGTCGCGACGCCGGTGAAAGGCATCAGCGCCATGTCGGCGAGGCCGCGCGACAGCGCCTGGTAGATCTCGCTCGGCGGCATGGCGACCGGCGCCGCGCCGAGCGCCACCACGGTGCGGCCGGCGATCGGGTTGGAGACGGTCACCTTCTTTCCCTTCAGGTCGTCGAGCGTCTTCACCGGCTCGCGCGAGTTGACCGCCGAGTTCGGGAACGTCCAGATGCCGAGCGGCTTGACCGCGTCGAACTCGCCCGCGGTGATGCCCTTCCCGTACAGGCGCCACAGCGCGGTGGCCGCCGCGAGGCTCGACTTGGACTCGAAGGGCAGCGCCGCCACGTCGTGCTGGCGGAACTTGCCCTTGGCGAGCGCGGTGAGCGTGAAGCCGATGTCGGCGACGCCGTCCAGCACGCGCTCGTAGGTCACGCCGAAGCCGCCGAGCGTGCCGCCGTAGTACATCTCGATCTTCAGCGTGCCGCCCGAGGCGTCGCTCACCGCCTTGGCCCACGGGTTGAAGGCGTTGCGGTGCAGGAACGACGGCGGCGGCGCCGGCGAGTTGAACTTCAGGACGACCGGCTGCTGCGCGGCGACCGGCAGCGACAGCGCGGCCAGCGCCAGGAAAAGAACCTTTCTCACGCTCCCTCCTCGTTAAACGCCGATGACCGGCAGCACGTCCGCGGGCGGCGTGCGCCACTTCTTGCCCGGCCGCCCCTCGGCGATCGCCGTGATCTCGCGGCTCAGGATCTTGCGCCACAGGATGATGCCGGCGTCGGAGCGGCCGAGCCGCTCGGCGCTGCGGTCGGCGTTCACCCCCTGGCCGGCCTGCACGGCGATGTCCTGCACGATCGCCAGCTCCGGGTGCTCGATGTCGATCAGCCGCCGGCGCCCGGCCCAGACGTCCGCGACGAGGTCCGTCACCTTCGGCGCGCGGGCGAGCTTCTCCTCGTGCTCGCGCTTCTTGGCGAGGAAGCGCTCGGCCTCGGCGCCGGTCACCTTGACGTGGCTGGTGATCAGCCACAGGTGGCTGCAGTCGTCGACCGGCGTGAAATGGAAGTAGATCTCCGGCCAGCCGCCGACGCCGTCGAAGCCGGCGAGCGGCGGCACGATGACGCGCGTCACGTTGGGCATGTAGTGCAGCGTGTGGCGCACCTGGCCGGTGCTCCTGCGCGTGCCGTAGCGCAGCATGCCCCAGTCGGTCTCCTCGGCGCTGATCACCGGCAGGTCCTGCGACAGCTTGGCGTGCGAGCCGCCGGGCTGGTGGACGAAGGCGACGTGCACCTCGTCGGCGGTGTTCTCGTAGCACTGCAGCCAGTTGCACGGCACGGTGTACGTGCTCCAGACGTAGATCAGCCCCTCCTGCGGCGGCAGCGGGTGCGGCGGCCAGGGCGGCGGCTCGCCCTCGCCGAAATAGGCGAACACGAGGCCCATGTGCTCGCGCGTCGGCCAGGTGCGCGCCTTCACCTTGCGCGCGAAGCCGGCGTCCTCGGCCGGCTGCTCGATGCACTGGCCGGAGCAGTCGAACTTCCAGCCGTGGTAGAGGCAGCGCAGGTCGTCGCCCTCCACCCAGCCGAGGTGCATCTGCGCGCCGCGGTGCGGGCAGCGGTAGTCGAACACCTGCGCGCGTCCCGACTCGCCGCGGTAGAGCGTGTAGTCCTCGCCCATGATGCGGATCGGCTTGGCGTGGCCGCGCGGCAGGTCCTCGCTGCGGTGCACCGCCATCCAGAACTGCCGCATGAACTTGCCGCCGGGCGTGCCGGGAAGCGTGGTGGTGATGTCGACCGGCGTCGACTGGCGGCGCAACGCAACGCTGCTCATGGAGCCTCCTCGCCGTGTAGTTTAATGCGCCGATGGGACTGCGGGAGAAGCGCAAGCTCGAAACGCGCGAGCGCATCCGCGCCGCCGCGGCGGAGCTCTTCACCCGCCACGGCTACGGCGCGGCCACCATGCGCCAGATCGCCGCGCGGGCGCACGTCGGCCTCGGCACGCTCTTCAACTACGCCGCCGACAAGCGCGACCTGGTGTTCCTGATCTTCAACGAGGAGCTCAACGCCGTCACCGACGTGGCGCTCGCGGCGCCGCGCGCCGGGCAGCCGCTCGTGGCGCAGCTCGCCGCGGTGTTCGCGGTGTACTACCGCTGGCTCGCCGGCAAGCCGGCGCTGGCGAGGATCCTGCTGCAGGAGCTGACCTTCTATTCGAGCGGCAAGCAGGCGGCCACCTTCCACGGCATCCGCCGCCGCCTGATCGACGGCATCGAGGCGCTGGTCGACGCGGCGAAGCGGCGCGGCGAGATCGGCTCGAAGGAGGCCGCCGGGCTGATCGCCCGGCACCTGTTCTTCACCTACTCGGCGTCGCTGCGCTGGTGGATCGCCGCGCCCGAGCCGGACCCCGAGGCGGGGATCCGCGACCTCAAGCGCCTGCTGGCGCTCCAGGTCGAAGGGCTCAGAGCGCGTGCTCCTCGATGACCAGCCGGATCTCGGGCGCGTCCATCTGCACGTAGGTCTCCTCGTCGCGGCGGAGCATGCCGATCACCGGGCTGCCGAACGCGGCCTGGATGTCCTCGGCGCTCGCGAAATAGATCTCCATCATGCCGTCGAAGGCGGGCGTCTCGCCCGGCTGCGGCATGGCGAAGCTCGCGACGATCTTCTGGATCGGCGACTCGACGATCGCCTTGCTCTCGACCTTCGAGTGCGCCTTGAGCGCGAGGTCCTTGAACTTCGCGGGGCTGAGGCCTTTCTTGCGCACCGCGGTCACCACGACCTTGAGCTGGCCGGTCGACTTGAGGGTCAGGTTCGGCCGCTCGAAGAGCGTCTTCTCCTCGCCGACCAGGCTGATCGCGCCCTTGCCGAGGCCCTTGTCCTCGGCCTTGGCCGCCTCGGTGACGGTGGAAAAATAGAGGGTCGCCATGCCGTCGAACGGCGCCTTCTCCTCGCCGAACACCCGGGCCTCCGCGAGCACGCCGGCTTTCACCCGGGCGGCGGTCTTGCGCAGCTCCCGGTTGTGCTCCAGCCATTCCTGGCGAAACTCCCCCGGCAGCTTGTCGCCGCGTTTCACCATGCGGATGACCTTGAACACGGACGCTAGGATAACAGCGGCGCCCGGCTTACCCTTGTCAACTATGCAGCAATTTTCGATTTAGCATCCGCCCGATGAAGGAAGCGCGCATCACGGTTCGCGACGGCACCGAGATCGCCGTCGCGATCTACGCCCCGGAGGGCTCGGGCCGCTACCCGGCGCTGCTCGCGCCCTCGCCCTACCGCTACGACAACAACGCGCTGCCCGCCGGGCCGCAGTTCCTGTGGCGCGAGACCGGGCCGATCGACCTGTACGTGGCGCGCGGCTACGCCTACGTGCACATGGACGTGCGCGGCTGCGGCAAGTCGGGCGGCGAGTTCGAGCTCCTCGGCCCCAACGAGCAGAGCGACCTGTACGACGTGATCCGCTGGATCGCCAGCCAGCCCTGGTCGAACGGCAAGGTCGGCGGCATCGGCCAGTCGTACTTCTGCATGTCGCAGTGGTGGATGGGCATCCTGAAGCCGCCCGGCCTCGCCTGCCTCGCCGCCTATGACGGGATGAACGACCCGTACCGCGCGACCTGCTACCAGGGCGGCATCCCGGGGCAGTTCATCCCGGGCTACTGGTGGAACCAGAACCGCATCATCAACCGCTTCCCGGCGAACGGCGCGCCGCCGCGCCTGCAGAAGACCGACCTCGACTGGCTGATCACCTCGCACCCGACCTACGACGAGTTCTGGCGCGTGCGCAACGCCGCCGAGCGGCTCGAGGAGATCACCGTGCCGCTCTACTCGATCGGCATCTGGGGCAAGGTGGACCTGCACACGCGCGGCAACATCCGGGGCTTCCAGCGGGCGAAGGGGCCGAAGAAGCTGCAGATGCGCGGCCCGCCGAACGCCTGGGCGGCGAACGCCGAGTTCAACTCGGCGGAGCTGCACGAGAAGGTGCTGCTGCCCTTCTACGACCGCTACCTGAAAGGCCTGGAGACCGAGTACGAATCGCGGCCGCCGGTCGAGTACTTCGTGCGCGGCGCCAACGTGTTCCGCAGCGCCGACACCTGGCCGCCGCCGGGCGTGCGCTACCAGACGTGGTTCCTGTGCGGACGCAAGTCGGGCAGCGTGACCTCGCTCAACGACGGCACGCTCTCCCCGAGGCAGGAGAGGGGTCCGGAGAGCACCAGCTACACCTATCCCGATCCCGGCTGGGTGAGCGGCGTGGTGGGCTTCGCGCCCTCGGGGCCGCCGAACTGGGACCCGGTGCGCCGGGTGCTCACCTTCACCAGCGAGGCGCTGGAGCGGGACCTGGAGATCGCCGGGCCGATCAAGCTGGTGCTCTACGCCTCCTCCAGCGCGCGCGACACCGATTTCTTCGTCAAGCTCTCGGAGCAGTATCCGCAGCCGGCCGAGGAGCGCGCCAGGGGCGTCAATCCGCGCTCGCAGCTCGTCACCAAGGGCTGGCTGCGCGCCTCGCACCGCGCGCTCGACGAGCGCCGCAGCACCGAGATGGAGCCCTACCACACGCACACCGACCCGCAGCCGCTCGAGCCGGACAAGGTGTACCGCTTCGACATCAGCGTCGAGCCGAACGCCTACCGCTTCGGCAAGGGCAACCGCATCCGCCTGGAGCTCGCCAACGGCGACTCGCCGGTGACCGACGTCCTGTGGACGCACTACTACCAGCCGAACAAGATCGGCCGGGACACGCTGTGGCACAGCGACCGATATCCTTCGCAACTGATCCTTCCCGTCCATGAATAGATACGGCATAGGGCAGCCGGTGCGCCGCGTCGAGGACCAGCGCTTCCTCACCGGCCGCGCGCGCTACGTCGACGACATCCGCCTGCCGCACATGCTGCACGGCGCGGTGGTGATGTCGCCGCACGCGCATGCCCGGATAAAGCGCGTCGACGCGAGCGAAGCCCTGGCGATGCCGGGCGTGCATCTCGTCCTCACCGGCCGGGACATCCGGGACGAGAACCTCGGCGGCATTCCGCCGCTCTTCATGCC
Organism: Burkholderiales bacterium; assembly: GCA_036381055.1. Lineage (GTDB taxonomy): Bacteria > Pseudomonadota > Gammaproteobacteria > Burkholderiales > SG8-39 > SCGC-AG-212-J23. The sequence goes on along the minus strand of DASVDO010000063.1, from coordinate 2,608 downwards.
CGAGGACATGGGCGGGCCGAAGGGCTACCGCACCTTCCGCCCGCTGCTCGAGGCGGAGAAGGCGCGCTACGTCGGCGACCGCATCGCCTTCGTCGTCGCCGATACGCCGGAGCTCGCGCGCATCGCCGCGGAGAAGGTCGAGGTCGACTACGAGCCGCTGCCGGCGGTGGTGAACGTCGCCGACGCGGCGCAGGAGGGCGCGCCCAAGGTCTGGGACGACAACGCGATGGGCAACCTCGCGTTCCCGCTGATGATGGGCAACCAGGAGGCGACCGACGCGGCGTTCGCGAAGGCGCGGCACAAGGTGGCGCTGCGGCTGGTCAACAACCGCATCAGCGCCAACGCGATGGAGCCGCGCGCGGCGCTCGGCGACTTCCAGAACGATGCGTTCACGCTCTACACCAGCTCGCAGAACCCGCACGGCGCGCGCGCCATCCTGTGCAACGCGGTGCTGAAGATCCCCGAGACGCGGCTGCGCGTGGTCTCGCCCGACGTCGGCGGCGGCTTCGGCATGAAGGGCGACGTCTACCCCGAGGACGGGCTGGTACTCGTCGCCTCGCGGCGCCTCGGCCGGCCGGTGAAGTGGGTGGCGACGCGCGCCGAATCGCTGCTCGGCGACAACCACGGCCGCGACCAGGTGATCAGCGCCGAGATGGCGCTCGACGAGAACGGCAGGATCCTGGCGATCCGCGCGCAGGCGCTGCACTCGGTCGGCGCCTACGTCACCAACGCCGGCGTCGTGCCGGTGCTGTGCGCGCTGCGCAACATCCCGAACGTGTACGTGGTGCCGGCGATGCTGGTCACGAGCAAGGCCACCTTCACCCATACCACGCCGCTCGGGCCCTACCGCGGCGCCGGCCGCCCGGAAGCCTCCTACGTGATCGAGCGGCTGATGGACGAGGCGGCGGTGCAGCTCGGCATCGATCGCGTCGAGATCCGCCGCCGCAACTACATCGCGCCGGACGCCATGCCGTACAACACCACCGCGAACTGGACGGTGGCGCAGCACGTCGGCTGGACCTACGACTCGGGCGAGTTCGCGAAGCTCACCGACCGCGCGCTCGAGCTCGCCGACTGGCAGGGCTTCCCCGCCCGGAAAAAGGCCTCGGAAGCCAAAGGCCGGCTGCGCGGCCGCGCGCTCATCTACTACCTCGAGGACTCGGGCGTCTTCAACGAGCGCATGGAGCTGCGCTTCGACCCGAGCGGCATGGTGACGGTCGTCGCCGGCACGCACTCGCACGGGCAGGGGCACGCCACCACCTACGCGCAGCTCGTCTCCGACTGGCTCGGCGTGCCCTTCGAGAACGTGCGCCTGGTGCAGGGCGACACCGACGCGGTGTCGTTCGGCCGCGGCACCTACGCCTCGCGGAGCGCGATGCTCGGCGGCTCGGCGCTGAAGGGCGCGGCCGACGCGATCGTCGAGAAGGCGAAGCCGATGGCGGCCTTTCTCCTGGAAGCTGCTGCCGGAGATCTCGAGTTCAAGGACGGGAAGTTCACCGTGGTCGGCACCGACAAGGGCATCGCGCTGAGCGAGGTCGCCAAGGCGTTCTACCGCCCGGTCGGGCCGACCACCCGCTTCGGCATCGGCCTCGACGCGAGCGCGGGCTCCAACCACCCGCCGACCTTCCCGAACGGCTGCCACGTCTGCGAGGTCGAGATCGACCCCGAGACCGGCGAGACGGCGATCGAGCGCTACGTCGTGGTGGACGACGTCGGGCGGGTGATCAACCCGCTGATCTGCCACGGCCAGATCGAGGGCGCGCTCGCGCAGGGCATCGGCCAGGCGCTGATGGAGAACATCGCCTTCGACCCGCAATCGGGGCAGATGCTCTCGGCGAGCTTCATGGACTACGCCATGCCGCGCGCCGCCGACGTGCCGCGCCATGTCGAGATGGAGTTCGTCGACGTGCCGGCGAAGACCAACCCGCTCGGCGTGAAGGGCATCGGCGAGGCAGGCTGCGTCGGCGCGCCGCCGGCGATCATGAACGCGCTCCTCGACGCGCTGCGCCCGCTCGGCGTCAAGCACCTCGACATGCCGGCGACGCCGCGCCGGGTGTGGGAAGCGCTCCGCGATGCGGCTTCCGCTCGCAGTTTGGCCTAGGCGCCCCTGACGGTGTCGACCAGCTTCGCGCAGTCCTGCGGCAGCTCGCCGCCGCGCCACGCGACATGGCCGTCGGGGCGCACGAGGACGAGTCGCCGCGCGTAGAGCGCCGCTGCTTCCTCATTCGCCACGCCCACCACGGAGAGCGGCATGCCCACCGCTGCGGCTGCCGCCTGCAGCGGCGCCGTTTCGATATCGGGCGAAAAGCGCAGCAGCACGAAGCCCTTGCCGAAGAGATCGAGCGTCGATTTCCCCGGCGCGAGCCAGACGTGGGGCGCGCGTGATCCCGGCCGCGCCGTCTGCGTGTAGGTCATCACCTCGTCGGGCGGCGGCGGCGTTCCGTCCGGCACGATGATCGGAGAGCCTTCGTACACGTAGCCGAGGTGGATGCCGATCGTGAACCACTCCCGCTTCATCATCTCCGTATAGGCGTCGCCGAACGCCTTGCGCGCGCGCTCGCCTTTCGGCCCGGGCTCGAAGATCTCCTTCGGCGGCTTGCGGCTGCGC
>DASVDO010000062.1:0-13860 GCA_036381055.1 Burkholderiales bacterium | reverse complement strand
AAGAAGCCCGGCCGTTGGCGGCGCGGACTATCCAACCGCCGGCGGGGAGTTGCCGCCGCCGGCATGCTGAATGGGGTGGGACCGCGAGGCGACCTCCTGATAGAGGATGTCGCTGTCGAGCCGGATGCCGCCCTCCCAGGTGACGGTGGCCGATTCCGGGTCGACGCTCACCTTCTCGAACTCGCGCACGTCGCGCCAGAGCTGGAACGCGCCGATCTCGAGAAGGTTGCCGAGGAACACGCTGCCCTCGAGTCCGTCCTCGAAGCGCAGCCACAGCTTGTAGTCCTCCTCGGCCTTGCATGCTGTGATTCTATGCATTTCATCCCACTCCTCTTCCATATTGCTCCCCCTCGCTCGCGCTATCCGCTTCATTCGTTGCGCGAAAACATCATTCCCAGCTCAGCGCGCCGCCGGTCTGATACTCGATGACGCGCGTCTCGAAGAAGTTGCGCTCCTTCTTCAGGTCGATCATCTCGCTCATCCAGGGGAACGGGTTCTGCGCGCCGGCGTAGAGCTGCTCCAGGCCGATCTGCTGGCAGCGCCGGTTGGCGATGAAGCGCAGGTACTCTTTGAACATCGGCGCGTTCAGGCCCAGCACGCCGCGCGGCATGGTGTCCTCGGCGTAGCGGTACTCGAGCTCCACCGCGCGGCGGAACAGGCCCTGCACCTCCTCGCGGAACGGCGCCGTCCAGAGCTGCGGGTTCTCCAGCTTGATCTGGTTCACCAGGTCGATGCCGAAGTTGCAGTGCATCGACTCGTCGCGCAGGATGTACATGTACTGCTCGGCGGCGCCGGTCATCTTGTTCTGCCGGCCGAGCGCCAGGATCTGCACGAAGCCGACGTAGAAGAACAGCCCCTCCATCAGGCAGGAGAACACGATCAGGCTCTTCAGCAGGTCCTGGTCGGCCTGCGGCGTGCCGGTGCGGAACGCCGGGTCGGTCAGGGTGTCGATGAACGGCACCAGGAACTCGTCCTTCTCCCGGATCGAGGCCACCTCGTGGTAGGCGTTGAACACCTCGGCCTCGTCGAGGTCGAGGCTCTCGACGATGTACTGGTAGGCGTGGGTGTGGATCGCCTCCTCAAAGGCCTGGCGCAGCAGGTACTGGCGGCATTCCGGGGCGGTGATGTGCCGGTAGGTGCCGAGCACGATGTTGTTGGCCGCCAGCGAGTCGGCGGTGACGAAGAAGCCGAGGTTTCGCTTGACGATGCGCCGCTCGTCCTCGGTCAGGCCGTGGGGATCCTTCCAGAGCGCGATGTCGCGGCTCATGTTGATCTCCTGCGGCATCCAGTGGTTGGCGCAGGCGGCGAGGTACTTGTCCCAGGCCCACTTGTATTTGAACGGCACCAGCTGGTTGACGTCGGCCTTGGAGTTGATGACCTTCTTGTCCTCGACCGTGACGCGGCGCATGCGCGCCGCGGCGTCGGGCGCCTCGGCGGCCACGCCGGCCGGCACGAAGCCGGCGGCGGTCGGCAGGGCTGCGTCTTCGAAGTTGAGCATGCGGCTTACTTGTCCTGTGGGTTGCGCATCGCCTGCGCCAGCAGCAGCGTGCGCAGGCTGGGAAGGGGCTTTCCGTCGACTTCGCGGAACTCGGGCTTGTAGTCGCGCAGCAGGGCGCGCTCGGCGGCCTCGCGCTGCGCCGGGGTGGAAAACGACATCTCGTGGATGGCGACGTACAGGTTCCAGTCGGTCCCGGCGATCGCCAGCCACTCGGCGTAGCGCGGATGCGCCTTGAGCGGCTCCTGCGAGAAGTCGTCGCTGCGGCCGAAATGCAGGGCGCGGAAGGTGAGCAGCCGCCAGCCCGGCACGAGCACCGCGTACAGGCCGGCGGCGCGCGGCGCGCTCCAGAGCGGCGCCAGGTAGGGCCCGTGGAAGGCGCGGCCGCCGAGCGTGATCACTGGCAGGCCTCGCAGTCCGGGTTGTCGATGGCGCAGACCTTGGGCTGGCCCTCGGCGGGCTCGGCGAGCGTCGGCACGGCGTTCAGCGCCCCGGCCTTGCTGGTCGACTTCTCGGCGTGGGTGGCGCCCAGGGCGCGCAGGTAGTAGGTGGTCTTCAGGCCGCGCAGCCAGGCGAGCTTGTAGGTCTCGTCGAGCTTCCTGCCCGAGGCGCCCGCCATGTAGATGTTGAGCGACTGCGACTGGTCGATCCACTTCTGGCGCCGCGCCGCGGCCTCGACCAGCCACTTCGGCTCGATCTCGAAGGCGGTGGCGTAGAGCCGGCGCAGCTCGGCCGGCGCGCGGTCGATGCGCGCCAGGTTGCCGTCGAAGTACTTGAGGTCGGCGATCATCACCTCGTCCCACAGGCCCGCCTTCTTCAGGTCGGCCACCAGGTACTCGTTCACCACGGTGAACTCGCCCGACAGGTTCGACTTGACGAACAGGTTCTGGTAGGTCGGCTCGATCGAGGCCGACACGCCGACGATGTTGGCGATGGTCGCGGTCGGCGCGATGGCGATGCAGTTGGAGTTGCGCATGCCGTGGCTGCGGATGCGCGCGCGCAGCGCCTCCCAGTCGAGGGTCGACGAGCGGTCGAGCTCGACGTAGCCGCCGCGCTCGGCGGCGAGGAGATCGAGCGTGTCCTGCGGCAGCACGCCGCGGTCCCACAGCGACCCGGAGAACGAGGCGTAGCGGCCGCGCCCCTCGGCGAGCTCGGTCGAGGCCCAGTAGGCGCAGTAGGCGACCATCTCCATCGAGCGGTCGGCGAACTCGACCGCCTCGGCCGAGGCGTACGGGATGCGCATGCGGTGCAGGCAGTCCTGGAAGCCCATGATGCCCAGGCCGACCGGGCGGTGGCGCAGGTTGGAGTTGCGCGCCTTGTCGACCGCGTAGTAGTTGATGTCGATCACGTTGTCGAGCATGCGCATCGCGATGCCGATGGTGCGCTTCAGCTTCTCGAAGTCGAGCCCGCGCTCGGTCATGTGCGCGACCAGGTTCACCGAGCCGAGGTTGCACACCGCGATCTCGTCGGCCGAGGTGTTGAGGGTGATCTCGGTGCACAGGTTGGAGCTGTGCACCACGCCGACGTGCTGCTGCGGGCTGCGGATGTTGCAGGGATCCTTGAAGGTGATCCAGGGATGCCCGGTCTCGAAGAGCATCGACAGCATCTTGCGCCAGAGCTGCACCGCCGGGATCTTCTTGTACAGCTTCAGCTCGCCGCGCGCCGCCTTGTCCTCGTAGCGCCGGTACGCCTCCTCGAACGCCTTGCCGGTCTTGTCGTGCAGGTCGCGGCAGTCCGAGGGGCTGAACAGCGTCCACTCGGCGTTCTCCATGACCCGCTTCATGAACAGGTCCGGGATCCAGTTGGCGGTGTTCATGTCGTGCGTGCGCCGCCGGTCGTCGCCGGTGTTCTTGCGCAGCTCGAGGAACTCCTCGATGTCGAGGTGCCAGGTCTCGAGGTAGGAGCACACCGCGCCCTTCCTCTTGCCGCCCTGGTTGACCGCCACCGCGGTGTCGTTCACCACCTTGAGGAAGGGAACCACGCCCTGGGACTTGCCGTTGGTCCCCTTGATGTGCGAGCCGAGCGCCCGCACCGGCGTCCAGTCGTTGCCCAGGCCCCCGGCGTACTTGGCGAGCAGCGCGTTCTCCTTGATCGCCTCGTAGATGCCCTCCAGATCGTCCGACACCGTGGTCAGGTAGCAGCTCGAGAGCTGCGAGCGCAGCGTCCCGGAGTTGAACAGCGTCGGCGTCGAGCTCATGAAGTGGAAGCTCGACAGCACGTCGTAGAACTCGATCGCCCGCGCCTCGCGGTCCTTCTCGCGCAGCGCGAGGCCCATGGCGACGCGCATGAAGAACGCCTGCGGCAGCTCGATGCGCCGGCCGTGCACGTGCAGGAAGTAGCGGTCGTAGAGCGTCTGCAGCCCGAGGTAGCCGAACTGCAGGTCGCGGCGGGCGCGCAGCGCCTTGCCGAGCCGCGCCAGGTCGAAGCGCGCCAGCTCCGGGTCGAGCAGCTCGGCGGCGATGCCGCGGGCGATGAACTGCGGGAAGTAGGCGGCGTAGCGGCTCTCCATGTCGGCCTGGCTGGCCGGCTCGCCGAGCACCTCGAGGCGGATCGTGTCGAGCAGCAGCCGCGCGGTGACGTAGCTGTACGCCGGGTCCTTCTCGATCAGCGCGCGCGCGGCCATGATCGCCGACTTGCGCACCTCGTCCATCGGCACGCCGTCGTAGAGGTCGCGCAGCGTGGTCTCGAGGATGGCGTCGGGCGAGGCGTCGGCCAGCCCTTCGCAGGCGGCCTGGATCATGCCGCGCAGCTCCTCGCGCTCGAGCGGGCGGCGCGCGCCGTTCTCCACCACGTGCAGGCCGGTCTGCGCCTCCGGGCGGGCGGCCTTTTCCTGCAGGCGCGCCCGGGCGCGCTCCTCGCGGTAGAGCACGTAGGCGCGCGCCACGTCGTGCTCGCCCGAGCGCATCAGCGCCAGCTCGACCTGGTCCTGGATGTCTTCTATATGGAAGGTGCCGCCCTGCGGCTGGCGCCGCATCAGGGCCGCCACCACGGTGTCGGTCAGGCCGGCCACCAGCTCGCGGATGCGCGCCGAGGCGGCGCCCTGGCTGCCGTTCACCGCCAGGAAGGCCTTGGTCATGGCCACCGAGATCTTCGAGGGCTCGAAGCCGACCACCGCGCCGTTGCGCCGGATCACCTTGTAGTCGGCGTAGGCGCTGCCGCCGGCGCGCGCCGGCTCAGGGCGCGCGGCGCCGAATCCCGCGACGACGCTGGCGTTCTCCTGAGCGATCTGCATAGTCCGTTCCTCCGCTGTCGACTGCTTCAACCCGCGCACTACAGCTAGTGCGCACCATCGTCTTGTTCTCTAGTTATTGGGGTCAGCGTACACACGGAAAAATTTTTTTGCAAGCGAGGCCACTAGATAGCGGTTCGGATCTGTATCCGCGAACTAGATGTAGTGCGCAATACGACGCATTGCCGCGGCGCAGCACGACACCGCCCTAGCCGTAGCAGCAAAGCGGCCGGAAGACCCCAGATTTAGGGGTTGGAAAGCAGCGCGAGCAGGCGCCGCCAGGCGAAGCCGGCGCCCGGGTCGGCCTTGCGCCCGGGCGCGACGTCGCTGTGCGCGGCGGCGTGACGCAGCGGCAAGGCGGCGCGCAGCGCGGCGACCAGGCGCGCCAGCGCCGCGTACTGCGCCGGCTCGAACGGCCCGCCCTCCAGGCCCTCCAGCTCGACGCCGAGCGAGAAGTCGTTGCAGCGGCTGCGGCCGCGCCAGCGCGACTCGCCGGCGTGCCAGGCGCGGCGCCCGACCGGGACGAACTGCACCAGCGCGCCGTCGCGCCGCACCAGGAAGTGCGACGACACCCGCAGGCCGGCGATCTCGCGGAAGTACGGATGGCCCTGCGGGTCGAGCCGGTTGGTGAACAGCCGCTCGATCGCCTCGCCGCCGTACTCGCCCGGCGGCAGGCTGATCGAATGCACCACGAGCAGCGTGACCTGCGCGCCGGGCGGGCGGGCGTCGTGGTTCGGCGAGGCGACCCGCCGGCAGCCGCTCAGCCAGCCCGCCCTATTGAGAGTCGTCACGGATGCCCAGGCGCTGCATCCGGTAGCGCAGCTGGCGGAAGGTGATGCCGAGCAGCTTCGCCGCGGCGGTGCGGTTGAAGCCGGTCTTGCCGAGCGCGTCGAGGATCGCCTTGCGCTCGACGTTGTCGAGGTAGTCGGGCAGCGCGCCCGGGCGCTCGGCGCCCGCCTCCGCCTCGGCGACCGACGGCGTGAGGCGCAGGTCCTCGACGCCGATCTCGCCGCCCGCCGAGAGCGCCACCGCGCGCTCGAGGATGTTCTCCAGCTCGCGGATGTTGCCGGGAAAGTCGTAGCGCCCGAGCGCCGCCACCGCCTCGGCGGTGAGGCGCGCCGGCGCGCCGCCCGACTGCGCGGCGAGGCGCTCGAGGATCGCCCGGGCGATCACCGGCACGTCCTCGCGGCACTCGCGCAGCGGCGGCATGGCGAGCTCGATCACGTTGATCCGGTAGAAAAGATCCTGGCGGAACCGGCCCGCGGCGACCAGCGCGGCGAGCTTCTGGTGGGTGGCGCAGATGATGCGCACGTCGACCGGGTCCTCCTGCGTGGCGCCGACCTTGCGCACCCGCTTCTCCTGGATCGCGCGCAGCAGCTTGACCTGCATGGCGAGCGGCAGCTCGGCGACCTCGTCGAGGAACAGCGTGCCGCCGCTCGCGGCCTGGAAGAAGCCCTCGCGGTCCTCGTTGGCGCCGGTGAAGGCGCCCTTCTTGTAGCCGAAGAACTCGCTCTCCATCAGCGTCTCGGGGATGGCGCCGCAGTTGACCGGCACGAAGGGCCGGTCGCGGCGCGCGCCGTTCTCGTGGATCAGGCGCGCCGCCAGCTCCTTGCCGCTGCCCGACTCGCCCGAGATGTACACCGGCGCCTGCGTGCGGGCGAGCTTGGCGATCATCTCGCGCACGTGCACGAGCGGCGCGCTGTCGCCGAGCAGGCGCTGCCCCTTGGCGGGCGGCTCGGCCCGGTCGGCGAGCGACAGCGCCGAGCGGACCAGCGCGCGCAGCTGCTCCAGGCCGACCGGCTTGGAGACGTAGTCGAAGGCGCCGGCCTTGAGCGCCGCCACGGCGTTCTCGGCGCTGCCGTAGGCGGTGATCACCGCCACCGGCGTATCGTTGCCCAGGCCGGCGATGTGGCGCACCAGCTCGAGCCCTTCGCCGTCGCCCAGCCGCATGTCGGTCAGGCACAGCTCGTAGCGCTCGTTCTTCAGCCGCTCCTTGGCCTCGGCGAGCGTGCCGACCGACTGCACGCCGAGCCCCATGCGCACCAGCGTCAGCTCGAGCAGCTCGCGGATGTCGGGCTCGTCGTCGACCACCAGCACCTGGGCGATGCGGCCGCGCTCCGCGGGTCGGTCGGTGCGTCTCACCGGCGGCGCGCCTCCCGGCACAGCACGCGGAAGTGCGCGCCCTGCGCGTCGCCCACGTACTCGAGCGTCGCATGGTTGGCCGAGCACAGCTCGCGCGCGAGGTACAGGCCGAGCCCGGTGCCCTTCGCCTCGGTGGTGAAGAAGGGCTCGAACAGGTGGCCGCGCCGCGACTCGGGCACCCCGGGCCCGTTGTCGATCACCGAGAGCTGCACCCGGTCGCCGTAGTTGCGCACCAGGACGCGCACCGCGCCGGGGCCCGGCCGCGCGTAGCGCATCGCGTTGCGCAGCAGGTTCCACAGCACCTGGCGCAGGTGCTCGCGGTCGAATTCCACCCACGGGTCGCCCTGCGCGTCGAGCAGCAAGGCGTCCGCCGCGGCGCCCTCCACCGCGGCGATCTCGGGCAGGAAGTCGCGCAGCCAGGGGTTGACGCGCAGCGGCTCGGCGCTCACCCGGTCGCGGCGGTTGAGCTGCAGCACGTCCGACACCAGGCGCTCGAGGCGCTGCGTGTTGTCGTGGATGATGCGCGCCAGGCGCGCCCGGTCCTCGGCGCGCTTCTCCTCGGGCAGCAGCTCCGCGGCATGGCTGATCGCCGCGAGCGGGTTGCGGATCTCGTGCGCGATATTGGCGGTGAGCCGCCCGAGCGCCGCCAGCTTGAGCTGCTGCGCCTGCTCGCGGGCGCGCGTGGTGTCCTCGACGAACAGCACGCTGTAGCCCTCGGTGCCCGCGTCGAGCATGCGCACCCCGAGCTCGCGGCCGCCGAGCGTCACGTCGACCGCGCCGCGCGCCGGCGCGTTGCCGGCGCGCCAGGCACGCCACTGCGCGGCGACGCGCGACTCGAGGGCGTCGATGTCCAGGCCGAGCATCTTGCCCGCGGCGAGCAGCACCTGCGCCTGCGGGTTGTGCTGCACCACCCGGCCGTCGCGGTCGAGCACCAGCACGCCGTCGTGCATGTCCTGCAGCACCAGCTGGTTGACGCGCGTCTGCGCGGCGAGCTCGCGGCCGCGCTGCAGCGCCAGGCGCTCGTTCGCCACCACGCGCTGCGCCAGCCAGCCGGTCATGGCGCTCGCGCCGAAGCAGCCCATGGCGAGCAGCGCCGGCTGCAGGAACGTGCTCACCGGCGCCTCGCCCGCCAGCACCCAGTAGAGCTGCTGCACCAGCAGCGCGATCGTGGCGAGCGAGGCGTAGAGCCAGCGCAGGCGGCGCGGCGCGACGATCGCCGCGGCGATCAGCGACACGAGCAGCATCACGCCCAGGCCGCTGGTCATGCCGCCGCTCGCGTACATGAGCAGGCTGATGGCCACGATGTCGAGCGACACCTGGACGGTGAGCTGCGCGTTGAAGCGCTCGCGCACCCGTCGCAGCAGCGCGTGCAGCGCGATCGCCGCGAGCAGGTACACGCCGCACACCGCGCGGAACAGCGGCAGCGAGTGGCTGCCGAGGTTGAGCTGGTCCTCGTAGACCAGCGACAGGCTGAAGAACAGCGTGGCGAGCGCCACGCGGTACAGGTTGAAGTAGCCGAGCGAGATCCAGAACGACTCGGCGGTGCGCCCGGCGCTCGGCAGGAACAGATCCGGGTAGCGCAGCGGCGTCGCCTGCATTACCGGCGGCGCGGCCCGAGCCGCGCGTGCTCCTCGCTGCAGTAGGCGGCGCCGCCGGCGCTGCGCGCCTCGGTGCGCGGCAGCAGCACGCCGCATTGCGCGCAGCCGACCAGCTCGTCGGCCGCCCCCGGCGCGCCCGGGCGCGGCGCGGCGCCGCCGGCGCGCGCGAGCGCGCGGCGCACCAGCCAGACGCCGATCAGCACGAGGACGAGGATGAGCAGGAGCCGGCCCATGCGCTGCCTATCTTAGTGTGAGTGCGCCGGGGACGCGAAAAGCGGAAAGGCGATTGGTCGGGGTGACTGGATTTGAACCAGCGACACCTGCGTCCCGAACGCAGTACTCTACCAGGCTGAGCTACACCCCGAGGTCCCGGCGCGCGGCGCGGCTAGGAGGCGCGCGTCACCGAAAAGGACGCCAATTCTAGCAAAGAATCCTTGTATCTCGAGGGCGGCAGCGCCTCGATGGCGCGCGCCGCGGCCTGCGATTCCCTGAGCGCGGCGGCGCGCGCGTACTCGAGAGCGCCGCAGGCGCGGATCGCTTCCAGCACCGGCGCGAAGTCCTCGCGCCCGCCCTCGACGATGGCGCGGCGCACGAGCTCGGCCTGCGCCGCGGTGCCGGTGCGCAGCACGTGGATGAGCGGCAGGGTCGGCTTGCCTTCGGCGAGGTCGTCGCCGAGGCTCTTGCCGATCGCCGCCGCGTCGCCCGAGTAGTCGAGCACGTCGTCGATCAGCTGGAAGGCGGTGCCGACGTGCGCGCCGTAGGCGGCGAGGCCTTCCTCGAGCGCCGGCGCGCCGCGCGCCAGCACCCCGCCCAGACGCGCCGCGGCCTCGAAGAGCCGCGCCGTCTTGCGCCGGATCACGTCGAGATAGCGGTCCTCGTCGACCTCGGGGTCGTGGCTGCCCATGAGCTGCAGCACCTCGCCCGCGGCGATGGTGTTGGTGGCGTCGGCGAGCACGCGCATGACGCGCATGTCGTCGACCTCGACCATCATCTGGAAGGCGCGCGAGTACAGGAAATCGCCCACCAGCACCGCGGCGGCGTTGCCGAACGCGGCGTTGGCGGTGGGCTGGCCGCGCCGCAGCCGCGACTCGTCGACCACGTCGTCGTGCAGCAGCGTCGCGGTGTGGATGAACTCGATCACCGCGGCGAGCGTGAAGCGCGCCTCGGCCGCCTTGCCGCTCGCGCCGGCCGCGCCGCAGGCGAGCAGGAGCAGCGCCGGGCGCAGGCGCTTGCCGCGCGAGCCGACGATGTACTGCGCCACCTCGCGCACCAGGGGGACGTCCGAGCCGAGCCGCTCGCCGATCAGCGCGTCCACCCGCCGCATGTCCTCCGCGACGGGCGCCAGCATGGACACAAAGCTCATGATTCCCTTATAATTCGCGCCCTTTCAGGCGTCCAGAAAGCACAATGTACGCAGTCATCAGGTCCGGCGGCAAACAATACCGCGTCGAGTCCGGCGCGAAGCTTCGTGTCGAGCGCCTGGCGGCCGAGGTCGGCGCGGCGGTGTCCTTCGACGAGGTGCTGCTGGTCGGCGAAGGCGACGCGGTGAAGGTCGGCGCGCCGCTCGTCTCGGGCGCGCAGGTCAAGGCCACCGTGCTCGCGCAGGGCCGCGCCGACAAGGTGCGCATCTTCAAGCTGCGCCGGCGCAAGCACTACCAGAAATCGCAGGGCCATCGGCAGTCCTACACCGAGGTCCGCATCGACGACATCATCCAGGGGTAGCACAGGCCATGGCACACAAGAAGGCGGGCGGCAGCTCGCGCAACGGACGCGACTCGCGGGCGAAGCGCCTCGGGGTCAAGGTTTTCGGCGGCGAGCGGGTGAACGCCGGGCAGATCCTGGTGCGCCAGCGCGGCACGCGCGTGCACCCCGGCGAGAACGTCGGCATGGGGCGCGACCATACGCTGTACGCGCGCGTGAGCGGCCAGGTGCAGTACCGCGTGCGCGGCGAAGACAACCACAAGACGGTGAGCGTGCTGCCGCAGGCTGCGCCGGCGTAGCCGGTCGCCGGCGCCACGGGAAGCCCTATCGTCGACCGGTAGGGCTTTTTTGTTTGCAGGGCCATGAAGTTCATCGACGAGGCGAAGATCGAGGTGCACGCGGGCAAGGGCGGCGACGGGGCGGCGCATTTCCGGCGCGAGAAGTACGTGCCGCGCGGCGGCCCGGACGGCGGCGACGGCGGGCGCGGCGGCAGCGTCTGGGCGCGCGCCGACCGCAACCTCAACACGCTGATCGACTACCGCTACGCGCGCATCCACCGCGCGCGCGACGGCCAGCGCGGCGGCGGCTCGGACTGCAACGGGCGCGCGGGCGAGGACATCGAGCTGCGCGTGCCGGTCGGCACCGTGATCCGCGACGAGCAGACCGGCGACCCGGTCGCCGACCTGGCGCGCGACGGCGAGCGCGCGCTGCTCGCGCGCGGCGGCCAGGGCGGCCTGGGCAACGTGCACTTCAAGTCGAGCGTCAACCGCGCGCCGCGCCAGTTCACGCGCGGCGAGCCGGGCGAGAGCCGGCGCCTGGTGCTCGAGCTGCGCCTGCTCGCCGACGTCGGCCTGCTCGGGCTGCCGAACGCCGGCAAGTCGTCGCTCGTGCGCGCCGTGTCCTCGGCGCGGCCCAAGGTGGCCGACTACCCGTTCACCACGCTGAACCCCTCGCTCGGCGTGGCGCGCGTCGGCGACAGGAGCTTCGTCATCGCCGACATCCCCGGCCTGATCGAAGGCGCCGCGCAGGGCGCGGGGCTCGGCCACCAGTTCCTGCGCCACCTCGCGCGCACGCGGCTGCTGCTGCATCTGGTCGATCTGACCGACCCCGACGCCGTGCCGCACGCGCGCGTGATCGCCGCCGAGCTCAAGCGCTACGACCCGGCGCTGTTCCGCAAACCGCGCTGGCTGGTGTTCAACAAGAAGGACGCCGTGCCCGACGCCCCGCAGCGGGCCGCCGCCCTCGTGGCGCGGCTGCGCTGGCGGCGGCCCTGGTTCGTCATCTCGGCGCTGAGCGGTGAAGGATGCGCCGCGCTGACCCGGGCGATCGCCCGGGAACTCTCGCCGTGAGCGTCGCCGCCGCCCTACGCTCGCTGGTCGTCAAGGTCGGATCGTCGCTGGTCACCGACCGGGGCCGCGGCCTGGACGCCGCGGCGATCCAGCGCTGGAGCGCGCAGATCGCCGAGCTGGTGCGCGCCGGCCGCCAGGTGACGCTGGTGTCAAGCGGCGCGATCGCCGAGGGCATGCAGCGCCTGGGCTGGACGCGCCGGCCGCAGAGCATCCACGAGCTGCAAGCCGCCGCGGCGGTCGGGCAGATGGGCCTGGTGCAGGGCTACGAGAGCTGCTTCCGCGGCCACGGCCTGCACACCGCGCAGGTGCTGCTGACCCACGCCGACCTCGCCGACCGGCAGCGCTACCTTAACGCGCGCTCGACGCTGCGCACGCTGCTCGCGCTGAAGGTGATCCCGGTGATCAACGAGAACGACACGGTGGTCACCGACGAGATCAAGTTCGGCGACAACGACACGCTCGGCGCGCTGGTGACCAACCTCGTCGAGGCCGACCTGCTGGTCATCCTCACCGACCAGGCCGGGCTCTACGACGCCGACCCGCGCCGCCATCCCGGCGCGCGGCTCATCGAGGAAGCCGACGCCGGCGACCCGCGGCTCGACGCCATGGCCGGCGGCTCGGCGAGCGAGATCGCCAAGGGCGGCATGCTCACCAAGCTGCACGCCGCGCGCCGCGCGGCGCGCAGCGGCGCGCACACCGTGATCGCCTCGGGCCGCGAGCCCGACGTGCTGCTGCGCCTGGCGCGCGGCGAGCGCCTCGGCACGCTGCTGCGCGCGAGCACCGTGCCGCTCGCGGCGCGCAAGCAGTGGCTGGCGGACCATCTCACCGTGGCGGCGCGGCTGGCGCTCGACGCCGGGGCGGTCAAGGCGCTGTGCCAGGACGGCAAGAGCCTGCTGCCGATCGGCGTGACCGCGGTATCGGGCGAGTTCCAGCGCGGCGAGGTGGTCGCCTGCATCGACCCCGGCGGGCGCGAGGTGGCGCGCGGGCTGGTGAACTACTCGGCCGAGGAGACGCGCCGCATCATGCGCCGGCCCTCGTCCGAGATCGAGGCGATCCTCGGCTACGTGGACGAGCCCGAGCTCATCCACCGCGATAACCTGGTGCTGCTCTAGTCGGTGACGTCGCGCGTGCGGCGCACCTGGTGCAGCGCCGCGAGCGCCTCCTCCGTGTCGCGCACCGGCATCGCGTCGGCGCAGAAGTAGTCCTGGTAGAGCGCGCGGCGCGCCGGCGGCACGGCCGAGCCGCGCAGGGTGCGCCACTCGGTCGGGCTGCCGCCCCAGGTGCCGTCGCGGTGACCGATGGCGTAGATGCGGTACTGCCGCGTGGCGCAGCGGATCGCCTCGAAGCTGACGTTCTCGGCGCCGCTCGCGCTGCGCGCGACGAGCACGTAGCGCACGATGCGGTCGCGGCCGACCGACAAGGTGCGCGCGTCGACGTAGAAGCGGAACGCACCGGCGCCGGGCACGTCGATCGCCGCCAGGTCGGCGGCGCGCGGAAAAGGCGGCGGCGCGGGCTCCTGCTCGGCCGCCAGGGCCGGCAGGTGCTCGCGCTCCCAGTCGCTCTGCAGCGGCGCGCCGGAGCAGCCGGCGAGCAGCGCCGCGACGGCGAGCAGGCGCGCGCCGCTCAAGCGAGGTCGGCGACGAGCGCCTCGCGCACCGCCGGCGGCAGCTCGGCGACCGCGCGGTACTCCGGATGGTCGACGCCGACCGTGACCCCGGCGCCCTGGCGCAGCCGGGCGCGCATGCCGGGGTCGAGCTCGAAGCGCAGGAAGTGCACCGACGAGGTCTTCTCCTCGTTCTCGCGCTCGAGGTCCTCGTCGGCGATCGCCGTCACGCGCTCGCAGCCCTGCACCTGCACCCAGACGCGCCGCTCGATGCCCTTCAGGCGCGCGAGCATGCGCCTGCGCTCCTCCGGGTCCGGGTACTCGATCATCATCGTCGCCTTCCAGTTGCTGCCGTCGGGCACCAGCGGGTTGTAGGCCTCCAGTTCGTGCCGGATGCCCTCTTCCTCGAAGATGCGCTCGATGCGCAGCATCTCCTGCACCTGGTAGCGGATCGTCAGCTCGTCCTCGAACTGCAGCGTGACGTGCTCGCCCAGGTGCACCGTGCGGCGCTTCTTGTGCTCGATCACCCTCGCCCGGAAGGCGTTGCGCTCGCGCGCGTACGCCTCGAGCGAGAGCAGGCTGTCGCGGCTAATCACTCAGGCCGTCCAGCGCCTTCTGGAAGCGGTTGGCGTGGCTCCTCTCGGCCTTGGCGAGCGTCTCGAACCAGTCGGCGATCTCGCCGAAGCCCTCGTCGCGCGCCTGCTTCGCCATGCCCGGGTACATGTCGGTGTACTCGTGCGTCT
>DASVDO010000061.1:0-6008 GCA_036381055.1 Burkholderiales bacterium | reverse complement strand
CGGTCATCCCGTTCAGCGTCACCGGCGTGCCGATGAAGGCGCTGTTCCACATGGCTTCGTTCATCGGCGACGGACTGCCGAACTTCGAGATCCGCAAGGTGAAGAAGGGCTCCGACCTGCTGGTCAGCGACCCGAAGCTCGGCAAGGCGCTGGCGAAGACGCTCGGCAAGAGCTCGGCTGCGCTGATGCGCGGCCACGGCGCCGCGGTCACCGGCGAGAACCTGATGCGCTCGGTCGGCCGCTCGATCTACCTCGAGATGAGCGCGATCATGCAGATGCAGGCCCGCCTGCTTTCACCAAAGATAAATTTCATGGATAAAAAAGAGGTCGAAGCATCCTCACCGGTGCAGGACTACAAGCGCGCCTGGCCGATGTGGCGCGAGAAGGCGCTGGCGCGCGCCCGGGCCGACCGAAAAGGGTGACAGTCACCCATCTGGCATGGACCTTTGCCGGCTGACGGCGGTCGAGCTGCTCGAGGCGTACCGCAAGCGCGAGCTCTCGCCGGTCGAGGCGACGCGCGCGGTGCTCGAGCGCATCGAGCGGCTCAATCCGAAGCTGAACGCGTTCTGCCTGGTCTCGGAAAGCGCGCTCGACGAGGCGAAGGAATCGGAGGCGCGCTGGCTCGCCGGGCAGCCGCGCGGGCTGCTCGACGGCGTGCCGGTGTCGATCAAGGACCTGATCCTCACCCGGGGCTGGCCGACGCTGCGCGGCTCGAAGACGATCGAGCGCGAAGGCCCCTGGAACGACGACGCGCCGGTCACGGCGCGGCTGCGCGAGCACGGCGCCGTGCTGCTCGGCAAGACGACGACGCCCGAGTTCGGCTGGAAGGGCGTCACCGACAGCCCGCTCACCGGCATCACGCGCAACCCCTGGAACCCGGCGAAGACGCCGGGCGGCTCCTCGGGCGGCGCCGCGGCGGCCGTGGCGGCCGGCATGGGGCCGCTCGCGGTAGGCACCGACGGCGGCGGCTCGATCCGCATCCCGTCGAGCTTCACCGGCCTGTTCGGCCTGAAGCCGAGCTTCGGCCGCGTGCCGGCGTGGCCGCTCTCGCCTTTCGGCACCGTCGCGCACGTCGGGCCGATCACGCGCAGCGTCGCCGACGCGGCGCTGATGCTGAACGTGATCGCGCTTCCCGACGCACGCGACTGGCACGCCCTGCCCTTCGAGGCGCGCGACTGGCGCACCGGCCTCGACGCCGGCGTGCGCGACCTGCGCCTCGCCTGGTCGCCCGACCTCGGCTATGCCGAGGTGGACCCGGAAGTGGCGTCGCTCGTCGCCGAGGCGGTCGGCGTGTTCTCCGCGCTGGGCGCGAAGGTGGAGCAGAAGAACCCGGGCTTCGCCAACCCGGAGGAGATCTTCCGCACCCAGTGGTTCTCGGGCGCCGCGTTCCTGGTGAGCGGCATCCCGGCGGCGAAGCGCAAGCTGGTCGACCCGGGACTGCTGGAAGTGGCCGCGATCGGCCAGCGCCTGGGCGTCGCCGACGTGCTCGACGCGCAGCTCAAGCGCGGCGCGCTCGGCGCGCACATGAACCTCTTCCACCGCGACTACGACCTGCTCGTCACGCCGACGCTCGCGGTCGCCGCCTTCGACGCCGGGGCCGAGTTTCCCGAAGGCAAGAAGCGCTGGATCGACTGGACGCCTTTCAGCTTCCCCTTCAACCTGACCCAGCAGCCGGCGGCCTCCATTCCCTGCGGCTTCACGCGCGCCGGCCTGCCGGTCGGCCTGCACATCGTCGGCCGCAAGTACGACGACGCGCTGGTGCTGCGCGCGGCGCGCGCGTTCGAGCAGGCGCGGCCCATCCGCCTTCCCGATATCGCCCGGCTCTGACTGTCGTGCCCCGGCGACAAAATGCACGCCGGAAAAAGCTTTGCTAGGCTGGCCGCGCACTCATAACGAAGAAGCTGGAGCCACCAGTGGAAACAGAAGAGCTGCTCTCGAAGCTCGAGCTGATCGAGGAGCAGGCGCGCCTCACGCTCGACGAGTTCCCCCGCCATCTCGGCAAGGAGCGCCAGCGCATGATCATCTCGCTCGCGAAGAACCTCCGCTGGCTGCTCAACGAAACGGCGGCGTGCGATCCCGAGGCGACGATCCGGCCGATCGACCGGCGCCTGAGCTGAACGACCCATCACGAGCGGAGCGTCGCGTGACGATAAGAACCGAGGACCGGGAAGAGCTGCTGGCGAAGCTGGACATCATCGAGGAGCAGGCGCGGCTCACGCTCCGGGAATGGCCCGGCGAGCTGAAGCGCGAGCGCCAGCGCATGATCATCGCGCTGGCGAAGCACATCCGCTCGGCGGCGACCAATCCGCAGGTCAGCCTGGCGGTTGATCCGGAAGCGACGGTGAAGTTAAGGCATTCTTAACGAGAGTTGCGCTAAGCTTCGCGCGTGGAACAATGGTCCGTGCGCGACGACGACCGCCCGCTGATGCGGCCGCAGCGCAGTGCGGCGGACTTCTGGCTGCCCGCCCTGGTGATCGCCGTCGTGGTGTGCGCCGCGGTCGCCTACTACGTGATCGAGACGCGCGGCGAGCTGCCGTTCGAGCTGCCTTCGCCGACGCCGCCCGGCGCGCCCCAGCAGCTCGCCGAGGCGCCGCCGCCCGTGCCGCCGCCGCCGGCGGAGCCGGCGGTGCGCCATCCCCTCGACAGCGCGGCGCAGCCGCCGGCGCCTTCGCTGCCCGCCCTCGAGCACAGCGACTCGATGATGCGCGAATCGGTCGCCGGCCTGATCGGCCGCAAGGCGTTCGCCGAGTCGGTGATCCCGGCGCAGCTCGTGCGCCGCATCGTCGCCACCGTGGACAACCTGCCGCGGCCCACCGCCTCGCAGCGGCTGATGCCGCTGCAACCGGTGCGCGGCAGCTTCGTCGCCTCGGGCGGCGAGAACCCGACGATAGACCGCGCCAACTTCGCGCGCTACACGCCCTACGTGCGCGTGTTCGAGTCGATCGACGCGCGCGAGCTGGTGCGCAGCTACGTGCGCGCCTATCCGCTCTTCCAGCGCGCCTACGAGGAGCTCGGCTATCCCGGCGAGTACTTCAACGACCGCCTGATGCAGGCGATCGACGACATGCTCGCCGCGCCGGAGATCGACGGCCCGATCGCGCTGGTGCGCCCGAAGGTGCTCTACCAGTTCGCCGACCCCGACCTCGAGTCGCGCTCGGCCGGGCAGAAGATCCTGCTGCGCATCGGCAAGGAGAACGCCCTGCGCGTCAAGGCCAAGCTGCGCGAGATCCGGCGCGAGCTGGTCGCGGCGACGCGGCGCGGCTAGCGCCGGGCGGTCACGCCAGCCGGTAGAGCTCGACCGGCGCGTCGCGGCCCTTCACCCGCACCGGCCCGAGCGCGCCGTCCTCGGGCGGCACCTCGCCAGCGGCGCGCAGCACCTCCGCCGAGACGAGCAGCTGCGAGCCGTACTCCTTGTTGAGCTGCTCGATGCGCGCCGCGACGATCACCACGTTGCCGCTCACCGAGTACTGGCGGCGCGCCTCCGAGCCGATGTTGCCGACCACCGCCTCGCCGGCGTGCAGGCCGATGCCGACGCGCGTCGGCGGGATGGCGCCGCGCCGCGACAGCCGCTTGATGCGCGCGAGCAGCGCGCGCGCCGCGGCGAGCGCGTTGGCGCAGTCGCGCCCCGTGGCGACCGGCGCGCCGAAGGTCGCCATCAGGCCGTCGCCGAGGAACTGGTTGACGATGCCGCGCTGCGCGTGGATGCTCTCGACCGCCGCGGCGAACACCGCGTTCTGGTAGGCGACGATCTCCTGAGGCGTCTTGTGCTCCACCGTGCGCGTGAAGTCGCGGATGTCCATGAACAGCACGCAGACGAAGGCGCGCCGGCTCTCGATGGCGCCGCCGCCCGCGAGCAGCGCCTCGGCGATCTCGGGCGAGACCTGCTGGCCGAACGCGGCGACCGCGCGGCTCCGCTCCTCCATCGAGCGCAGCACGCCCTCCACCCGCCGGCGCACCTCCTGCGCGACGAAGGCGGCGGCGAGCCCGGTGAGCGCGAGCAGCGTCGCCTTGGCGGCGTACGACTGCGGCATCGCCGCGTCGGGGACGTACACCGCGGCGAGCGCCAGGTACTCGGCCGCGGCGACCAGGCCGGTGAAGAGCGACAGCGTGAAATCGAGCCGCAGCGTCGAGAGCACGATGAACACCGCGTACAGGAAGGCGGGCGGCCCCTCGAGCGCGTAGACCGGCGGGATGTCGCGCGCGGCGAGCGCCACGAACAGCGTCGGGATGCTCGTCTCGACGAGCGCGTTCAGGTAGCGCAGCGCCTGCGGCGGCACGCCGCCGCGCGCCAGGCGGCGGGCGACGACCGCGCGCACCGCGAGCTCGTAGGCGACCAGCCCCAGGCAGGCGAGCGCCACGCGCGCGACGATGCGGTAGCTGCCGAACAGGCTCAGGTAGTACTCGCGGAACGCGAGCACCAGCAGCGGGAAAAGCAGCGCCAGCGCGCCGAACAGCCCCGCCAGGATGGCCATGCGCCGGCGCTCGCTCGCCGCGATCTCGCGGGCGAGGAGCTGCGCGAACGCCGGCGCCACGGCCGGGCGCGCTACGACTCGTTCGGCACGAACAGCCGCACGACCTCGAGCAGCTTGTCGGCGCGCACCGGCTTGCGCAGGTAGGCGACCGCGCCGAGCTCGCGCGCGCGCTCGGCGACGTTCTCGTCGATGGTGACGAAGGCGATCGGGATGTCGCGCGTCTGCGGATCGGCCTTGAGCGCCGCGGCGAACTCGTAGCCGTCCATGTAGGGCATCTTCACGTCGATCAGCACCATCGCCGGCCGGCTCTTCAGGATCAGGTGGCCGGCCGCCACGGCGTCCTCGGCCATCAGCGGCTCGTAGCCGGCGTTGCCCAGGTGCAGGCGGATCAGGTCGCGGAACGACTCGTCGTCGTCGACGACGACGACCTGCGGCCGGGGCCGGGTCACGGGCGGCGTCCCTGCCATGCGCTGCGCAGGAGCTCCAGCACCGGCCCGTACTCCACCTTGCGCGGGTTCGGATACGGCGCCTCCACGGCGATGCGCGCCGCGCGCTCGAGGTCCGCCTCCTGCAGGCCGAGCTCGGCGAGCCGCATCGGCACGCCGAGCGCCTTCTGGATGTCCCAGATGCCGGCCGGCGCGTCGACCGCGCCGATCGCGCGCGCGACGCGTCCCATCGCCTCGTGCGTCGCCTGCGCGTTGTAGCGCATGGCGTGCGGCAGGACCACCGAATGCGTCTCGGCGTGCGGCAGGCCGAGGCCGCCGAGCACGTGGCACAGCTTGTGGTGCAGCGCCACGCTGGTGGTGGCGATCGACAGGCCGGCGAGCCAGGCGCCGTACAGCGCCTCGCTCCGCGCCTCGAGGTCGTTGCCGTTGGAGACCACGCGCGGCAACGCCGCGGCGAGCGCGCGGATGCCCTCCTCGGCGATGAGCGAGATCACCGGGTTGCCGTCGTGGGCGTAGAGCGCCTCGACGCAATGCGCGATCGCGTTCATGCCGCTTGCCGCCGAGGTGGCGGCCGGCAGGCCGAGCGTCACCTGCGGGTCGTAGATCACCGTCTTCGGCGCGACGCGCGGGTCGCGCCCGGTCTTCTTGACCCCGCCCTGCGAGACGCCCCAGATGGTGGTCATCTCGGAGCCCGAGTAGGTCGTCGGCACCGCGATCACCGGCAGCGACGAGGTGAGCGCGATCGCCTTGCCGAAGCCGATGGTCGAGCCGCCGCCGAAGGCGACGCAGCAGTCGGCGCCGAGCTCGGCGGCGCGCGCGCGCGCCTTCTCGGCGAGCTCGAGCGGCGTGTGCATCGCCGCCTCGTCGAACACGCCGGCGAGCGGCAGGTCCTTCGCCGCCTCCTGCGCCATGCGGGCGCGGCCGGGCGTGGAAAGCATCAGCACGCGCTTCGCGCCGAGGCGCTCGACCTCGGCGGGAAGCTGGGCGAGCGAGCCGGCGCCGAACACGACGCGCACCGGCTGCGCCTGGTAGACGAAGCTCTTCAGAAGCGCTCCACCCACGGCCGCAGCTCCACTTCCCAGGTCCAGGC
>DASVDO010000060.1:0-11298 GCA_036381055.1 Burkholderiales bacterium | reverse complement strand
GACAACCCCGATCCCCTGCGCACCGACCCGGTGGCCACCGTGATCGACGGCTGCGTCGGCTGCGGCCTGTGCGGCGAGAACGCGCACGCGGCGGTGCTCTGCCCGTCGTTCTACCGCGCCGAAATCGTGCAGAACCCGAGCGCCTGGGACAGGCTCGTGGCGAGGCTCCTGTGAACGCCCCCGAGCGCCCGATCACCATCCTCATCGCCGCGCTGGGCGGCGAAGGCGGCGGCGTGATGGCCGACTGGCTGATGGAAGCCGCCACGCAGGCCGGCTTTCCCGCGCAGGCGACCTCGATCCCGGGCGTCGCGCAGCGCACCGGCGCGACCACCTACTACCTGGAGATCTTCCCGCAGGAAAGAGGCGCCCTGGGCGGCAAGGAGCCGGTTCTCTCGCTTACCCCGAGTCCCGGCAACGTCGACATGATGGTCGCCTCCGAGCTCGTCGAAGCGGGCCGCGCCATGATCAACGGCTACGTGAGCCCGGAGCGCACCACGCTCATCGCCTCCACGCACCGCATCTACGCGACGGCGGAGAAGATGCAGATGGCCGACGGGCGCTTCGACAGCGACAAGGTGCTCGCCGCCGCCCGGCAGCTCGCCAAGCGCGCGCTGCTCTTCGACATGCGC
Organism: Burkholderiales bacterium; assembly: GCA_036381055.1. GTDB lineage: Bacteria > Pseudomonadota > Gammaproteobacteria > Burkholderiales > SG8-39 > SCGC-AG-212-J23. The sequence goes on along the minus strand of DASVDO010000060.1, from coordinate 10,669 downwards.
GCGCTGGCGCAGGAAAGCGGCACGGTGATCAACGCGGTGCTCTTCGGCGCGATGGCGGGAAGCGGCGCGCTGCCGCTGTCGCGCGAGGCCTGCGAGCAGGCGATCCGCCGCGGCGGGCGCGGCGCCGAGGCGAGCCTGCGCGGCTTCGCCGCCGGCTTCGCCATCGCGCGCGGCGAGCGCGCCGCGCCACAGCCGCCGGCGCCGCCGCGGCGCGCCACCGAGCTGGAAGAGATCACCGCGCTCGCGGAGGAGCGGCTGAAGGACTACCAGAACGAGCGCTACGCCGAGCTCTATCGCCGGCGGCTGCAGCCTTTCCTCGCCGGCGAGCGCAGGCTCGCCGCCACGGTGGCGCGCCACCTCGCCACCTGGATGAGCTACGAGGACATCATCCGCGTCGCCGACCTGAAAACGCGGCGCAGCCGCTTCGAGCGGGTGCGCCGCGAAGCGGGCGCGAAGGACGGCGAGCCGGTGATCGTGATCGACTACCTCAAGCCGGGCGTCGAGGAGCTCGCCTCGATCCTGCCCCACTTCCTCGGCCGGCGGCTCGTCGCCTGGGCCGAGCGGCGCGGCAAGCTCGATGCCTACAACGTCGGCATGCATATCAAGACGTCCAGCCTGCCCGGCTGGCTGCTGGTGCGCTCGCTCGCCTGGCTGCGGCCGCTGCGGCCGATGAGCTACCGCTACCGCGAGGAGCAGGCGCTGATCGAGCGCTGGCTCGCGCGCGTCGCCGAGGCCGCGAAGCGCGACGCGGGCCTCGCCTGGGAGATCGCCGAATGCGCCCGCTTGATCAAGGGATACGGCGAAACGCACCGCCGCGGCAAGGGCAACTTCCTTGCCATCCTCGACGCCCTCGTGGAGAACCCGGCGACGGCGAGCGCCGCCGAGCAGGCGCGGGCGATAAGGAAGGCGCGCGAAGCCGCGCTCGCCGACCCTGACGGCAAGGCGCTCGGCGCGACGCTCGGCAAGCCGGTGGTCTGGCTCAAGCCGGTCGCGCGTACGTAGAATTTTCCCTTCGAGGCATCGCCATGGCCAGCGTTCCGCAGACCGCCGCTTCTCCGCGCCAGGACCTGTACCGGCGCATGGACAAGCACCATGTCGCGCCGCTCTGGGAGGTGCTGCACGCGCTGATCCCGGACCGGCCGGCGACGCCGTGCCGGCCGGCGATCTGGAAATACCGCGATATCCGACCCTACCTGATGGAGGCCGGCAAGCTGATCACCGCCCGGGAGGCGGTCCGCCGGGTGCTGGTGCTGGAGAACCCCGGCATGCGCGGCGAGTCGGCGATCACGCAGAGCCTGTACGCCGGCCTGCAGCTCATCCTGCCCGGCGAGATCGCGCCGAGCCACCGCCACTCGCAGTCGGCGCTGCGCTTCATCGTCGAGGGCTCGGGCGCCTACACCGCGGTGGACGGCGAGCGCACCACCATGCACCCGGGAGACTTCATCATCACGCCGTCGTGGACCTTCCACGACCACGGCAACCCGGGCAGCGAGCCGGTGGTCTGGCTGGACGGGCTCGACATACGCATCGTGCAGCTCTTCGGCGCGCAGTTCCACGAGAAGTACCCCGAGGAGGTGCAGCCGGTGACGCGCAGCGAAGGCGCCGCGGCCGCCCGCTACGGGCAGGGGCTCGTGCCGCTCGGCGCGACGCCGCCCTTCGGGCGCACTTCGCCGGTCTTCAACTATCCCTACGCGCGCAGCCGCGAGGCGCTCGAGCGCCTGGCGAAAGACCAGGATCCCGACCCCTGCCACGGCTGGAAGATGCAGTTCGTGAACCCGCTCACCGGCGGCCACGCCATGCCCACGATCGCCGCCTTCATCCAGCGCCTGCCGGCGGGCTTCCGCTCGCAGCCTTACCGCTCCACCGACGGCACGGTCTACTCGGTGGTCGAGGGCGAGGGCAGCGTGACGATCGGCGAGGAGACCTTCGCCTTCGAGCCGCGCGACACCTTCGTCGTGCCGTCGTGGACGCCGACCGCCTTCGCGGCGAGCGCCGCAACGGTGCTTTTCTCCTTCTCCGATCGCCCGGGCCAGGAGGCGATGGGCTTGTGGCGGGAAAGCCGCGGATGAACGTGGTCGCCGACGCGGCGAGCCTCTCGCGGCTTTACAACAACCGCGAGCTGGTGCCCGACCACGCCGTCTACCTGACGCGCTGGGCCGAGGACTCGGAGGTGGCGCGGCGCCGCATGAGCTCGCACCTCGACCTGCGCTACGGCGACATGCCGGGCGAGACGATCGATCTCTTCCCGGCGCGCAAGGGCGACGGCTCGTGCCTGATGTTCATCCACGGCGGCTACTGGCGCTCGCTCGACAAGCGCGACTTCTCGTGGCTCGCGCCGGCGCTGGTCGACGGCGGCATCTCGCTCGCGGTGGTGAACTACGACCTCTGCCCGCACGTGACGATGCACGAGATCGTGCGCCAGATGCTGCGCGCGAGCCGCTGGCTGTGGCTGCACGCCGAGGACTACGGCATGGACCAGGATCGCCTCTTCGTGTCCGGGCATTCCGCCGGCGGCCACCTCACGGCGATGCTGATGTGCGCGCTCTGGCCGGTGTTCGACGCGCGGCTGCCGAAGGACCTGTGGAAAGGCGGCCTGGCGATCAGCGGGCTGTACGACCTGCGGCCGATCGTCCAGGTCGATTGGCTGAACGCCGACCTCAAGCTCGACGACGCCTCGGCGCTCGAGCTCTCGCCGGCGTTCATGCCCCCCGCCACGCGCGCGCCGGTCATGACCTGCGTCGGCGGCGACGAGTCGAGCGAGTTCCTGCGCCAGAACGCGCTGCTGCGCACGCACTGGCGCGGCGCGTTCGCCGGCGACATCGCCATGCCGGGATACCATCACTTCTCCGTGCTCGACGGCCTCGCCGACCACGCCAGCCCGCTTTACCGCGGCCTGCGCAAGCTGATGAAACTGGACAAATGAATCCCTACCTGCAGCCCGGACGGTTCGTCGACAGCGATCATCCCCGCGTCGTCGAGTTCGCGCGCGCCAACGCCGGCGCTGGCAGCGCGCGTGACAAGGCGGTCGCGCTCTACTACGCGGTGCGCGACGGCGTGCGCTATCACCCGTTCCAGAACTTCACGCTGGACGAGACCTACCGCGCCTCGGTGTGCCTCGAGCGCGGCTCGGGCTGGTGCGTGCCCAAGGCGGCGCTGCTCGCCGCGTGCGCGCGCGTGGCCGGCATCCCGGCGCGGGTCGGCTATGCCGACGTGCGCAACCACCTCACCACGCCCGAGCTCACGGCGAAGATGGGCGGCACCGACCTCTTCGTCTACCACGGCTACACCGAGCTGCATCTGGAGGGCAGATGGGTGAAGGCCACGCCGGCCTTCAACCTCGCCCTGTGCACGCGCTTCCGCGTCAGGCCGCTCGAGTTCGACGGCGTCAACGACTCGATCTTCCATCCGTTCGACGAGGACAACCGCCGGCACATGGAGTACGTGCGCGAGCGGGGCGCGTTCGCCGACGTGCCCGCCGAAGCGATCAAGCAGGCTTTCGGCGAGGTCTACCCGCGCGCCTTCCTGCTCGGCCCGGACGCCGCGAGAATGACCTTCGCGCCCGCGTAATGCGGGCGCTCCTCGAGGAGAGCTTCCGCGCGGCGGTCGCCGCCGCCGACCCGCTGAAGATCCTCGCCGCGCATCTGCCGTCACCGCCGAAGGGGCGCACCTTCGTCGCCGCCGCCGGCAAGGCCGCGGCATCCATGGCGCTCGCGGTGGAGCAGCACTGGCCCGCCGCCCTCTCCGGCATCGCCGTGACCCGCTATGGCCACGGCCTGCCGACGCAGAAGGTGCGCGTCGTCGAGGCCGGGCACCCGGTGCCCGACGAGGCAGGCGAGGCGGCGGCGCGCGAGATCCTCGCCGCCGTGCAGGCGCTCGGCGAGGACGACCTGCTGCTCGCGCTTCTCTCCGGCGGCGGCTCGAGCCTGCTGTCGCTGCCGGCGCCCGGCGTGCCGATCGCGGCGCTCAAGGCGCTGACGCGCGAGCTGCTGCGCTGCGGCGCGTCGATCCAGGAGATCAACACGGTGCGCAAGCACCTTTCCGCGATCCACGGCGGGCGGCTCGCCGCCGCGTCGCGCGCGCCGGTGGTCGCGCTGATCATCTCCGACGTCACCGGCGACGACCCGACGCACATCGCCTCGGGGCCTTGCGCGCCGGACCCGACCAGCGTCGACGACGCCAGGGCCGTGCTCGCCAGGTACCGCATCGACTACACCGGCCCCCTGGTCGAGTCGCCGAAGCCGGGGCACGCGGCCTTCTCCCGCACCCGCAACCGTGTCGTCGCCACCGCGCACCGCTCGCTGGAAGCCGCGGCGCAGGTGTTCGGGCGCGCCGGCATCCCGGCGGTGATCCTCGGCGACACGGTGACCGGCGAAGCTTCGCAGGTGGCCAAGGTGATGGCGGCGCTGGTGCGCGAGGTGCGGATCCACGAGGGGCCGTGGCGGGCGCCGGTAGCGCTCATCTCGGGTGGCGAGTGCACGGTGACGGTGCGCGGCGGCGGCGGGCGCGGCGGGCGCTGCGGCGAGTTCCTGCTCGCGCTGGCGCTGGAGCTGGAAGGCACGCCGGAGGTCTGGGCGATCGCCGCCGACACCGACGGCATCGACGGCTCGGAAGACAACGCCGGGGCGCTGCTCGCGCCGGACACGCTCGCCCGCGCGCACGCCCGGGCGCTGGACGCGCGGCGGCGGCTCGCCGAAAACGACAGCTACGGCTTCTTCAGCGGGCTCGGCGACCTCGTCCTCACCGGGCCCACGCGCACGAACGTCAACGATTACCGCGCCATCGTGGTCGCCTAGAATGCCGGTAGCGATGAAACGGATCGCCTGGATCGGCCTCGGCCTGATCGGGCTGCCGATGGCGGCCCGCCTCGCCTCGCGCGGCTTCGCGGTGAAGGGATTCGACATCAACCCCGAGCGGCTGCGCATGGCGGCCGGGCGCGGCATCGCCGCCGCCCCGGACTTCGCTTCCGCGCTCGACGGGGCGGAGCTCGTCTTCACCTCGCTGCCCACCGAAGCGGCGATGGTCGAGGTGGCGGCCGCCGCGGCCGGGCGCCTGCCGCGCGAAGCGATCCTCGTCGAGACCTCCACCGTCGGCCCGAAGGCCTCGGCGCAGGCCGCGCAGTCGCTCGGCGCGCGCGGCATCGACTTCCTGCGCGCGCCGATCTCGGGCAGCACGGCGCTCGCCGAGAGCGGCACGCTGACCACCTTCGTCTCGGGCCAGCGGTCGGCTTTCGACGCGGCGCGGCCGGGGCTCGAGGCGTACAGCCGGGCGCAGATCTGGCTCGGCGAAGGCGAGGAAGCGCGCTACGCCAAGCTGGCGGTCAACCTGATGGTGGCGGTGACCGCGGGGATGATGGGCGAGGCGCTGGCGCTCGGGCGCAAGGGCGGCATCGACTGGGGCAGGCTGCTCGACCTGGTGGGCGAGAGCGTGGTCGGCTCGCCGCTCGTCAAGTACAAGCTCGAGCCGCTGCGGCGGCGCGACTTCACCCCGGCGGCGACCAATTCCCTGGTGCTCAAGGACCTCGACCTCGTGGTGCAGGCGGCCGAGCAAGCCGGCGTGCCGGTGCCGCTGGCGAGTCTGGTGCGGGGCGCCTACCGCGAGATGATCGCGGCAGGGCTCGCGAACGAGGACTTCTTCAGCATCGTCCGGCAGGCCGAGCGCGCCGCCGGGCTCGGCGAGCCCGGCTAGGCCTTCGCGGCCTCTTCCTTCGCCTTCTTCTTCGCCGGCTTCTTCGCCTCGCCCGCCTGCGGCTCGGCGGCCTGCTCGACGCGGTCCATCAGCGTGACCAGCGCGAGCGGCGCGTTGTCGCCCTTGCGGAAGCCGCTCTTCAGGATGCGCAGGTAGCCGCCGTTGCGCTTGGCGTAGCGCGGGCCGAGGTCGTCGAACAGCTTCGACACGATGGCGCGGTCGCGCAGCCGGTCGAAGGCGAGCCGGCGGTTGGCGAGCGAGGGCTTCTTGCCCAGCGTGATGATCGGCTCGACGACGCGGCGCAGCTCCTTCGCCTTGGGCAGCGTCGTGGTGATCTCCTCGTGGCGCAGCAGCGACACGCTCATGTTGCGCAGCATGGCGAGCCGGTGGCTCGAGGTGCGGTTCAGCTTGCGAAGGCCGTGGCCGTGACGCATGGCGGCTAGGTCCTGTGCTCGAGACCGGCCGGCGGCCAGTTCTCCAGTTTCATGCCCAGGGTGAGCCCGCGCGAGGCGAGCACCTCCTTGATCTCGTTCAGCGACTTGCGGCCGAGGTTGGGCGTCTTCAGGAGCTCCGTCTCGGTACGCTGGATCAGGTCGCCGAGGTAGTAGATGTTCTCGGCCTTCAGGCAGTTGGCCGAGCGCACGGTGAGCTCCAGGTCGTCGACCGGGCGCAGCAGGATCGGGTCCACCGCCGGCGACTTCGGCTGCTCGGTGGGCAGCGCCGTGCCCTCGAGCTGCGCGAACACCGAGAGCTGGTCGACCAGCACGCGCGCGGCGTAGCGGATCGCCTCCTCGGGCTCGATGGCGCCGTTGGTCTCGATGTCCATGATCAGCTTGTCGAGGTCGGTGCGCTGCTCGACGCGCGCCGACTCCACCGCGTAGGACACGCGGCGCACCGGGCTGAACGACGCGTCGAGGATGATGCGGCCGATGCCCTTGGTCTCCTCGGGCAGGTAGCGCATGTTGCCCGGCACGTAGCCGCGCCCGGACTCGACCTTGATCTGCATCTCCAGCTTGCCGCCGGAGGCGAGGTGGGCGATCACGTGGTCGGGGTTGACGATCTCCACGTCGTGCGCCGGCTCGATGTCGGCCGCGGTGACCGGGCCGTCGCCCTTCTTCTTCAGCGTGAGGATCGCCTCGGCGCGGTTGTGCAGGCGGAACACCACGCCCTTCAGGTTGAGCAGGATGTCGACCACGTCCTCGCGCACGCCGTCGAGCGTCGAGTACTCGTGCACCACGCCGGCGATCTGCACCTCGGTCGGCGCGTAGCCGGGCATCGAGGAGAGCAGCACGCGCCGCAGCGCGTTGCCCAGCGTATGGCCGTAGCCGCGCTCGAACGGCTCCATCGTCACCCGCGCATGGTTGGGCGAGAGGTTCTGGACGTCGACGATGCGGGGCTTGAGAAATCCGGATTGCGGCATGTAAGGGGTCCTGTGACTACTTGGAATAGAGCTCGATGACCAGGTGCTCGTTGATCGTCGAGGAAAGGTCGGCGCGCGCGGGCATCGACTTGAAGGTGCCCTTGAGGCCCTTGGCGTCGACCTCCAGCCACTCCGGGAAGCCGCGCGACTCGGCGGCCTCGGCGGCGGCCTTGATGCGCAGCTGCGACTTCGCCTTGGGCGCCACCTCGACCACGTCGCCCGGGCGCAGCCGGTAGGACGGGATGTTCACCCGCTTGCCGTTCACCAGGATGGCGTTGTGGCGCACCACCTGGCGCGCCTCGCTGCGCGAGGCGCCGAAGCCCATGCGGTAGGCGATGTTGTCCAGGCGCGACTCGAGCAGCTGCAGCAGCCGCTCGCCGGTGACGCCCTTGCTGCGCGCCGCGTCGGCGTAGGTGTTGCGGAACTGGCGCTCCAGCACGCCGTAGGTGCGGCGCATCTTCTGCTTCTCGCGCAGCTGCTTGCCGTAGTCGGAGAGCCGCGCGCCGCTCTTCTGGCCGTGCTGGCCCGGCGCGTAGGCGCGCCGCTCCACCGGGCACTTGTCGGTGAAGCACTTCTCGCCCTTGAGGTAGAGCTTCTCGCCCTCGCGGCGGCAGTGGCGGCACTTGTCGAGGTTCTTGGCCATGGCGTCTATACCCTGCGCCGCTTCGGGGGGCGGCAGCCGTTGTGCGGAATCGGCGTCACGTCGGCGATGCTGGAGATCTTCAGCCCGATCGCGTTCAGCGCGCGCACCGCGGACTCGCGGCCCGGGCCCGGCCCCTTGATGCGCACCTCGATGTTCTTCACCCCGCACTCCTGCGCGGCGCGGCCGGCGCGCTCGGCGGCGACCTGCGCGGCGAAGGGCGTCGACTTGCGCGAGCCCTTGAAGCCGGCGTTGCCCGAGGTGGCCCAGGCGAGCGCGTTGCCCTGGCGGTCGGTGATCGTGACGATGGTGTTGTTGAACGACGCGTGGATGTGGGCGATGCCCTCGGCGACGTTCTTCTTGACCTTCTTGCGCGCGCGGGCGGCCGCGGTCTGCTGCAGCTCCTGGCGCGTCGGCGTGTTTCGGCTAGCCATGCGTTATGCGGCCTTCCCTGCGGGAACGTTCAGTTTGACGGCGGCCTTGCGCGGCCCCTTGCGCGTGCGCGCGTTGGTGCGCGTGCGCTGGCCGCGCACCGGCAGGCCCTTGCGGTGGCGCACGCCGCGGTAGCAGCCGAGGTCCATCAGCCGCTTGATCGACATCGACACCTCGCGGCGCAGGTCGCCTTCGACGGCGAACTTGGCGACGTTCTCGCGGATGCGCTCGAGCTCGGAGTCGTTCAGGTCCTTGATCTTGCGGTTGCCCTGCACGCCGGCGGCGGCGAGGATCGCCTGCGCGCGCGAGCGGCCGATGCCGTAGATCGCAGTGAGCGCGATCTCGGCGTGCTGGTGATTGGGGACGTTGATGCCTGCAATGCGTGCCATGGGGAACCCGCGATTATATGTGAGTTAACAAGGCGTTATCAACCTCGACGGCGCGAGCGTCGTCATCCCTGCCTCTGCTTGTGGCGAGGATCGGCGCAAATCACCCGCACCACGCCCTTGCGCCGCACGATCTTGCACTTGCGGCAGATTCTCTTCACCGATGCCATGACTTTCATGTCGTCCTCACTTCGCCCGGAAGGTGATCCGGCCCTTGGTCAAATCGTACGGCGTCATCTGCACGGTCACCTTGTCGCCGGGCAGGATGCGGATGTAGTTCATGCGCATCTTCCCGGAGATGAAGGCGTGGATGGTGTGCCCGTTCTCCAGCCGCACGCGGAAGGTCGCGTTGGGCAGGTTCTCCAGCACCTCGCCCTGCATCTCGATGACGTCTTCCTTGGCCATCAGCGGACGGGCAGGCCTCCCCGGAAGTTGGCCTTGCGCAGCAGGCTCTCGTACTGGTGCGTCATGATGTAGGCCTGCACCTGCGCCATGAAGTCCATCGTCACCACGACGATGATCAGCAGCGACGTGCCGCCGAAGTAGAACGGCACGTTCCAGCGCAGGATCAGGAACTCGGGCAGCAGGCAGACCAGCGTCACGTAGATCGCGCCGGCGAGCGTCAGGCGGGTGAGGATCTTCTCCAGGTAGCGCGCCGTCTGGTCGCCCGGCCGGATGCCGGGCACGAAGGCGCCCGACTTCTTCAGGTTGTCGGCGGTCTCCTTCGGGTTGTACTGCAGCGCCGTGTAGAAGAAGCAGAAGAAGATGATCAGCCCCGCGTACAGCAGCACGTAGATCGGCTGCCCGGGGGTCAGCGTGCCGGCGATGTCGCGCAGCCAGATCAGCCCCTCGTGGCTGCCGAACCAGCCGAGCAGCGTCGCCGGGAACAGGATCAGCGAGCTGGCGAAGATCGGCGGGATCACGCCCGACATGTTGAGCTTGAACGGCAGGTGCGAGCTCTGGCCGCCGTAGATGCGGTTGCCCACCTGGCGCTTGGCGTAGTTCACCAGGATCTTGCGATGGCCGCGCTCGACGAAGCAGACGAAGCCGGTGACCACCACCACCGCCGCGGCGATGAGCAGCGCGGTGAGCGGGTGCAGCGCGCCGGTGCGCACCAGCTCGAGCGTCCCGGCCACCGCGTGCGGCAGCCCGGCGGCAATGCCGGCGAAGATGATGATCGAGATGCCGTTGCCCAGGCCGCGCTCGGTGATCTGCTCGCCCAGCCACATCAGGAACATGGTGCCGGTGACGAGCGTCGTCACGGTGGTGATGCGGAACATGAGCCCCGGATCCAGCACCAGGTTGGGCTGCGACTCGAGCATGATCGAGATGCCGGTCGACTGGAAGAGGGCGAGGAACACCGTCCCATAGCGCGTATACTGCGTGATCTTGCGCCGGCCCGACTCGCCTTCCTTGCGCAGCTGGTCGAGCTGCGGGCTCACCGCCGTCATCAGCTGCATGATGATCGACGCGGAGATGTACGGCATGATGCCCAGGGCGAAGATGGTGAAGCGCCGCAGCGCGCCGCCCGAGAACATGTTGAACATGCCGAGCATGCCGCCCTGCTGCCCCTGGAAGAAGCCGGCCAGCACGTTCGGGTCGATGCCGGGCACCGGGATGTGCGCGCCGATGCGGAACACCACCAGCGCGCCGAGCAGGAACAGCAGGCGCCGCTTGAGGTCGCCGTAGCGCGACGCCTTGCCGACGTTGGGAAGCGCAGTGGCCATCAGGCTTGGGTGCTTTCTCCGCCCTGTTCGGGTTGCTTCGCTTTCTTCTCTTTCTTCTTCCGCTCGACCTTCGGCGCCTCGATGACTTCCACCGAGCCGCCCGCGCCTTCGATGGCCGCGCGCGCGCCCTTCGACGCCTTGACGTCGCCCTTCACGTTCAGCTTCTTCGTCAGCTTGCCGGCGAGGATGATCTTCGCGCCCAGCGCCTTGCGCGGCACGATGCCCGCCGCCTGCAGGGTGGCCAGGCTCACGTCCCCCGCCTGCAGCGACTCGAGCTCCGAGAGGCGCACCTCGGCGACGTCCTCGCGGGTGAGCGAGTTGAAGCCGCGCTTGGGCAGGCGCCGGTGCAGCGGCATCTGCCCGCCCTCGAAGCCCAGCT
>DASVDO010000059.1:0-33700 GCA_036381055.1 Burkholderiales bacterium | reverse complement strand
GCGCCAGACCGTCCACTCGTGCTCGTGGCGCGGGTTGGCCGCCTCGACCAGATAGGCGCCGGCGCGCACGCGCAGCATCAGGTCGACGAAGTGCCGCAGCTCGAAGTCGTGCGCGCGCGGCGCGACGTTGACGCTGTAGCAAGTGTGGAAGCGCACGCGCTCCTCGGGGATGCCGCGCAGCGCGTGGTTCACCGCCTCGACGCGCAGCGCGATGAAGCGGCGGCATTCCTCGATGCTCGCGTCCGGCGCGCGGTTGTAGTGCGTCGCCATGCGCGGGTCGTCGATCTGCAGCAGGAACCCGGCGTCGACGATCGCCAGGTACTCGACGCGCATCGCCTCGGCGAGCGCCTCGAGGTACTGCTCGTCGCTCGGGTAGTGCCGGTTCTCGTAGTAGAGCTCCAGGTTGGACGGCGACACCGAGGTGACGAACGCCTCGTCGCGCCCGCTGGCGGCCAGCGCCGCCTTCAGGTTGGCGAGGTCCCGCTGCAGCTCCGCGACGCCGACGTAGCGCACCGGGCCGGCGCAGACGAAGGCGCGCGGCCGCACCGTGCGCTTGGGCACCAGCTCGCCCGAGCGCGCGGCGAGCATCAGCTTCATGTCGGCGTAGGCGCCGGGAAAGGCGAGCGAGTCGCGCGTCTCGCCGCGGAAGCGCACCGGGCTGTCGATCTCCTCCAGGCCCGAGAGCCGCGCGCGCGCGTACGCCCACCAGTTCACCTTGCTGTGCTCGCCGTCGTCGACGATGTCGATGCCGGCGTCGACCTGCCGGCGCACGATCTCGGCGATCGCGCGCCGCACCCGCGCCTCGAGCGCCGCCGCGTCGTAGGGCTCGCCGAGCTCCTTGGCGTTGAGCAGCGCCATCAGGTCGGCCGGCCGTGGGAGGCTTCCCGTGTGCGTGGTGAGGATGCGGCCACGGCTGCGCTGCATCGTCTTATAGTATCTTCGCCGGCACCCGACCACCGAGGAGAGGACGATGAGGGGGATCTGCAGTTTCGCAGCCGCGGGCGCGCTCGCCGCGGCCAGCCTGGCGCTCGCGCCCGCGGCGAGCGCCGAGAAGCTCGCCGTATCGCAATACGGGCGCATCACCGGCTCGCTGCCCTGGGTGATCGCCATGAAGAAGGGCTACTTCAAGGACGAGGGCCTGGACATCGACGAGATCGTCGCCGGCGCCGGCGGCGGCACGTCGCTGCGCAACATGCTGGCGAGCGAGCTCGGCTACGCCGAGGTGGCGACCTCGGCGGCGCTCGCGGCGATGCGCTCCGGCATCGACCTCAAGATCGTCAACGCGGCGAGCCACCACATCGGCGAGATCGCGCTGGTCACCATGCCGGGCAAGCCGATCCGCACCGTCAAGGACCTGGTGGGCAGGAAGGCCGGCTACACCGGCCCGAAGTCGACCAGCGAGATGCTGCTGCGCCTCGCGCTCGAGAGCGCCGGCATCCCGGGCAAGACCGAGCTGGTCGCCACCGGCGGCTTCGGCCCCGGGCTCACCGCGCTCGCCGCGGGCGGCATCGACGCCGCGCCGCTCATCGACCCGATCCTCACGCTGCAGCCGCAGAAGTACCAGGTGATCTTCAAGTTCGCCGACCTCATCCCGCAGGTCACCTGGCTGGTCGGCGTGGCGACCCGGGAGTTCGCCGAGCGCGAGCCCGAGAAGCTGCGCAAGATCATCCGCGTGCGGCGCCGGGGCGTCGACTTCGTCTACCGCAACCGCAAGGAGGCCGAGGCGATCTACGCCGAGGTCTGGCAGCAGAAGCCGCAGGACGTGGCCAAGTTCTTCCCGAAGTACTACACCATGCCGGGCGAATGGTCGCCGGGCGACTTCAACAAGCCGGGCCTGGAGAAGATGTCGGCCGGCCTGATGCTCATCGGCGAGGTCGACAAGCCGGTGGACTGGAAGAGCGTCATCGACCAGCGCTTCCTGCCGAAGGACCTGCAGCGCCCGCTGTGAGCCGCGCAGCCTCGGTACGCTGGCTGCGCGTGGCGCTGATCGCGGGCGTGGTGCTCGCGCTCGAGGCGCTCTGCCGGGCGGGGCTGGTGAGCCGCCACACGCTGATCGCGCCGAGCGAGATGGCGCTCTCGCTCGCGCGCCTGCTGGCGAGCGGCCGCGTGGCCGGCGACATCCGCTTCACGCTGCAGAACACCGCCGCGGCGATCGCCGCCTCGATCGTCGCCGGCTTCGCGATCGGCGCCGCGGTGCACGCCCTGCCGCGCCTGCGCCGCGCGCTCGACCCGCTGTTCTCGGCGTACTACGCGGTGCCGACCTTCGTGCTCTACCCGCTGCTCATCGTCGCCTTCGGCATCGGCGCCACCTCGCTCATCGCCATGGGGGCGATGTTCGGCGTGGTGGCGATGATCATCAACACGCTGATCGGCCTGGACCGCGTGCCGCTCGCGCTCATGAAGACCGCGCGCGTGATGCGCCTGGGCGGCGCGCGCACCATGCTGCTCGTGCGCCTGCCCGCCGCCCTGCCCACCCTGGTCACCGGGATGAAGCTCGCGGTGGCCTACTCGGTGATCGGCGTGGTGGCCGCCGAGTTCATCCTCGCCACCGCGGGCGTGGGCAAGCGCATCGCCTTCGCCTACAACGACTTCGACACGCGCACCATGTACGCGCTGATGCTGCTCATCATCGTCGCGGTGATGGTGCTGAACGGGATGCTGCACGCGTGGGAGCAGCGGCTGCACCGGCGCTGGGGCCGCGCATGACGCGCCGCTGGGTCGACTACCTGCTGCTCGCCGCCGGGTTCCTGGCGCTCTGGCAGATCCTGTTCCTGCTCGCCGGCGAGCACGCGCTCGCCTCGCCGGCGGCGACGCTGCGCCGCGCCGGCGAGCTGCTCGCGAGCGGCGCGTTCTGGAAGCACGCCGCGGAGACCGGCACGGCGTTCGGCCTCGCCTGCCTGGTGGCGCTCTCGAGCGGCCTCGCGCTCGGCATCTGGCTCGGCTTCCGGCGCCTCGCGGGCGAGGTCGCCGACCCGATCCTCGGCTCGCTCTACTCGATCCCGAAGATCACGCTCTATCCGCTGATCCTGCTGCTGTTCGGGCTCGGCCTCTCGGCCAAGGTGGCCTTCGGCGCGATCCACGGCATCTTCCCGGTGGCGATCTTCACCATGAACGGCATCCGCCAGGTGCCGCCGGTGCACCTGAAGACCGCGCGCGTGCTGCGCCTCTCGGCCTGGCAGACGGCGAAGAGCGTGCTCATGCCCTCGGCCGCGGCCGAGATCGCGGCCGGCCTGCGCGTCGGCTTCTCGGTGACCCTGCTCGGCACGCTGATCGGCGAGCTGTTCGCCTCGACCTCCGGCATCGGCTACAGCCTGGTGCGCGCCATGGACACGCACCAGGTGGTGGAGATCATGGCGCTCACCTTCCTGCTCTTCGCGTTCGCGGCGCTCGCCAACTCGGCGCTGCTCGCCCTGGAAAGAAGAGTCCGCTAGGTGCGCGCCGAGACGCATGCCGAGCTGCGCGGCGCGACGCGCGTCTTCCCGCCGCGCGAGGGCCAGGGCGAGGTGCACGCGCTCGGACCGGTCGACCTGGCGCTCGAGCGCGGCGAGTTCTTCTCGGTGGTCGGCCCGTCGGGCTGCGGCAAGTCGACGCTGCTCGAGCTGCTCGCCGGGCTGCAGCAGCCCACCGCGGGCACGGTGGCCTTCGAGGGCCGCCCGGTCGGCAACGAGCCGCCCGACGGCATCGGCGTGGTGTTCCAGGAGGACGCGAGCTTTCCCTGGCTCACGGTGTGGGACAACGTCGCCTTCGGCCTGCGCCGCGCCGGCGTGGACGCGGCCGAGACCGAGCGGCGGGTGCGCGACGCGCTCGCCTTCATGGGCCTCCTCGACTTCTCCCGCGCCCATCCGGCGCAGCTCTCCGGCGGCATGCGCCAGCGCGTGTGCATCGCGCGCACGCTGGTGCTGCAGCCGCGCCTGATCCTGCTCGACGAGCCGTTCGGCGCGCTCGACCAGCAGACGCGGCTGCTGATGGGCGACGAGCTGCTGCGCCTGTGGCGCGAGACCGGCGCGACGGTGCTGCTCATCACGCACGCGCTCGACGAGGCGGCGATGCTCTCCGACCGGGTCGGCGTGATGTCGGCTCGCCCGGGACGCTTCATCGACGTCCTCGCCACCGGCTGGGCGCGCAGCCGCGACAGCCGCATCGTCTCGCGCCCGGAGTTCGGCGCGGTGACCGGGCGGCTGTGGGACCTGCTGCGCGAGGAATCGATCAAGGCGCTGGGCGGGCGATGACGCGCGACGCCGGGCGCCTCCTCACCACGCACGTCGGCAGCCTGCCGCGGCCCGACGCCGTGTTCGAGGCGCTGCGCCGGCGCGAGAACGGCGAAGAGGACGATGCCGCCGCGCGCGAGCGCGTGGTCCGCGAGGCGGTCGCCGCGGCGGTGCGCCGGCAGAAGGCGCTCGGCATCGACGTGCCGAGCGACGGCGAGATGAGCAAGATCAGCTACGCCACCTACGTCAAGGACCGGCTCTCGGGCTTCGGCGGCGACAACGAGCGCCGGCCGCACCGCGATTTGCGCGACTTCCCCGAGCTGCGCCGCAAGATGGCGCTGCTCACCGGGCCGCAGGCGATGCGCCGGCTGTCGTGCATCGGCCCGGTCGCGGTGAAAGACCGCAGCGCGCTCGCCCGGGACCTCGCCAACTTCCGCGCCGCGCTCGACGCCGCGGGCGTCGCCGAGGGCTTCCTCAACGCCGCCTCGCCCGGCGTGGTCGCGGTCTTCCAGCCGAACCGCTACTACCCGTCGCACGAGGCGTACGTAGAGGCGGTCGCCGAGGCGATGCGCGAGGAATACCAGGCGATCGTCGGCGCCGGCTTCCTGCTGCAGGTCGACTGCCCCGACCTGGCGATGGGCCGGCACACCGCCTTCCAGGACCTGAGCGAGAAGGCGTTCCTCGCGCGCGCCGAGCACCAGGTGGAGGCGCTGAACCACGCGCTCGCCGGCCTGCCCGCCGAGCGCCTGCGCATGCACGTCTGCTGGGGCAACTACGAGGGCCCGCACGACCACGACATCGAGCTCTCGAAGATCCTGGCGATCGTGCTCAAGGCGAAGCCGCAGGCGATCTCGCTCGAGTCGGCGAACCCGCGCCACGCCCACGAGTGGGCGATCTGGAAGGAGGCGCAGCTGCCGGACGACAAGGTGCTGATCCCGGGCGTGATCGACTCGTGCTCGAACTACGTCGAGCACCCCGAGCTGGTGGCCGAGCGCCTCTGCCGGTTCGCCGACCTGGTGGGGCGCGAGCGGGTGATCGCCGGCACCGACTGCGGCTTCGGCACGCACGCCGGGCACGGCAAGCTCGACCCGGAAGTCGCCTGGCGCAAGCTCGGCGCGCTGGTCGAGGGCGCGCGGCTGGCGAGCGAGCGGCTGTGGCACTGACGCAACGGACAGGACAATCCCCATGAAGGAGCTCAAGCTCGAGCCGCGCCTGATGGCCATCCTCGGCCAGGAGTATCCGCGCTTCTCCGAGGCCGAGTACGCGCGGCGCCACAAGGCGATCGCCGAGGTGATGGCGAAGGCCGACCTCGACCACGTCGTGGTGTCGACCGACCACCGCACCGGCAACGTCACCCAGTGGGTGACCGGCTGGCCCGCCATCCAGGAGGCCTACACCGTGTTCAGCCCCGGTGCGCCGATGACGATGTACATGGAGTGGTACAACCACCTGCCGCTGGCGAAGAAGCTGGCGCGCGGCGTCGAGGTGCACTGGGGCGAGCACCGGGGCATCGCCAGGACCATCGAGGAGCTGAAGCGGCGCGGCGCCCGGCGCATCGGCGTCATGGGGCCGCTGCATGTCGCCAAGTGGCGCCAGCTCGAGGAGCACTTCCACGTGCAGAGCCTCGACGCCGAGTACGTCCGGCTGCGCCTGGTCAAGTCCGAGGAGGAAATCGACTGGCTGCGCATCGGCGCCGCGCTCAGCGACCGCGGCTTCGCCGCGCTGCTCGAGGGCACCCGCCCCGGGATCACCGAGCGCGAGCTCGGCAACCTCGTCGAGCGCGGCTACGTGGGCCTGGGCGGCACGACGATGATCCACTACATCGGGCGCACCGCGATGGCGAATCCCGCGCTGTTCGTGCCGCCGCAGTACCACTCGAGCCGCGAAGTGCGGCGCGGCGACGTCGTCTTCTGCGAGCTCTCGGCCTTCTTCTGGGACTACGCCGGCCAGGTGCTGCGCACCTTCACGGTCGGCGCCGAGGCCACGCCCCTTTACCGCAGGCTCCACGACACCGCCGAGCGCGCCTTCGATGCCGTCACCGGCGTCATTCGCCACGGCACCACGATGCAGGAGATCGTGGAAGCCGCGGGCGTCATCGAGGACAACGGCTTCACCGTCTGCGACGACCTCGTGCACGGCTTCGGCGGCGGCTACTTTCCGCCCATCCTCGGCAGCAAGAGCCGCCCGGCCGGCCCGCTTCCCGCCATGACCCTGCAGGAGAACATGACCGTCGTGGTGCAGCCGAATCCCGTCACCCGCGACCACAGCGCCGGCGTGCAGGTCGGCGAGATGATCCGCGTGACGCGGACCGGCTTCGAGCGTTTGCACCGCGCCGAGCGCGGCCTGTTTCGCGTCGCATAGAAGGCGCGTTGTGGACACTGCTTCCGAGCGGCGTGTAGACTGGACGCGCCGTCGGTACTTCCCGGGAGGAGGAAGCGTGATGAGAAGATTGCTGCTTGCCGCTGCGCTCGCGCTCGCGCCGCTTGCCGGCGCGCTCGCGCAGCAGCCCGTCGTGCTGAAGGGCATCACGCCCTGGACCGCGGACTACGACCTCTCGAAGGCCTTCTTCGCCTTCCAGGAGCTCGTCAACGAGCGGCTCAAAGGCAAGGTCGTCGTGAGCTATCTCGGCGGCCCCGAGGTCGCCGGCCCGAACCAGCAGTTCCAGGCGCTGAAGAACGGCGTGGTGGACGTGCTGCTCGGCGCGGCGGCCTACTACCGCACCGAAGTGCCGCTCGCGGCGGCGGTGCAGTTCACGAAGAAGCTGCCGAGCGAGCTGCGCAAGAGCGGCTACTACGACCTGATGCGCAAGATCCACCTCGACCAGGGCGGCGTCGTCTATCTCGCCAATACCGCCGGGGGCAACAAGTTCCGCATCTACATGGTGAAGAAGATCGACAAGCCCGACCTGCGCGGGCTGAAGATCCGCGTCTCGCCCGTCTATACGCCGCTGGTGCGGGCGCTCGGCGGCGCGCCGATCAACATGGCGCCGGGCGAGGTGTACACCGCGCTGGAGCGCGGCGTGGTGGACGGCTACGGCTGGACCTACACCGGGATCGACGTCTTCGGCTGGAACGAGGTCACGAAGTACGTGATCGACCACCCGTTCTATTCGCTGGACGGCGCCATCCTCATGAACAAGGCGGTCTACGACCGGCTCGCCCCGGACGTGCGCCGCGCGCTCGACGAGATCGGCCCGGAGCTCGAGCGGCGCGTCGAGAAGTACATGGCCGAGAACCTCGCCAAGGAAGACGCCAAGCTGAAGAAGCTCGGGCTGCAGTTCATCCGCTTCTCGCCCGCCGACGCCGAGAAGTACATCCGCACCGCGTACGACGCCGGCTGGGAGGACTTCGTGGAGAAGAACGCCGCGGCGATCAAGGCGAGCCCCGGCCTTCTCGAGAAGCTCCAGCAGCTCGGCGGTTGAGCCGCGCGTTCGACCGCCTGGAGGACGCGCTCGCCGTCCTTGCCGCGGCGCTGCTCGTCTTCGCGCTCGTCTTCGTCACGCTCGACGTGGCGAGCCGCTATTTCTTCAACCGGCCGCTGTCCTGGGTGTTCGAGGTGACGGAGTACATCCTGCTCTTCGTCCCCTGCCTCGGCATGGCCTGGCTGGCGCGCCACGACGGGCACGTGATGATCGACGTGCTCACCAGCCGGCTGCCGCTGCGCCGGCGCGCGCGGCTCGCGCGCGTCGTCGCCGCCGTGGTGGCTTTCGTCTGCGCGTTCATCGCCTGGTGGGGCGCGATCGCCACCTACGAGAGCTGGCGCAGCCACGCGATCATCGAGAACATCCTCGAGACGCCGCAGTACCTCGTCTACGCCGCCATCCCGCTCGGCTTCGCGCTCTGCGCGGTCGAGTTCGCGCGCAAGGCACTGCGGCGAGCCTGAATGGAATGGTGGGCCACGCTGCTGGCGATCTTCGGCGCGGTGATCCTGCTGCTGGCGCTCGGGATCCCGGTGGCCTTCTGCTTCCTGCTCATCAACATCGTCGGCGCGGAGCTGCTGCAGGGCGGCGGGCGCGCCTTCCACCAGCTGGTGGTCAACATCTACGGCTCGGTGACCTCGTTCAGCCTGCTGCCGATACCGCTGTTCGTCCTGATGGGCGAGATTCTCTGGCATTCGAACATCGCCACGCGCGCGCTCGGCGCGCTCGACAAGCTGCTCGGCCGGGTGCCCGGGCGCCTGAGCCTGCTCACCGTGGCGAGCGGCACCGTGTTCGCCGCGCTCTCCGGCTCGACGATGGCCAATACCGCGATGCTCGGCACGATGCTGCTGCCGGAGATGCGCGGCCGCGGCTATGCCAGCGATCTCTCGATGGGCCCGATCATGGGCAGCGGCGCGCTGGCGATGCTGATCCCGCCGAGCGCGCTGGCGGTGATCTTCGCCGCGGTGGCGAAGATCTCGATCGGCAAGCTGCTCGTCGCGCTGATCCTGCCCGGCCTGGTGCTCGCCGCGCTGTACACCGTGTACATCGTCCTTCGCGCGCTGCGCGATCCCGGCCTCGCGCCGGCGTACGACGTGAAGCGCTGGAGCACGCGCGAGAAGCTCGTCGCGCTCGCGCTTTACGTGGCGCCGCTCTCGATCATCGTGTTCCTCGTGGTCGGCGTCATCTTCATCGGCGTGGCGACGCCGACCGAGGCGGCGGCGCTCGGCTGCGTCGGCTCGTTCGGCCTCGCCGCGCTGTACCGCGACCTGAGCTGGGAGCGGGTCGTCAAGGCGCTGCGCGGCACGCTGTTCATCTCGGTGATGATGCTCACCATCATGGCCGCGGCGATCGGCTTCAGCCAGCTGCTCGCCTACTCCGGCGCGAGCCGCGGGCTGCTCGAGTGGATCACCTCCTTCCAGGTGGCGCCGATCGTGCTGGTGATCCTGATGCAGCTCGTGGTGCTGGTGCTCGGCTGCTTCATGGAGCAGATCGCGATCATGCTGATCACGCTGCCGATCTTCATGCCGATCCTCAAGGCGGTCGGCGTGGATCCGATCTGGTTCGCCGTGATCATGATGCTCAACCTCGAGGTCGCGCTCATGACGCCGCCCTTCGGGCTGCTGCTTTTCGTGATGAAGGGCGCCGTGCCGCAGGCGCCGATCACCGAGGTGTACCGCGCCGCGATCCCTTACGTGGTGATCGGCATCGTCAACATCGGGCTCGTGATGCTGTACCCGGATCTGGCGACGGGCCTGACCCGGCTGGTTCGTTAGGAGGTCGAGATGCAGAAACTGAAAGTGCGCTTCACCGAGCAGCAGCTCGTGCTGCTCAACAAGCTGCTCGCCGAGGGAACCTTCGGCAAGACCCTGGAAGAGGTGTGCCTGAACGTGTACCGGGAGTACACGCGCGTGCTGTTCGGCATGGAGCGCGAATGAAGCTGCAATACGGAAAAGCGGGCTTCGAGCACGTCATGCAGCCGGTGAGCGGCAAGGCGGTGCCGGTGAAGGCCGGCGAGACGCTGCACATCACGCTTCTCGAAGGGCCGCAGTGCGTGGACTTCAACTGCTTCAACCTGCACGACTACGGCGAGGCGATGTCGGTCGGCCACATGCGGCGCACCGGCTTTCGCTGCCGTCCCGGCAGTATCGTCTGGAGCAAGCCGCCGTGCTACCGGCCGATGATGGTCTTCCTCGAGCTGCCGCCCAATTGCAGCACCGACCTGCTCGCCGCGCGCTGCCACGCCACCCAGTTCGAGAAGGAGCGCGGCTACCCCGGCCTGCACACCAACTGCCAGGACACGTTCTCCGAGGCGATCGGCGAGTACGGGCTGTCGCCTTACGAGGTGCACGACTCGCTCAATATCTGGATGAACACCGGCTGGGACGATGCGGGCAATTTCATCCCCAACGTGCGGCGCAACACCGGCCGCAAGGGCGACACGGTGGTGCTGCTCGCGCTGATGGACGTGCTCGCCGTGCCGATCGTCTGCGGCTCGGGCGACGTCTCGAATACGAGCAATTACTGGACGCGGCCGGTCGGCATCGCGGTGCGCGAGGCGACCGACGGCACGCGCGCGGTGACGAAGAAGCTCCTCGCGCGGCACACCGGGTTCGTCAACCAGCGCACGCCCGACCAGTTCCACGTGCCGCCGCGCGACCCGGACCGTGCGCTCAGGCCGACCGGCTACAAGCCGCAGTTCGTCAACTTCCCGCTGAAGATCCGGGAGCTCGAGCTCGAGCTCTCGGAGGAAGAGATGAAGGGCCTCGACCGGCTGGTGAAGATCGGCCAGGGCGAGGACCGCGAGGACGCATTCCGCTCCGCGGTGATGACGTGGTATACGCGTAACCGTACCCGGCAGATCCTGCCGGAATCACTGGACATCGACGCATGAAAGTCAAACGCATACAGCCGGACACGCTGTTCAAGCGCGCGGTCGGCGGGCACACCCTCTATTCGCCGGTGGTGGTGGTGAGCGAGGGAACGCTCGTCTTCGTCTCCGGGCTGCTCTCGCGCGACCGCGACGGGCGAATCGTCGGCAAGGGCGACATGGGCGCGCAGATCCGCCAGACCGGCGAGAACCTGCGTCTCGCGCTGGAGAGCGCCGGCGCGACCCTCGAGAACCTGGTCAGGACCTGCACCTACACCACGGACATCGACGAATTCTTCCGCCATGTCGACGTGCGGCAGCAGTATCTCGGCCCGGCTCTGCCGACCAGCACGACCGTGGAGGTGCGACGCCTTTCGCATCCGGACTTCCTCGTCGAGATCGAGGCGTTCGCGGTCATCTGACGGCTCGCGCACAATGCACGGAAGTTGCTGCACGCTTACCCCGAATAAGCGCCACGCGGAGCTCCAATGACCACTCAAGTTATTGAAATCTTTAGCGATTACGTCTGACCCTGGTGCTATCTCAGTACCGTGCGTATTGAGCGGCTGAAGCGGGAGCACGGCGTCAAGGTGCAATGGGTGCATTTCCCGCTGCATCCCGACACGCCGGCCGAGGGCAAGAGCCTCAAGGAGCTCTTCGCCGGGCGCAACTACGACATCGAGGCGCGGCAGGCCGAGATGCGCGCGCGCATGGCCGCCGAGGGCCTGCCCTACGGCAACCGCACGCACACCTACAACAGCCGCCTCGCGCAGGAGCTCGGCAAATGGGCCGACACGCAGCCCGGCGGCGAGGCGATCCACGACGCGCTTTTCCGCGCCTACTTCGTCGACGGCAGGAACATCGGCGATCCCGCGCTGCTGGTCGAGATCGCGAAGCAGGCGGGCCTGGACGAAGCCCGGGCGCGCGAGGTCCTCGAGAAGCGCACCTTCAAGGACGCGGTCGACCAGGACTGGGCGAAATCGCGCGCCTACGGCGTCACCGGCGTGCCGACCTTCGTCGCCGGGCGCTACGCCGTGGTCGGCGCGCAGCCCTATGAGGCGCTGGTGCGGCTCGTCGAGCACGCGAGGAAATAGTGGCGGCGACTCCTTCCGGGCTGGTGCCGCGCGAGGGCCTGGTCACGCTGACGCACGTCATGTACGGCCTGCACGCGTTCAGCGCGCTCACCGGCATGCTCAGCCCGGCGCTGATCGTCACCGCGTTCCTCACCGGCTGGCCTTCGATCATCGCGGTGATCATCAACTACGTGAAGCGCTCGGACGTGCGCGAGACCTGGCTCGACTCGCACTTCTCGTGGCAGCTGCGCACCTTCTGGTACGCGCTGCTCTGGCTCGCAGTGGGCGGCGTCCTGTTCGTCACCGTGATCGGCATCCCGTTCGCCGTCGGGCTGTGGCTCGTCACCGGCATCTGGGTGCTCTACCGCCTGATCCGCGGCTGGCTGGCGCTCAACTCGCGGCAGCCCCTGCCCCGCTAGGGGTCAGGCGGGCAGGTGAAGGGCACGCCGCATGCCAAGGGCTAGACCCTACGGGGTGCGGCGCGCGACGAGGTTGAGGAACTCCTCGCGCGTCGCGAGGTGATCGCGGAACACGCCGAGCACCGACGAGGTGACCATCGTCGAGTTCTGCTTCTCGACCCCGCGCATCATCATGCACAGGTGGCGCGCCTCGATCAGCACGCCCACGCCGCGCGCGCCGACCTGCTCCATCACCACCTGCGAGATCTCCTCGGTGAGCCGCTCCTGGAGCTGCAGGCGCCGCGCGAACATGTCGACCAGCCGCGCCAGCTTCGAGACGCCGAACACCTTGCCGTTCGGGATGTAGCCGATGTGGCAGCGGCCGAAGAACGGCAGCATGTGGTGCTCGCACAGGCTGTAGAGCTCGATGTCCTTGACGATCACCATGCCGCCGGGGCTCTGGGTGAAGAACGCCCTGTTGACCACGTCCTCGAGGCGCGTGCGGTAGCCGTGGGTGAGGAAGGCGAGCGCGCGCGCCACGCGCTCCGGGGTCTTCAGCAGCCCCTCGCGGTTCGCGTCCTCGCCGAGCTCGATCAGGAGCTGGCGGACGAGGCCTTCGATCTTGCGGAGGTCGGGTTCCATTGCGCGGGCCGGGCAAGGCGCGCACCCGGCCAGGTGTCCGGGTGGCTCCTCGCGTACATCGGCGGATAGTCCACCTTGACGCCGAAGCGCTCGGCCGCGTGCCAGACCCAGCGCGGGTTGTCGAGGAAGGCGCGCGCCATCGCCACCATGTCGGCCTTGCCGCTCGCGACGATCTCCTCCGCCTGGTCGGCGTCGGCGATCATGCCGACCGCGCGCACCTTGAGGCCGGTCGCCTTCTTCACCTTCTCGGCGAACGGCACCTGGAAGCCGGGCGCCGCCGGGATCTTCTGGTTGCCGACGATGTTGCCGCCGGAGACGCACACGTAGTCGAAGCCGGCGCGCTCGAGCGCGCGCGCGTACGCCACCGCGTCGTCGGGCCCGAGCCCGCCTTCGGCGAAGTCGTTGCCGCTGATGCGCGCGCCGAGCGCCCGCTCGCGCGGCCACACCTCGCGCACCGCCGCGGCCACCTCGAGCGGGAACTTCATCCGCTCGCGCCCGTAGGCGTCGCCGCGCCTGTTGGCGAGCGGCGAGAGGAACTCGTGCAGGAGGTAGCCGTGCGCCGAATGCAGCTCGAGCGCGTCGAAGCCGATGCGCAGCGCGCGCGCCGCGGCGGCGGCGAAGGCGTCGACCACGCCGCGGATCTCCTGCACCGAGAGCTCGTGCGGCGTGTGCCAGCCGTCGGCGAACGGGATCGCCGAAGGCGCCACCGTCTGCCACGGCGACTCGCTCGGCCCGAGCGCCGAGCGGCCTTCCCAGGGCACCTGCGACGAGCCCTTGCGGCCGGCGTGCGCGAGCTGGATGCCGATCGGCGCCTTGCGCAGCCTGCGCACCGCGTCGATGACGCGCTTCATCGCCGCCTCGTTGTGCTCGTTGTAGAGCCCGACGCAGTTGTGCGTGATGCGGCCCTCGCGCGTCACGTGCGTCGCCTCGACCACCAGCAGCCCGGCGCCCGAATAGGCGAGGTGGCCGAGGTGGATCAGGTGCCAGTCGTTCATGCAGCCGTCGTCGGCCTGGTACTGGCACATCGGCGAGACGACGATGCGGTTGGGCAGCGTGATGCCGCCGAGCTCGAGCGGCGTGAACAGCCTAGGGTGCGCCAACGGCGATGCTCCTTTCGGCAAAAGCCTTGCGCAGGGCGGTCGCGAACTGTACCGCACCCGGCTGGTCGCCGTGCAGGCAGATGGTGTCGGCGGCCACCGGCACGCGCTTGCCCGAGAGGCTGGTGACGTAGCCCTCCTCGACCATGCCGAGCGCCTGCCGCACCGCCTTCGCCGCGTCCTCGACCATGCCGCCCGGCCGGTCGCGCGGCGCGAGCGTGCCGTCGTCGGCGTAGCCGCGGTCGGCGAACACCTCGGCGCACACCGCGATGCCCTCCCTTTTCGCGATCTGCCAGTTCTTGCTGTTCGACAGGACGTACAGCATCACGCCGAGGTCCTTGGCCGCGCGCACCATCGCTTCCGAGAGCGCCTCGTCGTTCGCGGCCATGTTGTACAGCGCGCCGTGGCACTTGATGTGGTGCAGCCGGCTGCCCGCGGCGCGCGCGAAGCCCTCCACCGCCCCGGCCTGGTAGACGACCAGGTCGTACATGTCCTGCGGCGAGATGCGCATCGCGCGGCGGCCGAAGCCCATCAGGTCGGGCAGCGACGGGTGCGCGCCGATCGCCACGCCGTGGTCGACGGCGAGGCGCACCGTCCTGCGGATCGTCGCCGGGTCGCCGCCGTGGAAGCCGCAGGCGATGTTGGCCGAGCTGATGTAGGGCATGACCTCGGCGTCGGCGCCCATCTTCCAGGGGCCGTAGCTCTCGCCCATGTCGCAGTTGAGATCGATCGTTTTCATGTCGAAAAGGGTCCTGACCCCTTATTTTCCACTTATTTTCCATACTCCCAGGCGATCGCGCGCAGGGCCGGCTCGAGCCGGCTGCGCAGGTCGCGGCGCAGCTCCGCGGCCATGTCGAGGCCGCAGCGCGCGAAGTGCAGGGTGCCGTTCGGCCCGAGCTGCGCGAGGCGCGGCACGTCGGCCGAGGCGATCTCGGCGATGCGCGGATAGCCGCCGGTCGTCTGGTGATCCGCCATCAGCGCGATCGGCGTGCCGTTCGCCGGCACCTGCACGCTGCCGAGCGTGGTCGGGCCGGAAAGCACCTCCTCCTCGCTCGCGCGCTCGAGCGTCGCGCCGAGCAGGCGGAAGCCCATGCGGTTCGATTCGGCGCCGATCTTCCACACCGTGTCGAAGAAGGCGCGCTGCGTCGTCGCGTCGAAATGCGCGAAATGCTCGCCCTCGATCGCGTGCAGCACGATCGGCTCGCGGTCGGGCACGGTGGGCGGCGGCAGCGACCAGGGCACCGCGTTGCCGCGCTTGCGCTTGAGCGCCGCGAAGCGCTCGCGCGACAGCCGCTCGGCGTCCTGGACGAGCGGCAGGCGGTCGCCGCGCTTCAGCACCCGGCCGTGCAGCCCGCCGAAGCGGCCGGGCATGAAGGTGCTGCGGCTGCCGAGCACCGGCGGCACGTCGATGCCGCCCGCCACCGCGAGGTAGGCGCGCGCGCCGCGCAGCGCGCGCGTGATCGAGACCTGCGTGCCGGCGGGAACCAGCACCGGCCGGTTGCACGGGATCGACGCCTCGAAGTCGGCGCCGGCGAGCGCGACCAGCGTGTCGCGCTCGAAATGCAGGTCCGGCCCGAGCACGGTGATCTCGATCGCCGCGGCGTCTTCCGGGTTGCCGACCAGCGCGTTCGCCACGGTGAGCGAGACGACGTCCATCGCGCCGCCCGGGCACAGGCCGACGTGCTGCAGCCCGTGCCGGCCGCGATCCTGCACGCTCATCAGCAGCCCCGGGCGAAGCACGGCGATGGTCATGCGGCGGCGAGGCGCTCGAACTCGGCGCGCGAGATCGGCCTGAACCTCACCCGGTCGCCCGGCGCGAACAGGCTCGGCTCGGCGCGCTCGGCGTCGAACACCTTGAGCGGCGTGCAGCCGATGATGCTCCAGCCGCCGGAGATCGCGTACGGGTAGATGACCGTCTGCTCGTTGGCGATCGCCACCGAGCCCGCGGCGACCACCGGGCGCGGCGAGGAGCGCCGCGGCACGGCGAGCTTCGGGTCGAGCCCGCCCATGTAGGCATGGCCGGGCGCGAAGCCGATCATCAGCACGCGGTGCTCGCGCGCCGAGTGCAGCGCGCCGATCTCCGCCGCGGGAACGCGGGTGAGCTTCGCCACCTCGTCGAGGTCGGCGGCGTACTGCGGCTCGTAGCACACCGGCACCTCGATGGTGCGCGCGGCGCCGCCCTCCTTGGGCAGCCCCTGCTTCAGGCATTCCTCGACGAGCGCCACCGCGCTCTCGAGCGGCTTGCCGCCGAGCGCCTCGTGGTCGGGGTCGAAGTGCAGCGCCAGCCCGCCGAGCGCCGGCACCACGTCGCGCAGCCACGGCAGCGCGCGCGCGTGCACCGCGCGCGCGAGGCGCTGCACCAGGGCGTTCACCTCGAGGTCGAGCGTCCTGGAGAACTCGATGTAGACGGCGCAGTCGCCGAGCGGGATCAGCGCCTGGGGCCGCGTCGCCCGAGCCACTAGCCGGGCGACGGCACCGCGACGCCGATCATGCTGTCGCGGCTGACGATCGAGGCGAGGCGCGCCTCGTCCCAGTCCTCGGTGCCCGCCGGGCGCATCGGCAGCACGAGGTAGCGCATGTCGGCGGTCGAGTCGTGGACCCGGATGGCGGTCTTCTCGGGAAGCGTCAGGCCGAATTCCGCCAGCACCGCGCGCGGCTCGCGCACCATGCGCGAGCGGTAGGCGCGCGACTTGTACCAGTCGGGCGGGATGCCGAGCAGCACGCGCGGATAGCACGAGCAGAGGGTGCACACGATCACGTTGTGCACCTCGGGCGTGTTCTCCACGACCACCAGCCTGAGCGCCGGGATCTCCAGCCCCAGCTCCTCGCAGGCGGCCGTGCCGTTGCGCAGCAGCCGCTTCTTGTACTCCGGATCGGTCCACGCCCTTGCCACCACGCGCGCGCCGCGCTCCGGCGTGCGCGCGCGCATCGCCGCGACCTCCTCCTCGATCGCCTGCTCGGTCAGCACGCCCTTCTCCACGAGCAGCTCGCGCAGGCTCACTTCCATGAGCTGGAAGTAGCTGAGCGGCTGGTAGCGTCCTCGATCGCTCATGCCTTCTCCAGCCAGTGCTGATAGATCTCGACGTCCACCGTGTCGAGCGCCGGCCCCTGGTAGTCGGGCCACACGTCCTGCTGCCGGAAGCGCACCCGGTAGAGCGGCTGCGCGGGCAGGCCGTCGCGCATCTGCGCCAGCTCCTCCGGGTTGGGGAAGCTGCCGCAGTAGCGCTCGATCTCGCCGGCGCAGCCGCGGATGTAGAACGGCGTGCGGATATGGCCGAGCGGCGCGGCCTTGCGCACGCGCACCCGGTCGCCGGGGACGAACGCGGGCGGCACCGCGGGATAGCGGGTGGCGAATTGCGGCTCGGGCTGCGGCCGGTTCAGCTCCGCCATCGCGCCTCGACCTCCTGCATCTTGCGCCCGAGCTCGTCGCTGCTGATCACGCCGCGCTGGATCAGGCTCTGCGTCAGCGCGGCGATCCACTTCTCGTAGTAGGTCATCCGGTCGTAGGCCTGCGGCGGCAGGCCCTCGATGTTGCGCCGGTGCTGGTCCACCGGCACCAGCCGGCGGCCGCCCTTGATGCCGAACAGCAGCACCGCCATCGCGTCGACGCGGCGCTCCCACTCGGCGTAGTCGTGCTCGGTGCGCTCGACGCGGCCGGCGGCGAGCCCGCCCATGTCGTGATGGCTGCGCTCAAGCATTGCGCGCGCTCACCTGTTCCATCTTGCGTCCGAGCTCGTCGGTGGTGATCACGCCGCGCTGGATGAGCGCCTGCGTGACCGAGACGAGCCAGCGCTCGTAGTAGAGCATCGCGTCGTACGCCTCCGGCGGCAGCGCCTCGGTGTTGCGGCGCCGCTCGTCGACGCGCACGCCGAGCCGCCTCGACACCAGGGTCGAGATCGCGTCGACGCGCCGCTCCCATTCGCTGTAGTCGTGCTCGCTGCGCTCGACCGGGCCGGCGGGCCGGCCGCCCATGTCGTGATGGCCGCGCTGCAGCACTAGCGCCGCTCCTTCGCCGTCATGCCACCCACTCCGAGACCGGCGCGCGCGCCTCGTGCAGCGGCTGGCAGACGATGTCGACCAGCGCCGGCTCGCCGGAAGAGAAAGCTTTCTGCAATACGGAACCGAGCTGCGAAGGCTCGGTGACGCGCCAGCTCCTGACGCCGAACGCCGCCGCCACCGCGGCATGGTCGGTGGCGCCGAAGTCGACCGAGAAGTAGCGCCCCCCGTAGCCCGAGCGCTGCCCGGCCTTGATCCAGCCGTACACCGCGTTGGAGATGACGACCAAGGTGATCGGCAGCTTGAGGCGCGCCACCGTCTCCAGCTCGCCCGCGCACATGCCGAAGCTGCCGTCGCCCATCACCGCCACCGTCTTCACCGACGGCCGGCCGACGTGCGCCCCGACCGCGGCGGCGAGCGAATAGCCGAGCGCGCCGTGCGCGCGGTTGGAGAAGAAGCGCCGTCCGGTGCCGCGCACCGTGTAGTAGGCCGAGAAATAGGGGCACGGCGTGCCGGGGTCGGCGACGACGATCGCATCGGCATCGAGAAGATGCGAAACCTCCCGCACGACGCGTTCCGGCTTGATCGGTGCGTCGTCGGAGCGGGCCAGCGCTTCGAACGCATCGAGCTTGGCCTGCCGGCTCTTCTGCACGAACGACAGATCGGCGGGGCGCGAGAATCCCTCCAGCGACTCGTTCAGCGCGGCGAGGCAAAGGCGCGCGTCGCCCACGAGCGGCACGTCGACCTTGTAGCTGCGCCCCGGCACCGAGGCGTCGGCGTCGATGTGCACGATGCGCGCGCGGCCGGGCGCCGGGTGGCGCCAGCGCTCGGTAGTCACCGAGCCGGCGCGGCAGCCGACGAAGACGATCACGTCCGCGGCGTCGACCACCGCGCGCGTCTCGGGCGTGCCGCCGTTCGAGCCGACCACGCCGACCGCGTGCGGCGAGCGCTCGTCGATCGAGCCCTTGCCGCTGATCGTGGTGGCGACCGCGGCGCCGAGCTTGCGCGCGAGCTCGAGCAGCTCGGCCTCCGCGCCCGAGATCACCACCCCGCCGCCGCAGATGAACAAGGGGTTTCTCGAGGAACGCAGGACCCTGGCCGCCAGCTCGACCATCTCGCCGTCCGGCGCCGTTCGCCGCGCGGGATAGGCGCCGAGCGACGGATCGGCCCAGACCTCCGCCGCCGGCAGCGGCTCCTTCTGCACGTCGAAGGGCAGCGCGAGGTGCGCGGCGCCCGGCCGGCCGCTGGTCATGGCCTGGAAGGCCTCGCGGAAGAGCCGCGGCACGTCGGCCGCGCGGTCGATCACCGCGTTCCACTTGGTGAGCGGCTTCATCAGCGAGCGCTGGTCGAGCTCGGTGAGGGCGAAGCGGTTGCGCGACGAGACCGAGATGTCGGTGTTCAGCGCGAGCACCGGGATCGACGACTCGTTCGCCTCCACGAGGCCGGGCAGGATGTAGGTGGCGCCGCCGCCCGAGGGCCCCTCGCACACGCCCACCTTGCCGCTGACGCGGGCGTAGCCGTCCGCCATGTAGGCGGCGTGCCTCTCGTCGCGCGTGAGGATGTGGCGCAGCGAGGAAGCGCGCAGCGCGTCGTAGAGCGGCAGGCTGGTGTCGCCGCACAGGCCGAACACCACCTGCACGCCGTGCAGGCGCAGCATCTCGACGACGGCCTCGGCGCCCGTCAGGGTCGCGGATCGCGCTTCTACGGGTTGGTTCACGTCGGCGGTTATATTAGCGCGCCATGCACGCGGCTGACCTGCAGCGCCCGCCCGCCGGCGCTCTCTACGTCGACCACGTGTCGCATTTCGTCGCCGACCTCGATGCGGCGGCCGGCGTCTTCGAGGCGCTCGGCTTCCGCGTCACGCCCGCCTCGGCGCAGCGCACGCCGGAAGGGCCGGTCGGCGCGTCCAATCGCTGCGTGATGCTGGAGGCGGGCTACATCGAGCTGCTATCGCCGACGCACGACACGCCGGCGGCGGGCCGCATGCGGGCGCTGATGGCCCGCTACGACGGCGTGCACCTCGTCTGCTTCGGCACGCCGGACGCGCAAGGCGAGCACGCGCGGCTCGCCGCGCACGGCTTCTCGCCGCAGCCGCTCGTCGACCTGCAGCGCGAGACCTCCTCGGGCACGGTGCGCTTCAAGGTGGTGCGCCCGGCGCCCGAGGCGATGCCCGAGGGACGCATCCAGTTCGTCGAGCAGCTCACCCCGGAGCTGATCTGGCAGGCGGCGGACGTCAATCCCTTCCGGCTGGGCGAGGTGTACGTCGCCGCGGCCGAGCCCGCCGCCGCGGCGGCGCGCTGGGCGGAATTCTCGGCGCTGCTGCCGCGCGCCGCGGCGGGCACGGTGCGCCTGGACGCCGACCGCGGCGCGATCGTCTTCGGCCCGCCGGTCGAGGGCATCGCCGCGCCGGGCATCGTCGGCTATTCGCTCGCCTGCCGGCGTCCGGAGGCGCTCGCCGCGCGCTGCGCGCAGCTCGGCATCGCGGTGCGCCGCGTCGGCGCTCGGCGCGTCGCGCGGCTGCCCGCCGCGCTCGGCGGCTACCTGGTGTTCGGTTAGAATCGATCCACTTGGAGGAGGGACAATGAAACTCGGGATCATCGCCGCGGTCGCGGCGTTCGCCGCGGTCACCGGCCTGGGCGCCCCGGCCGCCTGGGCGCAGACCATCAAGATCGGCTTCATCACCAGCTACTCCGGCCTGAACGGCAACCTCGGGCCGTACATGGAACGCGCGGTGCGGCTCTACATCAAGCTGCACCAGAAGGAGCTGCCGCCGGGCGTCAAGATCGAGCTGATCACGCGCGACGACACCGGCCCGAACCCGGACAAGGCGAAGCAGCTCGCGCAGGAGCTGATCGTGCGCGAGAAGGTGGACCTGCTCGCCGGCGTGGTGTTCACG
Organism: Burkholderiales bacterium; assembly: GCA_036381055.1. GTDB lineage: Bacteria > Pseudomonadota > Gammaproteobacteria > Burkholderiales > SG8-39 > SCGC-AG-212-J23. Next base: position 13,103 of record DASVDO010000059.1, on the reverse strand, counting down.
CCCAACGCGCTCGCCATCGCGCCGCTCGCCACCGAGGCGAAGGTGCCGTTCGTGATCATGAACGCCGGCACGGCGATGATCACCACGCGCTCGCCGTACATCGCGCGCACCTCGTTCACGCTCTGGCAGTCGAGCTACCCGCTCGGCGAATGGGCGGCGAGGAAGTTCAAGCGCGCCTACACGCTGGTCAGCGACTACGGCCCCGGCCACGACGCCGAGGTGGCGTTCAGCATGGCGTTCAAGAAGGGCGGCGGCACGGTCGTCGACAGCGTGCGCGTGCCGCTGCAGAACCCGGACTGGGCGGCCTACATGCAGCGCGTCAAGGACGCCAGGCCCGACGCGCTGATGGTGTTCGTGCCGGCCGGCAAGACCGCCACCGCGGTGATGAAGACCTTCGAGGACCTCGGCCTGAAGAGCGCCGGCGTCAAGCTGATCGGCCCGGGCGACATCACCACCGAGGAGGAGCTGCCGGCGATGGGCGACGTGGCGCTCGGCGTCACCACCGTGTTCCACTGGTCGCTGGTCGGCGACCGGCCGGCGAACAAGGCCTTCGTCGCCGCCTGGAAGAAGGAGTACGGGCAGAACGAGATCCCGAACTTCCTGTCGGTCGGCTCGTGGGACGGCACGGCGATGATCTTCGAGGCGATCAAGCGGCAGAAGGGCAAGCTCGATCCCGACAAGACGATGGAGATCTTCAGGCACTGGAAATTCGCCGACAGCCCGCGCGGGCCGATCTCGATCGACCCGGAGACGCGCGACATCGTCCAGCCCGAGTACCTGCGCGAGGTGCGCAAGGTGAACGGCCAGCTCGCCAACGTCGAGCTCGAGGTCCTGAGCAAGGCGCAGAAGGACCCCTGGAAAGAGCTGAACAACAAGAAGTAACGGCCGGGTAGCGCGACTGCAGGAGCTGCTTGCCTCGCTCGTAAGCGTCGCCTTCCACGGCGTCGCTTACGGCATGGTGCTCTACGTGATCGCGGTGGGCCTGTCGGTGACGATGGGCCTGATGGGCTTCGTCAACCTCGCGCACGGCGTGTTCGCCATGGCGGGCGGCTTCATCCTGTCGTACGCGATGGCGCGCTTCGCCGTGCCGTTCGCGGCGGGGCTCCTCCTCGCGTTCGTGCTGGTCGCCGCGGTCTCGGTGGTGCTCGAGCGCTTCCTCTACGCGCCGCTCTACGCCGCCGGGGAGCTGGCGCAGGTGCTGTTCACCATCGGCCTCATCTTCGCCTCGGTGGCGCTGGCGCGCTTCGTCTACGGCACCGCCTCGGCGCCGGTGTTCCTGCCCGATCACCTGACCGGGCAGGTGCGCATCCTCGGCCGCGATTTCCCGGCCTACCGGGTGTTCCTGATCGTGTTCAGCGCGGCGCTGATCGCCGTGCTGTGGTTCGGCGTGGAGCGCACGCGCTGGGGCGCCATGGTGCGCGCCGCGGTGGACAACCGCGCCATGGCGCAGTCGATCGGCATCGATACGCGGCGGCTCTTCACCCTCACCTTCGCGCTCGGCAGCGGCCTCGCCGGGCTCGGCGGCGCGCTCGGCGCCGACATCCTGCCGGTGCACTGGGGCTATCCGCTGGAGCACCTCGTGTACTTCCTGATCGTGGTCGCGGTAGGCGGCCTGGGCAGCCTGCGCGGCCCCTTCGTCGCGGCGCTCTTCATCGGCATCGCCGACACCGCCTGCAAGTACTGGGTGCCGGAGCTCGGCGCGTTCCTCGTCTACGCCGCCACGATCGCGCTGCTCCTGTGGCGGCCGCTCGGCCTGTTCGGGGTGCGGGCATGAGCGGCTACAGCGCCGATACGCGGGTCCGCTGGACCGAGTGGCTGCCCTGGGTGGTGGCGCTGGCGGCGTTCTTCGCGCTGCCCGAGTACCTGGCGCTCGGCGCGCGCATCCTGATCTACATCCTGTTCGCACTGTCGCTCGACCTGATCCTCGGCTACGCCGGCATCATCACGCTCGGCCACAGCGCGTTCTTCGGCCTGGGCGCCTATACCGCGGGCATCCTGAGCACCAAGCTCGGCATCAACGACCCGTTCCTGCAGCTCGTCGCCGCCGCCGCGGCCGGGGCGCTGCTCGGCATCTCGACCGGCGCGGTGATCCTGCGCACGCGCGCGCTGACGCTGCTCATGCTGACGCTCGCGATCACCGCCATCCTGCTCGAGGTGGCGAACAAGATGAGCTCGCTCACCGGCGGCGCCGACGGCCTGTCGGGCGTGCAGGTGAACCCGCTGCTCGGCCTCTTCAAGTTCGACCTGTGGGGCAAGACGGCGTTCCTCTACTGCCTGGCGGTGCTGTTCATCGCCTGGTTCTTCGTGCGCCGGCTCATCTACTCGCCCTTCGGCGCGATGCTGACCGGCATCCGCGAGAACACGACGCGCATGCACGCGGTCGGCGCCCCGGTGTACTGGCGCCTGGTGCTGGTCTACACGATCTCGGGCACGCTCGCCGGCATCGCCGGCGCCCTGCTCACCCAGGTGAACCAGTTCGTCGGCCTGAACGTGCTCGGCTTCGAGCCCTCGGGCGAGCTGCTGGTGATGCTGATCCTGGGCGGCGTCGGCCGCCTGTACGGCGCGTTCATCGGCCCGGCGCTCTACCTGATCGCGCAGGACTATCTCGCCAAGCAGTTCCCCGAGTACTGGTACTTCGGCATCGGCACGCTGCTGATCGTCATCGTGCTGTTCGCCCCCGGCGGCATCCTCGGCCTGCTCGACAGGCTAAAGCCATGGCTCCCGTCCTCGAGACCCGGCAGCTCTGCAAGAGCTTCGGCGCGCTGACCGTCGCCGAGCGCATCGACTTCGCGCTCGAGCCGGGCGCGCGCCATGCGCTGATCGGGCCGAACGGCGCCGGCAAGACGACCTTCGTCAACATGCTGACCGGCGCCCTGGCGCCCACCTCGGGGAGGATCTTCCTCGGCGGCGAAGAGATCACCCGCGCCAGCCAGGCGGCGCGCGTGCGGCGCGGGCTCGGGCGCACCTTCCAGGTGACCACGCTCTTCCGCTCGCTGTCGGTGCTCGACAACGTCGCGCTCGGCATCGCCGAGCGCGAGGGCATCGCGCGGCGCATGTGGCGCCCGGCGAGCCGCTTCACCGAGGTGAAGGACGAGGCGATGGCGCTGCTCGGCACGCTCGGCATCGCTGCGGACGCGGCGACCCGGGTGCAGGACCTGCCCTACGGCCGGCAGCGGCTGGTCGAGATCGCGATCGCCCTCGGCCTGCGGCCCAGGGTGCTGCTGCTCGACGAGCCGGCCGCCGGCGTGCCGTCGCAGGATTCCGGGCGCATCCTCGAGGTGCTCGGCGCGCTGCCGCCGGACATCGCCATCCTGGTGATCGAGCACGACATGGACCTGGTGTTCCGCTTCGCGCGGCGCATCACCGTGCTCGTGCAGGGCCAGGTGCTCGTCGAAGGCACGCCGCAGGAGATCGCCGCCGACCCGCGCGTGCGCTCGGTCTACCTCGGCGAGGCGGCGCATGGCTGAGCTGCTCGCGGTCTCGCGGCTGCGCGCCGGCTACGGCCAGACCGAGATCCTCGAGGACGTGTCGTTCTCTCTGCCCGAGCAGGGCTCGCTCGCGATCCTCGGGCGCAACGGCGTGGGCAAGACCACGCTGCTCGCCACCCTCATGGGCCACACCACCTTCCACTCGGGCGAGATCTCGCTCTCGGGCAGGAGCCTCGCCAGGCTGCCGGTGTACGAGCGCGCCCGCCTGGGGCTCGGCTACGTGCCGCAGGGGCGCGACATCTTTCCCTCGCTCAGCGTCGAGGAGAACCTGCAGGTCGCCGCGCGCGCAGGCAGCCGGTGGTCTCTGGAGCGCGTCTACGAGCTCTTCCCGCGCCTCGCCGAGCGGCGCGAGCACCGCGGCAACCAGATCTCCGGCGGCGAGCAGCAGATGCTCGCCATCGGCCGCGCGCTGATGGGCGACCCGTCGGTGCTGCTCATGGACGAGCCGCTCGAGGGCCTGGCGCCGATCATCGTCGAGGCGCTGCTGCGCTCGCTGGAGAAGCTGATGCGCGAGGAGCGGCTGGCGGTGATCCTGGTCGAGCAGCATGCCAAGCTCGCGCTGCAGGTGACGCGCGAGGCGCTGGTGATGAGCCGCGGCCGCGTCATCCACCAGGGACCGAGCGCCGAGCTGCTCGCCGATCCGGAGCGGCTCGCGAGCCTGGTGGTCGCGCAATGACTCGCGCGCGCAGGCGGCCCGCCTAGATGTTCTTCCTCATGCCGCTCTTCACCGCGCTGGTCGCCATGGCGGTGTTCTCGCGCGCCCGCGGCTGGCTCTATGCCTACCTGGCGCTGGTCGGCCTGACCGCGTTGAAGGCCCTGCCCCTGCTTTTCGGCGCGCGGCTCGATTTCCTCGACCTCGTGCTGGTGATCATGACCGCCTGCCCCTGGAGCATGTTCCTGCTCGACAACGAGAGCTTCCAGGCGCTCGGCGACACGGTGGGCTACCGCATCCTCTGGGCGCTCGTCGGGCTGAACGTGCTCGCCGCGCTCGGCATGCGCTGGCGGCGCCGCCGGCAGGCCGATAATTCGGGGACGCAGCCGTGACTCCCCAGGCCATCATCGACCGCTACAACGCCGCGGCGCCGGGCACCCGCTTCGAGGCGCACGTCGCCGAGCTCGGCCCGGGCCTGCGCATGTGGCTGCTCGAGGCGGGAGCAAGACACACGGCGAGCCGCGACGGCGAAGGCTGGCGGCTCGTCGTCGAGCGGCGCGCTTCGCCCGCGCAAGGCACGATCCCGGGGTTGCATCACCTGGTGAGCCAAGGCGAGTCGCTCTGGGTCGCCGAGCGCGCCGAGCGGGTGGCGCGAGTCGACCTCGAGTCGCGGCGCGTCGTGGCGAGGCGTGCGGTGGCGCGCAAGGCCTCGCATGTGGCGCTGAAGAACGGCCGGCTGTTCGTCGCCGACCCCGGCGCGAACGAGATGATCGCCCTGCGCGCCGCGGACCTCGCCGAGCTGGCGCGCTGGCCGGCGCCCGGCATGCCGCAGCTCCCGCTCGCGAGCGACGAGGGCATCGTCTGCGTGACCGGCGGCGCCACCGGCACGGTGACCCTTGCCCGGCCGCGCGGCGGCGGCTACGAGGCGCAGACGGTGCCGGTAGGCGCCGCGCCGCACGACCCCTGCCTCGACGCCGCGGGCGAGCACCTCTTCGTGCCCTGCGCCGGCGAGTCGGCGATCGTCAAGCTGCGGCTCGCCGACGGCGCGGTGCTCGGCCGCGCGCGCGTCGGCGACGGGCCTTCCCATCTCGCGCGCCATCCCGACGGCAGCCGCCTGTACAGCGCGAATAGCTGGGAGGGGACGGTGAGCTGCCTGTCCGCCGAAGGACAGCCGCTCGGCTCGGCGCCGAGCGGCGGCTGGGCGCACGCGATCGATATCTCGCCCGACGGGACCCTGCTGTACGTGGCGAATTTCTTCGACGACACGCTCGCCGTGTTCGACGCCGCGACGCTGGAGCGGCGGGCGACGCTGGCGACCGAGGCCTATGCACACGGGCTGGACGTCTCTCCCGACGGCCGGCATGTCGTGACGACCGGCTTCTGCTCGCCGCGCCTGCGCGTCTTCGACTCGCGCACGCGCGCTCAGTCGAGCATCGAGGTGGGATTAGGTTCCTCGCACACCGCTTTCGCCGCGGACGGCGCCGCCTGGGTCGCCTGCTCGGTCGCCGATCACCTCGCGCGCATCGATCTCGGGACCCTGGGGTCCGAGATCGTCGCGCTGAGCTGAAAATCGTCGCCTAGTTCCGCTCGAACAGCGACTCCAGCCACCCGGCGAGGCTGCCGCCTTCCTCCGGCACGGTCACGTCGTAGCTCACCGTGCGCCCGGCCATGGCGAAGCGCAGCGTCTCCTTGCCGCTCCTCACCGGGGTGAACATCCACCGGTCGCCCTGCGGCGGCCCCTGCGGGATGACGACCGGCGTCTGAGGCTGCTCCTTGCGCCAGGCGTGCTCGCCCACGCCCGGCAGCTCGATGCGCAGGCGCTGCCCGTGGCCGACGGTGACCGCGCCGCCCGCCTCGCCCACGACCACGGTGCGCGGCGCGTGCGGGTCGTAGCCCGAGGCGCAGCCCGCAAGCAGGGCGGCGAGGACGACGAGCCGCTTCACGCCGCCGCCGGCTGGCCGGCGCCGCGCTCGGCGTCGATCAGCTTGCCGAGCGTGCGCCTGAAGTGCGCGAGCGGCGCGTCGGCGACGATGCCGTTCATGCGGAACGACGGGTCGGCGTCGAGCACTTCCTGCTGCCCCTCGATGATGAACTTGTCCTCCAGGAAGCCCTCGATCATCGACTTGTTGAGCGAGAGCGCGATGTTCGGGTTGTCCAGGTCGTAGTCGTGCAGGTAGTCCCAGAAGAAGTGGGTCGAGCGGCGCGTCTCGGGCGTGAAGAACTGGCAGTTGCGGTACTGCTTCGCGCCCTGCAGGTTGCCCTTCTCGGCGCCGCTGCCCGCCGGCGCGAGCAGCGTCTCCATGAAGAAGATCCCGGGCACGTACATGCGCGCGATGTTCCTGCGGTCGACGCGCTCCGGCTGGGGCGACACCTTCTTGTGGTAAGGCGGCGTCGGCGCGTCCATGTGCCAGCGCTCGACGCGGAAGCCGTCTTCCAGGCGCTCGATCGCCGTGGGCTTGGACTTGTAGGCGTACTCCTCCGAGCCGCCGAGCGTCTTCGTATGCACGAACGCGAGGTGCGCGAAGTCCGAGAGGTTGTCGACGATCAGCAGGTAGTTCGCCTTGTAGTGCATGTAGTCCGGCTTGCCGCGCCAGTTCGGGTCGCGCAGGTAGGGGAAGTCCAGGATCTTCGCCGGGTCGGCCTTCGCCGGGTCGCCCATCCAGATCCAGATCAGGTGGTCGCGCTCGACCACCGGGTAGCTCCTCACGCCGAGCCGCGGCGGGATGTTGTCCTGGCCGGGGATCTGCACGCACTTGCCGCTCGGATCGAACTTCAGGCCGTGGTACATGCAGCGCAGGCAGTCGCCTTCGCGGCGGCCGTTGGAAAGCTTGGCGCCGCGGTGCGCGCAGCGGTTGTCGAGCGCCACCACGCGGCCGCTGTCGCCGCGATAGATCACGCACGGCTTCTCGAGGATGGTGCGCTCGAGCAGCTTTCCGTCGATCAGCTCGTAGTCCCACGCGGCGACGTACCACGTGTTCATCAGGAAGCCTTGGCTTTCCGGTCCGGGGCTCATTTCTCCTCCTTGCTGCAGGGCATGGGCGCCATTTTATTCTCAGACGAGCGCCTTGTTCTTAGTGCCCTCGCCCGGGGTGATGAACAGCATCTTCGTCGGCACCGAGGTGCGCGCCGTGTGCCAGGCGCCGCGCGGCACGACCACGAAGGAGCCGGGAACGCTCAGCTCGGCGAGCGTTCCCTGCCCCTCGAGCTCCAGCGCGGCGCGGCCCGAGAGCAGGCAGACGACCTCGTCGCCCGCCGGGTGCATCTCCCAGGTGTCCCAGTCGCGCTCGAAGCTGAAGCAGGACACCAGCACGCGGCCCTTGAAGCCGTCGAAGCGCTGCTCGAGCTCCTGCCAGAGGGCCGGCGTGACCGCGACCGGCTCGGCCGACCGGTCGGGCTGCAGCACCACGAACGTCGATTCGAGATTCACGCTTCCTCCCTCACGAAGTCGTACCTGCCGACGCCCTGGATCAGCAGGAAGCGGCACGGCGCCCTTCCGGGATTGGAGACATGGTGCGGGCTCGGCGGCGAGACCTTCGCCGAGCGCCCGCCGCGCACCTCGTGCCGCCCGGGCGGGTCGCGCGTCTCGATCAGCACCACCCCTTCGAGTCCGTAGTACGTGTCCTCGACCTCGCTGTGGTGGTGCCACGGGATCGCCTCGCCCGGGTCCAGCGTGTACTCGCGCACCAGCACGTCGCTGCCCTTCGCGACGACGTGGATGTCGCGCACCTTGTACGGTTGCGGCTTGCTCATAGCAGCTCCTCGATGCGCGCCCGCACGGACGCGCGCGATATTCTCAGCTCCCCTGCGGCGATCGGCAGGCTGAAGCGGCGCGGCCCGGCGCTCCCCGGGTTGACGTAGAGCACGCCGTCGCGCTCCTCGATCCTCGGCTGGTGCGAGTGTCCCGCCACCACGACCCGGCACGCCTCGCCGCCGAACGCCTTGACATCGTGCACCACGCAGATCCGCACGCCGCCCGCCATGAGCCGTTCGGCGTCGCGCAGGTGTCGCGCCCAGGCGCCACGGTCGTTGTTGCCGCGCACCGCGGTGAGCGGCGCGATGGCGCGCAGCGCCTCGAGGATCGCCGGGTCGCCGATGTCGCCGGCGTGGATGATGCGATCGCTGCCCCGCAGGTACGCGAGCGCTTCGGGCCGGAGCAGGCCGTGCGTGTCCGAGATCAGCCCGATCCTCATGCGGCGATTCTACGAGGCGACGCGCCGGCACGCGCCGGCCGGCTACCTGCCGAGGTAGTGCTTCTCCAGGAACTCCGAGCGGAAGTCCTGCGGCGGCGTCGCCAGGTCGGGCCGCCCCTCGGGCGTGAAGTCCATGAGGTTCCAGTACGGCCACACCGTGTCGAGGTGATTCGCGTCCAGCTCGGTTCCCCAGAAGTGGAAGATGCGGCCGCCGCGCCGCGTGAAGACGTGCATCACCGGCCACTGCATGTCGTCCGAGTCGCCCTGGCACTTGTAGTCGGCCTGGTAGCTCGACTTCGCGCCCGAGACCAGCGCGATCTGCGACCAGCCGCGCCGCTTCGCCCAGGCGTTGATCCGTTCCGCCGGCGCCTTGGCGATCGCCACGAACGCGGCATCGCGCCCGACCTGGTAGGCGCTGCGGTCGAAGCCGTCGACGAGCGAGGTGCACGACGGGCAGGGATGGTCCCAGCCCGGGCCGAACATGAACGAGTAGAGGAGCAGCGTGTTCTTGTCCGCGAAGAGCTCCGAGAACCTGACGCGCTTGCCCACCTTCCCGTCGTTCGCCCACTCGAAGACGTAGTCCTCCTTCAGCTCGCCGCCGGGCGGCAGCGCGCGGCGCTTCGCCGCCACGGCCTTCGTCGCCTCGACCAGCGCCTGCTCGTCCTTCAGCAACGCATCGCGCGCTTCGCGGTACTGCCTGCTTTCGTTGGGTAGCCGTGGCTCGCTCATGTGGATCTCCGTCTTGCTTCGCTGGGTTGATAGGTGCTGATCCACCAGGTATTGCCGGCCGAGTCGCGGAAGCCCGCCTGGCGCTCCTGGTAGGGCTTGTCGGCCGGCGCGGCGATGGACTGGGCGCCCCGCCGCATCGCGCGCTCGTAGGTCTTGTCGACGTCCTCGACGTACACGTAGACCGCGTTGGGGAAGGCGTCGGCGCCGGCCGGACGCTCGCCCGCCTCTATCACCAGCACCGAGTCGCCGATCTGCATCTCGACGTGGAACTTCTCCGGGCCGAACGCGTGGCGCTCCAGCTCTTTCGCCCCGAATACCTCCGTGACGAAGCCTACCAGCGACACCGGCCCGTGCAGGTAGGGCCTGACGCTGCCGATTCCGTGCCTCACGTGCCTGTTCATGCCGGGCGCAGGTGCTTCACGTAGAAGTAGCGGCTTTCGTGCCTGGGCGATCCCGACATTGCGCCGAAGCGGCGGTAGCCCTGCTTCTCGTAGAAGCGCGGCGCCTGGAACGAGTAGGTATTCAGGTGGATGAGTCGGCTGCCCCGGCGCCTGGCCTCGCGTTCGGCGGCCGCGAGGAGCGTCGCGCCCAGCCCGCCGCCGCGAGCGCGCGCGCTGATCACCTTGCGGGAGTACGCGAGCGGGCCCGCCTGCTGGCGGTTGAAGCGCACGAGGCCTCGCCAGAGCTCGCGCGAGACCTTCCCCGCCTTGCTGCGTTCCACGAGCACCCGCGCGCCGTCCAACGGGGGCCGCTTCACGCGCTTCCCCGCCGTCACGGCGAGCAGACCCGCTTCAGCAGCGGCCCCCTGCACAGCCGCACCTCGGACTCCAGGTAGGCCTTCGCCCAGCTGACCCACCCGGCGAGCGGCGTTATTTGCCTGAAGGGCGCGCTCATGTGCGTGACGGCGACCAGATGCGCCTCGTTGCCGGCGGCCATGACCTTGACCACGTCGGTCGCGCCCGCGCCCGTGTCGGTGCGCTCCGGGCAGTAGAACTCGGCATAGCCGACGTTGAACTCCTCGCCCACCTTTTCCGTGTCCGGAACCGCGCTCAGGACCTTGCAGTTTCGCTTGAGCTGCAGCGCCCACGCCTCGACCAGCCGCTTCACGCCGTCGTCCTTCGAGCGCGCGCGCATGCGGGTGATGCTCACGAGGTCGCTCGGCTCGCCCTCGACCGCGTCGGCGGGCATGTAGACGAGCAGGCGCCAGCCCTGCCCGCCGGTATTGGCTGCCTGCTTCCAGCCGCCGCGCCACGAAGGCGGCGGATCGATGTCGAGGCGATACTGCGCGGCGGCGCCGGAAGCGAGGCCGGCGAGGAGGCATCCGCAGGCGAGGCTCGCGAGGCGCGCCGGCCGCATCGGGCCCCTTAGAGGATGAAGCTCACCGCGCCGAGCGAGCCGAGCTCCATGGCGTCGAGGATGGCTTCGCGGCTGCGGATCTTCAGCTTGCCGTCCTGGCGCACCAGCCCGTAGCGGTAGCGGCCGACGTAGCGGCGCACCGACTCGTTGGCGCGGAAGCGGTAGACGATGAAGTTGGCCTCCACGGTCAGCGGGTCGCTCGCCGTGATGCGCACGTTGGAGATGAAGCGCCGGGTGCGCGAGTGCGGGAACTCGGCGTGCGCGTGCGGGTCCTTGAGGCGCGTGACGCGCCCGCGCAGGCGGTGCATGTCGTCGGCGATGGTGAACAGCGCGCGCGCCGGGTCGGCGTCCGGGGCGTCGTTCGAGGGCACGCGGTAGGTGGCGTCCTCGGTGAGCAGCGCGAGCCACTCGTCGAGCCGCCAGTCGTCGAGCAGCGCGGCCTCGTGGTAGAGGAAGTCCTCGACCTCGGCGCGCGTCATGGCGCGCGCATCAGCCTGTCCCATTGCGTCCAGAAGGCCCGCAGGTGCCGCTCGTCGGTGTTGAGCTGCTCGCCCTCCTTCGCCATGCCGCGCGTGATCGGCGACCAGGAGACCTCGCGGTAGGCCGCGAGGCCCTGCTGCACCGACTCGAGCGCCTCGACGTCGTCGGGCGTGGCGAGGCCGCCCGGGCCGTAGAAGGTGAGGAAGCTGTCCAGGCGCACCTTGCGCGCGAGCGGCGACTCCTCGACCGGCCCGAGCGCCCAGGCGCGCACGCGCATGCGGTCGGGCGCCACCGGCTCGAAGGTGCGCAGCGACACCGACGAGCCGTCGAGCAGGATGGTGTTCGGGAAGATGAGCAGGTTGCGGTTGGTGTCGGCGACGCGCCTGGCGCGCGCCTCGCCGAGCCGCGCCACCAGCTCGGCGCGGATGCGCTCGATCTCGGGCTTCGCCGCCTCGCCGTACGGCGGGATCCACGCCGCGACCGGCCGGCCGCGGAAGTTCACGTTGTCGGTGGTGGCATGGCCGCCGCCCAGGTCCTTGCCCACGCCGTGCGTCGGCAGGAGCTGGCCCTTCTCCGGGCGCTTCATCTGCACGCCGGAGTTGCGCATGTAATCCAGCCAGGTGGCGTGCGTGGTGAGCAGGTGGTAGTCGTCGAAGCTGTTCTCGACCAGCAGCTTCCAGTTGGCGCGGATCTCGTACTCCTGCGTGCCGTGGATCACCTCGAGCCGCCGCGACGGCGACTGGTCGAGCACGAGGTCGATGTACTCCTTGGCGCCGCCGAGGTAGTCGTCGAGCGGCGGCGCGCCGGCGTCGAAGGTGAGGAACACCAGGCCGCCGTAGCTCGCCACCTTGGCGGGCTCGGCCAGCGAATACTCGTCCTTGGAGAACGAGGGCGGGTAGGCGCTCTGCCCGGGCACGGCGTAGAGCCGGCCGTCGCGGTCGTAGGTCCAGCCGTGGTAGAAGCAGGTGTAGCGCGCCGCGTTGCCCTGGCGCTCGCGGCAGACCAGGGCGCCGCGGTGGCGGCAGGTGTTGAGGAAGACCCGCACGGCGCCGGCCGAGTCGCGGCAGAAGATCACCGGCCGGCCGCACACGATGCGGGTGCGGAAGTCGCCCGGCTGGCGCAGCTCGGACTCGTGGCCGACGTAGATCCAGCAGCGGTCGAAGATGCGCTCGCGCTCGCGCTCGAGCACCGCCGGGTCGACCAGCGCCGCCCGGTTGATTTCGAAACGCATCGCCTGCGGGTCGTGGCGCACCATCGGCGAGGCCGTCATGCGCCGATAATATGTAATCGGACCCGACCGAGCAAAGGGCCCTTTCGGATAGAGGCACTTTCGGATCGAGCATGGACTCGCGCTTCCTCGAAGACCTGGTCGCCGCCTACCGCATCCTCGCCGAGCACGGCGTGATCGACGCGTACGGGCACGTCAGCATGCGCTCGCCGGACAACCCGCAGCGCTACTTCATCGCCCGCGCCATCGCGCCGGAGCGGGTGCAGGTCGAGGACATCCTCGAGTACGACCTCGACAGCAACGCGCTCGACGCGGGGAACCGCGAGTCGGTGCGCGAGCGCTTCATCCACGGCGAGGTGTACAAGGCGCGGCCCGAGGTCACCGCGGTGGTGCACAACCACTCGCCCTCGGTGATCCCGTTCAGCGTCGCCAACGTGCCGATGCGGCCGGTCTTCCACATGGCGGCGTTCGTCGGCGAGGGGGTGCCCAACTTCGAGATCCGCGACGTCGAGAAAGGCACCGACCTGCTCGTCAAGACGCCGAAGCTCGGCGCGGCGCTCGCCCGGACGCTCGGCAGGCACCCCGCGTCGCTGATGCGCGGCCACGGCGCGGTGGTGGTCGGCGAGAATATCGCGCGCGCGGTCGGCCGCAGCATCTACCTCGAGCAGAGCGCCCGCCTGCAGATGCAGGCCATGGCGCTCTCGCAGAAGCCGGTCTACATGGACGAGGCGGAAGTGCGCGCCTCGGTGCCGGTGCAGGACTACAAGCGCGCCTGGCCGATGTGGCGCGAAAAAGCGCTCGCCGCCGCCAAAGCGGAGCGAAATAGGTGACTGTCACCCTTTAATGGATCTCTGCGCCCTAACCGCAGTCGAGCTGCTCGAGGCCTACCGCAAGCACGAGCTCTCGCCCGTCGAAGTGACGCGCGCGGTGCTGGAGCGGATCGAGAAAGTGAATCCAAAGCTCAACGCCTTCTGCCTGGT
>DASVDO010000058.1:0-11597 GCA_036381055.1 Burkholderiales bacterium | reverse complement strand
GCAGGAGATCGGCGAGATCGTGCAGCTGATCTCGGACATCACCGAGCAGACCAACGTGCTGGCGCTGAACGCCGCGATCCAGGCCGCCTCCGCCGGCGAGGCGGGGCGCGGCTTCACGGTGGTGGCCGAGGAGGTGCAGCGGCTGGCCGAGCGCTCGGCCGAGGCCACCAAGCACATCGGCGCCATCGTCAAGAGCATTCAGCGCGACACGCAGGACGCGGTCGAGGCCATGGAGCGCAGCACGCGCGGGGTGGTGGAAGGCACGCGCACCGCCGACGAGGCCGACCAGGCGCTGCGCGAGATCGAGAAGATCTCGAACCGCCTGGCCGAGCTGATCGGCTCGATCTCCAACGCCACGCAGCAGCAGGCGGCCTCGGCCGCCGAGGTGGCCGGCAAGATGAAGATCATCCTGGGCGTCACGCAGCTCACCACCGAGGGCACGAAGAAGACCGCGCTGTCGGCGACCAAGCTGACCGAGCTCGCGGAAGGTCTGAAGAAATCGGTGGCCGGATTCCGCCTCGCATGACCGGAGCGCGGCGCCCGTGACGGCCGACACGACGATCCTTTCCTGGATCACCGCCGAGGTGGACCAGGCGCTCGAGCGCGTGCGCCGGCAGCTGGCCGCGTACCGCAGCGCGCCCGGCGACGCGTCGGCGCTCGCCAGCTGCCCGGAGCACCTGCACCAGGTGAGCGGCGCGCTCAGCATGGTGGGTCTTTCCGGCGCGACGCGCTTCTGCGAGATCCTCGAGACGACGCTGAGCGGCCTGAACGGCGCCGGTGCCGAGGGCGCGAGCGTGGTCGACCGCGCGGTGCTGGAGCTCAAGCAGTTCGTCGACGACGTGGCGCGCGGGCAGCCGAACGTGCCGACGCGCCTGTACCCGGCGTACCGCGAGCTGGCGCAGCTTTCCGGCCGCGCCGACAGCTCGGAGCTCGATCTCTTCTTCCCCGACCTGACCCCGCCCGCGCCGTCGCATCCGCGGCCGCGCGCCATCGAGCCGGGCGAGCTCGCCGCGTTCCTGCAGGCGCAGCGCACGCGCTGGCAGCGCGGCATCCTGGCCTGGCTGCGTCGCCAGCCGCAGGGCCTGGAGGAAATGCGCGAGACGCTCGACGCGATCCACGCCGCGGCGCACCTGCTGCCGGAGCGGCGCGCGCTGTGGTGGGTCGCCGGCGGCCTGGTCGACGCGCTGCTCGACGTCTCGGACGCGAAGCGGCTGGCGCAGGCGCGCTCGCTGTGGAACAAGATCGACCTCTACATCCGCGACCTGGCGCAGCCGCGCGAGACGCCGCCGGACAACGAGCCGCTGCTGCGCGAGCTGCTCTACGCCATCGCCTGCTGCCCGCCGCTCACGCAGCGGCTGCGCGACATCAAGCGCCTTTACGGGCTCGACGCGCTGGTGCCCGGCCAGCCCGCCGCGGACCTCGACACCCTGCAGCCGGCGCTCGACGACACGCGGGCGCGGCTGCAGGCGGCGCAGCAGACCTGGCAGCAGTTCCTCGGCGGCGAGGCGAGCGCCGGCGCGGCGTTCCGCGCACGGGTCAACACGCTCAGGGAGCGCGCCGCGGACCTGCAGCACGCGCCGCTCTCGCGCCTGCTCGAGGCGATCGCCGGCGCGGCCGAGCGGCTGCCCGAGTCGCGCGGCGCGGAGAACGAGACCCTGCTCGCCGAGATGGCGTCCGCCTTCCTGCTGGCGGAAAGCATCCTCGACACTTTCGCCCAGCCGCCGGCGGACGTCGAAGCGCAGGTCGACATCGTGTGCCGCTGGCTCGGCGAGGCCGCCACGGCGAGCGGGCCGACGCCGCCGCCGGCCGGCCTGCGCCCGGAGCTCACGCAGTACGTCAACGCGCTGCAGCTGCGCGCCGAGGTGGCCAAGGAGATGCTCGCCAACCTGCAGCGGGTCGAGCAGGTGCTCGACGCCTATGCGCGCGGGCAGGGCGCCGCCCAGGACCTGCAGTCGATCGCGCCGCAGCTGCGCCAGATCCACGGCGCCCTGTCGGTGCTCGGCTGGGAGCGCGCGGTGGCGGTGCTCGAGCGCTGCGAGGCGCTGATCGGCAGCCTCGTCCCGGGCAGCCCGGACATCGACTGGATCGCCGAGGGCCTGAGCAGCCTGGGGCTTTTCATCACCCCGTGCCTGCACGGCCGCGAGCCGCGCCAGGCGCCGGTCGATCTCTTCCTGGAGCGCATCGCCGGCCGCGCCATCACGGTGGCGCCGCGCGCCGCCGCGCCGGCGGGCGAGGCGTCCATTCCCGGCGAGCTGCTCGAGGTGTTCCTCGAGGAAGCGGGCGAGGTGCTCTCGGCGATCGAGGCCGGGCTGGCCGTGTGCCGCGCCGAGCCGGGCAAGCTGGAGACGCTCGCCGCCGTGCGGCGCGGCTTCCACACCCTCAAGGGCAGCGGCCGCATGGTCGGGCTGACGCAGCTCGGCGACGTGGCGTGGGAGGTCGAGCGCGTCATGAACCAGTGGCTGGAGCAGAAGCAGCCGGCATCGCCCGAGCTGCTCGAGCTTGCCGCCACGGCGCACGCCAGCCTCGCCGGCTGGGTCGGCCAGCTTCGCAAAGGCGAGCCGCTCGCCGTCGATGCGACGCCGATCGTCGAGGCGGCGGCGCGGCTGCGCGGCCAGGACGCGCCGCCGGCCGCGGCCCGCGTCCAGGAGATCTATCTCAAGGAGGCGTCCGCCCACGTGGCGACGCTCCAGGCGGAGAGCGCGGCCTGGCGGCAGACGCCCGGCGCCGAAGCCAGCTCGGAGTTCATGCGCGCCGCGCACACCCTGGCGAGCAGCTCGCGCACCGCCGGCTTCGTCGACATCGCCGACGTGGCGGCGGCGCTCGAGCAGTGGATGCCGCTCGCCGGCCGCACGGTGGAGCCCGACGACGTGCAGGCGGTAGCCCAGTGCGTGGAGACCCTGACGGCGATGGTCGCCGCCGCCGGCCGCGGCGAGCCGCGCGGCGACGTGAGCGGCCCGCTGAGCGCGATGGCGGCGCTGCGCGACCGGCTGCAGGTGCCGCCGCGGCCCAGGGACAAGCGCGCCGTGCGCGACGATATCGACGAGGACCTGCTGCCGGTGTTCCTCGACGAGGCGCGGGAGCTGGCGCCGCAGATCGCCGCCGACCTGCGGCGCTGGAAGACGAGCCGCGACGACCGGGACGCCGCCGACGCGGTGAAGCGGGCCCTGCATACCCTGAAGGGCAGCGCCCGCATGGCGGGGGCGATCCGCCTCGGCGAGCTCACCCACCTGATGGAGAGCCGCATCGAGTACGCGCTCGAAGCGGGCGAGCTGAGCGAAGAGCTGTTCGAGGACCTGGAAGGCAAGATGGACCGGCTGTCCGCCGACCTGGAGAAGCTCGGCGGCAAGGCGATCGTGGCGGCGCCGCAGCCGGCCGCCGCGCCGGCGCGGGCCGCCGCTTCGGCGGCCGCGCAGCCGGCCGCCATGCTGCGCGTCAACGCCGAGCGCCTCGACCGGCTGATCACCGAGGCGGGCGAGGCGGCGATCGCCCGCTCGCGCATCGAGGCCGAGCTGCGCCAGGTGAAGCACGCGCTCGGCGACCTGAGCGAGAGCATCGCCCGGCTGCGCACGCAGCTGCGCGAGGTCGAGATCCAGGCCGACAGCCAGATGCAGTCCCGGCGCGCCGCGCTCGACGAGCGCGAGAGCGAGTTCGACCCGCTGGAGTTCGACCGCTATACGCGCCTGCAGGAGCTGACGCGCATGATGGCCGAGGGCCTGAGCGACGCCACCTCGATCCAGCAGGCGCTGCTCAAGAGCCTGGGCGAGACCGACGCCGCGCTGCTGCAGCAGGCGCGCATCAGCCGCGAGCTGCAGCAGAACCTGATGCGCATGCGCGCGGTGCCCTTCGCCAGCCTCTCGGAGCGCCTGCATCGCGTGGTGCGCCAGACGGCGCGCGAGCTGGAGAAGAAGGCCGAGCTCGCCATCGAGGGCAGCCAGGTGGAGCTCGACCGCGGCGTGCTCGAGCGCATCGCCGCGCCGCTCGAGCACATGCTGCGCAACGCGCTCGCGCACGGCATCGAGGATCCGGCGACGCGCGCGGCGGCCGGCAAGGCGGAAGCCGGACGCATCGCCCTGACGCTGCGCCAGGAAGCGAACGAGATCGTGCTCACGGTGGTGGACGACGGCCGCGGCATCGACGGCGCGGCCCTGCGCGCCAGGGCGATCGAGAAGGGCCTGCTCGCCGAGGACGCGGCGCTTTCCGAGGCCGAGCAGGCGCAGCTCGTCTTCCTGTCCGGGCTCTCGACGGCGCAGTCGGTCACCGAGCTCGCCGGCCGCGGCGTCGGCATGGACGTCGTGCGCAACGAGGTGAACGCCATCGGCGGCCGCGTCGAGGCGGCGAGCGCGCCCGGCCGCGGCACCACCTTCACCATCTACCTGCCGCTCACGCTCGCGGTGACGCAGACCCTGATGGTGCGCGCCGCCGCGACGGCGTTCGCCATCCCGTCGAGCACGGTCGAGCAGGTGCTGCGCGTCAAGTCGGAGGAGCTGGTCGCGCTCTACGAGAAGGGCAGCGTCGCCTTCGGCGGCCGCGAGTACCCGCTGCACTACCTGCGCCAGCTGGTCGGCGGACGCTCGGCGACCGAGATCCGCGACTTCAACGCCGTGCTGCTGCTGCGCAGCGGCGCGCAGCGCCTGGCGCTGCACGTCGACGAGCTGGTGGGCGGCCGCGAGATGGTGGTGAAGAACATCGGCCCGCAGCTCGCGCGCATCCCGGGCGTCGCGGGGGCGACGGTCATGCCCGACGGCGCCATCGTGCTGATCCTCAATCCGGCGCAGCTGGCGAGCCGCGCGGCGGCGTCGGCCGTGCGCACCTGGGTGCCCGAGGCGGCGGGCACGGCGGCGCGCGCGGCGCCGCTCGTCATGGTGGTCGACGACTCGATCACGGTGCGCAAGGTCACCGGCCGCCTGCTCGAGCGCGAGGGCTACCGCGTGCTCACCGCCAAGGACGGCGTCGACGCCCTGGAGCAGCTCAAGGGCGAGCTGCCCGCGCTGCTGCTGGTCGACATCGAGATGCCGCGCATGGACGGCTTCGACCTGACGCGCAACGTGCGCGGCGATCCGCGCACCATGGATATCCCGATCATCGTCATCTCGTCGCGCACCGCGCCCAAGCACCGCAGCCGCGCCGCCGAGCTGGGCGTCAACGTGTTCCTCGGCAAGCCCTACGAGGAAGCCGAGCTGATGCGCCACGTGGCCGCTTTCGCGCCGAGGTAGCGGTGGCCGTCGCGGGCGCCATCGGCAAGTACCCGGTCGTGCGCGAGATCGGCAGCGGCGCGACCAGCCGCGTGTACCTCGCGCGTGACCCGTTCGCCAACCGCGACGTGGCGATCAAGGTGTTCCTGTTCGACAAGCACGCCGACGAGCACGAGGAGCGCATGATGCACAAGGCGTTCGTCGCCGAAGCCTCGCTCGCCGGCAAGCTCAACCACCCGCACATCGTCGAGATCTACGACGCGGTGGTCGAGCCCGACCGCAGCTACCTGGTGATGGAGTACGTGCCCGGCACGACGCTCGAGGCGCACGCCGAGCCGGCGACCCTGCTGCCGATGGCCAAGGTGGTGGAGATCGTCTTCAAGTGCGTGCGCGCGCTCGAGTACGCCTACCGGCACGGGGTGATCCACCGCGACATCAAGCCCGGCAACATCCTGCTCTCCGAGAGCGGCGAGACCAAGCTGAGCGACTTCGGCGCCTCGTTCCAGCAGAAGATGCTCGACACCACGCAGATCGGCGCGGTCGGCTCGCCGGCCTACATGTCGCCCGAGCAGATCCGCATGGAGCCGCTCACGCACCAGACCGACATCTACTCGCTCGGCGTGACCATGTACCGCCTGCTCACCGGCCGGCTGCCCTTCAGCGCGTCGACCCAGGCCGCGCTCATCTACGCGATCCTCAACACCGAGCCGCAGCGCCCGGCGGTGCTGCGTCCCGACCTGCCGGGCCTGCTCGACGCGGTGGTGATGAAGGCGATCGAGAAGGCGCCGCAGGCGCGCTACGCCTCCTGGCTCGACTTCGGCCGCGACCTGTCGCAGGCGTTCGCGGCGCTGCGCCTGGCGAGCGGCACGGTCTCCGACTCGGAGAAGTTCGACCGGCTGCGCGGGGCGCCGTTCTTCGAGGACTTCAACGACGTCGCGCTGTGGGAGCTGGTGCGCATCGGCGCCTGGAAGACGATCGCGCCCGGCACCACCGTGATCCGCGAAGGCGAGAGCGGCGACGCGCTGTACTTCCTGGTCGAGGGCGAGGTGGAGGTGACGCTGCTCGGCAAGCCGCTCGCCACGGTCAAGGCGGGCCGCTGCTTCGGCGAGATGCCCTACTTCATGCAGCGCGGCCAGCGGCGCAGCACCACCGTCACGGCGCGCGGCGAGCTGACCGTGCTCGAGGTGAAGGCCGACGCGATGCGCGCCGCCTCGGACGGCTGCCAGTCGGCGTTCACCAAGGCGTGCATGCGCGTGCTGATCGAGCGCCTGATGAGCGCCAACCGGCGGCTCGCCCAGGCCGCCTGACTAGACCGGATCCCAGCTGAACACGTCCTGCGAGCGCTCCAGCGGGTAGAAGCCCGCGCGCAGCGCGGGCAGGGCGTGCTCGACGAGCGCCTGCGGCGTCCAGCCCCCGGCGCGGTGCACCGAGCGCAGCGGCCGGCTCTGTGACATGAGGAAGATCTCGTTGCCCCGCACGGCGAACACCTGCCCGCTCACCTCGCGCGCGGCGTCGGAGGCGAGACACACCGCGAGCGGGGCGATCTGCGCGGTCTGCAGGCGCTTCAGCTTCTCCACGCGCGCCTGCCGGTCGGCCGTCCCGGCCGGGATCGAGCCGATCATGCGGCTCCAGGCGAAGGGCGCGATGCAGTTCGAGCGCACGCCGTGGCGCGCCATGTCGAGCGCGATCGACTTGGACAGGCCGACGATGGCCAGCTTGGCCGCCGCGTAGTTCGCCTGCCCGAGGTTGCCGATCAGGCCCGAGGTCGAGGTCATGTGGATGTAGCAGCCCGACTGCTGCGCGCGGAAATGCGGCGCCGCGGCGCGCGCCACGTAGAAAGAGCCGTTGAGGTGAACATCGATCACGGCGCGCCATTCCTCGACCGACATGTTGAAGAAGAACCGGTCGCGCAGGATGCCGGCGTTGTTCACCACCACGTCGAGCCGGCCGAAGGCGTCGAGCGCCGCCTGGACGATGCGCCCGGCCGAGGCCCAGTCCGCGACGCTCTCGCCGTTCGCCGCGGCGCGCCCGCCGGCGGCGCGAATCTCGTCGACCACCTTCTGCGCCGGCGCGGCGCTCGCGCCTTCGCCGGCCACCGAGGTGCCCAGGTCGTTCACCAGCACCGCGGCGCCCGCGGCCGCCATGGCGAGCGCGAAATCGCGCCCGATGCCGCCACCGCCGCCGGTGACCAGCGCCACTTTGCCTTCGAGCATCACCGTATTATGCCGGCCATGCTCGAGAGCGCGCTGCGTCCTCGCTCGATCGCCATCGTCGGCGCGTCCGAAAATCCGCACAAGGTCGGCGGACGGCCGCTGCTCTACCTGCGCCGCTACGGCTACCGCGGCACGATCTATCCGGTGAATCCGGCGCGCCGCGAAGTGCAGGGCGTGCGCGCCTATGCCGGCATCGCCGAGCTTCCGGAGCCGCCGGAGCTCGCCGTGGTCGCCGTGGCGGGCGACGACGCGGTGCAGGCGGTCGAAGCGTGTGCGGCGCGCGGCGTGAAGGTGGCGGTGGTCATGACTTCGGGTTTCGGCGAGACCGGCGAGGCCGGCCTCGCCAGGCAGAACCGCATGCTCGCCGCGGCGCGCGGCGCCGGCATGCGGCTGATCGGGCCCAACTGCCAGGGCCTCGCCAACTTCGCGACCGGCGCGGTGGCCAACTTCTCCACCATCTTCCACGAGCTCGAAGGCTGCGACGGGCCGGTGGCGATCGTCAGCCAGAGCGGCGCGAACTCGCAGGCGATCTACCAGCTCGTGCGCGACAAAGGGCTCGGCGTGCGCCATGTGCACGCCACCGGCAACGAGGCGGACGTCACGGTGGCCGAGCTCGCCGCGGCGGTCGTCGCCGATCCGGGCGTGCGGCTGCTGCTCCTCTATATGGAGTCGATCAAGCACCCGGCGGCGCTCGCCGCTGCGGCCGAAGCGGCGCGCTCGCGCGACCTGCCGATCGTGGCGCTCAAGGCCGGCCGCACGGCGAGCGGGCAGCGGGCGGCGAGCTCGCATACCGGCGCGCTCGCCACCGAAGACGGGGTGGTCGACGCGTTCTTCGAGCGCCATGCCATCTGGCGCGCCGGCGACCCGCACGAGCTGGTGGCGGCGGCCGAGCTGTATGCGCGCGGGCATCGTCCGCGCCGCTGCCGACTGGTGTTCATCAGCAACTCGGGAGCGAGCTGCGTGATGGCCGCCGACCATGCCGAGCGCCGCGCTCTGCCGCTCGCGCGCGTGCCGGCGGCGCGGCTGCGCGAGGTGCTGCCGGCCTTCGCGGCCGTCGACAATCCGATCGACGTCACCGGGGCGCTGCTCGGCAACCCGAAGCTCTTCGCCGACGTGCTGCCGATCGTGGGCGAGGAGAGCGACGGCGACCTCGTCGCCGTGGCGCTGCCGGTCGCCGGCACCGGCTACGACGTGCCGGCGTTCGCGCGCGACCTCGCGGCGTTCGAGCGCCGCTACGGCAAGAGCGCGGCCGTGGCGGCGCCGCAGCCCTCGGTGCGCGAGCCGTTCGCGCGCGCCGGCATCGCCACGTTCGCGCGCGAGCGCGACGCGCTCGACGCGCTCGCGCAGGCGGCCGACCACGCGGCGCTGCTGCGCCGCCCGCCCGCGCCGCCGCCGCGCGCCTTCCCGGCGGCGCGCTACCAGGCGCTCGACGAGGCGGCGAGCCTCGCCGTGCTGGCGCAGGCCGGGATCGCGGTCGTCGAGCACCGCCTGTGCCGGCACGAGGACGAGGCCGTCGCCGCGTGGCGCGCGCTGGACGGCCGGGCGGTCATGAAGGGCTGCTCGCGCGACGTGCCGCACAAGAGCGAAGCCGGCCTCGTGTGCCTCGACGTGCAGGATGCCGCGGCCGCGTTCCGGCGACTGCGCGAGCGCATCGCCGGGCTCGGCGCGCGCTTCGACGGCGTGATCGTCGCGCGCAAGGCCCCCAGGGCGCGCGAGCTCGCGCTCGGCGCGCGCCTCGATCCGCGCTTCGGTCCGGTGGTGATGGTCGGCGACGGCGGCGTATACCTGGAGGCGCTGCGCGACTTCCGGCTGCTCTTGCCGCCGTTCACCGAGGAAGCGGTCGCGGCGAAGCTCGGCGAGCTGCGCGTCGCGCCGCTCTTCGCCGGCGTGCGCGGCGAGCCGCCGTGCGACGTCGCCGCCTTCGCGCGCATGGCGGTCGCCCTCGGCGAGGCGATGCTGCGCTGGGAGGGCCGCGTCGGCGCGGTCGACGTCAATCCGGTGGCGGTGTTTGAAACGGGCGCGTGGGCGCTCGACGCGCTCGTGGAAAGTATAATTTTTGCCGATGAAGGTCCTCGTTAGCGTCAAGCGCGTCGTCGATTTCAACGTCAAGGTGCGCGTCCGGAGCGACGGCACGGGCGTCGAGACGGCGAACGTCAAGATGTCGATGAATCCGTTCGACGAGATCGCCGTCGAGGAGGCGGTGCGGCTCAAGGAGGCGGGCGTGGCGACCGAGATCGTCGCCGTCTCCTGCGGCGCGAGCGCCTGCCAGGAGACGCTGCGCACCGCGCTCGCGATCGGCGCCGACCGGGCGATCCTGGTCGAGAGCGCCGAGGAGCTGCAGCCGCTCGCGGTCGCCAAGCTGCTCAAGGCGGTGTGCGCCAAGGAGAATCCGCAGCTGGTGATCCTCGGCAAGCAGGCGATCGACGACGACTCGAACCAGACCGGGCAGATGCTCGCCGCGCTGCTCGGCTGGCCGCAGGCGACCTTCGCCTCGCGCCTCAAGGTGGCCGGCGAGCGCGCCGAGGTGACGCGCGAGGTGGACGGCGGTCTGGAGACGCTGGCGATCCGTCTTCCCGCGGTGGTGACCACCGACCTGCGGCTCAACGAGCCGCGCTACGTGACGCTGCCCAACATCATGAAGGCGAAGAAGAAGACGCTCGAGGTGCTGAAGCCCGACGCGCTGGGCGTCGACGTGGCGCCGCGCCTCGCGACGCTCAAGGTGAGCGAGCCGCCGAGGCGCAAGGCGGGCGCGAAAGTGCCCGACGTGAAGACGCTGGTCGACAAGCTGCGCAACGAAGCGAAAGTGATCTGATGGCGATCCTGGTCGTCGCCGAGCACGACAACGCGTCGCTGCGCAAGGCGACGCTGCATGCCGTGGCCGCCGCGCAGAAGATCGGCGGCGAGCTGCACGTCCTGGTGGCGGGCCATAACGCCGAGCCCGCGGCCCGGGCAGCGGCCCAGGTGGCCGGCGTGGCCAAGGTCCTGCACGCCGACGCGCCGCACCTCGCGGAATTCCTGGCGGAGAACGTCGCCGCGCTGGTGGTGGCGCTCGCCAAGGGCTACTCGCACATCCTCGCCGCCGCCACCTCGAGCGGCAAGAACGTGATGCCGCGCGCCGCGGCGCTGCTCGACGTGCAGCAGATCTCGGACATCGTGGCGGTCGAGTCGCCCGACACCTTCGTGCGGCCGATCTACGCCGGCAACGCGCTCGCCACGGTGCAGTCGAAGGACCCGATCAAGGTGATCACGGTGCGCACCACCGCCTTCGACGCGGCGCCGGCGAGCGGCGGCAATGCCGCGCCCGAGCCGGTCGCGCCGCCCCCCGACAGCGGCCTGTCGCAGTTCGTCGGGCGGGAGGTCTCGAAGTCGGAGCGCCCGGAGCTCACCGCGGCGAAGATCATCGTCTCCGGCGGGCGCGGCATGGCCTCGGCCGAGAACTTCAAGAAGGTGCTGGAGCCGCTCGCCGACGCGCTCGGCGCCGCCATGGGCGCCTCGCGCGCCGCGGTCGACGCCGGCTTCGTGCCCAACGACTGGCAGGTCGGCCAGACCGGCAAGATAGTCGCCCCGGACCTCTATGTCGCGGTGGGCATTTCCGGTGCGATCCAGCACCTTGCCGGCATGAAGGACAGCCGGGTCATCGTGGCGATCAACAAGGACGAGGAGGCGCCGATCTTCCAGGTCGCCGACTACGGCCTGGTCGGCGATCTCTTCCAGCTCGTGCCGCAGCTCGTCGAGGAGCTCGAGAAGTGAGCCGCTATCAGGCCCCGCTCAAGGACATCCGCTTCGTCCTCAACGAGCTTGCGGGCCTGTCGGAGGTGGCGAAGCTCCCCGGCTACGAGGACGCGAGCCCGGATACCGTCGATGCCATCCTCGAGGAAGCCTCGAAGTTCGCTTCCGAAGTTCTTGATCCAATTAATTATTCTGGAGACCAAGAAGGCTCTATCTGGAAGGATGGGGCGGTGCGCACGCCGCGGGGCTTCAAGGAGGCTTACCAGCAATACGTACAGGGTGGCTGGAACGCCCTGCCATTCGAGGCGCAATGGGGCGGGCAGGGCCTGCCGAAGCTGGTGGCGACCGCGGTCGAGGAGATGCTGACCTCGTCGAACATGTCGTTTTCGCTCTGCCCGCTGCTCACCCAAGGCGCGATCCACGCGCTCGAGCTGTGCGGTTCGGACGCGCTGAAGGACCGCTA
>DASVDO010000057.1:0-32353 GCA_036381055.1 Burkholderiales bacterium | reverse complement strand
ATCTACATGGGCACGATCGGGGTGCAGGGTGCTTACGGCAACATGCGCCACGGCTATACCGACGAGACCTGGGCCAAGGAGCACCACCAGTACTGGTACGAGGAGATGAAGTCCGGCCGGCGCGACGCCGCCGGCGGCGCGCTGCCCACCACGGCCAGGCTCTGACAAGGATTAGCAACTTCGCCGGGATTGTCCGGACGACTGGATAAGCGGCCGCCGTGCCGTCGCGCCGCGGCATCGCCATACTCGCCGTGCGTCATTTGGCGAGCGAGCGATGATCCAGCAGGCGGTAGAAGGCGATGCGGCGCAGGCGGTGATGTTCGCGTCGAAGCGACGCGAGTACGGCCTGCGCTTCGTCTCGCGCGTCTACCCGGCGCGCGTGGCCGGCCTCGCGCTCGGCGGCATCGCGGTCGCCGGCGTGTTCTGGACCGAGGGCGCGCCGCTGCCGCTCTGGTTCGCGCTCTGGGCCTGCGCGCTCGCCTGGCCGCACTTCGCCTACGGCCTGGGCGTGAACAGCGTCGATCCGTACCGCACCGAGCTGCGCTGCCTGATGGTCGACTCGGCGCTCGGCGGCGCGTTCATCGCCCTGATGAAGTTCAACCTCATGCCGAGCGCGCTGTTCGTGGCAATGCTCAGCATGGACAAGCTCACCGTCGGCGGCCCGCGCTTCCTGCTGCCGTGCACCGGGGCGCTCGTCGCGATGTGCCTGGTGGCGGGCGCGGCGACCGGCTTCCAGGTGCGCCTGCACACCACCATGCTCGAGCTCTGGGCGAGCGTGCCGCTGCTGCTCGGCTATCCGCTGATGGTCGGCTGGACCACCTACCGCATGGCGCGGCAGCTCCGCTACCAGAACAAGCAGCTCGAGGCGATGAGCCGCACCGAGGGGCTCGCCGCCATCCTGACGCGCGCCGCCTGGGAGAGGCTCGCCGCCGAGGAGTTCGAGCTGTGCCGGCGCAGCGGCCTTGCTTCGTCGATCCTGCTCGTCGCGATCGACGATTTGGAGGTGGTGAACGAGCGCTACGGCCACGCCACCGGCGACGAGGTGCTGCGCAGCATCGCCGTCACGCTGCGCAACGCGCTGCGCGAGCAGGACGTCCCCGGCCGCTTCGGCGGCGTGGCGTTCGCCGCGCTTCTCTCGGGGAGCGACGAAGCCGGAGCGCTGCGCACCGCCGAGCACGTCCGCAGGTCGGTGGCGACCTCGGTGCTCGAGAAGAAGGACCGGCTGCGCTGCTCGGTGAGCGTCGGCGTCGCACCGCTCGAGCCGCGCGACGCGAGCTGCCGCGACTGGATCGCCGCGGCCCAGCAGGCGCTCGGCGCGGCGCAGGCGAGGGGCGGCAACCGCGTCGAGCTGCGCAGCGCTATCCTAGGGAGATGAACGAGCAGCAGGTGCGCGAGGCGCTGAAGCGCGTCGAGGATCCGGAAGCCGGAATGAACATCGTCGACCTCGGGCTGGTGTACGGCATCGAGGTCGAGTCAGGGCAGGTGCGCGTGGCGATGACCATGACCTCGCCCGCCTGCCCCGCGGCGGCCTACCTCGCCGACGAGGCCGAGGCCGCGGTGCGCGCCGCGGCGCCCGCGGGCACCGAAGTGCAGGTCGACCTGGTCTGGGACCCGCCGTGGTCCCCCGAGCGCATGAGCGAGGAAGCGCGCCGCCGGTTCGGCTGGGGCTGATGCCGCCGCGCCTGCGCGCGCCGCTGCTCGCGCTCGGCGCCGTCTCGCTCGTTTTCGCGCTCGCCGGCGGGCTCGCCCGCCTGACGCCGTGGCTGCCGGCGCCCGGCACGGCGATCGGCTGGCACGGCGCGCTGATGGTGTCGGCCTTCCTCGGCAGCGTCGTCTCGCTGGAGCGCGCGGCGGCGCTCGGGCGTCCCTGGGGCTACCTCGCGCCGCTCTGCGCCGGCGCGGGCGGCATCGCGCTGCTCGCCGGCGCGGCGCGCGCCGGGCTCGCGCTCGCCGTCGCCGCGGCAGCGCTGTTCGCCGCGTGCAGCGCGGCGCTGATGCGCCGGCAGCGCTCGCTCGAGACCGGCACGCTGCTCGCCGGCGCGCTCGCCTGGCTGATCGGCAACGCCGCGCTCGCGCAGGGCGCGCCGCCGCACGGGTGGTGGGTCGCCTTCTTCGTGCTGACCATCGGCGCCGAGCGGCTCGAGCTGTCGCGCTACCTGAAGCGCAGCGCCTTCTCGCGCCGCGCTTTCGTCGCGCTCGCGGCCGGCGTGCTGCTCGCGCCGCTCGAGCCCGCGCTGCGCGCGCAGGGAGCGCTGCTCGCGCTTTTCGCGGCATGGCTGCTGCGCTACGACCTGGCGCGCGTCACCGTGCGGGGGCGCGGCCTGCCGCGCTTCGTCGCGGTGTGCCTGCTCGCCGGCTACTTCTGGCTCGCCGTCGCCGGCGCGCTGCTGCTGCTGCACGGGCCGCGCGACGCCGCGCTGCACGCGCTGTTCGTCGGCTTCGTCTTCTCGATGATCTTCGGCCATGCGCCGGTGATCCTGCCGGCGGTGCTCGGCGTGCGCGTGCCCTACGGCCCGGCGCTCTACGCGCCGCTCGCGCTGCTGCACGCCTCGCTCGCCGTGCGCGTCGCTTACTCGGCGCCGCTCGGCGCCTGGGGCAACGCGGCGGCGATCGTGCTTTTCCTCGGCAGCGCCGCGCTGCTCGCCCTGCGCAGGACGTAGCATCGGCGGATGAACGCCTATCTGCTCGCCAAGAGCCTCCACGTCGGCTGCGTGATCCTGAGCCTGGGCGGCTTCCTCGCGCGTGGGCTGCTCATGATCGCCGGCTCGCCGCTGCTCGGCAGCCGCGTGGTGCGCGTCGCGCCGCACGTCGTCGACACGGTGCTGCTCGCGAGCGCGCTGTGGCTCGCCTGGATGCTGCGCCAGTATCCGTTCGTGCACGGCTGGCTGACCGCCAAGGTGCTCGGCCTCGTCGCCTACATCGTGCTCGGCTCGATCGCCCTGCGGCGCGGGCGCACGAAGCGAATCCGCATCGCCGCCTTCGCCGCGGCGTCCGCGACGGCTTTCTACATCGTTTCGGTGGCGCTTACGCACGACGCCCGCGGCTTCCTGTTATGGCTGTAGCATTGGGCCATGAACCGCTTCATCGAAATCGGCCTGCGCGTCGCCGTCTGGTTCGCGATCGCGCTGGCGCTCACCGCGGCGCTGATCCTGGGCGCGCTCGCGCTCGGCTTCGTGCTGATCGTCGCCCCGATCGTGCTGCTCGTCGCCGGCTGGCTGGTGCGCAGGAAGCTCGCGCAGCACGCCCGCGAGCGTCCCGCCGGCGCCACCGTCTACGAGGGCGAGTACCGCGTGCTCGAGGAAAGGCGCGAGCGCTAGGCCGGGAAAAGGGCGACGGTCACCCTTTCTCCCGTTTTCCGCTTCAGCGCCAGTCGTCGATCCTGACCGACTTGATGTAGCGGCCGCCGAACATCCGCCAAGCCGGCTGGGTCTCGCCGCCGGCCACCGCGAGGCTGATCTCCTCGGGCTCGAAGAGCCGGACGAGCTCGTCGGGCTTCGCCCGCCACTTCGCGGCGTAGGGCTCGACACCCGCCGCGGCGAGCGGCCGCAGCAGCGTCTGCACCCACTGGTTGTCCCAATACTCGCGCGCGCTCAGGCGGCCGTTCTCGGCGAGCCAGCGCGCGAGCTTGTCGCGCGTGTCGAAGCCGAGCTCGGCGAAGCCGCGCGCCGCGAGCGGGTCCATGACGAAGAGCGGCGCGAGGTGCTGCTCGCAGCCGGCGAGCGCGCGGCGCAGCTCCTCCTGCCACGTGGCGCGCGGGCCGAACCCGGCGAGCATGTAGCGCCCGCCGAAGAACACGCTCGCCACGCTCTCTTCCCGCCGGAACCCCTTGTCGACGTGGAACGGCGTCCACGGGCTGCGCTCCTCGGCTTCCGGGAAGCAGGCGCTGTAGTTCATCCAGTTGCCGAGCGAGCCCATGTAGGTTTCGCCCGGCACGCAGCCGCCCTGCAGGTTCTGCGAAAGCAGGTTGTAGGCGCGGCCGATGGTGGCGTTGGCATGGTTGAAGGGCCCGAGCGCGCCGATGCCCGAGTCCATGCCGATCTCGCGGCGGATCGGGCCGTTGACGAGCGCGAGCACCGCGAACGAAGTGGTGCTGGAGGAACGCGCCGTCTGGCCGCTCGCGGCGAGCGCGAGCACCACCGGCAGGTATTCGGGACGGCAGCCGGCCATCACCGCGTTCACCGCCACCTTCTCGACGTCGAACTCCCAGGCTTCGCGGAACAGGGTCGGCGCGAGCCGGCCGACGATCTGGTCGGGCTTGCGGCTCGTGCCTTCGAGCATGCGAGCGACTCGCTCCTCGGTGGGCAGCACGATCGGCAGGAAGTCCGTCCACTTCTGGTCGACGAAGAGCTGCTGCAGGTTCTCCTCGCCGTCGGGCGCGAGCAGCCGCGCGGCGGAGCGCTCGAAGCTCGTGCCTTTCGTGTCCTTCTCGTCGAGCGGCCGGGTCAGCCCTTCGATCACTTCCAGCATGAACGGCCGCTTGGAGACCGGGTCGGTCCCCTCGATGTAGCCGCGCAGCTGGGCGGGGCTGCGGCCGACCACCGGCTGCGGCACGAACGCCTGGCGCGCGGTCGGCATGCCGCTCGCCAGCGCGGTGGCGCGCGCAAGGCGCGCGAAGGTGTCGGTGTGGACGGCGACCGTCGGCACGCCGGCCTTCTCCAGCGACAGCGCGAGCCCTACGACCGTAGGGCTACAGGTGCTTCACAAGCCGACGCCGAGGATCGCGGCGTGCCCGTCGGCCTCGACCTTGCGCCGCATCTCCGGGTCGTCGACCCAGCTCTGGCGCGGCCGGATGATGCGCGCGTTCACCGCCGGCAGGTGCTCGCCGAACCAGTCGAGGAGCTGCTTCATGAACGGCTCGGAGTTGTCGAACAGGCAGTCGACGAGATAGACCACCTTGCCGTCCAAGCTTTGCAGGCGCGGCGCCAGGCGCTTGCCGGACACCTTCGGCGCGAAGCCGCGCGGGTCGTGCACGACGAGCTTTTGCGACATGTTCAGCCTCCCAGAAAACGATGCGCCGACGCGGCGGCCGCAGCGCCCTCACCGGCGGAAGCGATCGCGCGTCCCGGCGAGCCGGCGCGCGCCAGCCCGGCGGCGAAGAGGCCGGGCGTTTCCGTCGCCATCGCGCCGTCGGCGCCGATCTTGCCGGCCGCATCGAGCGGCACGACGTCCCGCAGGAACGTGGTGTTGGGCTGCAGGCCAATATAGGTGAACACCGCAGCGACGTCCAGCCGCTCGCCCGAGGCGAGCTGCACGCCGCTCACCGCGGCGTCGCCTTCGATGGCCGCGACCTGCGCCTGGAATCGCGTCTCGATGTTCGCGCTGGCGCGCACGCGGTCGCGGTAGGTCGCCTGGCCGCGCAGTTCCGCGCCGCGGCACAGGAGCACCACCCGCGCCGCGTACCTGGCGAGCGTCAGCGCCTCCTGCATCGCCGAGTCGCCGCCGCCCACCACCGCGACGCGTGCGCCGCGCAGCATCGGCCCGTCGCAGCTCGCGCAGTGCGACACGCCCTTGCCGGCGAGCCGCTCCTCGCCCGGCACGCCGAGCTTGCGTGGTGACGCGCCGGTCGCGACGATCAGCGCCTTTGCCGTCCTTTCGCCTTCGGCGGTGCCGAGCGCATAGCCGGCGGAATTTCTCGCCACGCTGAGGAGCGGCAGCATCTCGAATTCCGCGCCGGCCTCGGCCGCCATGGCCTGCGCGGCGGGCACGAGCTCGTAGCCCGGCACGCCCTCGGGATAGCCGGGATAGCCCTCGACCGCCTCGATGCTGAGCAGGTTGCCGCCGAGCACGTCGCCGGCGAGGACCAGCGTCCTGCGGCCCAGGCGCGCCGCCGCGAGCGCCGCGGAGAGGCCGGCGATGCCGCCGCCGGCGACGGCGACTTCGTATTTGCTACAGTCCGGTGGCAAGGGGCAGGGAGGCGCAGGGTGGGAAACGGGGCGAAAAAAATAGCATGGCGGATCGGCTGCGCGTTCGTTTTCGCGCTCGCCGCCGGGCTTTGCCGCGCGCAGGGGCTCTACCTCGCGCCGGGCAAGACGCTCGTCGTCCTCGACGCCGCCGATCCGCGCGTGCGCGTGCTGCTGCAGGCGCCGCCGCAGGCGCCGCTCGATCTCGCGGCGGTGCTGGTGACCGGTCCGAACGACAGCGTGCAGTCCATCGTCACGCGCATCCAGATGAAAGCGGCGGCCGGCATGGCGCGCGAAAGCGACGGCAGCATCTCGCTCTCGGGAGCGGCGCCCGCGCCGGTCGGCGGGGCGACCCTGCTTCAGGGCGGCGCGCTGGTATTCGCCAACGGCAGGTTCGTCTATCACCCGGGCGCTGTGCCGCAACCTTCCGCGCAAGGCGCACCGTCGCCGGCGTCCGGCATGGGCGGGCGGCTGCTCATCTCGCGTCCCGGCGCCGGAAAGGCGCAGGCCGAGCACGACATCGCACAGTGCGGCGCTACGCCGAGGCGTCCGCCGCGCAGTTCCTGCGCAGCGCCGACAAGGTCGAGGCGTACAACGGCTCGATGTACGGCTGCCTGAAAGGGCTGGGCTACCAGATCCACGCCCCCGCTACCTAGCGGGCGGCGAGGTTCTTCAAATTCATCGCGACGATCTGCAGCTGCAGCGCGATCGCCTGGTGCTGCGGCCTGTCCTGCAGCCACGACAGCGCGGCGATCACGCCGCCCGCGATCTCGGCCGGCGTGGCGCTCGCCGGATCGGGAAGCAGCGCGGCGAGCTCGGGGAGCTTCTCGCTCGCTGCCGCCTCGCGCACGAGGGCGAGCCGCTGCGCGATGCCGCCGCGATCCAGGCGCGTCGGCCAGCGCAGGGTTTCGTTCTCGCCGGGAGTTGTCATTTCGTCCTGTATGGCACGTCTCTTGCCCCTTGGCAAGGCATGGATGCGACCCACATCTACTGCGCCTGCTGCACCGCCATCCGGCGCGTGCGCTTCAAGCGCCTGCTCGCCATGGAGCCGAGCCTCGGCACCACGGCGCAATGCCTCGAGTGCGGATTCGTCGCCTTCACCATCCTCGAGCCGGCGAACGTGTACTGCGACGTGTGCGATCGCATCCAGCCGGCGGTGCTCGAGGACACCCGGCCCGCCGGGCGGCTCTGCGGCGGACTGGTGCGCTGCGCGGTGTGCTATGCCACGCGGGCGCGGCTGTACGGCGAAGCGAACGAAAAAGACGTCCGGGACGACGCTACAGAATCCGCTCGCCGAATTTCTTCAGTGCCCGCTCGGAGAGACTGAGCCCGAGCCCGGGCGCTTCCTTGAGGTGCAGCTGCCCGTTCGCGATGCGCGGCGGGTCCTCGTAGAGCTCGGCCTGCAGCGGATCGCGCTCCGGGTCGGTGAACGACTCGACGATGCAGCCCGCCGGGCTCGCCGCGACCACGTGGGCATGGATGAAACAGTCGTGGTGCGGCGCCACTTCGACGTGATTGAGCTCGCACAGCGCCGCGAGCTTCCGCCCCTCGGTGAAGCCGCCCATCATCGTGCAATCGAACTGCAGGATCTGGATCGCGCGCTCTTCCAGCAGCGCGCGGCAGCCGTAGCTCGTCAGCTCGCTCTCGCCGGCCGATAGCGCAATGCGCGTCTTCTGCGCCAGCAGCTTGAGCTCGCGGCGGTCGTCGGCCCAGCGCACCGGCTCCTCGAGCCAGCGCGGCGCGAGCGGCTCGAGCAGCCGCGCGCCTTCGATCGCGGTCGGCAGGTCCCAGCCGCGGTTCACGTCGACCATCAGCTGCCGGTCGGGGCCGATCACCTCGCGCACCAGCGCGAGGCGCTCGATGTCCTCCCGCAGCGGCAGGCCGCCCGCCTTGGCCTTGAAGCCGGTGTGGCCCTGGCTTTTCAGCATCTGCATCTCGTCGCGCAGCTCCGAGAGCGTCTTGCCGTCGCGGTAGTAGGCGCAGGTGACGTAGCAGGGCACCGCGTTGCGGTAGCCGCCGAACAGGCGGTAAAGCGGCAGTCCCGCCGCCTTGCCGACGATGTCCCAGGCGGCGATGTCGACCGCCGCCGAGATGCGCACCAGCGCCTCGCGCGTCCACTTGCGCTCGGCCGATATGCGCTGCCAGGTGAGCGAGAAGAGCTTCTGGTAGAGCGCCTCGGGCGCGAGCGGGTCGGCGCCGACGATGGTCTCGCCGACGCCGCTCGCGAGCGCGTGGATCGCCGCCTCGATCGGCGTATAGCTCGTCGCGATGCCGATGCCCGTTATTCCGGCGTCGGTGTGCAGGCGCACAAGGATCTCGTTCGCCTTGGGCACGATGAAATGGCTGACCCAGTGCGGCCGGCCGTCGTCGGGCGCGCGCAGCACATGCGCTTCCAGGCGCGTGATTTTCATGGCGCCGGGAAGCATATACTTCTCCCGTGAGGAAAAGAGCCGCGGTTTACAGCCCGTCGTCGCGCCGGCCGGCCGCGCCGCCCGCGACGCCGCCGCAGCCGGCGGCCGAGCCGCGCTGGAAGAAATGGCGCGCCTCGTGGCGCCGGCTCGCGCTGCCTGCGGCGGTCGCGGCCGTCGCGGCGCTCGCCCTCGCGCTGGCGCTGCAGCCGCGCGGCATGATGCCCGACGAGGTCGACGCCGCGATCAAGGACGCGATCGAGTCGATCCCGCCGCGGCCGACCAGCGCCGACGCCTACGAGAAGATCCGCCCCTCGGTGGTGCTGGTCACCGCGCGCCCCGACGAGGGCGAGGAAGGCGCGAAGGCCGGCCCCGAGGACGAGCCGGCGCGCGGCACCGGCGTGATCATGGTCGAGACGGGAATCATCCTCACCAACCTGCACGTCGTCGCCGGCGCGAAGCGCATCCACGTCACCTTCGCCGACGGGCTGGTCTCCGAGGCGGAGCTGGTCGGCGTGCGGCCCGAGCACGACCTCGCGGTGCTGCAGGCGAAGCAGCTGCCCGACGACATCGTGCCGGCGACCATGCGCTCCACCGCCGGGCTGCGCCCGGGCGACGACGTGGTGGCGATCGGCTATCCGTTCGGCATCGGCCCGTCGGCCTCGGCCGGGGTGATCTCCGGCCTGCGGCGCGACTACGTCTCGCCGGAAGGCAAGCGGCTGCTCAGCAATCTCATCCAGTTCGACGCGGCGGTGAACCCCGGCAACTCCGGCGGGCCGCTCGTCACGCCCGAGGGCGAAGTGATCGGCATCGTCACCGGGCTGCTCAACCCGACCGAGCAACGCGTGTTCATCGGCATCGCCTTCGCGGTGCCGATCGAGAACGCGGCGGCCGGCATCGGCCTTTCGCCGTTCTGAACAGAGGAAATGCGATGGATCAGCCGTCGACGATGATGGAGAAGGTGCTCTACGAGGTGAAGAAGACGGTGGTCGGGCAGGACCATTTCCTCGAGCGCGTGCTGGTGGCGATGCTGGCGCAGGGACACCTGCTGGTCGAGGGGGTGCCCGGGCTGGCGAAGACGCTGACGGTGAAGACGCTGGCGCAGGCGGTGCAGGGCAGCTTCCGGCGCATCCAGTTCACGCCCGATCTCGTGCCGGCGGACCTGGTGGGCACGCGCATCTACAACCAGAAGACGGGCGAGTTCGCGACCTCGCTCGGGCCGGTGTTCTGCAACCTGCTGCTCGCCGACGAGATCAACCGCGCGCCGGCGAAGGTGCAGAGCGCGCTGCTCGAGGTGATGCAGGAGCGGCAGGTGACGATCGCGGGCGAGACGCACAAGGTGCCCGACCCGTTCCTGGTGATGGCGACGCAGAACCCGATCGAGACCGAGGGCACGTACGCGCTGCCCGAGGCGCAGGTCGACCGCTTCATGATGAAGGTGCTGGTCGGCTACCCGTCGGAGGAAGAGGAGTTCGTGATCGTCGAGCGCGTCACGGGCTTCCAGAGCGAGGTCGTCCCGGTGTGCGCGACCGAGGAGCTGAAGGCGCTGCAGAAGGAGTGCCGGCGCGTGTACGTCGAGCCCTCGCTGATCCAGTACGCGGTGAAGCTCGCCGGCGCGACGCGCGTGCCGGACAAGTACCTGAGCTACGGGGCGAGCCCGCGCGCCTCGATCCACCTGATCGAGGGCGCGCGGGCGCTCGCGTTCCTGCGCGGGCGCGACTACGTGCTGCCCGAGGACGTGACCGACCTCGTGCCCGACGTGCTGCGCCACCGCCTGGTGCTCTCCTACGAGGCGCTCGCCGAGGGCCTGAGCGCCGACGACCTGGTGCAGAAGGTCATGCAGAAGGTGCGCGCGCCCGCCAAGCCGCTGCACGCCAATGTCAAGCTCGCCGCCGCGGCCCAATCCTGAGGCGGTGCTGCGCCGCCTCGAGTGGACGGTGATCCGCCGTCTCGACGGGCTGCTGCACGGCGACTACCGGACGCTCTTCCGCGGCTTCGGCCTGGATCTCGCCGACATCCGCGAGTACCAGTACGGCGACGACGTGCGGCACATCGACTGGAACGTCACGGCGCGGCTGCAGGCGCCCTACGTGCGCGAGTACCACGAGGACCGCGAGGTCACCGCGTGGTTCCTGCTCGACCTGTCGCGCTCGATCGACTTCGGCTCGGCGCAGAAGAAGGCCGCCGTCTCGGCCGAGTTCGTCGCGGTGCTGGCGCGCCTGCTCACCAGCCACGGCAACCGCGTCGGCGCGATGTTCTACGGCGCCGACGTCGAGGCGGTGATCCCGGCGCGCGCCGGGCGGCGCCACGTGCTGCACCTGCTGCACCGGATGAGCGACCGTCCGGCGCTGCCCGAGGGCCGCGGCACCGACCTCGAGGCGTTCCTGCGCGCGGCGATCCGCACGCTGCGGCGCCGGTCGCTGGTGTTCGTGGTGTCGGACTTCATCAGCGAGTCGGCGTGGCAGCGGCCGCTGCTGCAGCTCGCGCAGCGCCACGAGGTGATCGCGGTGCGGCTGCACGATCCGCTGGAAGCCGAGCTGCCCGACCTGGGGCTGGTGGTGTTCCAGGACGCCGAGACCGGCGAGCAGCTCTTCGTCGACACGCACGATCCGCGCTTCAGGCGCCGGTTCGCCGAGCTGGCGAACGAGCGGGAGAATTCCCTGAGGGAGGCGTTCGCGCAGGCGGGCGTCGACGCGCTGGAGCTCGCCACCGACGTCGACCTCGTCGACACCGTGATCCGTTTCGCCGCGCTGCGCAAGCGCCGCGCCGGCGGGAGGCCCCATGAGCTTCGCGTGGCCTGAGGCGCTCTGGCTGCTCGCGCTGCTGCCGCTGGCGGTGGCGCTCTACTTCTACCTGCTGCGGCGCAGGAAGAAGCAGGCGCTGCAGTACTCGAGCGTCGCGCTGGTCAAGGCGGCGATGGCCGGCGCGCCGGCGTGGCGCCGCCACGTGCCGCCGGCGCTGCTCGCCGCCGCGCTCGCGGCGATGATCGTCGCGGTGGCGCGTCCCGAGGCGCTGGTCACGCTGCCCTCGAGCAACGAGACGGTGATCCTGGCGATGGACGTCTCGGGCAGCATGCGCGCCACCGACGTCGAGCCGACGCGCCTCGCCGCGGCGCAGGCGGCGGCCAAGCAGTTCATCGCCGAGGTGCCCTCCAGCGTCAAGGTCGGCATCGTCGCCTTCGCCGGCACCGCGACGGTGGCGCAGGCGCCGACGCGCAGCAAGGAGGACCTGATCGCGGCGATCGACCGCTTCCAGCTGCAGCGCGCGACCGCGATCGGCAGCGCGATCATCGTCTCGCTGGCGACGCTGTTCCCGGACGGCGGCTACGACGTCGCCGCGTTCACCTTCGACCGCCACCGCGGCCCGGGCGGCAGGTTCAGGCCGCAGGGCAACTTCAAGCCGATGCCGCCCGGCTCGTACGCCTCGGCGGTGATCATCCTGCTCACCGACGGGCAGCGCACCGCCGGGCCCGATTCGCTCGAGGCGGCGCGCCTCGCCGCCGAGCGCGGCGTGCGCATCTACACCGTCGGCGTCGGCACGCCGCAGGGCTCGGTCGTCGGCATCGAGGGCTGGTCGATGCGCGTGCGCCTGGACGAGGAGACGCTCAAGGGCATCGCCGACCTGACGCGCGGCGAGTACTTCTACGCGGGCAGCGCGCCGGATCTGAAGAAGGTCTACCAGAGCCTGAACTCGCGCCTGGTGCTCGAGACGCGCAAGACCGAGGTCGGCGCGCTGTTCACCGCGGCCGCGGCGCTCCTGGTGCTCGCCGCCGCGGGGCTGTCGCTCGCCTGGTTCAGCCGGATACTGTAGCTTCGTCCCCGGGGGAGGCATGACAAGAACAACGATGGCGGTGCTGCTCGCGCTCGCGCTCGGCACCGCGCAAGCGGCGACCCAGGGCCGCAAGTCCGGCGAGACGCGCCTTTCCACGAGCGCGATCAGCGGCGTGGTGCTCGGCGTGGGCAAGCGCGGCAGCTCGCGCCGCACCACCGCCAGGCCCGAGGCCGGCGTCTGGGTGATCGCCGAGACCGACGAGCTCGGCACCGCGTTCGCCAAGATCGTGGTCACCGACGACAAGGGCCGCTTCCTGATCCCCGACCTGCCGAAGGCGACCTATCTCGTCTGGGCGCGCGGCTACGGGCTGCTCGACTCGCAGAAGGTGCGCGCGAAGCCGGGCCGCGTGCTCGAGATCCGCGCGCCGGTCGCGCCCAACGAAGGCTCGGCGGCGCAAATCTACCCGGCGATCTCCTGGTACGCGATGCTCGGCATCCCGGCGAAGGACGAGTTCCCGATCGGCCGCGCGGGCAGCCAGGAGGAGTGGCTGAACGTGGTGAAGACCAACGGCTGCATCACCTGCCACGCGCTCGGCAACGCCGCGACGCGCACCGTGCCGCGCGCGCTCGGCAAGTTCGCCGACTCGCAGGCGGCGTGGGCGCGGCGCATCGCCTCGGGGCAGGCGATGGCGCAGATGAGCGCCGCGGCCGGGCGCGCCGACGCCGAGCGGCTGCTCAGGACGCTCGCCGACTGGACCGACCGCGTGGCGCACGGGGAGCTGCCGGCGCAGGCGCCGCCGCGCCCGCAGGGCGTCGAGCGCAACCTCGTGCTCACGCTGTGGGACTGGAGCGATCCCAAGGCCTACCTGCACGACGCGATCTCCACCGACCGGCGCAACCCGACGGTGAACGCCTACGGCAGGATCTACGGCGCGCCGGAGGAGAGCACCGACCGGATCCCGGTGCTCGACCCGGTGCGGCACGAGGCCGGCGAGATCGTGCATCCGGTGCTCGACCCGGAGACGCCCTCGTCGCGCGAGGCGCCGATGGCGCCTTCGCCGTACTGGGGCAGCGAGCCGATCTGGGACAGCCGCACCAGCACGCACAACCCGATGATGGACGAGCGCGGGCGCGTCTGGTTCACCGCGCGCGTGCGCGCGCGGCAGAACCCGGACTGGTGCCGCGCGGGCTCCAGCCATCCCGCGGCGGCGGCGTTCCCGCTCGAGCGCTCGAACCGGCACCTCTCGATGCTCGATCCGGCGAGCGGCAGGTTCACGCTCGTCCCGACCTGCTTCACCACGCACCACCTGAACTTCGCCGCGGACGCCGACCAGACGCTGTGGACGAGCGCCGGCAGCCCGGCCAACCCGGTGATCGGCTGGATGAACCGCCGTGTGTTCGAGGAGACCGGCGACGCCGCGCTCGCCCAGGGATGGACGCCGTTCGTGCTCGACAGCAACGGCAACGGCAGGCGCGACGACTGGGTCGAGCCCGGCGAGCCGCTCAACTCGGACAAGGACCGGCGCGTGGTGGCCGGCCTCTACAGCGTGGCGGTGAGCCCGGTGGACGGCAGCGTGTGGGGCACCTCGCTCGGCTTTCCCGGCGCGATCGTGCGCGTCGCGCCGGGCGACGATCCGGTGCACGACGCGCTGACCGAGATCTACGAGGTGCCGCCGCCCGGCTACGGGCCGCGCGGCGGCGACCTCGACCGCAACGGCGTCATGTGGGTGTCGCTCGCGAGCGGCCACCTCGGGCGGTTCGATCGGCGCAAGTGCACCGGTCCGCTGAACGGCCCGCTCGCCAACGGCCGGCACTGCCCGGAAGGCTGGACGCTCTTTCCCCTGCCCGGGCCGCAGTTCGAGGGCGTCGCCGGCCCGGCGAGCGCCGAGTCGAGCTACTACACCTGGGTCGACCAGTTCGACACGCTGGGCCTCGGGCGCAACGTGCCGATCGCGACCGGCAACCTCAACGAGGGCCTGCTCGCCTTCGTCGACGGCAAGTTCGTCGTGCTGCGCGTGCCGTATCCGCTCGGCTACTACACCAAGGGCATGGACGGCCGCATCGACGATCCGAAAGCGGGCTGGAAGGGCCGCGGCGTGTGGACCACGGTGGGCACGCGCGCGCCGTTCCACATGGAAGGCGGCCCGGGCACGCGTCCCAAGGTCGTGCGCTTCCAGATCCGCCCCGACCCCCTCGCCAGATAGCGGGGACGGAGCCCGAACTCCGCACGGTTGCGACGTTCGGCCTACGGCCCGGCCGGCCGCGTGGTGGATGCGCCCGGCACCCGCACGAAGAATCGCGGGATGCGAATACTCCTGATCATCGTCGCCGCCGCGTTCACCCTCGCGGCGTGCGACCGCGAGGGCCCGGCCGAGCGCGCCGGCGAGAAGGTCGACAACGCCGTGGAAGACGCCAGGGACGCGATCAACGACGCCCGGAAGTAGGAAAAGAGTTCGGGCTCCGTCCCCGAGCTAGGCGGTGGCGAGGGTGCCGTTCTGGTAGTCGCGGATCGCCTGCTCGATCTCCTCGCGCGTGTTCATCACGAACGGGCCGTACTGCACCACCGGCTCGCCGATCGGCCTGCCGGCAAGCAGGAGAAATCGCGCGCCGGCGGCGCTCTTCACCTCGATGTCTCCCTCGGTAGAGAACACCGCCGCGGCGTGCGGCTCGATGCCGTCGAGCGCGCCCTCGTAGACGTAGGCGAATGCGTTGTAGCCGTCCTTCACCGCGTGGCGGAAGCGGCGGCCGGCGGGAAGGTGCACGTCGAAGTACGTGGCGTCGGTCGGCGTCGGGGGCACCGGCGCCTTCACGCCCTGGAATTCGCCCGCGATGACGCGCACCTTGCCGCCTCCCGGAAGCGCCACTTCCGGAATGTCGCCCGCCTGCAGGTCGCGATACGCCGCCGGCTTCATCTTCTCCTTCGCCGGCAGGTTGATCCAGAGCTGGAAGCCGCGCATGCGGCCGCGGTCCTGCTGCGGCATCTCGGAATGGATGATGCCGCGCCCGGCGGTCATCCACTGCACGCCGCCCGACTTCAGGTTGCCTTTGTTGCCGAGGTGGTCCTCGTGCAGCATGTGGCCGTCGAGGATGTAGGTCACCGTCTCGAAGCCGCGATGCGGGTGCGCCGGGAACCCGGCGATGTAGTCCTCCGCGTTGTCCGAGGAGAACTCGTCGAGCATCAGGAACGGGTCGAGGCGCGCGAAATTCGATTGGCCGAGGCTGCGGCGCAGCTTGACGCCGGCGCCGTCGGAAGCCGGGATGGAGCGGATGACGCGCTGCACTGTGCGGAGGGTCATCCGCACAATATGGGGCCAATCCGCGCGCGGTTCAAGCACCGCGCCAGCCCTCCACGCCGGCGAGGCAAATCATCAGCCACGCGCCGGTGGAGAAGAGCGCGGCGAGCACGTCGCCGAAGTAGTGCACGCCGAGCGCCATGCGCGAGTAGGCGACGAGCCCCACGGCGAGCGCCGCGCCGGCGACCAGCAGCGCCCGCTGCCGCGGGAAGCGGTACGCGAGATAGGCGGCGAGCATGCCGTAGAACGCGAGCGACGCGGCGGTATGCCCGCTCGGGAAGCTGTAGGTCTCGAGCGCGAGCACCGGGTTGTCCAGCACCGGCCGCGTGCGCTGGATGACGCCCTTCAGCGTCGCGTTGAGCAGCATCGCGCCGGGCACCGCCAGCGCGACGCCCAGCACCCAGCCCCAGGCGCGGCGCCGCGCCAGTATCAGGACGAGCAGCGCGCTGTAGCCGAGGATCGCCACGTGCGAGTGCAGGTTCGTCCAGAACAGCATCGCCAGCGCGAGCGCCGAGCGCGGCGGCACGTGCAGCCGCTCGGCGAGCCAGCCGTCGAGCGCCGTCAGCGGCCCGCCGTGCAGCACGTCGAACGCGATCACGAGCCAGGCCGCGGCGAGCACGGCGAGCGCCGCGGCCCGCTTCACCGCCTGGGGCGCAGCGTGGCCATGGGCGCTATTTTGGCCGAGAACCCGAGCCGGCACTTCCCTTGCTGCACGCGGCGGGAGCGACCGATGAGAAGGAGCGTGTACAGCCGCGCTGCGCCGACCCGCGTCGGGGAAACCCCGTCCCCGCCGCCGGCGCCGCGCGAGGCGCGGTGGCGCAAGCTCTACACGCGTCACGAAAAAGCGCTGCTCGCGCTGGGCGGCGCGCTGGTCGCGCTCGCCGTCGTGCTCGGCGAGGCGGCGCTCGACGCGCCGCCGCCGCAGCTCACGCAGGAAGACATCGACCACGCCGTGGCGCGCACGCTGCAAAAAATTCCCGTGCCTTCGCCGGCGGTGCGCGCCTACGAAGCGGTGCGCGCGTCGGTGGTGCGCGTCACCGCGCTGAGAGACGAGCCGCAGGCCGCGGAAGCGCCCACGGGGCTGAGGCACGGCGCGACCGGCAGCGGCGTGGTGATCGTCGACCGCGGCGTGATCCTCACCAGCCTGCACGTCGTGTCGGGTGCCGAGCGAGTGCGCGTCACCTTCGCCAACGGGCTGCAGAGCGACGCGTCGGTCGTGTCGCGCCATCCGGAGAACGACCTCGCGGTGCTGCTCGCGAAGCAGATCCCCGACGACCTGCGGGCCGCGACGCTCGGCCCGGCGAAGGACCTCGTCGAGGGCGAGCACGTCACGGCGGTGGGATT
Source organism: Burkholderiales bacterium (assembly GCA_036381055.1). GTDB lineage: Bacteria > Pseudomonadota > Gammaproteobacteria > Burkholderiales > SG8-39 > SCGC-AG-212-J23. The sequence goes on along the minus strand of DASVDO010000057.1, from coordinate 15,638 downwards.
CCCGTTCGGCATCGGGCCCTCGGTCTCGGCCGGCGTGATCTCGGGGCTGCACCGGGAGTACGCGCCGCCCGATGGCGAGCGGCACCTCTCCGACCTCATCCAGTTCGACGCCGCCGCGAATCCCGGCAGCTCCGGCGGCCCGCTGGTCAACGCGACGGGCGAAGTGGTGGGCATCGTCACCGCCATCCTGAGCCCGGACGAGACGCCCGGCTTCTCCGGCATCGCGTTCGCCGTGCCGATCGAGGCGGCCGCCGGCGCGGCCGGCCTGCCGCCTTTCTGAGCCCGTGACGTTCCTCTGGCCCGACGTCCTCTGGTCCCTCGCGCTGCTGCCGCTGGCGGTGGCGGCCTACCTCTATCTGCTCGGGCGCAGGAAGAAGCACGCGCTGCGCTACTCGAGCCTCGGCCTGGTGCGCCAGGCGGCCGGGCAGTCGACGTGGCGGCGGCACGTGCCGCCGGCGCTGTTCCTCGTCGCGCTCGCGCTGATGCTGCTCGCCGCGGCGCGCCCGGCGGCGGTGGTGACGCTGCCGACCGAGCAGGAGACCGTGATCCTGGCGATGGACGTCTCGGGCAGCATGCGCGCGAGCGACGTGCAGCCGACGCGGCTCGCCGCGGCGCAGGCGGCGGCCAAGAGCTTCGCGCGCGAGACGCCGCGCAGCACGCGCATCGGCCTGGTCGCCTTCGCGGGCAGCGCGGCGCTGGTGCAGCCGCCGACCTCGGAGCGCGACGAGCTGTTCTCGGCGATCGACCGCCTGCAGCTGCAGAACGCCACCGCCATCGGCTCGGGCATCCTGATCTCGCTCAAGGCGCTCTTCCCCGACCAGGACTTCGATCTGCCGTGGGGCGCGTCCGCCGCGGCCGGCGCCTCGCTGTGGCCGCCGCGGCGCAAGGCCGAGGTCGAGCGCGTGCCGCCGGGCTCGAACAAGAGCGCCGTGGTGATCCTGCTCACCGACGGGCAGACCACCACCGGCCCCGATCCGATCGAAGCGGCGCGCCTCGCCGCGGCGCGCGGCGTGCGGGTGTTCACGGTGGGCGTCGGCACGCCCGACGGCCAGATCCTCACCGGCGAAGGCTGGTCGATCCGCGTGCGCCTCGACGAGGAGACGCTCAAGAGCATCGCCGACCTCACCCGCGCCGAGTACTTCTTCGCCGGCAACGCGCCCGACCTGAAGCAGATCTACGACGAGCTGACTTCCAGGCTGGTGCTCGAGAAGCGCGAGACCGAGATCACCGCGCTCGCCGCCGCGCTCGCCGCGGCGCTCTCGCTCGTCTCGGCCGCGCTGTCGCTCGCCTGGCTGGGCCGGATTCTCTAGTACTCTTCTCTCCCCGTGGGGGGAGAGAAAAGCCAGTTCCGTCTGCTCGCCGAGCGGCGCTTCGGGCCGTTCTTCGGCGTGCAGTTTCTCGGCGCGCTGAACGACAACCTGTTCAAGCAGGCGCTGGTCATCCTGCTCGCCTACCAGACGGCGAGCTACACCGCGCTCTCGTCGGACACGCTGCAGAACCTGGCGCAGGCGCTGTTCGTCCTGCCGTTCTTCCTGTTCTCGGCGACCGCCGGGCAGATCGCCGACAAGCTCGAGAAGTCGCGGCTGATCACCGTCACCGTGGCGATCGAGCTCGTCTGCATGGCGCTCGGCGCCGCGGGCCTGCTCGCGCACAGCCTGCCGCTGCTCCTGGCGGCGCTGTTCCTCGGCGGCGTGCAGTCGACGCTGTTCGGCCCGGTGAAGTACGCCATCCTGCCGCAGCACCTGCGCGAGACGGAGCTGGTGGGCGGCAACGGCCTGGTCGAGAGCGGCACCTCGATCGCCATCCTCGCCGGCATGATCCTCGGCGGCTGGCTGGTGGCGCGGCCCGGCTGGGGGGTCGCCGGCGTGTGCGTCGCCATTCTGGCGTTCTCGTCGCTCGGCATCGCGCTCTCGCGCTTCATCCCGCGCGCGCCGGCCGCCGACCCGGGGCTGGCGATCGACTGGAACCCGCTGTCGGCGACCTGGCGCAACCTCGCCTTCGCGCGGCGCGACCGCACCGTGTTCCTCTCGGTGCTCGGCATCTCGTGGTTCTGGTTCTACGGCGCGCTGCTGGTCACGCAGTTTCCCAACCTGGCGAAGAACGTGCTGGGCGGCGCCGAGCACGTGGTCACCGAGCTGCTGGTGGTGTTCTCGATCGGCGTGGGCGCCGGCTCGCTCGCCTGCGAGCGGCTTTCCGGGCACAAGGTGGAGATCGGCCTGGTGCCTTTCGGCTCGATCGGCCTCAGCGTGTTCGGCCTGGAGCTCGGCGCCGCGGCGGCCTCGGGCGTGCTCGGGCCGCGGCTGCTCTTCGACCTCTTCGGCCTGGGCTTCTTCGGCGGCCTCTACATCGTGCCGCTCTACGCGCTGATCCAGGCGCGGAGCGAGGCCTCGCACCGCTCGCGCATCATCGCCGCGAACAACATCCTGAACGCGGCGTTCATGGTCGCCGCGGCGCTGATCGCGATCGCGCTGCTCGGCGCGGGCCTGTCGATCCCGCAGCTCCTGGGGGTGGCGGCGCTGATGAACGCCGCGGTGGCGCTCTACATCTACCGCCTGGTGCCGGAATTCCTGATGCGCTTCATGGCCTGGCTGCTGATCCACTCGGTGTACCGGCTGGAGAAGCGGGGGCTCGAGCGCATCCCCGAGGAGGGGCCGGCGCTGCTGGTGTGCAACCACGTCTCGTACGTCGACGCGCTGGTCGTCACGGCGGCGTGCCGGCGGCCGATCCGCTGGGTGATGCACCACCGGGTGTTCCGCATGCCGCTGCTCAGCTTCTTCTTCCGCGCGGTGCGCGCCATCCCGATCGCCGGCGGCAAGGAGGACCCGGCGATGCTCGAGCGCGCGTACGGCGAGATCGCCGCCGCGCTCGCCGCGGGCGAGCTGGTCGGCCTGTTCCCGGAAGGCCATCTCACGCAGGACGGCGACATCGCCCCGTTCCGCGCCGGGGTGACGCGCATCGTCGAGCGCACGCCGGTGCCGGTGGTGCCGATGGCGCTGTCCGGCCTGTGGCGCAGCCTGTTCGCGCGCAACCGCGAGCGGCTGCGGCACCTCGGCCGCCTGTTCCCGCGGGTTCGCCTGAGCGTCGGCGAGCCGCTCGCGCCCTTGGCCGCGACGCCCGAGCACCTGCGCGAGCGGGTGCTGGCGCTGCGCGGCGCCTGGAGGTGACATGGAGCTCCTGACCGATCCGCACGCCTGGATCGCCTTCCTCACGCTGACCGCGCTCGAGCTGGTGCTGGGCATCGACAACGTGATCTTCATCTCGATCCTGGTGGACAAGCTGCCGCCCGCGCGGCGCAACTTCACCCGGCGCCTGGGGCTGCTGCTCGCGATGTTCATGCGCATCGCGCTGCTGCTCGCCGTCACCTGGCTGGTCGGGCTCACCGCGCCGCTGTTCGCCGTGCTGGGCCACGAGATCTCGGGGCGCGACCTGATCCTCATCGGCGGCGGCCTGTTCCTGCTCTACAAGAGCACGATGGAAATCCACCAGCTCCTGGAAGGCGAGGCGGGGCGCGCCTCGGCGCGGGTGCGCGCCACCCTGGGCGGCGTGCTGACGCAGATCATCGTCATCGACCTGGTGTTCTCGCTCGACTCGATCATCACCGCGGTCGGCATGGTCGACGAGGTGGAGATCATGATCGCCGCGGTGATCGTCGCGGTGGCGCTGATGATGGTGTACGCCGGGCCGCTCGGCCGCTTCGTCTCGGCGCGGCCGACGGTCAAGATGCTGGCGCTCGCGTTCCTCTTCATGATCGGCCTGGTGCTGATCGCCGACGGCTTCGACCACCACGTGCCCAAGGGCTACGTGTACACGGCCATGGCGTTCTCGGTGCTGGTCGAGCTGCTCAACATGCGCGTGCGCAGGAACCGCGCGCCGGTGCAGCTCAACGAGCCCTACCGGTCCTGATCCGCGTCCATAATGGCGCGATGAGCGGCAAGAAGCCGGACAATCCGGACACGACGATCAAGAACCTGAACGACCCGGACGTGCCCGAGGAGTTCCGCGAGCTCGGGCCCCGGCCGGTCGACGAGGCCGAGCTCGTGCGCTGGCTCACCGAGCAGTTCCAGTCCTACCCGGAGTGCGCCGCGGTGACGGTCGAGGGGCTGTTCCGGCTCGAGCTGCCCGACTCGGAGGGCTGCAACTGGTCGCGCACGCTGGTGCTCGACCCGCACGGCGCGCCGGCGCCGGCCTACGCGCTCGCCTACGCGGCGATCATCGAGAAGGCGCGCAAGGCCTTCGTCCTCGCGTAGCGACGGCGGGCGCAGCCGGTGCCGGCCCTCCTGCGCAAGCGCCTGGGCGAAGTGCTCCGGTCGCTCGCGCCGCTGCTCGCCCTGGTGGCGCTGCTGCAGCTCCTGGTGGTGCGCGCGCCGGCGGCCGAGTTCGCGCAGTTCCTCGCCGGCGCGGTCCTGGTGGCGCTCGGCATGGTGCTGCTGCTCGCCGGCATCGACCTCGGCATCCTGCCGATGGGCCGCTACATCGGCGCCGAGCTGCCGCGGCGCGGCTCGGCGCTGCTCATCGTCCTGAGCGCCTTCGCGCTCGGCTTCGCGACGACCGCCGCCGAGCCCGACGTGCTGGTGCTCGCCGCGCAGGCGCAGGCGGCGGCGCGCGGCGCGCTGTCGGCGCAGGCGCTCACGTGGCTGATCGCCGCGGGCGTCGGCGCGTGCGCGGCGCTCGCGCTGCTGCGCATCGTGCTCGGCTTCCCGCTGCGCCTGCTGCTCGCGGCCGCCTACGCGCTGGTGCTCGCGCTTTCGCTCGCCGCGCCGGCCGGCTTCGTGCCGCTCGCCTACGACGCGGGAAGCGTCACGACCGGCGTGCTGAGCGCGCCGGTGCTGCTCGCGCTGGCGCTCGGCCTGAGCGCCGTGCTGGCCGGGCGCTCGCCGGCGAGCGACGGGTTCGGGGTGCTCGGCTTCGCCTCGGCGGGGCCGATCGTCGCCGTGCTGCTGCTCGGGCTGCTCGCGGGATGAGCGCCGCGGCCGTGCTCGCCGAGGCGCTCGCCACCGCGCGCAGCGTGCTGGTGGCGGTGCTGCCGCTGGTCGCCTTCTTCCTGGCGATGCAGGCGCTGTTCCTGCGCCTGCCGGCGAAGGAGGTGTGGCGCATGCTGGCCGGCGCGGCGCTGGCGGCGCTCGGGCTTTTCCTGTTCCTGCTCGGCGTCGAGGTGGCGTTCCTGCCGTTCGGCCGGCTCGCCGGGCAAGCGCTCGGCGCGCTGCCCGGCGCCTGGCCGCTCATCGCCGCCGGCGTGGCGCTCGGCTTCGTCACCGCGCGCGCCGAGCCGGCGGTCGCCATCCTGGCCGGCGAGGTGGAGAACGCCTCGGGCGGGTCGATCCGCGCGCCGCTGGTGCTCGCCGCGGTGTGCGCCGGCGTGGCCCTGCTTGTCGGTGTCGGCATGGCGCGGATCGTGTTTGCCATCCCGCTGCTCTACGTGCTGGTGCCCGGCTACGTCGCGGTGCTGGTGCTGCTCTGGCTCAGCAAGGGCGAGTTCGCGGCGATCGCCGTCGACGCCGGCGGCGTGGCGACCGGGCCGCTCGCCAACACCTTCCTGCTCGCGCTGGCGCTCGGCGCCTCGTCGGCGGCGGGCGGGCGCGATCCGCTGACCCACGGCCTGGGGCTGGTGGCGCTGATCGCGCTCGCGCCGATGCTCTCGCTCATGGCGCTCGGCGCGCTGCTGCGCCGCAAGGAACTACGCAAGGAGGCATGACCATGTCCAAGCTCTCGCTCGTCGTCAGCATCGTGCGCAAAGGCTGGGGAAGCAGCGTGCTCGACGCCTCGGTGAAGGCCGGGGCGCGCGGCGGCACGGTGCTGTTCGGCCGCGGCGCCGGCATCAACGAGCAGGAAAAGATCTTCGGCATGTCGATCGAGCCGGAGAAGGAGATCGTGCTGACGCTGCTGCCGGAGCGCCTGGCGCAGCCGGTGCTCGAGGCGATCGTGCGCGCCGCGGGGCTCAACGAGACCGGCCGCGGCATCGCCTTCGTGCTGCCGGTCGAGCAGGTGGCCGGCGTCGCGCACTTCATGCAGCAGGCGCCGTATCAGCGCTGAGCGTCGCCGTCGCGGTGCAGCGCGGCGCGCACCAGCAGCGCGTAGGTCACCGGCGTGCCGAGCAGCATGAACGCGCCGATCAGCAGCTCGTGCAGCGTGCCGAAGTGCAGCATCGAGCCGGCGAGCACCAGCGCCGCGCCGAGCGTCGCGCCCATGGTCGGCGGGTGCACGCGGTCGTAGAAGGTGCGGAGGGTGAGCAGCCCGAGCGAGCCGGTGAAAGCGAGCAGCGCGCCGGCGAGGATCAGCAGCGCGGCGGCGGTGCTCATTCGATCACCTCGCCGCGCAGCAGGAACTTGGCGAGCGCCGCGGTGGAGACGAAGCCGAGCGCGGCGATCACCAGCGCCGCCTCGAAATACAGGCTGGTGCCGCGCTCGACGCCGAAGGCGAGCACCAGCAGCATCGCGTTCACGTACAGCGTGTCGAGCGACAGCACGCGGTCCTGCGCGCGCGGCCCGCGCAGCAGCCGAATCGCGGCGAACAGCATGGCGAGGCCGAGCAGCACCTGCGCGGCGCCCAGGGCGAGGGAGAACAGGGGATCGGTCATGGGAAGATCTCCAGCAGGCGGCGCTCGTAGCGCGCCTTGAAGGCGCGCGCCCAGGCCTGGCCGTCGTCGAGGTCGAGCATGTGGATGCTCACGACGTTGCGCGCCGCGTCGTAGCGCGCCCAGCTCGTGCCGGGGGTCGCGGTGACGATGATCGCGAGCGCCGCGAGCGCGGCGGGATGGCGCGCGTCGAGCGCGAGATCGATGAAGCCCGAGGGGCGGCGGCGCGCCGGCGGGGAGAGCACGATGCGCGCCACCGCGATGTTGGACTGCACGATGTCGACGAGCACCAGCCAGACGAGCTCGGCGCCGGCGCGCAGCCGCCGCTGCATGCGTCCATGCGGCGGCTCGAGGCGCGCCAGCACCCGGCCGCCCAGCACGCCGGCCAGCGCGGCGGCGAGCAGGTGCAGCGGCGCCGCCGATTCGTTGAGCGCCAGCCACAGCGCGGCGAGCGCCGCCGAGACGAGCGGGTAGGGCAGCCAGCGCCTCACGGCCGCAGCACCTCGTCGATGTAGCCCGCCGGCGCGTGCAGGGCGCGCGCCGCCTGCTCGGCATAGCGCATCGCCGGCGCGGCGGCGACGGTCAGGACGACGCACGCGGCGAGCAGCGCGCCGACCGGCAGCATCTCGATCAGCCGCACGCGCGGCACGGTGGGGTTCTCCGCCGCCCAGAATACCCGCACGCCGGCGCGGCCGAAGCCGATCACCGCGGCGAGGCCCGAGACGACGAGCAGCGCGGCGAGCGTCCAGACGGGCCAGCCGGGCGCGGGGTCCGGGGCGAGCAGCGCGGCGAGGATCGCGAACTTGGCGAGGAAGCCGGCGAGCGGCGGCATGCCGGCGACGAGCAGCGCCGCGCCGGCGAAGGCGAGGCCGAGCAGCGCCATGGTCGCCGGGATCACCACGCCGACCTCCTCCTCCGGCTCGTCCTCGTCCTCGCCGGCGAGGCCGAACGCGTCGGCGGTCACGGCGAGGATGTCGGCGCCCGGCGCGCGCGAGCGCCCGACCAGCTCGACCAGCAGGAACAGCGCGGCGATGCCCAGCGTCGAGGCGACGAGGTAGTAGAGCGCGGCCGCCGTGACGAGCGGGCCGCCGAGGCCGACCGCGGCGAGCAGCGTGCCGGAAGACACGATCAGGCTCGCCGCGGCGAGCCGGCCGAGCTCCTGCGCGGCGAGCACGCCCAGCACGCCGAAGGCGATGGTCGCCATGCCGCCCCAGGCGAGGAACTCGGCGCCCGGCCCGCCGCCGAACACCACCAGCCAGACGCGCACCACCGCGTAGACGCCGACCTTGCTCAGGATGGAGAACAGCGCCGCCGCGGGCGCGGCCGCCGCCGCGTAGGTGGCGGGCAGCCAGAAGCCGAGCGGCCACATGCCGGCCTTCACCAGAAACGCGACGCCGAGCATCGCCGCGCCGATCTCGGCGAGCGCGCGGTCGGCGGCGGCGATCTTCGGCAGCCGCAGCGCGAGGTCCGCCATGTTGAGCGAGCCGGCGATGCCGTAGAGCAGCGTCACGCCGACCAGGAAGAGCAGCGACGCCGCGAGGTTGATGGCGATGTAGTGCAGGCTGGCGCGCACGCGCGGCGCGCCCGAGCCGTGCACCGCCAGGCCGTACGAGGCGGCGAGCAGCAGCTCGAAGAACACGAACAGGTTGAACAGATCGCCGGTCAGGAAGGCGCCGTTCAGCCCGGCGAGCAGGAACTGCACCAGCGAGTGGAAGTGCGGCCCGGCGCGCTCCCAGCGCGCGAGCGAGAACGCGAGCGCGGCGAGGCCGAGCAGCGCGGCGAGCAGCACCATCGCCGCCGACAGGCGGTCGGCGACCAGCACGATGCCGAAGGGCGCCGGCCAGTCGCCGAGCGGGTAGACGTGCGTCACCGGGTCGCCGGCGCGCGCGGCGAGCGCCGCCGCAGCGGCCGCCACCGCCGTCGCGCAGGCCAGGCTCGCCGCCGCCTTCAGCGTGTGGCGGCGCTCGTCGAGCGGCAGCAGCAGCGCGCCCACCGCGAGCGGCAGCACGACCGGCAGGACGATGAGATGGGCGGCGAGCTGCCCGGCGAGCGTCATTCCTCGGGCTCCCGGCCGTCGACATGGTCGGTGCCGGTCAGGCCGCGCGCCGCGAGCAGCACGACCAGGAACAGCGCCGTAGTGGCGAAGGCGATGACGATCGCGGTCAGCACCAGCGCCTGCGGCAGCGGGTCGGCGAAGCGCGCCGGGTCCGGGACGACGCCGGCGGCCGCCTCGTCGACGATCGGCACGCGCCCTTCGCGCACCCAGCCCATGACGAAGATGAACAGGTTCACCGCGTACGAAAGCAGCGACAGGCCGATCGCCACCTGGAAGGTGCGCGGCCGCAGCACCAGCCAGACGCCGGAGCCGGCGAGCACCGCGATGCCGAGGGCGACGACGAGCTCCATCAGCGCTCGCGCTCGCGGTGCGCGCGCGTCGACTGGTGCGCGAGCGCGATCAGGATCACGCCGGTCGCGCCCACCACCAGCGAGAACACGCCCAGGTCGAAGAAAAAGGCGCTCGGCACGTGCAGCGCGCCGAGATGCGCGACGTGCGAGGTGAGGAAGGGGTGCGCGAACAGCCACGCGCCGGCGCCGGTGGCGAGCGCGAGCAGCAGGCCGGCCGCCATCCAGCGCAGCGGCCGGATCGCCAGGCGCGCCTCGGCCCAGCGCGTGCCGCCCGCCATGTACTGCAGGATCACGCCGATCGCCAGCGTGATGCCGGCGACGAAGCCGCCGCCCGGCAGGTCGTGCCCGCGCACCAGCAGGTACGCCGCCACCACCACGATCGGCGGGAACAGCGCGCGCATGAGCGCCGCCGGCACCGCCAGGTCCTCGGCGGCCGTCGCCGGGGTCTGCTTGGCGTGCTGCACCGGCGGCGCGATGCTCTCGCGCGCCGGGCGGAAGCGGCGCAGCAGCGAGAACACGGTGACCGCGACGATGCCGAGCACCGAGATCTCGCCCAGCGTGTCGAAGCCGCGGAAGTCGACGATGATCACGTTGACCACGTTCGCGCCGCCGCCCTGCGGCCAGGCGTGCTCGATGAAGTAGCGCGACACGGCATGGTCGGGGAGCGGCCGGCTCATCACCGCGTAGGCGAGCGCGCCCAGCCCGGCGCCCGAGGCGACGGCGATCGCCAGGTCGCGCGCGCGGCGCGGCGCGGCCGCGCGCCAGCCGGCGAGCGTCCAGCGGAACGGGATGCGCTTGGGCAGCCAGCGCAGGCCAAGGAGCAGGAGCACCGTGGTCACGACCTCGACCAGGAGCTGCGTCAGCGCCAGGTCGGGCGCCGACAGCCAGATGAAGGTCAGGCACACCACGAGGCCCGCGCCGCTCGCGAGCAGCAGCGCCACCAGGCGATGGAACTTGGCCTGCCAGGCGGCGCCGATCGCGCAGACGACGCCGACGGTCCACAGCAGCGCGAACGCCGGCTCTACCGGCGTCGCGGCGAGCGGCCCGGACGGCAGGCCGTGCTGCCAGGCGGGCCACAGCCCGGCGGCGAGCGCCGCGGCGAGCAGCAGGCCGAGCTGCGGCTGCAGCCGCTCGGTGCCGAGCATGCCGAGCGCCCTGCGCGCCCAGCGCCAGGAGACGGTGGCGAGCACGCGGTCGAAGATGCGCCGGCCCTCGATCGGCGGCAGCAGCGGCGTGCGCTCCTCGCCGCGCGCCAGGTAGCGCTGCAGCACCGAGAAGTAGAGCAGGGCGCCGCCGCCCAGCGCGATCAGGCTCATCGCCAGGGGCACGGTGAAGCCGTGCCACGGCGCCAGGCTGTACGCCGGCGCCCGGCTGCCCAGCACGGCGCGCACCGCGATGTCGAGCACCGGGCCGACGGTCAGCGCCGGCAGGATGCCCACCAGCAGGCAGGCGGCGACCAGCAGCTCGATCGGGAAGCGCATCCAGCGCGGCGGCTCGCGCGGCTCGCGCGGCAGCCCGGCGGGCGCCGGGCCGAAGAACACGCCGTGGATGAAGCGCAGCGAGTAGGCGACGCTGAACATGCCCCACAGCGTGGCGACGAAGGGCAGCGCGCGGTCGAGCAGGCGCAGCGGCCCGCTCACGTCGAGCGACTGGGCGAAGAACATCTCCTTGGAGAGGAAGCCGTTCAGCAGCGGCACGCCGGCCATCGCCGCCGCGGCGACCATGGCGAGCGTCGCGGTGACCGGCATGCAGCGCGCCAGGCCCGACAGGCGGCGGATGTCGCGCGTGCCGGTCTCGTGGTCGATGATGCCGGCCGCCATGAACAGCGACGCCTTGAAGGTCGCGTGGTTGACGATGTGGAAGATCGCCGCCACCAGCGCGAGCGGGCTGTTCAGGCCGATCAGCACGGTGATCAGCCCGAGGTGGCTGATGGTCGAGTAGGCGAGCAGGCCTTTCAGGTCGTGCTGGAAGATCGCCGCGTAGGCGCCCAGCACCAGCGTCAGCAGGCCGACGGTGCCGACGATCCAGATCCACGCGTCGGTCCCGGCCATCGCCGGCCACAGCCGCGCGAGCAGGAACACGCCGAGCTTCACCATCGCCGCCGAGTGCAGGTACGCCGAGACCGGCGTCGGCGCGGCCATCGCCTGCGGCAGCCAGAAGTGGAACGGGAACTGCGCGCTCTTGGTGAGCGCGCCGATCGCGATCAGGGCGAGCGCCGGCAGGTACAGCGGGCTCGCGACGATCGCGGCGCGCGCCCCGGCGAGCGCGTCGAGGTCGTAGCTGCCGGCGATGCGGCCGAGGATCAGCACGCCGAGGAACAGGCACAGCCCGCCCGCCGAGGTGATGATGAACGACATGCGCGCGCCGTCGCGCGCCGCGGCGTTGTGGTGCCAGTAGCCGATCAGCAGGAACGAGAACAGGCTGGTCAGCTCCCAGAAGAACGCGAGCTGCACCAGGTTGCCCGAGAGCACCACGCCGAGCATCGACCCCATGAACGCCAGGAAGAAGGAGAAGAAGCGCGGCACCGGGTCTTCCGGCGACATGTAGTAGCGCGCGTAGACGACCACCAGCAGGCCCATGCCGGTCACGAGCAGCGCGAACAGCCACGCGAAGCCGTCCATGCGCAGGGTGAAATCGAGGCCGTGCGCCGGCAGCCAGGCGGCGCCGATGCGCAGCACCTGGCCGTTCGACATCTCCGGGTAGCAGCTCGCCGCCAGCGCGAAGCCCGAGAGCGCCACCGCGCCGGCGAGCCAGGCCTCGGCGTTGCGCGCGTTCGCCGGCAGCAGGCCCGCGATCAGGCTGCCGGCGAAGGGCAGCGCGAGCAGGACGATGAGCAGCGCGTCGGCCAGCCTAGGCGGCTCCTTCGGGCACGACCAGCACGTCGCAGGGCGCGTTCTCCAGCACCTGCAGCGCGACGCTGCCGATCAGCGCGCGCTCGAGCAGCCCGGCGCGGTGCTTGCCGATGACGATCAGCTCGGCGCCGACGCGCGCCGCCTGCTCGCAGATCACGCGCGGCGGGTAGCCGTGGATCGCGGCCGGCCAGAGCCGTTCGCGCGGCACCGCCAGCCGCGCCGCGAACGCCTCGAGCGCCGCCATGGCGCGGCCGCGCGCCTCGCGGCGGTAGTCCTCGACTTTCGCCTCGTCCACGCCGGCGAGGCGCAGCGTCGACTCGAAGTCGACCTCGAAGGCGTTGACGAGGTGCAGGACGCCGTCGGGGGCGAGGCGCGCGCCGCAGGCGGCGGCGGCGAACGCCGGCTCGGAGAAGTCCACCGCCGCGAGCAGGCGCCGGTAGGGGCTTTCGCCGGGGCGCTTCACCACCAGCGCCGGGCGGCGCGTCCCGCGCACCACGCGCAGCGACGTGCGGCCCAGGGCGAAGTCGAGCAGCGTGCCCTGGCCGCGCGCGCCGAGCACCACGGCGTCGTGCCCGGCGGCGGCCGCGGCGATCTCGGCCGCCACGTCGCCCGAGAGCAGCTTCGGCGAGACCGCGACGCCGTCGCGCTGCAGCTCCGCGGTGAGCGCGGCGAGCGCCTCCTGCGCGCGCGCCGCGGCCTGCACGTGCAGCGCGGCGGGCAGGGAGTCCGGCAGCACGTGCGCGAGCAGCACGCTCGCCGAGGTCTGCTTCGCCAGCGCCGCGGCGCGCCGCGCGGCGAATCCCGCTTCGGCGGAGAAGTCGGTGGCGACGAGAAGGGAGCGCGGCTCGGTCATGGGCGGGCCGCAGCAATGCTATCGCACGAGCGGTGTCGCCACGGCGCCGAGGTTCGCGCCGCGCAGCTCCGCCTGCCCGGCGAGCACGCCCACGTACTGCCGCAGCGCGCGCTCCAGCGTCGCGGCGCGCAGCCGCTCGGCGACCTGCTCGCGCACCGCCTCGAACGGGACGCGCCGGCCGGGCGCGCGCCGGTCTACCGCGACGATGTGGAAGCCGAAGCGCGTGGTGACGAGCTGCGAGTGGATGCCGGTCCAGGTGCCGCCGAACACCACCTGCTCGAATTCCGGCGCGCTTTCGCCGCGCTGCAGCTGCCCGAGGTTGCCGCCGTGCCGGCCCGAGGGGCAGTTCGAGAATTCGCGCGCCAGCGCCTCGAAGCGCTCCGGGGCCTTCAGCAGCTCCGAGAGCACGCCCTCGGCCCTGGCGCGCAGCGCGCCGACCGGCGTGCCGGGCGTCACCTGGAAGAGGATGTGGCGCACCGCGGCGAGCTCGCCCGCGGCGAAGAGCGCCGGGTGCGCATCGTAGAAGCGCCGGCACTCGGCTTCGCCCGGCTCGGGCACCTTCACCTCGCGCTCGAGCAGCCGCTCGATCGCGGCGTCGGCCTCGCTCTCGGGCGCGCCTTCGGCGAGCAGGCCGCTCGCCACCGCCTGCTGGCGCAGCAGCTCGCGCGCCGCGGCGGGGGCGGAATCGACCGCCACGCCGTTCACCGTGATCACTTCGCCCTCATTTGGCCCATTGCCTGCGCGTGCGCACGATCTGCGGCGAGCGGAAGAGATAGAACACCGTGGCGAAGCCGCTCCAGATGTGCACCATGCGCGTGAACGGGAAGACCAGGAAGATGGTGAGGCCGAGCGCGATGTGCGCGCGGTAGACCCACGGCACGTCGACCAGCAGGGCGGCGTTGCCCGGACGGAAGATCACGATGCCCTGCACGTACTCGACGAGGCGCAGGAAGAGGCCGCCGTCCAGGTGGTCGAACGCCGCGTACACCGTCCACATGCCGAGCGCGAGCTGGAGCCACAGGAGCACGGCGATCAGGATGTCCCACGTGCGCGTCACCGCCCAGATGCGCGGCTCGACCACGCGCCGGTGGATGAGGAGCGTGAGGCCGACCAGCGCGACCAGGCCGGCGAGCCCGCCCACCGCCATCGACAGCCACAGGTGCTGCGCCGGCGTCATGAACGCCTCGGTGAGCGACTCGGGCAGCAGGAAGCCGAAGAGATGGCCGAAGAACACGATCAGGATGGCCACGTGGAAAAGGTTCGAGCCCCAGCGCAGCTCGCGCCTTCTCAGGAGCTGCGAGGAGTCGCTTTTCCACGTGTACTGCTCGCGGTCGAAGCGCACCAGGCTGCCGAGGAAGAACACCGACAGGGCGATGTAGGGATAGATGCCGAACAGGAACTCGTGCAGGAAGGTCATGGGTTTTCCTTTGCCGCTTCCCGGGGAATGAACCGGATGACGGCCTGTGTCGTGCCATGCGGCGAATCGGCGCCGTCCGGGCCGAACGCCGGCGCCTCGGCCCATGCCTCGTCGAGCGGCGGCTCGTCGGGCGGCGCGGCGGCCTTCGACTCGTCGAGGCCCTTCTCGCCCGCCAGCGCGAGGATCGCCGCGGCCACCGCGGCGTAGCGGCTGCCGCGGCTCGCCAGCGCGTCGCCGATCCTGCGCACGATGTGCGCGCAGTCCGCGAGCATGGCGCGCGCCTCCTCGAGGCTGCGGCACGAGAGGTACTCGAGCAGCGCCGGCAGGTAGTCGGGCAGCTCGCCCGGGGCGAGCTCCAGGCCCGCCGCGGCGTAGATCTGCGCGAGGTCCGCCATGGCGCTGCCGCGGTCGCGCGACTCGCCGTGCAGGTGCTCGAAAAGATGCAGCGAGGTCGAGCGGCCGCGGTCGAACAGCGCGACGTAGCGCTCCTCGAGCTCGAGGAGATCGCCGTGCGCGAGCTCGGCGATCAACCCTTGCAGCTTCGATTTTTCTGCGGAGGAAAGAAGCGATGACGCATGCAACACCTCCTGAACCTCCGGCAGCGCGTCGAGCAGCTCCTGCCGCGGATAGGTGAGCAGCGCGCTGAGCGCCCTGAGGACCTTCAGGTCGCGGCTCATGTCGGCGTGCTCGTCGTGGTCCGGCCGGCGCCGCTTTGCACCTTGATCGGGAACACGCGCTTGCCGCCCATGCGGCCGCCGAACAGGCTCGGCTGGCCCTCGTCCTGGCAGCCGTTGCCGAAGCTGAATCCGCACTCGCTCCTGAGGCCGTAGGCGTTCTCGGCGTACTCGCGGTGCGTGGTCGGGATGACGAAGCGGTCCTCGTAGTTGCCGATCGAGAGATAGCGGTGCATCTCGCGCACCTGCGCGAGCGAGAGCCCGACGCGCTCGAGCAGCGCCACGTCGTCTTGCCCCTCGAGCGCGCGCCGGCGGTAGAAGGCGCGCATGGCGAGCAGCCGCTCGAGCGCGCCGACGATCGGCGCCTCGGCGCCGGCGGTGAGCAGGTTGGCGAGGTAGCGCACCGGGATGCGCAGGCTGCGCACGTCGGGCACGCCGTCCACCTCGCCGAGCTGCGCGGCGTTGGCGCGCGAGCTGATCGGCGAGAGCGGCGGCACGTACCAGACCATCGGCAGCGTGCGGTACTCCGGGTGCAGCGGGAAGGCGATCTTCCAGTCGATCGCCATCTTGTAGGCGGGCGAGCGGCGCGCCGCATCCAGCCAGGCCTCGGGCACGGCGTCCTTGCGCGCCTGCTCGATCACCTTCGGGTCGTTGGGATCCAGGAAGAGCCGCAACTGGGCTTCGTAGAGATCCTGCGGGTTCTCCACCGCCGCCGCCGCCTCGATGCCGTCGGCGTCATAGAGCAGCACGCCGAGGTAGCGGATGCGGCCGACGCAGGTCTCCGAGCACACGGTGGTGAGCCCCGCTTCGATGCGCGGGTAGCAGAAGATGCACTTCTCGGCCTTGCCGGTCGACCAGTTGTAAT
>DASVDO010000056.1:0-31257 GCA_036381055.1 Burkholderiales bacterium | reverse complement strand
CCGAGCAGGGCGGCTGGCGCTTGTCGGAAAATGCACGCCGCTGAGCAAGCTTACCTAGTGCTTCGCTTCTGCGAGAAACCGCTCGCGCAGCTGCGGCTGGTCGGCATAGGCGTCGAGCGCCTGCATGCCGGGAGCGAGCGCCGCCAGCCGCTCGCCGGGCGCGGGATGGGTCTTGAACATCAGCGCCACCGCCGAGTCGGTGGGATTGACCGCCTGCAGCGTCTGCAGCACCGCGGGCAGCCCGTAGGGGTCGTAGCCGCCGCGCGCGGCGATCACCACCCCGAGGCGGTCGGCTTCGAGCTCGTCGCCCTTGTCCAGGCCGCGCGAGTACATCTCGGTGCCGAACGAGACGAGCTTCTGCCTTGCCTCGGCGTTCATGTCCTTGAACGCCGCCGAGGCGGCCTGGCCGCCCAGGCTGGCGAGCGCGCCCTTCTGGATCGCTTTCAGGTGGTGCTTGCGCACCACGTGCACGATCTCGTGCGCCAGCACGCCGGCGAGGTCGGCCTCGCTCGCCATCCGCTCGAGCAGCCCGCGCGTGATGAAGACCGTGCCGCCGGGCACGGCGAAGGCGTTGATCTGCGGCGCCTCGAGCACGCCGAAGCGCCACGGCAGGTCGGGGCGCTCGGTCTGCGCGGCGAGCCAGCGCCCGACGTTGTTCACGTAGCGCTGCAGGCGCGCGTCGTCGGCGAGCGACGCGGCGCCGAGCAGGCGCGCCGCCACGTCGTCGCCGATGGCGATCTCCTCGTCCTGCGGGATCTCGCGCGCCGCCTTGGCGACGGTCTTGACCGTATCGAGCACGCGGTTGAGGTCGAGCTTGCGCAAGTCGAACTGCGCCTGCGCCGGCTGCGCCAGCGCGAGCGCCGAGAGAAGGAAGGCGATCCTCATGGCTTCGGGTACGCCACCACCTGCGCGCCGAGCCCGCCCTCGGCGGCGAACGCCGCGGCGGCCTCGGGCTGCGCGGCGAAGCGGCCGAGCTTCGCGAGCTCCGCCTTGTCCGGCTGCGCCTGCGCGAGCTGCTCGGCGTCGAGGCCGCGCACGCCCGTGGTGACCTGCGTGCCGCTCGAGCCGGTGCGCGCGACGTTGAAGAGCTGCGCGAGGCCGCTGTCGCCGCTCTTGCCGCTGCCGGGGCCCTCGTAGCGCAGCGAGAGCATCTTCACCCAGCCTTCGCCCGCCGCGCTCTTCACGCGCGTCCAGCCGCCCTTGCGCTCCAGCGTTTCGACGCGCGCCTCGGCGGCGAGCCGCGCGACGCTCTCGGCGTCGCTCGCCGGCGAGCGCTTGAGCTCGGCGTCGCGGATGAGGATCGCGGGATCGGCGGCGCACACCGCCGGGATGAGCAGCAGCGAAAGAAGCAGTCTTGTTCTCATGGCTTGCGCCGCGGTTCGTAGAGCGCCACTTCCTGCGCGCGTCCCTTCACCTTATAGGAACCCGCCGGGACGAAGTCAAATGCCTCGCCGCACAGGTCCCGCGTGTCCTGCGAGACGAGGATGCGCCGTTTCGCATCCTTGGTGATGCCCTCGATGCGGCTCGCCAGGTTCACCGTGTCGCCGATCGCGGTGTATTCGAGGCGCTGGTGCTGGTGCTTTCCCTCGAGCGAGCCCATCAGCCCGACCACCGCCGGCCCGGAATGCACGCCGATGCCGACGTCGAAGTCGGCGTGCTCGGCGCCGAGCTCGCGCTTGAACGCCTGCAGCGTGTCGGCCATGTCGAGCGCGCAGGCCACGGCGTGGCGCGCGTGCCCGGGGTCCTCCAGCGGCGCGCCCCAGATCGCCATGATGCAGTCGCCGATGAACTTGTCGAGCGAGCCGCCGTGGCGGAACACCACGTCGACCTGCAGCGAGAAGTAGCGGTTGAGGAGCGCGATCACCTCCTCGGGCGGGCGCGTCTCGGACAGCGTGGTGAAGCCGCGGATGTCGGAGAAGAGCAGCGTCACCTCGCGCCGGCCGGTCTCGATGCCGCCGCGCTCGACGAGCTGGCGCGCCACGTGCGGGTGGGTGAAGCGCGAGAACTGCGCCAGCGCGGCGCGGCGCTGGTTGCGCTCGCGCAGGTAGTTGGCGAGCGAGGCCGCGGCGTAGAAGCCCCACGCCGCGACGAGCGGCGTGAGCACCGGCACGAGCACCAGCCGGCCGACGAGGAAGTAGGCCGAGCCCGCCATGCCGGCGCTCGCCGCGGCGAGCGCCGCGCCAATGAGCCGCACGTCGAGCGAGCGCTCGAAGCCCGCGTAGAGCAGCAGGAGCAGCACGATGGCCGCGGCGGCCGGCCACCACGGCGGCGCGTGGCGCATGGCGCGGCCGTTCTTCAGGTTCTCGATCGCGGTGGCGAGGATCTCGGCGGCCGGCTGGGTGGGCGAGAGCGGCGTCAGGCGCAGCTCGCCGAAGCCCGCGGCGTTGAGCCCGATCACCACGATCTTGCCGGTGAACTCGTCGGCGGGGCGCACGCGCCGCGCGCGGTTGAAGTCCTCGTAGAGGTCGGAGAAGGAGACGCGCGGCAGCTTGCCCGCCTCGCCGCGCCAGGCGAGCTGGATGTCCGGCGCGTCGGGCACCGCGTAGCCGAGGTCCATCGCCACGCGCGCCGGCAGCGAGGGCAGGTGCCAGCCGCCGATGGTGTGGCGCAGGTAGTAGCGCCGCGCCACGCCGTCGCCGTCGACCAGGAAGTTGATCGAGCCGGTGCGCCACAGCTTCTGCGGCAGCACCAGCGGCGGCACCACGGCGATGCGCACCTCCGGGTCGGCGTCCGGGCCGGGGATCAGGCCGACCAGCGGCGCGAGCCGGCGCGCCGGCACGCCGTTCACGTCGTCGCGCTCGCCCAGGCGCAGCAGCGGGAAGTACAGGTTGTCGTACTGCGACGCGGTCTCGACGAACGCGCGGTCGCTCTGCGGCCGGAACCGGTCGGGCTCGATGAACATGATGTCGAAGACGATGGCGCGCGGCTTCTGCGCCTCGAGGCCGATCAGCAGGTCGGCGTAGACCTCGCGCGGCCAGGGAAAGCGGCCGGCCGAGTCCTGCATCGCCGCGAGGCTCTTCTCGTCGATCTCGACCAGCACGATGTCCGGATCGGGCGCGAGCCGTGCCGCCTGCCGGCGCACGAAGCTGTCGAGCAGCCGGTTCTCGAGCGGCTGCAGCGCGTGCAGCCAGTACGCCTCGAGCGCGGCGAGGGCGAGCACGGCGAGCGCGAGCAGCGGCAGGGTGCGCCTCATCGCCCGGCCATCGTCTCGCGCAGCACGCCGAACAGCTCGACCGTCGCGTCGATCTCGTCGCGGTTGATGGAAACGCTTTCCACGTTGATGCCGAGCGGGATCGCGCCCGCCCAGGGTCCGTCGAGGATGCGCCGCAGGTTATCGCGGCAGATGTCGATCGAGCGCTCGAGCGGCCGGGCGGCGCCCAGGATCGCGCGGGCGGTCTCGGGCGCGACGTTCACGCCCAGCCAGCGCAGGAACGCCAGCGTCTTCTCGCGGCCGCACGGCGCGAAGGTGAGCACCAGGCGCCGCGGCGCGACGCCGGCGCCGCGGCAGTCGCGCAGGTAGTCCGCGAGCAGGCGCTGCGTGGGCGGCGCGTGGTACACCGTCTGCGAGACGAAGAAGCCGCAGCCCTCCACCGCCTTGGCGAGCAGGCGCGCCGATTCGCTGCGCTCGGCGGTGTGGCGCTCGGCGATCGCCACGCCGCCGACGGTGAAGCGCGCCGGGTGCTCGGCGGCGACGCGCACCGCGCGCGAGAGCGACAGCGCGTAGCGCACGCCGGAGGTGGGCCGCCCGACCACGGAAAGCAGGCGCTGCCCGGCCTGCGCGGTCTCGTCGAGCCAGGCGCGCCAACCCGGCTCGTCGAGCGCCGCGAGCGCTTTGTACGGGATCGTGCCGAGCCCGGTTCGTCCGGCGAGCACGCGGGCGTAGCTGCGCGGGTCGACGGTGGCGACGAACGGGAAGGGGCGTGGCTGCGCGGTGCGGCCGCTCTCGTCCTGGATGTCGTAGACGACGATGCCGTCGACCGGCAGGCCGCGCAGGCGCTCGGCGAGCTTCTGCGCCGCGTTGTCCACCTGCTCCGCGGAAGCGCCGCCGCGCGGCGGCGTCGTGCCGTAGAGGGAGACGGGCTGCCCGGCGTCAAGCAGCCGGGCGGCGAGATCCATTCAGGTAGGGCTTGAGCGCCGCGTAGATGGTGCGGTTCACCGGCGCATCGAGCCCGGCTTCGGCGCTCATGCGCGCCACCGCGCCGCACAGCCACGGCGCCTCGAGCGGCTTGCCCTGCTCGAGGTCGTGCTGCATGGAGGTGCGCATGTCGGCGTGCAGCGTATCGACGAACTTCATGCGCTCGGCGACGAAGTCGTCGGGGAGCCGCACGCCGCGCTTGCGCCCGAGGCGCCAGGTCTCGGCCATCGCCGCCTCGAAGGTGGCGCGCAGCTCCGGGTCGCTGCGGCAGAAGCCGACCGGCTGGCGCGAGAGCGTCGTCACGCCCGAGAGGCCGACCAGGAAGACGAACTTCTCCCAGCGCGCGCGGTCGATGTCGTCCACCGCCTCGACGTTGATGCCGGCCTGTTGGCACGCCTGCACGAACGCCGCGGCGCGCCGGTCGACCTGCAGGCGCTGCATGGTGCCGGTGTGGGTCACCACGCCGGGCGAGCTGATCGAGGTGGCGATGTAGGCGACGCCGGCGACGACGTGCGCCTCGCCGATCTCCCGGCGCACGATCTCGGGCGCTTCGACGCCGTTCTGGAAGGGGATCACCAGCGTGCCGCTGCCGAGCAGCGGCCGCAGCGCTTTCGCCGCCTGCGCCACGTCGGCGAGCTTCACCGCGAACATCACCACGTCGACCGGGCCGATGCTGCGCGGGTCCTCGTGCACGCTGGGCCGCGCGATATGGATGTCGCCGGCGCCGCTTTGCACGCGCAGTCCCTTCTCGCGCATCGCCGCGAGGTGCGCGCCGCGCGCCAGGAAATGCACCTCGTTGCCGGCCTGCGCGAGCCGCGCGCCGAAATACCCGCCCACTCCGCCGGAGCCGAAGATCGCGATTCTCATGCGCACCCTAAATCAGGGACAGACCACGTTTTTTCCGCTGCAAATCGTGGTCCGTCCCTGTTTTTTGCTGTTTTTTGGTCAGTAACGATAGTGGTCGGATTTGTAGGGCCCTTCCTTCGGCACGCCGATGTAGCGCGCCTGCTCGTCGGTGAGCTCGGTCAGCATGGCGCCGAGCTTGGAGAGCTGCAGGCGCGCCACCTTCTCGTCGAGCTGCTTGGGCAGGATGTACACCCCGACCGGGTACTTGGCGGTGTTCGTGAAGAGCTCGATCTGCGCCAGCACCTGGTTGGCGAAGGAAGAGCTCATCACGTACGACGGGTGGCCGGTGGCGCAGCCGAGGTTCACCAGCCGGCCCTCGGCGAGCAGGATGATGCGCTTGCCGTCGGGGAAGATCACGTGGTCGACCTGCGGCTTGATGTTCTCCCACTTGTAGCCCTTCAGGCTGGCGATGTCGATCTCGTTGTCGAAGTGGCCGATGTTGCACACGATCGCGTTGTTCTTCATGCGCTTCATGTGCTCGTGGGTGATGACGTGGTAGTTGCCGGTGGCGGTGACGAAGATGTCGGCCTTGTCGGCGGCGTAGTCCATGGTGACGACCTTGTAGCCCTCCATCGCCGCCTGCAGCGCGCAGATCGGGTCGATCTCGGTCACCCACACCTGCGCCTGCAGGCCGCGCAGCGCCTGCGCCGAGCCCTTGCCGACCTCGCCGTAACCCGCCACCACCGCGACCTTGCCGGCGATCATCACGTCGGTCGCGCGCTTGATGCCGTCGACCAGCGACTCGCGGCAGCCGTAGATGTTGTCGAACTTCGATTTGGTCACCGAGTCGTTGACGTTGATCGCCGGGAAGAGCAGCCGCTTGTCCTTCGCCATGGCGTAGAGGCGGTGCACGCCGGTGGTCGTCTCCTCGGTGACGCCGCGGATCTCGCGCGCGACCGCCGAGTACCAGCCGGGCTGCGCGGCGAGGCGCTTGCGGATCGCGGCGAAGAGGTGCTGCTCCTCCTCGCTCGCCGGCTTGGCGATCGCCGAGGGGTCCTGCTCGGCGCGCTTGCCCAGGTGCACGAGCAGCGTCGCGTCGCCGCCGTCGTCGAGGATCATGTTCGGGCCGCGCCCGCCGCCGAAGTCGAAGATCCGGTGCGTGAACTCCCAGTACTCCTCGAGCGACTCGCCCTTGTAGGCGAACACCGGCGTGCCGGCGGCGGCGATCGCCGCGGCGGCGTGGTCCTGGGTCGAGAAGATGTTGCACGAGGCCCAGCGCACCTCGGCGCCGAGCGCCTTCAGCGTCTCGATCAGCACCGCGGTCTGGATGGTCATGTGCAGCGAGCCGGCGATGCGCGCGCCCTTGAGCGGCTGGCGCGCCGCGTACTCGGCGCGGATCGCCATCAGGGCCGGCATCTCCGACTCGGCGATCGCGATCTCCTTGCGCCCCCAGTCGGCGAGCGCCAGGTCGGCAACGCAAAAATCGGTGAATTTCGAGTCTGCGGCTTTCATCGGGAAGTCTCCAAAAACAAAGCGCCCGCACCGTCTCCGATGCGAGCGCCGTTGACTTTAGCTGAGCCTGACCCCGCCGGGCTTGGCGAAGACGCAACGCTCCTCAGCGGGGCGAATTCTAACCGGTCGCACTTCCTTTTCAAAGCGCGCCAAACCCTGCATCCTTGCCCGCTATGCCCGCGTCGATCGTCGCCAGCGTGGTGTTCCTGCGCATCCAGGATTTTGCCCGTCGTCCGGCGAGCGAGCAGGCGCGCCTGCGCGCGCAGCTCGAGGCGGTGATCGCCGTGACCGCCGCCGACATCGCGCCGGCGCGCCGCCTGGTGCTCGAGGCCTCCGACGGCGCGGCCGTGGTCGTGCTCGGCGACCCGCGCGCCGTGCTGCAGCTCGGCGCGCGCGCCCTGGGCGCCGCGGCGGCCGGCCTGCCGCTCTCGGTGGGGCTCAACCACGGCGCGCTGCAGCTTTCGGGCCGCAAGGGCGCCGAGGCGATGACCGGCGACGGCATCGCGGTGGCCGCCGCGATCGCGGAATTCGCCGGCGCCGGCCGCCTGCTCGCCTCGCGCGCCTTCCGCGAGGCGATCGCCGACGCCGAGCCCGGCCGCGAGGCGGCGCTGGTCTCCGCGGGCAGCTTCAAGGACGCGGGGCTGCGCACCCACGAGGTGTTCGCCGCCGACGAGCGCTCGCCGCTGCGCCGCCGGCGCCGCTACGCGCTCGCCAGCGTGCTGCTCGCGCTGGCGCTCCTCGGCGGCGGCCTCGGCGCGCGCATCTCGCACGAGGGGCACAAGCCGCTGCTGCGCGCCTTCTTCGCCAAGGTGCCGTACGCCAAGGCGCTGGCGCAGCGGGTCAGCTACTGAGCGCGCTCGGCTGATGGCGAAGAAGAAGATCGGACGCTACCGCATCCTCGGCGAGCTCGGCCGCGGCGCGATGGGCATCGTCTACAAGGCCGAGGACCCGAACCTCGACCGCGTGGTGGCGCTGAAGACGGTGATCGTCGACCCCAACGCCGAGGGCGCCGACGAATACCGCAAGCGCTTCATCCTGGAAGCCAAGGCGGCGGGCAAGCTGAACCATCCGCACATCGTCACCACCTTCGACTGCGGCGAGCACGACGGGCTCGCCTACCTGGCGATGGAGCTGATCGAGGGCACCGACCTGCGCTCGCGGCTGAAGAGCGAGCCGCTCCCCGCCGCCGAGGCGGTCGAGATCGCGCGCCAGGTCGCCGAGGGGCTCGCCTACGCGCACGAGCGCGGCGTCGTGCACCGCGACATCAAGCCCGGCAACATCATGCTGAACGCGCGCGGCCAGGCGAAGATCATGGATTTCGGCCTGGCGCGCATGCGCGCCGCCGACCACAAGACCAGCACCGGCATGGTGCTCGGCACGCCGCGCTACATGTCGCCGGAGCAGATCTCCGGCCAGCCGGTCGACCACCGCTCCGACATCTTCTCGCTCGGCATCGTGCTCTACGAGATGCTGACCGGCACGCGGCTCTTCTCCGGCGAGGACATGGCACAGGTGACGCACCAGATCACCGAGTTCGAGCACGTGCCGCCGACGCGCCAGGTGCCCGGCCTGCCGGGGATGATCGACTTCGTCGTCGCGCGCGCGCTGAAGAAGGACCCGGCGGTGCGCTACCAGGATGCGCGCGAGCTGGCCGCCGACCTCGCCACCTGCGCCGCCGAGCTGCGCAGCCGCGAGGACATCACCCCCAGCGGCGAGTCGAGCCGCACGGTGAAGCTCGATGCCGACAAGGGCGAGCGCATCGAGGCGCCGGCGGCGCGCGCCATCGCCATCGACACGCGGCTGCCGCTGTCGCGGCTGTTCGACCCGGGGCCGGCGCTGCGCCTGCTCAAGGACGGCGCGCACGGCCGCGCGCCGCGGCCGGTCGGGCTGATCCGGCGGCTGCTGCGCGACGCGCCGGTGCGACGGCTCGCGATAATCTTCGTGGTCGCGGGCGCGGCGGGGGCCTGGCTCGCCTACGCGCCGCTCTAGGCGGGCTCGAAGGTGATGAGGCCCATGCCGGTGGTCATGGGCGCGTAGTAGTGCCGGTGCACACGCCGCGCGTTCTCGCCGAGCGCGCCGCGCATCACGTGCCACATGATCAGCTCGACCGCCTCGGCGCCCGCCTGCTCCATCAGCTCCTGGTGCGACATCTCGGCGAGCCGCTCGGGCTCGCGCTCCAGGCGGTCGAGGAAGCTCTGGTCGAACGCCTCGTTCATGTAGCCGAAGCGCTTGCCCTGGAGCTGGTGCGACATGCCGCCGGTGCCCATCACCGCGACCTTGAGATTGCCCGGATAGTCTTCCACCGCCCGGCGAATCGCCTGGCCGAGCCTGAAGCACCGGCGACCCGTCGGCAGCGGATGCTGGATCACGTTCACCTGCAGCGGCACCGCCTTGAGCGGCCAGCCGCGCTCGCTGTGCGGGAAGCACAGGTTCATCGGCACGAGGAAGCCGTGCTCGACGCCCATCTCCTGGCACACGGTGAGGTCGAACTCGTCGGCGATCAGCGACTCGCACAGGTGGATCGAGAAGTCGACGTCGCCCGGCACCTCGGGCAGCGGCCGCGTGCCGAAGCCCTCGTCGACGACGGGATAGCGCTCGGCGACGCCGAGCGCGAAGGTCGGGTACTTGTCGAAGGCGAAATCCGCGGCGTGGTCGTTGTAGACGACGATGACGACGTCCGGCTCGAGCGCCGCGAGCCATTCGCGCACCGGGACGTAGGCGTCCCAGAGCGGCTTCCACGCGGGCGTCTGCAGCTTGCCGCGGTCGTACGCCACGCCCACGGAGGGCACGTGCGACAGCCCGAGCCCGGCGACGATTCTAGACGGCATCCTTGAGGTTGCGCGTCGCGAGGAACTGCTCGTAGGTCTCGCCGCGCATCTGGGCGCCCATGCGGTACAGGCCGTGGCCGGTGACCGAGCCGATCTTGAGCAGGTAGTAGATGTTGGTGCCGGCGTCGATCAGGCCCTGGAAGTCGCGCCTGCGCACGAGCGCCTTCTCGGCTTCGCTCAGGCCGGCGCGCGTCATGTAGCCCTCCTCGTCGCGCTGGAACGCCGCCCGGTTCTCCGGGCGGCAGAGCGAGGCGCACAGCTTGTTCAGCCGGTAGCCGCGGCGCGAGACGCGCAGGTCGAAGACCGTGGTGTCCGGGATCGGCCTCAGTTGCCCAGGCTTCCCCATACCTCGCGCGCCGTGTCCATGCACAGCTTGAGCTTGGCCACCTGCTGCTCGACGGTCAGGTTGTTGCCGTGGTGCGTGCTGGAGAAGCCGCACTGCGGCGACAGGCACAGGTTCTCGAGCGGCACGTACTTGGTCGCCGCCTCGATGCGCCGCTTGAGATCGTCCTTCTTCTCGAGCTCGGGCACCTTGGAGCTGACCAGTCCGAGCACCACCTTCTTGCCTTTCGGCACGAAGCGCAGCGGCTCGAAGCCGCCGGCGCGCTCGCTGTCGTACTCGAGGAAGAAGGCGTCGACGTCGAGGCCGGTGAACACGCGCTCCGCGACGAAGTCGGCGTAGGGGCCGGAGGCGAGCCAGGTGCTCTTGAAATTGCCGCGGCAGGTGTGGATGGCGACCGTCATGTCGTCGGGCACGTCGCGGATCGCCGCGTTCACCGCCTGCGCGTAGAGCTCGGCGTCGCGCTGCGGGTCGTCGCCCAGGCGGCGGAACTGCTCCTGCACCTTCGGGTCGCCCCACATCGCGATCGTCGTGTCGTCGATCTGCAGGTAGCGGCAGCCCGCCTTGTACAGGTCGGCGATCTCCTCGCGGTAGGCCTGGGTGAGATCGGCCCAGAAGCTGTCGAGGTCGGGGTAGGTCTTCTTCAGCCACTCGCGGTCCGAGCGCGCGTGCAGCATGGCGGGCGAGGGCATCGTGAATTTCGGAGTTCCCCTTGTTACCTCTTTCTTCAGGAATTCGAAGTGCGACAGCATGCTCGGCTTGCTGCGCCGGATCTTGCCGCGCACCTGCATGAACGGCGGCTGCTCGTCGGTGCCCTTGAACTTGGCTTCGCCGTAGGCGTTGCCGGTGTCGAGCTCGACGCCGTCGAAGCCGTGCAGGAAGTCGATGTGCCACCAGTCGCGGCGGAACTCGCCGTCGGTGATCGACGGCAGGCCGATCGACTCCTGCAGCTTCACCACCTCGCGGATGTGCTTGTCCTGGATCTGCTTCAGCTCGGCGTCGGAGAGCTTGCCGGCGCGGTTCTGCGCGCGCGCTTCGTGGACCTCGCGCGGACGCAGCAGGCTGCCGACGTGGTCGGCACGGAAGGGAGGCTTTTGCATGGGGAGATCCTCGAAAGGGGCCCCGCCGGGGGCCGGATTACGCCGCTTGTTTCAACGCCAGCGCCTTGTCGGTCGCTTCCCAGGTGAAATCCCGGTCCTCGCGGCCGAAGTGGCCGTAGGCGGCGGTCTTCTCGTAGATCGGCCGCAGCAGGTCGAGCATCTGGATGATGCCGCGCGGCCGCAGGTCGAAGTGCTCGGTGACGAGCTTGGAGAGCGCGTCGTCCGACATCTTGCCGGTGCCCTGCGTGGTGACCATGACGCTGGTGGGGCGCGCCACGCCGATGGCGTAGGACACCTGCACCAGGCATTTCGCCGCAAGGCCGGCGGCGACGATGTTCTTCGCCACGTAGCGCGCCGCGTACGCCGCGGAGCGGTCGACCTTGGACGGGTCCTTGCCGGAGAACGCGCCGCCGCCGTGCGGCGCCGAGCCGCCGTAGGTGTCGACGATGATCTTGCGCCCGGTGACGCCGCAGTCGCCCTTCGGCCCGCCGATCTCGAACGCGCCGGTCGGGTTCACCAGGTAGTTGATCTTGCCCTTGATCATGTGCTTGGGCAGCACCGGCTTGATCACTTCCTCGATCACCGATTCCGAGAGCTGCTTGTGCTCGATGCCCGGCGCGTGCTGCGTCGAGAGCACCACGGTGTCGATCGACTCGGGCTTGCCGTTGGCGTAGCGCACCGTGACCTGCGATTTCGCGTCGGGCCGCAGCCAGGCGAGCTTGCCCGAGCGGCGCAGCTCGGCCTGGCGCTCGACCAGGCGATGCGAGAGGAAGATCGGCAGCGGCATCAGGCTCGGCGTCTCGTCGCACGCGTAGCCGAACATCAGGCCCTGGTCGCCCGCGCCCTGGTCGAGGTCGACCGGACGGTCGACGCCGCGCGCGATGTCGGGCGACTGCTGGCCGTAGGCGACGAGCACGGTGCAGGTCGCGGCGTCGAAGCCGATCGCCGGGTCGACGTAGCCGATGCGCTTGATGGTCCGGCGCGCCACCTGGTCGTAGTTGACGCGCGCGTTGGTGGTGATCTCGCCCGCCAGCACGACGAGGTTGTCCTTCACCAGCGTCTCGGCCGCGACGCGCGAGCTCTTGTCCTGCTTTAGAATCGCGTCGAGCACGGCATCGGAAATCTGGTCCGCGACCTTGTCGGGATGGCCTTCGGATACCGATTCGGAGGTGAAAAGAAAATCGCTCATTGACGTGCGGCTCTTCTTTTGGGGAAGGGCGCAAGGATATCAAATTTGCACCGTCTGCCCACGATAGCGCTCGAGCTGATCGCGGGTCTGCCACTGCGGGTTCTGCATGCGTTGGGAGGCGTCCTCGGCTGGGCGATGTATGGGAGCTCGCCCACCTACCGGCGCCATCTGCGCGAGAACCTCGCGCAGGCGGGCCTCGCGCAGGCGCCGCTGCGGCGCGCCGCGATCGCCGCCGCCGGCCGCATGCTCGCCGAGCTGCCGGCGATCTGGTTCCGGCCGCGCGCCGCGGTGCTGTCGCTGGTGAAGAAGGTGCACGGCCTGGAGGCGGCGCTCGCGGCGCGCGACGCCGGCAAGGCGCTGCTCTTCCTCACCCCGCACATGGGCTGCTTCGAGATCGCCGCGCAGTACGCCACCGTCTACACGCCGATCACCGTGCTCTACCGCCGGCCCAAGCTCGCCTGGATCGAGCCGCTGATGCGCGCCGGGCGCGCGCGCGACGGCGTGCGCCTCGCGCCGGCCGACCTCTCGGGCGTGCGCGAGCTCTACGCGGCGCTCAGGCGGCGCGAGGCGGTCGGCTTCCTTCCCGACCAGGTGCCGGGCGTCGGCGAAGGGCAATGGGCCGAGTTCTTCGGCCGGCCGGCCTACACCGCGACGCTCGCCGGGCGGCTCGCGGCGCGGCCCGACGTCGCCTGCTTCCTCGCCTTCGCGCGGCGGCTGCCGCGCGGGGCGGGCTACGAGATCGTGCTGCGGCCGCTGCCCGAGCCGCTGCCGGACGAGGCGCCGACGCGGCGCATCAACCGCGCGCTCGAGGCGCTGGTGCGCGAATGCCCCGAGCAGTACCTGTGGGGCTACAACCGCTACAAGAAGCCGAACGGAAAAGGGTGACAGTCACCGGTTCGCGATGAGCCGCATCGTCTTTTTCCTCATGTGGCTCGTGCACTGGCTGCCGTTCGGCGCGCTGGCGCGCATCGGCGACGCGGTCGGCGTGGCGCTCTACTGGCTGATCCCGGAGCGGCGCCGGGTGACGCGCATCAACCTCGAGAAGTGCTTCCCGAGCATGCCGCCCGGGCAGCGCGAGCGCCTCGCGCGCGCGGCGTTCCGCGCTTTCTGCCGCGCGTTCGTCGACCGCAGCGTGCTGTGGTGGGGCAGCCCCGAGCGCATCCGCCGCCTGGTGCGCCTCGAGGGGCTGGAGCATCTCGACGCCGCCGGGCCGCGCGTGGTGGTGCTGGCGCCGCATTTCGCCGGCCTCGACCACGCGGGCATCCGCCTGTCGATGGAGCGCGAGCTGTCGTCGCTCTACTCGCACCAGAAGGACCCGGTGCTCGACCGCCTGCTGCTGAAGAGCCGCACGCGCTTTCGCCCGCACATCGTTTCGCGCCAGCAGGGCCTGCGCAAGGTGCTGCGCTGGATCGAGCAGGGCATCGCCTTCTACTACCTGCCCGACCTCGACTTCGGCCCGAAGGGCTCGATCTTCGTGCCGTTCTTCGGCGTGCCGGCGGCCACGGCGCGCGGGCTGCCGTATATTGCGCGCTCGACCGGCGCGCGCGTCGTGCCCTGCGTCGTGCGCATGCTGCCCGAAGGCGGCTACGTGGTGCGGCTCTACCCGGCGTGGAGCGACTATCCGAGCGGCGACGAGGCGGCGGACGCGCGGCGCATGATGGCCTTCATCGAGGAGCGCGTGCTCGAGATGCCCGAGCAGTACCACTGGCTGCACAAGCGCTTCAAGACGCGCCCGCAGGGCGAGCCGAGGTTCTATTGAGAGCCGCGGTCATCGGCGCCGGGCACATGGGGCGCTACCACGCGGAGAAGCTCGCGCGCATCGCCGGCGTGCAGCTCGCCGGCGTGGTCGACGCCGACGCGGCGCGCGCGCAGGCGCTCGCCGCGAAGCTGGGTTGCCCGTCTTTTTCCCATCACCGGGAAATTCTCGGCAAGGCCGACGCGGCAGTGGTCGCCGTGCCGACCGACCGGCACCACGCGGTGGCGCTCGACTGCCTGCGGCACGGCCTGCACGTGCTGGTCGAGAAGCCGATCGCCACCACGCTCGCCGAGGCCGACGCGCTGATCGGCGAGGCCGCCAGACGCGGCCTGGTCCTGCAGTGCGGCCACGTCGAGCGCTACAACAAGGCGTTCCGCGCGCTCACCGCGCGCATGGACCGGCCGGTGTTCGTCGAGGGCGAGCGGCTCGCCGGCTTCAAGACGCGCGGCGCCGAGGTCGACGTGGTGCTCGACCTGATGATCCACGACCTCGACCTCGCCGCGGCGCTCGCGCGCGCGCCGGTGGAGCGGGTGAGCGCTTGCGGCTTCCGCGTGCTGACGCGCGACATCGACATCGCCAACGCGCGCCTGGAGTTCGCCAACGGCTGCGTCGCCAACCTCTCGGCGAGCCGGGTCAGCCAGGCGGCGGTGCGCAAGCTGCGCGTCTTCCAGCCCGACCTCTACGTCTCGGCCGACCTGCAGGGCGGCCGGCTGCGCTACGTGCGCGAGGCGAACGGCGCCATCGCCGAAACCGAGGAGGTGCACCCGGGCGGCGACGCGCTCGCCGAGCAGGCCGAGGCGTTCGTCTCCTCGGTGGTGCGCCAGGCCCCGGTGGAAGTCGACGGGCAGCAGGGCCGGCGCGTGCTCGAGCTGGCGCTCGAGGTCGGGCGCCTGGTGCGCGAGCGGCTCAGCCGGTTCACGTGAGCGATCCCCGCGCGCAGGCGCTGCGCCTGCTCGGCAAGTGGAGCGCCCTCTCGCGCGGGCACGTCGCGCTCGCGGCCGGGTGCTCGTGCGGCGTCGGCGTGAGCAACGTGCGCGTCGCCGATTTCGAGGAGCAGATCCTCGATTACCTGCGGACCCGGCACGCGGCGAGCGCGCGCGCGCGGGAGCTGCTGAAAGAGAGCGGCGGCCTGGACGCCCTGCTGCGCGCCCTGGCGCAGGCGACCCGGCGCGACAAGGCCGTGGCGCAGCTTCTCGCGGATATCGAACGTACCGTCGCGTCGTTCGAGGAGCAGCACAGCGGACGCTAGACTTAGAGGTATGAGCGACTCCAGGCTGCGCATCGCCGCCGACATCGGCGGCACGTTCACCGACGTCGCCGCGTTCGACGAGCGTTCCGGCCGCCTGCTCCTCGGCAAGACGCTCACCACGCCGGCGCGCATGGTCGACGCGATCGCCGAGGGCGTGGCGAAAGCGGGTACCCGACTGGCCGACGCGAGCCTGTTCCTGCACGGCTCGACCATCGCCATCAACACCATGCTCGAGCGCAGCGGCGCGAAGGTGGCGCTGCTCACCACGCAGGGCTTCCGCGACATCTACGAGATCGGCCGCGTCAACCGGCCCGACGCCTTCAACCTGCGCTTCCGCAAGCACGAGCCGCTGGTCGAGCGCGCGCTGCGCTTCGAAGTGAAGGAGCGGCTGTACTACGACGGAACGGTGCGCGAGCCGCTCGACATGGCGAGCGTGGAAGCCGCCGCCGAGCGCCTGGAGCGCGAGGGCGTCGAGGCGATCGCGATCCTGTTCCTGCACTCCTACCGCAACCCGGAGCACGAGCGCCGGGTGAAGGACTACCTGCAGCGCCGCTTCCCGCGCGCCTTCGTCACGGTGTCCTCGGAGCTCTCCCAGGAATACCGCGAGTTCGAGCGCACCTCGACCGTGGTGGCCAACGCCTATGTCGGCCCGCGCGTGCAGCGCTACCTCGAGGAGATCGAGGCCGAGGCGCGCGCCAGCGGCTTCGCTGGCCGGTTCATGCTGGTGCAGTCGACCGGCGGCCTGTACTCGCTCGCCGAGGCGCGGCAGGAATGCGTGCGCATGATGGAGTCGGGCCCCGCGGCCGGCGTGATCGGCACGCAGGCGCTGTGCACCGCCATGGGCATCGGCAACGCCATCGCCTTCGACATGGGCGGCACCACCGCGAAAGCCGGCGTGGTGCGCGACGGCCGCGCGCTCACTACCGGCAGCGCGATGATCGGCGGCTACTTCACCGGCCTGCCGCTGCTCACCCCGATGATCGACATCCACGAGGTGGGCACCGGCGGCGGCAGCATCGCGCGCATCGCGCCGAGCGGCGGCCTGCGCGTCGGCCCGCAGAGCGCGGGCGCGGTGCCCGGGCCGGTGTGCTACGGGCGCGGCGGCGCCGAGCCCACGGTCACCGACGCCAACCTGGTGCTCGGCCGGCTCGCCGAGGACCGCTTCCTCGGCGGCGAGATGCGCCTGGACAAGGCGGCGGCGAGCCGCGCGCTCGCGCAGCGCATCGGCGAGCCGCTGGGCCTTTCGCCGATCGACGCCGCGGCCGGCATCCTGCGCATCGCCGCCGCCGCGATGTCGCACGCGGTGAAGGGCGTCACCACCGATCGCGGCCTCGACCCGGGAGAGTTTCCGACGCTCGTCGCCTACGGCGGCGCCGGCCCGCTGCACGCCTCCATGGTGGCGCGCGAGCTGCGCATCCCGCAGGTGGTGATCCCGCTCGCGCCCGGCCACTTCTCGGCGTTCGGCATGCTGCTCTCGGATTTCCGCCGCGACCTCGTCCAGTCGCGCTTCGTGCGGCTCGACGAGGTCGATCTGCGCGAGCTGAACCGCTGGTTCGTCGAGCTCGAGGCGCGCGGCGCGGTGGCGGTCGAGGAGGCGCGGCTCGACACGCGGCGCGTCGTGCTCGCGCGCTCGCTCGACATGCGCTACGTCGGGCAGGAGCACGCGGTGACGGTCGACGTGCCGCTCGCGGTATTTGCCCGGCGCGGCGGCAAGGCCGGCATCAAGAAGCACTTCGACGAGCTGCACCGCGAGCGCTACGGGCGCGGCTCGCCCGAGGAGCCGGCCGAGATCGTCAGCATCCGCAGCACCGTGATCGGCGCGCTGAAGAAGCCGCGGCTCGCCGAGATCCGCCGCGGCGGGCCGCGCCCGTCGGCGGCGGCGGCGACGGGCGAGCGCAAAGTGTTCTTCCCCGGCGAGGGATGGGCGCGCTGCAAGACCTACCGGCGCGAGGCGCTCGCCGCCGGCAACCGCATCGCCGGCCCGGCGCTGGTCGAGGAGCACGCCTCGACCACGGTGCTGCTGCCCGGCGACCGCCTGCGCGTCGACGCGCACGGCAACCTGATCATCGCCATCGGACGGAGCTGACATGGACCGGCTGCGCGTTTTCCTGAGAAAGCAGCGGCGCAAGAGCCGCAAGGCCGACCCGGTGACCGTCGAGCTGGTGCGCAACAGCCTGCTCGCCGCCACCGAGGAGATGAAGTCGGTGCTGATGCGCACCTCGTACAACATGATCATCTACGAGGCGCTCGACTTCACGGTGGGTCTGTTCGACCGCGCCGGCAACACGCTGTCGATCGGCCTCGGCCTGCCGATGTTCATCCGCGGCATGTCGGACACGGTGAAGGCGACCATCGCGCACTGGGGCTACGAGCGCATCGCGCCCGGCGACATCCTGCTCACCAACGACGCGTACATCACCGGCGCGCACCTCAACCATCTCACCTTCTCGATCCCGGTCTTCCACAAGGGCCGTATCGTCGCCTTCTCCACCTGCATGGCGCACTGGCAGGACATCGGCGGCATCCTGAACGGGATGACCTACGACATCTACTCCGAGGGCCTGCAGATCCCGCACGTCAAGTACCACGACCGCGGCCGGCTGAACCGCGACGTGAAGGAGTTCATCCGCATGAACGTGCGCCGGCCCGACCGCGCGATGGGCGACCTGGAGGCGCAGCTCTCGGCGTGCCGCGTCGGCGCGAAGCACCTGCAGGCGCTGATCGAGCGGCACGGCTGCGAGGCGATGCTCGCCGCGCTGGAGCAGATCATGGACCAGAGCGAGGCCGAGGCGCGGCTGCAGGTGAGCGCGATACCCGGCGGCGTCTACGAGGCCGAATCGCAGATGGACGACGACGGCGTGGACATCGGCAAGCCGGTGCCGATCCGCGTCAAGGTCGTCGTGAAGGGCGACGCGATGACCGTCGACCTGTCCGGCGTCAGCCCCCAGGTGAAGGGCTTCTACAACTCCAATGCCGGGGTCGCCTGCGCGCAGGTGGCGTTCAAGTGCCTCGCGCTGCCCACCGACTACCCAATCAACGACGGCGGCTTCCGTCCGCTCAAGGTCGTCGTGCCGCCCGGCACGGTGGTGAGCGCGCGGCATCCGGCGCCCTACCGGGTATGGATGACCTATCCGATGACCGTGGTGGACACGATCTTCAAGGCGCTCGCGCCGGCGATACCCGAGCGCGTGATCGCCGGGCACCACGCCGACCTGCTGACCGCCAACATCAACGGCATCCACCCGCGCGACGGGCGGCTGTGGATCTACCTCGGCGGCCTGATCGGCGGCGGCTGGGGGGCGAAGTGCGACGAGGACGGCGTGAGCGCGACCATCTGCATCAACGACGGCGACACGCACAACGGGCCGAGCGAGCAGGTGGAGAACAAGTTCCCGCTCCTCGTGCGCCGCTACTGCCTGCGCGAGGACTCGGGCGGCCCGGGCGAGTTCCGCGGCGGCCTGGGCACCGAGCAGGAGGTCGAGGCGCTCGCGCCGATCAACTACATGACGCGCTCCGACCGGGTGGTGAACCCGCCGTGGGGCCTGGCCGGCGGCAAGCCGGCCAAGGGGAACCGCATCGCGGTGCGGCGCAAGGACGGCGAGCTGACCGTGTTCCCCGGCGGCAAGCTCGACACGAAGCTCGCCAAGGGCGACGTCTATCTGATGAGCTCGGGCGGCGGCGGGGGCTTCGGCGACCCGCTACGCCGCCCGCTGGAGGCGCTGCGCCGTGACGTGCGGCAGGGCTACGTGTCGCTCGAGTCCGCCTGGAACGACTACGGCGTGCGCTTCGACCCCGAGACGCTCGAGGTCAGGGAATACAAAAGCGGTCGGCCTCGAGATCGGTGATGAAGCCGTGCGCGGGCGCGTGCGCGATGAAGAGCTCGAGCTTCGCCTCGAGCGCCGCCTGCTGAGGCGTCACGCCGCAGGCCCAGAACACCGGCACCAGGCCCTGCGGCAGCGGCGGCACCGGGCCGCCGAAGAGCGGATGCGCGAGGTCGGCGCCGATCGCCGCCGGGTCGCCGATGTGGATGGGCGCGCCGTGGTTGTGCGGAAACCGGCTCGACACCTGCGTCGCGACGATCGCCTGCTCGGCGGTGAGCCAGCGCATCGTGACCACCATGTCGCCGCGAAAGCGCCCGGCGGGCACGGTCGGGATAGTCGAATTGAGCACCCAGCGATGGCGGCCGGTCGGCACCCCGGCGCGTTCCAGCGCGCCGTCGAAGGTGATTCCCGAGCCGATCAGGAAGGCGACGAAGTCGTCGCGCCAGAGCGCTTTCAGGTCGGTCACGTCGGGCAGGCGCTCGCCGTTGCGGTACACGGCGTAGCGCGGCAGGTCGGTGCGCAGGTCCGCGCCCGGGGCGAGCTGCTTCGGCTCGGGACTCCCGGGATCGCACACCTCGAGCACCGGGCAGGCGCGCGCGTTGCGCTGGCAGTAGAGCAGGAACTCGAAGGCGAGCGCCTGCGGCACGATCGCGAGATTGCATTGCACGTAGCCGAGCGCCAGGCCGCGCGTCGTCCCGGTATGGCGCTTCTCGCGGATGTCGAGCCGCGCCTGCTGCGCCGGCGTCACAGGTAGACCTCGTAGAGCTGCGCATGGCCGCTCGCGTCCGAGGTGTACAGGACGCGGCTGCCGTCCGGCGAGGGCCGGGGATGCGGATGCGTGTGCTGGGGCGCATAGACCTCGCGCGGTCCGTCGTTGTAGGGAAACGGCCCCGCCCAGTGCGCGCCGACCGAGCTCGCGCGCGGCTCGCAGAGCAGCTCCGCTTCGCCTTCGCCCCCGGCCGGGAAGCGGTGCAGGCCGCGGTCCGGGAAGTTGGTGTCGCAGACGATCCAGCTCCCGGTGTCGTCGCCGTGCGCGTGCCACGCGGGAAAGCGCGTGATCCAGCGCAGCGCCCCGGTGTCGACGTGGATCGCGCGCATGCCGTTGGGCCAGTCGACGAACGCGAGCTCGCGCCGGCCGCGCAGCCAGCTCTCGTGCGTGAGCCACTGCTTGTCGTGCTCGCGCTGCCACAGGCGCCGGTGGCCGCTGCCGTCGCGGCGCACCAGCCACAGCCGGTCGGTGAGCGGCCCGGCGTAGAAGATGAGCTCGGGGTCGTCCGGGCAGAACTGCGGGTGGCCGATGCTGTCGCGCTCCAGGATCACGCGGGCCACGCCGCTGCGCGTGTCGATGATGCAGAAGCGCGACACGCGGCCGCTCTTCACCGGCACCGCCCACCAGCGGTCGTCGCGCGAGAGCGTGGTCGTGCCCATCGCCGCGCCGACCATGCCTTTCTCGCGCATCTCCACCGCGCCGAAGTCGGCGAGCACGTCCTCGCGCAGCGTCTCGAGGTCGAGGCGCACCGCGCGCGTGCCGGCGACGAAGAACACGAAGCGCCCGTCGTGCGAGGGATGGAAGGACCACTCGGCGAGGTCGGGCCGGTCGGTGAGCTGCACCAGCGCGCCGCCTTCCTCGGCGAAGAGCTGCGGCGCGCCGCTGCGGTGGGAGACGAAGACCAGGCGCCGCATGGCATCGTCCCACGGCGGGACGAAGAAGAACGGATGGTGATGGATCGACGGGTGCGCGGTCACCTGCCGGATGCGCCGTCCGCTCGCCGCGTCGCGCAGCCAGCGCGATTCGCCGGGGAAGCGCCGCCCCTTGCTCAAGCGCGTTCCCTGGCCTCGTCGGGCATGAAGCCGTGGTCGCAGCCCGGGCAGGAGAGCGCGATGCGCCGCGCTTCGAGGAGCTGCGGATCGACCGGGAACCAGCGCGCGCAGCGCGGGCACGCCACCCAGGCGGCGTTGCCCTGCTTCTCCCAGCGCGGCGTTTCGCTCATGCGGCGGGCCATCCGGTGCGGTCGGCGTCGGCGAGCACGCGGCGCGCGGTTTCCAGCGCCGCAGGCGCGACCGTGTTCGCCGGCACGAACGGCTTGGGCCTGCCCGGCCGGCTGGCCGGCGGCAGCGTGGCGTCGATGCCGAGCTTGGTGATGGTCGCCGCGCCGGGCGGCAGCGAGGGATCGAGGTTGGGATGCGTCAGGCCGTCGATCCGCATCGCGTCGCGGTGCCATTGCACGCGCGTCGCCATCGCCCAGAGCACGGCGCGCTCGTCGAAGATGTCGACGTCGTCGTCGACGGCGATCACCGTGCGCAGGCGCCGGTAGCCGAGCGCCGCGGCGAGCGCGTCGCGCACCTCGCCGCGCTCGGGGTCGCGGAACTGCAGGTAGGCGTGGAAGCGCCGGCCGGAAAAGGGCACGTGCACGTTGGCGAGCGAGGGCGCGAGCGGCTTGACGAGCGCATGGATGCGGCCCTCCATCGCCATGTTCTCCGGGATCAGGTGATCCTCCAGCCCGGCGCCGAAATCGGCGTAGAGCGCGTCGCGCCGGCGCGTGATCGCCGTCACCTCCACCGCGTGGCTCGCCGTTTGCACGCCCACGTAGCCGGTGTACTCGGCGAACGGCCCGTCGGCGACGCGCACGCCCGGCGGCACGAAGCCCTCGATCACGATTTCGGCATCCGCGGGCACGCGCAGCTTCTCGCCGTGCGTGACGCTCGGCACGAGGCGGATCGGCTCGCCGGCGATGCCGCCCGCGGCGCCCCAGTGGCTCTGCGGATGCGCGAGCTTCGCCTGCGCGCCGAGCACCACCTTCGGGTGGTGGCCGATCCAGAGCGCGAACGGGCAGGGCTCGCCGCGCGCCTCCCATTTCGCGACGTTGCGCGCGTTGTGCGAGGAGGGGTAGGGGTAGAACGTCAGCGCGCGCGGCCCGCGCACCGCGCAGCGCTGCACCGACACGTTGTCGATGCCCGAGTCCGGGTCCAGGGTGATGCAGTGCCCGGCGGTGATGTAATGGCCGAGGTCGAGCTCGTGCTGGCGCAGCGCCGGCAGGCGGCGCAGATCCACTTCGGCGCCGCGCTCGACCACTTCCTGCACCGGCGCCTTGTCGCCGACGAGCAGCGGCTCGCGCGGGGCGGCGGCGAGCCGGGCGAAGGCCGCGGCGGCGCGCCGGTGGTCGTCGATGCCGAGCAGCCGCGCCACCGCGACTCGGCTCGCGAACAGGTTGGTCACCACCGGCAGCGCGCTCGCCGTGCCGTCGGCGAGGCGCGGCCGCGCCACGAGCAGCGCCGGATAGCGGCCGATCTCGGAGAGCGCGTGCTGCAGCGCCGTGATCTCGTGCACCACCGAGAGCGGCGTCTCGACGCGCCAGAGCGCCGTATCGCGCGCCGCGAGATGCTCGCGCAGGTTCATGCGCTCAGCGCGGCAGGGCCGGCGCGCGCACGAGGCGCGGCCGCAGGGCGAGCGCCCAGCCGGCCAGCAGAGCGAGCGCGGCGCAGCCGGCCCCCCAGGCCGCCGAATGGGTCGGGGCGAAGATCACCGCGAGCGAGGCGGCGCAGAAGGCGAGGCGCTCGACGACGTTCAGCGATGCGCCGAGCCAGCCCTCGAGGAACACCGCCCAGCCGAACGTGGCGGCCATGGTCGAGACGAAGGCGAGGCCGACGGTCCAGGCCGTGCCTTCCCAGAGCAGCGAGGCGTCGAAGGCGAAAGCGAACGGGATGAGGAACAGCACGAGCGACAGGCGGAAGGCAAGCAGCCCGGTGCGCATCGAGTCCGCCTTCGCCAGGCCCGCGGCGGTGTACGAGGCGAGCGCTACCGGCGGCGTGATCATCGACAGCACGCAGAAGTACATGACGAAGAAATGCGCCTGCAGGTCGCCGATGCCGAGCTTGGTGAGCGCCGGCACGAACAGGATCGCGCCGATGATGTAGGCCGCCACGGTCGGCAGGCCCATGCCCATGACGATGCAGCCCAGGACGATCATCAGCATGGCGCCGAGCAGCGTGCCGCCCGAGAGGGCGATCAGCTGGGTCGAGAACTTGAGCGCCAGGTTGGACTGGATCGCCACGGCGATGATCACGCCGATGGCGATGATCGGCACGGCGACCTCGGCGGCCTGCTTGGCGGTGTCTTCCACCATGTCGAGCACGCCCTTCAGGGACAGGCGGGTGTCGCGGCGGAAGAGGCACACGACGAGCGCCACGCCGCTCGCGTAGATCGCCGCGGTGGTCGCCGAGTAGTCGTAGGCGAGCAGGGCGATCAGCACCAGCGGGGGAAGGAACAGCTGCAGCCGCGGCAGGATCGGCTGCACGGCGGCGAGCTCCTCCGGCGGGATGGTGCCGATGGCGCGCTTGCGCGCCTTCAGGTCGACGATGATGTACAGGGCGAAGTAGAAGGCGACCGCCGGGATGATGCCGGCGAGGGCGACGCGCACGTAAGGGATGGCGAGCAGCTCCGCCATGACGAAGGCGGCGACGCCCATCACCGGCGGCATCAGCTGCCCGCCGGTAGAGGCGGTCGCCTCGTGCGCCGCCGCCTCCTCGGCGGAGAAGCCGGCGCGCTTCATGAGCGGGATGGTGAAGATGCCGGTGGCGACCACGTTGGCTACGGCGCTGCCCGAGATGGTGCCGAACAGCGCGCTCGAGACGATCTCGGCCTTGGCCGCGCCGCCCGGGCGCCTGCCGACGAGGCGCAGCGCCGCGTCGATGAACAGCTGCCCGCCGCCGGTCGCCGAGTACACGGCGCCGAACAGGATGAAGTAGAAGACGAAGTTCACCGACGTCTCGGTGGTGATGCCGAGGATGCCGTGCGTCGCCACGGTCATGAACTCGATGAAACCCTCGAAGCGGAAGCCCTGGAAGCCGAGCCAGCCGGGAAACCACGGCCCGAGGAAGCCGTAGGCGACGAAGGCGAGCACCACGCCGAGCAGCGACCAGCCCACGGTGCGGCGCACCGCCTCGAAGATCGCGCCGAGAATGAGCACGCCCATCACCTTGTCGATCGGCAGCACCGGGTCGACGTCCTCCATGCGCTCGTAGAAGCGGTGCCAGTCGGCGAGGTAGTAGACGAGCACCGCCCCGGCGAGCGCGACGAGCAGCCAGTCGAGCACCGGCTGGCGCCGGTGCCACAGGAACACCGTGGCGAGGGCGAGGCAGATGTGCACCGGCCGCGCGATCTGCAGCGGCAGCGGATCCCACAGGATGTACAGCTGGAAGGCGATCCACGCGGCGGCGATCAGCCACCGCGGGGTCAGAACGCGGGCCATTCGGGCCGGCGCTTACATCCAGCCCTTCTCCTTGTAGTACTTGATCGCGCCCGGGTGCAGCGGAATGCCGTTGTTCTCCGGCCGCCAGGCGTCCTTCGCGACGAAGCCCGACATCGCCTTGTGCTCGGCGACGATCGCGTCGCGGTTGTCGATGACGGCCTTGGTGATCGCGTAGGCGACCGCCTCCGGCATGTCCTTGTGCACGATCATGTTGGTGCCGAAGTCGACCGCCTTCACGGCGCCGCGCTGGCCCTTGAAGAACTCGGGCATCGGCGAGACCTTGAGGCCGTTCTGCGACAGCACCTTGAGCGATTTCTCGGGCAGGTCGACGAAGCGCACCGGCACGGTGAGCGTCACCTCGGTGGTCGCCGGGTGGCCCGGCGAGGCGGACTCGAAGTACAGGTCGGCGCGGCCGTCGCGCATCAGCGTCGGGATCTGGCCGACGTCCACCTGCATGATCTGGCCGCCCTTCGCCTTGTACTTCGCGAAGCTGAGGCCCAGGCCTTCCAGCGTCAGCCGCACGCACGGCGGCACGGTGCTGCCGGCCGGCTTCATGATGATGCGCGGCGGGTTGGACGAGAGCAGCGCCTTCTCCAGCGTGTCGTTGCCGGTGCGCTTGATGTAGTCCTCGGTGAGGATCGCCACCAGCCACACCGAGGCGATGCCGCCGAGCAGGCCGCGGATGTTGGGGTGCTTCTTGCCCTTGTAGATCTCCTCCTCGCCCTGCATCGCCCAGTGCGAGGTGACGACGTTGGCGAGCGCGACGTCGGCCTTCTTCTGGTCGACGATGATCGGGTTGCCGATGCCGCCGCCGCGAGCGATGACGTCGACCTTGGAGCCGGGCGGCAGCGCCGGCGTGATGTACTTGGAGAAGCTGGCGGCGTACACGTACCAGATCGAGCCGAGCGGCATGGCGCCGAACTTCAGGTCTTCGGCGCGCGCCGGCTGCAGGGCGAGCGCGGCGAGCGCGGCTGCTACGAAAAGTCTCTTCATTGGGCGTCCTCCCGCGCGGCATGATAACCGAGCGCCGGCGTGCCGGATAATGCCCGCCATGGCGAGCGCCCTCCGTTTCACCAAGATGCACGGCGCGGGCAACGACTTCGTGGTGCTCGACTGCACGGCGCGGCCGTTTCGCCTGAGCGCCGCGCAGGTGCGCGCCCTCGCCGACCGACACCGCGGCATCGGCTTCGACCAGCTCCTGGTGGTCGAGCGGCCGCGCGCGGCGCTCGCCGACTTCCGCTATCGCATCTTCAACGCCGACGGCGGCGAGGTCGAGCAGTGCGGCAACGGCGCGCGCTGCTTCGTCAAGTTCGTGCACGCCAAGGGGCTGAGCGGCAAGCGCGAGCTCCTGGTCGAGACGCTCGGCGGCCTGATCCGGCCGCGCCTGGAGGACGACGGCGAGGTGACGGTGGACATGGGCAAGCCGGTCCTGCAGGGCGACGAGACGCTGCAGGTCGACGGCGCCGAGGTGCGGCTCTCGCTCGTCTCGCTGGGCAACCCGCACGCGGTGCAGATCGTCGCCGACGTGCAGGCGGCGCCGGTCGCCACGCAGGGGCCGCGCCTGGAGCGCCACGCGCGCTTCGCGCACGGCGTGAACGCCGGCTACCTGCAGGTGCTCGGGCGCCATGCCGCGCGGCTGCGCGTCTGGGAGCGCGGCGCGGGCGAGACGCTCTCCTGCGGCACCGGCGCCTGCGCCGCCGCGGTCGTCGGCCTGTCGAAGGGACTGCTCGACTCGCCGGTGCGCGTCGAGACGCGCGGCGGCACGTTGACCGTCGCTTGGCCGGGCGGCGACAATGCCGTGACCATGAAGGGCCCGGCGGCGACGGTGTTCGAGGGTACCGTGGAGGTAGAAGACCAACAATGAACGCAGACGACCTCGCGCGCTTCCTGCGGGCCAATCCCAGCTTCTTCGACCAGAATCCCGAGCTCCTCGAGTCGCTGCGCGTGCCGCATCCGTACGGCGGGCGCGCGATCCCGCTCGCCGAGCGCCAGGCGCTGGCGCTGCGCGAGAAGGCGCGCGCGCTCGAGGCGCGGCTCGGCGAGCTGATCCGCTTCGGCGAGGAGAACGACGCGATCAGCGAGAAGGTGCACCGCCTGTCGGTGGCGCTGGTCGGCGCGCGCGACTTCCCGGCGCTGGTGCGCTCGCTGTACTTCAACCTGCGCGAGGACTTCGCCGTGCCGCACGTGGCGCTGCGCGTCTGGGGCAAGTCGGTGCCGGTCGACTTCGAGGAAGCGAAGCCGGTCGACGAGGCGCAGCGCAGCTTCGCCGAGGCGCTCGGCGGCCCGAGCTGCGGCCCGGCGGCGGGCAACCCGTTCGCGCCGTGCTTCGGCGAGGCGGCCGAGCACGTGCGCTCGATCGCGCTGGTGCCGCTCGGCGACACGGCGGTGTTCGGCCTGCTCGCGCTCGGCGCCGAGGACCCGAAGCGCTTCTACGCCGAGATGGGCACGCTTTACCTGCGCCGCATCGGCGAGCTGTGCGCGGCGGGCGTGGCGGCGCGGCTCTAGCCGATGGCCGCGGATCGGGACGTCCGCGACTACCTCGATGCGCTGAAGCACCAGCGGCGGCTCTCGCCGGCGACGCTGCGCAACTACGCGCACGCGCTGCGCCTGCTGCTGGGATTACTGGAAGGGCGAAGCGCGGAGGCGACCGAGCCGGCCCATATCCGGCGCATGGTCGCGCAGCTGCACGCGCGCGGCCTGTCGCCGCGCACGCTGGCGCTGGTGCTTTCCGCGTGGCGCGGCTGGTTCCGCTGGCAGGTGCGCCATCGCGGCCTGCGCTCGAACCCGGTGCTCGGCATCCGCGCGCCGCGCGCCGGCCGGCCGCTGCCCAAGGCGCTCTCGGTGGAGGCGGCGCAGAAGCTGCTCGACGGCGCGCCCGGCGAGGACGCGGCGTCGCAGCGCGACCGGGCGATGTTCGAGCTGCTCTACTCGTCGGGGCTGCGCGTCGGCGAGCTGGTGGCGCTCGACGTCGACGGCCGGCTCGACCTCGCGCAGGGCGAGGTCACGGTGACCGGCAAGGGCGCGAAGACGCGCACCGTGCCGGTCGGCGCGCGCGCGCGCGAGGCGCTGAAGGCCTGGCTCGCGGCGCGGCCGCGGCTCGCGCGGCCGGGCGAGAAGGCGCTGTTCGTCGGCGCGCGCGGCCGGCGCATCTCGCCGGCGGTGGTCGCGGCGCGGCTCGCGCGCTGGGCGCGGCTCGCCGGCAGCGCCGAGCGGGTGCATCCGCACATGCTGCGCCACTCCTTCGCCTCGCACGTGCTGCAGTCGTCGCAGGACCTGCGCGCGGTGCAGGAGATGCTGGGCCATGCCAGCATCTCGACCACGCAGGTCTACACGCACCTCGACTTCCAGGCGCTCGCGCGCGTGTACGACGCCGCGCATCCCAGGGCGCGCAAGAAGTGATCGTCCTCAAGAAGGGCCGCGAGAAGTCGCTGCGCCGGCGCCATCCCTGGATCTTCTCCGGCGCCATCGAGCGCGTGCGCGGCAGCCCGGGCGCCGGCGACACCGTGGAGGTGAAGACGAGCTCGGGCGCGACGCTGGCGCGCGCCGCCTACAGCCCGAAGTCGCAGATCCGTGCGCGCGTCTGGACCTTCGATCCGGCCGAGGAGGTCGACGCCGCCTTCTTCCGCCGGCGCGTCATGCGCGCGCTGGCGCTGCGCGAAGCGCTGCCGGCGGCGCGGCACGCCAACGCGCTGCGCCTGGTACACGCCGAGTCCGACGGCCTGCCGGGCCTGGTGGTCGACCGCTACGCCGACGTGCTGGTCGCGCAGTTCCTCGCCGCGGGCGTCGAGCGCTGGCGCGAGCCGATCCTCGACGCGCTGGTCGAGCTCTCCGGCTGCAGCGCGGTGTACGAGCGCTCGGACGCCGAGACGCGCAAGCTGGAAGGCCTCGCGGCGCGCGTCGGCTTCGCGCGCGGCGACCGCGAGGCGCGGCGCTGCCCGATCATCGAGTACGGGCTCAACTTCCGCGTCGACGTCGAGGAGGGGCAGAAGACCGGCTTCTTCCTCGACCAGCGCGAGAACCGCCAGCGCATGCGCAGCCTCGCCGCGGGACGCGAGGTGCTCGACGCCTTCTGCTACACCGGCGGCTTCGCGATCAACGCGCTCGCCGGCGGCGCGAAGCGCGTGCTCGCCGTGGAGTCCTCGAAGGAGGCGATCGAGGTGGCGCGCGAGAACCTCGCCGCCAATCCGCTCGACGCCGCCAAGATCGAGTTCGTGCAGGCCGACGTGTTCAGGCAGCTGCGCACGCTGCGCGACCAGGGCGCGGCCTTCGACCTCGTGGTGCTCGATCCGCCGAAGTTCGCGCCGACCGCCGCGCAGGCGAAGAACGCGGCGCGCGCCTACAAGGACATCAACCTGCTCGCGCTCAAGCTGCTGCGCCCGGGCGGCCTGCTCG
This sequence comes from Burkholderiales bacterium, assembly GCA_036381055.1. GTDB lineage: Bacteria > Pseudomonadota > Gammaproteobacteria > Burkholderiales > SG8-39 > SCGC-AG-212-J23. The sequence continues at coordinate 2,840 of DASVDO010000056.1, read as the reverse complement.
CCACCTTCTCGTGCTCGGGCGGCGTCGACGCGGCGCTCTTCCAGTCGATCGTCGCCGGCGCCGCGCTCGACGCCGGCGCCGAGGCGAAGATCGTCGAGCGCTTCGGCGCCGCCGCCGATCACCCCGTCGCTCTCGAGTTCCCCGAGGGCGAGTACCTCAAAGGCCTGCTCCTGCTCAAACCCTAAAACAGGGACAGACCACGTTTTCGTCAACCGCCGGCGGGGCTCGGCCGTTTGAAGTGTCATGCCCAGACACGCGCGCATCATGCTCCCCGGCGCAGCCGTCCACCTCATGCAGCGGGGCAACAACCGCGCCGACTGCTTCTTCTGCGACGACGATCGGCGTTTTTATCTTGTTCACCTGGCGCGGCTGCTGCCGGCGGCAAGGTGCGACCTCCACGCCTACTGCCTGATGACCAATCACATCCATCTGCTCGTCACGGCGCACGAGATGCAGAGCTGCGCGAGGCTGATGCACCGCCTCGACCAGCTCTACGCGCAGTACATCAACAAGACCTATCGCCGGACCGGCAGCCTCTGGGAGGGTCGCTACAAGTCCTGCCTGGTGCAGACGGAGGTCTACCTCCTCACTTGCTACCAGTACATCGAGCTGAATCCGGTGCGCGCGCGCCTCGCCGCGACGGCCGCCGACTACGCCTGGTCGAGTTTTCGCTCGAATGGCTGCGGCGACGCGTGCGACTTCGTCGTCCCGCACGGCGAATACCTGCGCCTGGGAAGGAGCGCCGAGGAGCGGCGAGCCGCCTATCGCGACACGCTCGGCTCGCTCGGTGTGGAGGCCCGGTTCGACGAGATACGCCAGGCGACCAATGCCGGCTATGTCGCCGGCGACGCCGGCTTCAAGAGCGCGATGGCGCGCATGGTCGGCAGGCGCGTGCAAGCGGGCACGCCGGGCCGGCCGAGCGTGCGGGCGCGCGAGCAGGCGAACGGCGAGCTCTTCCCTTCCTGAAAAACGTGGTCTGTCCCTGTTTTAGGGTTGGAAGGGGTTGGGGCGGCCGACCAGGCTCTCGAGGCGGGCGATCTCGTCGCTGCTGTGGCGCTCGAAGCCGGCTTCGACGATCGTGCCGTCGCGGTCGATGCGGCGCGCGGCGTGGTTGCGCGCGGCGACGCGCACCGGCGCGCCGTCGAATGCGGCGAGCTCGGTCTCGCCGAAGCAGGTGCAGGCGTAGGTCCAGCGCGGCGTCGCCTCGAGATAGACCCCGGTGCCGCGGATGCCGATGGTGGAAGTCGGCGTGACCAGCCGGCGCGGCGCGCCGCGCGAGAAGGTGGCGCCGAGCCCGCCGCTCACCAGGCGCAGGAAGTCGAGCAGGAGGGCGTCCGGGCCGCTCGAGTCGAGCCGCACCCGGCTGCGCGGGCGCACGAAGAATGCGTCCTCGCCGACGGTGAACCACAGCTCGCCGTCGTCGCCGGTGTCGATCGTCTGCCCGGGCTGCAGGGCGGTGTTGCGCGCTACGGGGTGGCCGCTCAGGCGCACCTCGCCCGCGAGGTCGCGCACCACGCCGAGCGGCGGCTCGGCGAGCGCGGGCAGCGGCAGCGCCACCGCGGCGCCGAGCAGGAAGCGGCGTCTGTTCATCGGTAGAATCCCTCTATGCAAGAGGCGAACATGGTGCCGGTCACCATCCTGACCGGATTTCTCGGCAGCGGCAAGACCACGCTCCTCAACCGCATCCTCAGGGAAGAGCACGGCCAGCGCATCGCCGTGATCGAGAACGAGTTCGGCGAGACCGGGGTCGACGGCGACATCATCGAGAACTCCGACGAGCAGATCGTCGAGATGAACAACGGCTGCATCTGCTGCACGGTGCGCGGCGACCTGATCCGCATCCTCGGCGCGCTCAAGGAGCGCCGCGACCAGGGCGCGCTCAGGTTCGACCGGGTGGTGATCGAGACCACCGGCATGGCCGATCCCGGCCCGGTGGCGCAGACCTTCTTCACCGACGAGGAGATCGGCAACTACTACCTGCTCGACTCGATCATCACGCTGGTCGACGCGAAGCACGCGCCGAAGCAGCTCGACGAGTTCCACGAGGCGCAGGAGCAGGTCGGCTTCGCCGACCGCATCCTCCTGTCCAAGACCGACCTGGTCTCCGAGGAGGAGGTGAAGCGGCTCGCCGAGCGCATCCGCCGGATGAACCCGCGCGCGCCGATCAAGCCGGTGCATTTCGGCAACGCGCCGATCGAGGAGGTGCTCGACATCCGCGGCTTCAACCTGAACGCGATCCTCGAGATCGACCCGGGCTTCCTCACCGAGATCGCGCACGAGCACCACGACCAGGTGGCGTCGTTCGTCTTCCGCTCCGACAGGCCCTTCGACGGCGAGAAGCTGGAGAACTTCCTCTCGGGCATGATCCAGGTGTACGGTCCCGACCTGCTGCGCTACAAGGGCGTGCTCTGGATGAAGGGCAAGAAGGAGCGCGTGGTGTTCCAGGGCGTGCACATGATGATGGGCGGCGACGTCGGCAAGCCCTGGGGCAGGCAGGAGAAGAAGCAGTCGGTGATGGTGTTCATCGGCAAGAACCTGCCCAAGGACCTGTTCCTCGCCGGCCTCGAGGAGTGCCTCGCGAAGTAGCGCGCGCCGCGCGCCAGGGCTTGAATCCGCGCCGCGGGCCCAAATCTTGAAGGTCTTCCCCATGGCAAGCTTTCACGGCACGACCATCCTCTCGGTGCGCCGCGGCGCCTCGGTGGCGCTCGGCGGCGACGGCCAGGTGACGCTCGGCAACGTGGTCGTGAAGGGCGGGGCGCGCAAGGTCCGCCGCCTGCACCAGGACCGCATCCTGGCCGGCTTCGCCGGCGGCACCGCCGACGCGTTCACGCTGTTCGAGC
>DASVDO010000055.1:0-36728 GCA_036381055.1 Burkholderiales bacterium | reverse complement strand
CGAGCGTCGCCGAGCGCATGCCCTTGCCCCGAGCGATGGTCTGCACCAGGCGATCGACGCGCTCGATGTTCTTCGCGCCGCCGAAGAGCGCGCGCGCCGCGGAGGACGGGCTCGCCAGGCCGTTGGCGGCCGCGGCATATTTTTCGAACGGCACGAGGTCTTCGCGGCGCGCGCCGAGGCTCTCGCACAGCTCGACCACCCAGTTGTAGACCGCGCGCGATGCCTCGAGGTCGGCGTGCACCGCTTCCTTGATCGGACGGATGCCTTCCTTGGTGATGCAGCGGTAGTTGCCGGCCATGAGCATCGCCCACTTGGCGAGCGGCACGAACACCGACTCGTGCACCTTCAGCTTGACCGGCAGCTCCATGCCCTCGAAGCGCGCCTGCTCGATGCCGGACTCCAGCTCGCGCAGCAGGGCGCTGTGCGCGTCCGAGGGGAAGCGCGCGGACTTGAAGTTGGTCGGCAGGCGCACCTGCAGCACGTTCACCTTTTCCTCCGGCGGGCGGAACGCCTGCGGATCGGGGCTGCAGAGCGTCATCAGGCTCGGATCGAAGCCGTCCCAGACCGTCGGATCGGTGTACGCGGCGCGGATCTTCTGCAGGTCGATGCCCGGGATGCGCGCGAGATAAGGCAGCGGCGGCATGTTCATGATCGACATGCAGGGCACTTTCGCCTTGGCGATCGCGTCGAGCAGCTCGCGCACGCCGGGCGAGCGGTACTGCGGCTCCTGCATCGCCAGCGCGACCAGCTCGTAGTCCTTCGGCTTGATCGCCGCCGGCACGTCGGCGGAGAGCTTGCCCGGCAGTTTGCGCGAGTCGACCTCGACCAGGCCTTCGCGGCCCTTGACCGGCAGGCGCACGCGCGTGCCTTCCTGGTTGATGAGCTCCACCTCGTGCGGCAGGCACACCAGCTTCACCCGGTGTCCGGCCATGAGCAGCTTGGTGGCGAGCAGCGAGCCGTAAGACGCGCCGAGGATCAGGATATTTCGCATCGTGGAATCTCGCGTTGCCAGACGGAAGAGCGCGAGCCTACTCCGATCGGCGGAGCATTTCATGTTGCGGCGCCACATCCGCTTCATACAATGGGCCGATGCCTACCTCCGTCCTCGAGAGCCAATCGGTTGCCATCAGCGGGCGGCTGACGCCCGCGTTCCGCGAGATCCTCAGCGACGACGCGCTCGAGTTCCTGGCGCGGCTGCACCGGCAGTTCGAGCCGCGGCGCCAGGAGCTGCTCGCGCGCCGCGCCGCGCGGCAAAGCGAGTTCGACGCGGGGAAGCTGCCGGATTTCCTGCCGGAAACCCGGCAGGTGAGGGAAGCGAGCTGGACAGTGGCGGCGCAGCCGCGCGATCTGCTCGACCGGCGAGTCGAGATCACCGGGCCGACCGACCGCAAGATGGTGATCAACGCGCTCAACTCGGGCGCCTCGACCTTCATGGCCGACTTCGAGGACGCGAACTGCCCGACCTGGCACAACATGATCGACGGGCAGGTCAACCTGCGCGACGCCGTGCGGCGCACGATCAGCTTCGAGCAGGGCGGCAAGCGCTATCGGCTGAACGAGAAGACGGCGGTCCTCATCCCGCGGCCGCGCGGCTGGCACCTCGACGAGAAGCACGTGCGGGTCGACGGCCAGGTGGTCTCGGGCGCGATCTTCGACTTCGCGCTGTTCTTCTTCCACAACGCGCGCGAGCTGCTCGAGCGCGGCTCGGGCCCGTACTTCTACCTGCCGAAGATGGAGTCGCACCTCGAGGCGCGGCTGTGGAACGACATCTTCGACTTCTCGGAAGCCGAGCTCGGCATCCCGCGCGGCAGCATCAAGGCCACCGCGCTCATCGAGACCGTGCTCGCGGCCTTCGAGATGGACGAGATCCTCTACGAGCTGCGCAGCCACTCGGCGGGCCTCAACATCGGCCGCTGGGACTACATCTTCTCGTGCATCAAGAAGTTCCGCGCCAAGGAAGGCTTCTGCCTCGCCGACCGCGGCCAGGTGACCATGCTCGCGCCGTTCATGCGCGCCTACGCGCTGCTCCTGGTGAAGACCTGCCACCGGCGCAACGCCCCGGCGATGGGCGGCATGGCGGCGCAGATCCCGATCAAGAACGATCCGGCCGCGAACGAGGCCGCGCTCGAGAAAGTGCGCCAGGACAAGCTGCGCGAGGTGACCGACGGCTGCGACGGCACCTGGGTCGCGCATCCCGGCCTCGTGCCCGTGGCGAAGCAGGTGTTCGACGAGCACATGCCCGGGCCGAACCAGTACGGCCGGCAGCGCCCCGACGTGCACGTCACGGCGCAGGACCTGCTCGACTTCCGTCCCGAGAAGCCGATCACCGAGGCGGGCCTGCGCAACAACATCTCGGTCGGCATCCAGTACCTCGGCGCCTGGCTGGCGGGCAACGGCTGCGTGCCGGTGTTCAACCTGATGGAAGACGCGGCGACCGCGGAGATCTCGCGCTCGCAGATCTGGCAGTGGATCCGCTCGCCGAAAGGCGTGCTGGAGGACGGGCGCAAGGTCACGGTGGCGCTGTTCAGAGCGCTGCTCGCCGAAGAGCTCGTCAAGGTGAAGGCGCTGGGCGGCGAGGGCCGCTACGACGAGGCGGCGGCGCTCTTCGACCGCATCACCGCCGACGGGCGCTACGTCGAGTTCCTGACGCTGCCGGCCTACGAGCTGATCGACTAGCTAAAATCGGTAGCGCGTATGCGCTACTCCATCTTCTCGGTCAACGACCACCATCCGCGCCTGCCGCGCACGGTGCCGCAGCTCTATGCGCAGCTCATGCGCCAGTGCGAGCTCGCCGAGCGCCTGGGCTACGACACCTTCTTCTGCGCCGAGCACCACTTCCACGAGTACGGCGTGGTGCCCGACCCGGCGGTCATGCTCTCGGCGCTCGCGCAGCGCACGAAGCGCGTGCGCCTCGGCACGGCGATCTCCATCCTCACCTTCCACGACCCGCGGCGCATCGCCGAGACCTACGCCATGGTCGACATGATGAGCGGCGGCCGCCTGGTGTTCGGCGTCGGCTCGGGCTACCTGGCGCACGAGTTCGTCGGCTTCGGCAAGGATCCGAAGGAAAAGCGCGAGCGCTTCGACGAGAACCTGGCGATCGTCAAGCGCCTGCTCGCCGGCGAGGTGGTTTCCTACGAAGGCAGGTTTTCCCGCACCGAGCGCGCGGTGCTCAACGTGCTGCCGCACGAGGGGCGCGTGCCGCCGATCTACGTCGCGGTGCTGGCGCGCGAGGCGGCGTACCACGTCGGGCGCCAGGGCAACCGCGTCTTCACCGTGCCCTACGCCTCGTGCCGCGACTTCGCCGACATCGGCGCCATGCTCGCCGAGTACCGCAACGGGCGCGCCGAGGCCGGGCTGGCGGCGCAGGACGACGACCACATCGTGACCCTGCACACGCACGTCGCGGCGAGCGACGAGGAAGCGAAGCGCCAGGCGAAGCCCGCGTACGACCTGTACGTCGACACGCGGCTCTATGCCAGGAAGCACGTCTACGAGGACGTGCTCGCCACCGGCCTCGCGCTGTTCGGCTCGGTGCAGACCGTCGCCGCGCAGGTGCGCCGGCTGCACGAGATGGGCGTGCGCCACGTCGCCACCATGCACAACTTCGGCGCCCTCGACCCGGCGCTGGTCGAGCGCTCGATGCAGCTGTTCGCCGAGGAAGTGATGCCGGCCGCTACTGCAGCCGCCAGCGCGAAGCGCACTTCCGGCAGCGTACCTCGAGGGGCGACGACTCGCTGAGCACCTCGTAGGCGGCGTAGCGCCCGCAGCTCGGGCAGGTCGACTGGCGCGCGAGGTTCTCGGCGCGGCGCAGGATCGCGCTGTAGCGCATCAGCGCGTGCCAGGCGATCAGCCCGGCGGCGAGCGCCAGGCCGAAGTCGGCGAGCTCGAGGACTCCCGACTGCAGGTCGGCCGCCTCGAGCACCGCCAGGACCGCGATGCCGCAGAGGAAGCAGCTCACCAGCCAGAGATGGCACTCGATGAGCTGCCGCTCGTACCAGCGCTTGAAGCCCAGCCGTCCGATCGAGCGTCCCGGTTCCATGGTCAGGCGAGCTCCGCGAGCACCGGCGCGTGGTCCGAGGGCCGCTCGCGCCCGCGCGGCGCCTTGTCGATGGTGCAGGCGGTGCAGCGTTTCGCCAGCTCGGGCGAGAGCAGGATCAGGTCGATGCGCAGGCCCCAGTTGCGCGCGAAGGCGGCGAGCCGGTAGTCCCACCAGGAGTACAGCCGCTCGGGCTGCTCGAACAGGCGGAAGGCGTCGACCAGGCCGAGCTGCATCACCCGGGCGAGCGCCTCGCGCTCGGGCGCCGAGACGTGGATCTTGCCTTCCCAGCGCTTCGGATCGTGCACGTCGCGGTCCTCGGGCGCCACGTTCAGGTCGCCCAGCACCGCGAGGCGCGGCGCGCGCGCGAGCTCCCCGCCGAGCCAGCGCGCCAGCTCGCCGTACCAGCGCAGCTTGTAGGCGTATTTTTCGGTGCCGGGCGCCTGGCCGTTCGGCGCGTACAGGCACACGAAGCGCACGTCGTCGACGGTGGCCGAGATGACGCGCTTCGGATCGTCGACGAAGCCCGGGATGCCGTGAGCGACGTCGCGCAGCTCGCCGCGCGCGAGGATCGCCACGCCGTTGTAGGCCTTCTGGCCGCAGTACACCGCGCGGTACCCGGCGGCCTGCAGCTCGGCGGCGGGAAACTTGTCGTCCTCGATCTTGGTTTCCTGCAGGCACACCACGTCGGGCTTCGCTTCGGCGAGCCAGTCGAGCAGGTGGGCGAGCCGCATCTTCAGCGAGTTCACGTTCCAGGTGGCGATGCGCACCTAGGCGCTCATGCCGTTGTGGCGCAGCAGCGCGTCGACCGTCGGGTCGCGGCCGCGGAAGGCGCGGAACGACTCGGCGGCCGGGCGGCTGCCGCCGACCGCCAGGATCTCGTCGCGGAAGCGCGCCCCGGTGCGCGGATCGAGCACGCCGTGCTCCTTGCCCGCTTCCTCGAACACCGCGTAGGCGTCCGCCGAGAGCACCTCCGCCCACTTGTAGCTGTAGTAGCCCGCGGCGTAGCCGCCGGCGAAGATGTGCGAGAAGCTGTTCGGGAAGCGGTTGTAGGCCGGCGGCTTGAGCACCGCGACGCTGTCGCGCACTTCCTCGAGGAGCTGGAGCGCGCTGCGGCCGGCGGCCGGGTCGAAGTCGTGGTGCAGGCGCATGTCGAAGATGGCGAACTCGATCTGGCGCAGCATCTGCAGGCCGCTCTGGAAGTTCTTCGCCGCGATCATCTTGTCGAACAGCGCGCGCGGCAGCGGCGCGCCGGTGTCGACGTGGCGCGTCATGTGGCGCAGCACGTCCCACTCCCAGCAGAAGTTCTCCATGAACTGGCTGGGCAGCTCTACCGCGTCCCATTCGACGCCGGCGAGGCCGGACACGCCGAGCTCGTCCACCTGGGTGAGCAGGTGGTGCAGCCCGTGGCCGAACTCGTGGAACAGCGTCAGCACCTCGTCGTGCGTGAACAGCGCGGGCCGGTTGCCGAGCGGGCGCGAGAAATTGCAGGTCAGGTACGCCACCGGCGTCTGCACCTCGGCGGCCTTGCGCCGGCGCGCGATCGCGTCGTCCATCCAGGCGCCGCCGCGCTTGGTGTCGCGCGCGTACAGATCCATGTAAAACTGGCCGATGCGCGTGCCGGCGCGGTCGAGCACCTCGAAGAAGCGCACGTCCTCGTGCCACACCGGCGCCTGCGCGGGCCGCACCACGATGCCGTAGAGCGTCTCGGCGACGCGGAACAGGCCCGCCAGCACCGCGTCCTCGGGGAAGTACTGCTTCACCTCCTGGTCGGAGAACGCATAGCGCGCGACGCGCAGCTTCTCCGAGGCGTAGGCGACGTCCCAGGCCTCGAGGCTCTCGAGGTCCAGGTTTTCCCGGGCGAAGGCGCGCAGCTCCGCGACGTCGCGCTCGGCGAAGGGCCGCGCGCGGCGCGCCAGGTCGTCGAGGAAGGCAAGCACCTGCGCCGGCGACTCGGCCATCTTCGGCACGAGCGACACCTCGGCGTAGCTCGCGTAGCCGAGCAGCCGCGCCAGCTCGCGGCGCAGCGCGACGATGCGCGCGATGAGCGGCGTGTTGTCGAGCTCGGGCCGGCCGAGCTCCGAGGCGCGCGTCGCGCTCTCGCGGTACATCGTCTCGCGCAGGCTGCGGTCGTCCGCGTACTGCATTACCGGCAGGTAGGAGGGCGCGCGCAGCGTGAACTTCCAGCCCGCGCGGCCGTCGCGGCGCGCCGCCTCGCGCGCCGCGGCGAGCACGTCCTCGGGGATGCCGCCGATGCGCCGCTCGTCGACGACGATGGAGAACGCGTTGGTCGCGTCGAGCACGTTCTCGGAGAACTTCGCCGACAGCGCGGCGAGCTCCTCCTGGATCGCGGCGTAGCGCGCCTTCTTGTCCGGCGGCAGCTCGGCGCCGCCGAGGCGGAAGTCGCGCAGCGCGTTCTCGACGATCCGGCGCCGGGCGGCCGAGAGGCGCGCGAACTCGGCGGAAGCCGCGAGCTCGCGGTACTTCTCGAACAGGCGCTGGTTCTGGCCGAGCTCGGTGAAGTACTGGGTGACCTTCGGCAGGCTGGCGTTGTAGGCGTCGCGCAGCGCCGGGCTGTCCATCACCGCGTGCAGGTGCGACACCTGGCCCCAGGCGCGGCCGATGCGCTCGTTGGCGTCCTCGAGCGGGGCGACGAAGCGCTCCCAGGTGCTCGGCGCCCCGAGCGCCTGCGCGATCGCGGCGCGCCCGGCGGCGAGCAGCTCGTCCATCGCCGGCGCGACGTGCTCGGGGCGGATCTCCGCGAAGCGCGGCAGCCCGGAGAAGTCAAGCAGCGGGTTCTGCGGATCGTTCCTGTGCGGCAAGGCAGTTCTCGAGAAGCATCGCGATGGTCATGGGTCCGACCCCGCCCGGCACGGGCGTGATCCAGCCGGCAACCTCGGCGGCGGAAGCAAAGTCGACGTCGCCCGCGAGCGAGCCGTCGGCGAGGCGGTTGATGCCGACGTCGATCACGCAGGCGCCGGGTTTGACCATCGCGCCGGTGACGAGTTTCGGCCGGCCCGCCGCCGCCACGAGTATGTCGGCGCTGCGGGCGAGGGTTTCAAGGTCCCGGCTCTTCGAGTGGCACACGGTGACCGTCGCGTCGCGCGCGAGCAGCAGCAGCGCGAGCGGCTTGCCGACGATGTTCGAGCGGCCGACGATCACCGCGTGCCGCCCGGCGATCGGCACGCCGGCGTGCTCGAGCAGGCGCAGCACGCCGGCCGGCGTGCAGGGCACGAAGCGCGGCCGCCCGGCGGCGAGCGCGCCGACGTTCTCGACGTGGAAGCCGTCGGCGTCCTTGGCCGGCGACACCGCGGCCTGCACGCGCGCCGCGTCGATGTGCCGCGGCAGCGGCAGCTGCACCAGCATGGCGTGGATCGCCGGGTCGGCGTTCAGCGCCTCGATCTCGGCGACGAGCGCCGCCTCGCTCACGCTCGCCGGCAGGTCGATCTGCCGCGAATGCATGCCGGTCTGCTCGCAGGCGCGGGTCTTGTTTCGCACGTAGACGCGCGAGGCGGGGTCGTCGCCGACCAGCAGCACCGCGAGCCCGGGGCGGATGCCGCGCTGCGCAAGCGCCGCGACGCGGCGCGCGACGCCGGCGCGCAGCTCCGCGGCGAGCGATTTTCCGTCGAGGATTTGCGCCGGCATGCGGGGGGCCGCAGTCTAGCATTGCGACGCTTTTCTGGTTAAGCTTGCCGCGCCCGCCGCAGCGAACCCGCGTAACGAAGGCCACGCCATGTCTGCCGTTCCCCAGTTTCCCGCCGCCAACGATCCCGACGCGCTCGAGACCCAGGAGTGGCTCGATGCGCTGGAAGCGGTGCTCGAGCGCGAAGGTCCCGAGCGCGCGCACTATCTGCTCGAGCGGCTGATCGACAAGGCGCGCCGCTCCGGCGCGTACATCCCGTTCTCGGCCAACACCGCCTACATCAACACCATCCCGCCGCACCTCGAGGAGCGCTCGCCGGGCGACGCGGCGCTCGAGGAGCGCATCCGCTCGTACTGCCGCTGGAACGCGATGGTGATGGTGGTGCGCGCCAACCGCAGCGACGACGAGCTGGGCGGCCACATCGCCAGCTTCGCCTCGGTCGGCACCATGTTCGGCGTCGGCCAGAACCATTTCTGGCACGCGCCGCACGAGGGGCACGGCGGCGACCTGGTGTACTTCCAGGGCCATTCGTCGCCCGGCGTGTACGCGCGCGCGCTGCTCGAGGGGCGCCTCAGCGAGGAGCAGCTCAACAACTTCCGCCGCGAGGTCGACGGCAAGGGCGTCTCCTCGTACCCCCATCCCTGGCTGATGCCCGACTTCTGGCAGTTCCCGACGGTGTCGATGGGCCTCGGGCCGATCCAGGCGATCTACATGGCGCGCTTCCTCAAGTACCTCGAGGCGCGCGGCCTCGCGCACACCGCCAACCGCAAGGTCTGGGTGTTCTGCGGCGACGGCGAGATGGACGAGCCCGAGTCGCTCGGCGCGATCGGCATGGCGGCGCGCGAGAAGCTCGACAACCTGATCTTCATCGTCAACTGCAACCTGCAGCGGCTCGACGGCCCGGTGCGCGGCAACGGCAAGATCATCCAGGAGCTCGAGGGCGAGTTCCGCGGCTCGGGCTGGAACGTGATCAAGGTGATCTGGGGCTCGTACTGGGACCCGCTGCTTGCGCGCGACAAGGAAGGACGCCTGCTGCGCGTGATGGAGGAATCGGTCGACGGCGAGTACCAGAACTACAAGGCGAACGACGGCGCGTTCGTGCGCAAGCACTTCTTCGGCAAGGATCCGAAGCTGCTCGAGATGGTCTCGCGCATGACCGACGAGGACATCTGGCGCCTGAACCGCGGCGGCCACGACCCGCACAAGATCTACGCCGCCTACGCGGCGGCGGCCAAGCATCGCGGCCAGCCGACGGTGATCCTCGCCAAGACCATCAAGGGCTACGGCCTGGGCAAGCAGGGGCAGGCGAAGAACCCGACGCACCAGCTGAAGAAGGTCGACACGGCGACCATCCGCGAGATGCGCGACCGGCTGCGCATCCCGATCCCCGACGACAAGCTCGACGAGCTGCCGTTCTACATCCCGCCGGCCGACTCGCCGGAGATGAAGTACCTGCACGAGCGCCGCCGGGCGCTCGGCGGCTACCTGCCGAGCCGCCGCCGCAAGGCCGACCGCGTGCCGGCGGTGCCGCCGCTCTCGGCGTTCGACGCGGTGCTGAAGGGCTCGGGCGAAGGGCGCGAGATCTCCACCACCATGGCGTTCGTGCGCCTGCTCACCGCGCTCATCCGCGACAAGGACTTCGGCAAGCACGTGGTGCCGATCGTGCCCGACGAGGCGCGCACCTTCGGCATGGAGGGCATGTTCCGCCAGCTCGGCATCTACTCTTCCGAGGGGCAGAAGTACGAGCCGGTCGACAAGGACCAGGTGATGTACTACCGCGAGGACAAGTCGGGGCAGATCCTCGAGGAAGGCATCACCGAGGCGGGCGCCATGTCGTCGTGGATCGCCGCCGCCACCTCCTACAGCCACTCCAACCTGGCGATGGTGCCGTTCTACATCTATTACTCGATGTTCGGCTACCAGCGCTTCGGCGACCTCGCCTGGGCGGCCGGCGACCAGCGCTGCCGCGGCTTCCTGCTCGGCGGCACCGCCGGGCGCACGACGCTGAACGGCGAGGGCCTGCAGCACCAGGACGGCCATTCGCACGTGCTGTACTCGGTGATTCCGAACTGCGTCTGCTACGACCCGACCTACGGCTACGAGGTGGCGGTGATCATTCACGACGGCCTGCGCCGCATGGTCACCGAGCAGGAGGACGTCTTCTACTACATCACCCTGATGAACGAGAACTACGAGCATCCGGCGATGCCGCAGGGGGTGGAGCAGGGGATCATCAAGGGCGCCTACCTGCTGCGCGAGTCGAAGAGCAGGGCGAAGAGCCGCGTGCAGCTCATGGGCAGCGGCACCATCCTGCGCGAGGTGCTCGCCGGCGCCGAGCTGCTCGAGTCGGAATGGGGCGTCGCCGCCGACGTGTGGAGCGCGACCAGCTTCACCGAGCTGCGGCGCGACGGGCTGGCGGCCGAGCGCTGGAACCTGCTGCACCCGGAGGCGAAGCCGCGCGTGCCCTACGTCACGCAGCTCCTGCAGTCGCGCCCCGCCGGCCCGGTGGTCGCGGCGAGCGACTACATGAAGACCTTCGCCGACCAGATCCGGCCGTTCGTGCCGCGCGAGCGCGTGTACCGCGTGCTCGGCACCGACGGCTTCGGCCGTTCCGACTCGCGCGCCAAGCTGCGGCACTTCTTCGAGGTGAACCGCTATTTCGTGGTGCTCGCCGCGCTGAAGGCGCTCGCCGAGCAGGGCGACGGCAAGGCGAAGACGGTCGCCGAGGCGATCCGCAAGTACGGCATCGATCCCGACAAGCCGGACCCGGTGACCGTATGATCCGGCAGCCATGAATCAGGTCGTCGTTCCGGACATCGGCGATTTCAAGGACGTCGAGGTCATCGAGGTCCTCGTCAAGCCGGGCGATACCGTGAGCAAGGAGCAGTCGCTCATCACGCTCGAATCGGACAAGGCGACGATGGAGATCCCGTCGCCCGACGGCGGCGTGGTGAAGGAGCTGAAGGTCAAGGTCGGCGACAAGGTCTCGCAGGGCACGCCGATCCTCGTGCTCGACGCCAAGGCGGAGCCGGCGCGCCAGGAAGCGCCGGCGAAGAAAGCCGAGCCGAAGTCGCAGGCGAAAGCGGAGGCGAAGGCCGCGCCGCCCTCCGCGCCCGCGCCGCAGAAGCCGGCCGGCGGCGCGCGCGCCGTCGCCGTGCCCGACATCGGCGACTTCAAGGACGTGGAAGTGATCGAGGTGCTGGTCAAGCCGGGCGACTCGGTCGCCAAGGAGCAGTCGCTGATCACGCTGGAGTCCGACAAGGCGACGATGGAGATCCCCTCGCCCGACGGCGGGGTGGTGAAGGAGCTGAAGGTCAAGGTCGGCGACAAGGTGTCCAAGGGCACGCCGATCCTGGTGCTGGAAGCCGCCGCAGGCGCCTCGCCGGCGCCGCGCGAGGAGGCGAAGCCGCAGCAGCCGACGGCCGCCGCCGCGCCGCCGCCGGCCGCCGCCGTGCCGCCGCCGGTGCCCGCGGCCGAGGCGGCGCCGCGGCCGGTGCCGCGCGAGCCGCGCGAGGAGATCCGCACCAAGCCGCACGCCAGCCCGTCGGTGCGCAAGTTCGCGCGCGAGCTGGGCGTCGACCTCGCGCGAGTGCAGGGCAGCGGCCCCAAGGGCCGCATCCTGCACGCCGACGTTCAGGCGTTCGTGAAGGGCGCGCTGGCGGGGGTTCCCGCGCAGGCGCCGGCCAGGAGCGGCGCGGCGCTGCCCTTCGACCTGCCCGCCTGGCCGGAAGTGGACTTCGCCAAGTTCGGGCCGGTCGAGACGCAGCCGCTCTCGCGCATCCAGAAGATCTCCGGCCCCTACCTGCACCGCAACTGGATCTCGATCCCGCACGTCACGCAGTTCGACGAGGCGGACATCACCGACCTCGAGGCGTTCCGCAAGGCGCAGACCGCCGAGACCCAGAAGCGCGGCTTCAAGCTGACGATGCTCGCCTTCATGATCAAGGCCTGCGTCACGGCGCTGAAGGCCTTCCCGCAGTTCAACGCCTCGCTCGATCGCCCGGGCGAGAGCATCGTCGTCAAGAAGTACTACCACATCGGCGTCGCGGTCGACACGCCGGGCGGGCTGGTGGTGCCGGTGGTGCGCGACGCCGACCGCAAGGGCGTGTTCGACCTCGCCGCGGAGCTCGCCGAGATCTCCAAGATCGCGCGCGACGGCAAGCTGAAGCCCGGCGACCTGCAGGGCGGCACCTTCTCCATCTCCAGCCTGGGCGGCATCGGCGGCTCGTTCTTCACGCCGATCATCAACGCGCCCGAGGTGGCGATCCTCGGCGTGTCGCGCTCGCAGATGCGGCCGGTGTGGAACGGCAAGGAATTCGTGCCGCGGCTGATCCTGCCGCTCGCGCTGTCCTACGACCACCGCGTGATCGACGGCGCGAGCGCCGCGCGCTTCACCACCTTCCTCGTCTCGGTGCTGTCCGACATCCGGAAGCTGATCCTCTAGATGGCGAGCCTGGAGGTCACCGTCCCGGACATCGGGGACTTCAAGGACGTCGAAGTCATCGAGGTGCTGGTCAAGCCGGGCGACTCGGTCGCCAAGGAGCAGTCGCTGATCACGCTGGAGTCCGACAAGGCGACGATGGAGATCCCCTCGCCCGGCGCCGGCGTGGTGACGGAGCTGAGGGTCAAGGTCGGCGACAAGGTGTCCAAGGGCTCGCCGATCCTCGCGCTGGAGGCCGCCGAGGCGCGCAAGGCCGAGCGCAAGGAGCCGCCGCGCGAGGAGCGCAAGCCCGCGCCGCCGCCGGCCGCGGCGAAGGCCGACGCCGACTGCGACGTGGTGGTGATCGGCGCCGGCCCGGGCGGCTACTCGGCCGCGTTCCGCGCCGCCGACCTCGGCCTGCGCACGGTGCTGGTCGAGCGCTACGCGACGCTCGGCGGCGTGTGCCTGAACGTCGGCTGCATCCCGTCCAAGGCGCTGCTGCACACCGCGGCGATCGTGGACGCGGCGCGCGCGCTCGCCGAGCACGGCGTGAGCTTCGCCGAGCCGAAGCTCGACCTCGCCAAGCTGCGCGCCTTCAAGAACAAGGTGGTCGGCAAGCTGACCGGCGGCCTCGCCGCGATGGCGAAGATGCGCAAGGTCACGGTGCTGACCGGCGTCGCTTCCTTCGTCGACCGCAACACGCTGGAGATCGCCGGCAAGGACGGCAAGAAGCGGCTGCGCTTCCAGAACGCGATCGTCGCCGTCGGCTCGCAGGCGGCGAAGCTGCCGTTCCTCCCGGACGATCCGCGCATCCTCGACTCGACCTCGGCGCTCGAGCTGCCCGCCGTGCCGAAGAAGATGCTGGTGATCGGCGGCGGCATCATCGGCCTGGAGATGGGCACGGTGTACTCGACGCTCGGCACGCGGCTCGACGTGGTGGAGATGATGGAGGGGCTGATGCCGGGCGCGGACCGCGACCTGGTCGCGGTATGGCAGAAGATGAACGCGCGGCGCTTCGACGAGATCATGCTCAAGACCCGGACCACCGCCGTCGAGGCGTCGCCGCAGGGGCTCAAGGTCTCGTTCGACGGCAAGCCGGCGCGCACCTACGACGCGATCCTGGTCTCGGTCGGCCGGGTGCCGAACGGCAGCCGCATCGGCGCCGACAAGGCGGGCGTCGAGGTCGACGCCCGGGGCTTCATCCCCGTCGACAGCCAGATGCGCAGCAACGTGCCGAACATCTTCGCCATCGGCGACGTGGCGCGCCACCCGATGCTCGCGCACAAGGCGGTGCACGAAGGCCACGTCGCCGCCGAGGCCGCGGCCGGGCAGAAATCGCACTTCGACGCGCGCGTCATCCCGTCGGTGGCCTACACCGATCCGGAGATCGCCTGGGCCGGGCTGACCGAGGACGAGGCGAAAAAGAACGGCGTTGCCATCGGCGTGGCCAGGTTCCCGTGGAGCGCGTCGGGCCGCGCCATCGCCAACGCGCGCGACGAGGGCTTCACCAAGCTGCTCTTCGACGCCGAGACGCACCGCGTCGTCGGCGGCGCGATCGTCGGCACCGGCGCCGGCGACCTGATCAGCGAGATCGCGCTCGCCATCGAGATGGGCGCCGACGCCACCGACATCGGCAAGACCATCCACCCGCACCCGACCACCAGCGAGTCGATCGGCATGGCCGCCGAGGCCTTCGAAGGCGTCTGCACCGACCTCCCGCCCCAGCGCAAACGCTGACCCACCCGAAATCAGGGACAGACCACGTTTTCCGGGCGACGGTGGAATGAAAAAGGTGGTCTGTCCCTGTTTTGGAGAGGTTCACGGTGAATCGGGATGAATTGAAGCGGCGCGTCGCGGAAGCGGCGCTGCAATACGTGCAGGAGGGCGTGGTCGGGGTCGGCTCGGGCTCGACGGTCAACGCGTTCATCGACCTGCTGGCCGGGATAAAGGGCAGGATCGACGGCGCGGTGGCGGCCTCGGAGGCGAGCGCCGAGCGGCTGAAGCGCCACGGCATCCGCGTGTTCGACCTGAACAGCGTCAACGAGGTGCCGGTGTACGTCGACGGCGCCGACGAGGTGACCGAGCACCTGCAGATGATCAAGGGCGGCGGCGGCGCGCTGACGCGCGAGAAGATCATCGCCGCCGTGGCGAAGAAGTTCGTCTGCATCTGCGATGGCAGCAAGCTGGTGCCGGTGCTCGGCAAGTTCCCGCTGCCGCTCGAGGTGATCCCGATGGCGCGCAGCTACGTCGGGCGCGAGATGCTGCGCCGGGGCGCGCAGCCGGCGCTGCGCGAGAACTACCGGACCGACAACGGCAACCTGATCCTCGACTGCCGCGGGCTGACGATCCTCGACCCGGCGGCGATGGAGGCGGAGCTGAACAACATCGCCGGCGTGGTCACCAACGGCATCTTCGCGCGCCGGCCCGCGGACCTGCTGCTGCTC
Organism: Burkholderiales bacterium; assembly: GCA_036381055.1. Taxonomy (GTDB): domain Bacteria; phylum Pseudomonadota; class Gammaproteobacteria; order Burkholderiales; family SG8-39; genus SCGC-AG-212-J23. The sequence goes on along the minus strand of DASVDO010000055.1, from coordinate 22,182 downwards.
GGCGAAGCCGCCGGCGTGAGGACGCTCAGCGCGCCGCGTGCGCGCTGAGGATCTCGGCGACGCAGGCGGTCAGCCGCTTGGCGTAGCCCAGGTGCAGGAACTCGTTCGGCCCGTGCGCGTTGGAATGCGGGCCGAGCACGCCGGTGATCAGGAACTGCGCCTGCGGGAACTTCGCGCCGAGCATCGCCATGAACGGGATGGTGCCGCCCTCGCCCATCCACATCGCCGGCTTGCCGAAGTGCGCCATCGAGGCGCGCTCGATCGCTTCTTCCAGCCACGGCTCGGTGCGCGGCGCGTGCCAGCCGCTCGCCGCCTGGCCGGCCTCGAAGGCGACCCGCGCGCCGTACGGCGGATCGGCTTCCAGGATCTCCTTCAGCCGGCGCGCCGCCGCGGCGGCGTCCACGGTCGGCGGCAGGCGAAGCGAGAGCACGAGCTGGGTGCGCGGCCGCAGCACGTTGCCGGCATTGCCGGGCGAGGGCAGGCCGTCGGCGCCGGTCACCGCCAGCCACGGCCGCCAGGTGCGGTTGAGCACCAGCTCGGCGCCGTCGCCGTGCATCGACTGCATGCCGGGCACGAAGGGGAACTTGCGCCAGAGCTCCTCGCCGATCACCTCGGCCGCGCGCTTCGCCTGGTCGAGCCGCTCGGCGGGGATCTCGGCGTGGAAGGCGCGCTCGCGGATCTCGCCGCTCGCCGCGTCCTCGACGCGCTCGAGCAGGCGGCGCGCGATGCGGAAGCTCGAGGGCACCACGCCGCTCGCGTCGCCCGAATGCACCCCTTCCTCCAGCACCTCGACGCTCAGCACGCCGTTCACCAGGCCGCGCAGCGAGGTGGTGCCCCAGAGCTGCTCGTAGTTGCCGCAGCCGGAGTCCAGGCCGATCACCAGCGAGGGCACGCCGATCTTCGCCGACAGGGCTTCCAGGTAGGCCGGCAGGTCGTAGCTGCCGCTCTCTTCGCAGGACTCGATGAGCAGCACGCAGCGCGCGTGCGGGCTGCCGGATTCCTTCAGCGCGCGAATCGCCGCGAGCGCGGCGAACACCGCGTAGCCGTCGTCCGCGCCGCCGCGGCCGTAGAGCCGGTCGTCCTGGATCACCGGCGTCCACGGGCCGAGCCCGGCGCGCCAGCCGGTCATTTCCGGCTGCTTGTCGAGGTGGCCGTAGAGCAGCACCGTGCCGGCCGCTTCGGCGTTGCCGGGCACGTCGACGAACAGGCACGGCGTGCGCCCGGGCAGGCGCGCGATCTCGAGCTTCAGGCCCTCGGGCGCGTGCGCCTCGCACCATTGCGCGGCGAGGCGCACCGCGTCGTCGATGTAGCCGTGCGCGCGCCAGTCGCGGTCGAAGTGCGGCGACTTGGCCGGGATGCGGATGTAGTCGACGAGCGCCGGAACGATCGCGTCGTCCCAGAATTCGGCGATCGTCTTCAAACCGGCGCTACTTTTCGGGCGGCACGTAGCCCGAGGCGACGTCCGCCCCCTGGCCGAAGAAATGCCGCTCGGTCTGCTCCATGAGGTACTTGCGCGCGCGCGGGTCGGCGAGGTTGAGGCGGTTCTCGTTGACCAGCATGGTCTGCTGGCGCAGCCACTGCTGCCAGGCTTCCTTGGAGACGTTCTCCCAGATGCGCTTGCCGAGCTCTCCGGGGTAGGGCGGGAAATCGAGGCCCTCGGCCTCGCGGCCGAGCTTGACGCACTTCACCATCCTTGCCATCGGAAAATTATATGCGTTTCAAGAACACCTTCGAGCCGCGCTTCCAGTTGTAGAGCTTCTGCCGCCGGGAAGGCAGCGCGCCGACCTCGGCGGGGCGAAAGCCCTGCTCGAGGAACCAGTGCGCGGCATGGGTGGTCAGCGCGAAGAGCTTGCGCAGCTTGAGGCTTTTCGCGCGCTCCTGGCAGGCGAGCAGCAGCCGCTCGCCGTAGCCCGCATCGCGGTACTCGGGCGCCACCGCCAGGCAGGCGAACTCGCCGCTCCTGTCGTCGGGGAAGGGATAGAGCGCGGCGCAGCCGCGGATCGCGCCGTCGTGCTCGACGACGAAGAAGTTGCCGATCTCGGCTTCCAGCAGCTCGCGGCTGCGCTTCACCAGCGTGCCCTCGGCCTCGAGCGGCTCGATCAGGCTCAGGATGCCGCCCACGTCCTCGATGCGCGCCGGGCGCAGCTTCTCCAGCGTGTCGGCGGTGATCATCGTGCCCACGCCGCTGTGGGTGAAAAGCTCGAGCAGCAGCGAGCCCGGCACCCGGCGCGACACGAGGTGCGCGCGCGCCACCCCGGCCGCCACCGCCCGCGTGGCATGCTCGATGCAGCGCGCGGTCTGCGGCGTCAGGCCGCCCTTGCCGGCGAGCGCCTCGGCCTCGCGCGCGGTCAGCTCGCTCAGCACCTGCTCGCGCCGGTCGGTCGGCAGCCGGTCGGTGAACATGATCAGCTTGTCGGCGCGCAGCGCCGCGGCGACGTTCTCGGCCACGTCCTCCCAGGCGAGGTTGAACACCTCGCCGGTCGGCGAATAGCCGACGTGCGCCACCAGCACCACCTCGCCGTCGTCGAGCGCGCCGCGGATCGCCTGCGCGTCGACCTTGCGCACCGCGCCGGTGAACATGAAGTCGACGCCCTTGCGCACGCCGATCGGCCGCGCGGTGATGAAGTTGCCCGAGTTCACCCGGATCTGCGCGCCGGCCATCGGCGAGCCCGGCAGCCCCTGCGAGAGCACCGCCTCGATCTCGATGCGCAGCACGCCGGTCGCCTGCTTCACCGCCATCAGCGCCGCCTCGTCGGTGACGCGCAGGCCCTGGGCGTAGCGCGAGCGCACGCCGCGCGCCTTGAGCTCGGCCTCGACCTGCGGCCGCGCGCCGTGCACCAGCACCAGCCGGATGCCGAGCGCGGCGAGCAGGTTCAGGTCGTGGACGAAGCTGAGGAAGCGCTGCCGCTCGGTGTAGAGCTCGCCGCCGAACGCCACCACGAAGGTGCGGCCGCGGAAGGCATGCACGTAAGGCGCGACCTCGCGCAGCCAGCGGACGAAGGTCTCGGGTGCGTGGACGGGTTGCTGCGGCGTGGCCATTGTAGTTTTTACAGATTGTACGGGCTAAACGCGCGCGCCGCGGCGCGCTATGCTTCGCGCCGGAGGGCTCCATGATCCGCATCCTGCTCGTTGCTTCCCTGCTCGCCTCTGCCGCTCCCGCGCGCGCCGCCGCGCAGGACGAGGACTGGACGGCCTTCGGCCACGTGCTGACGCTCGTCGAGACGATGGTGCGCGCCGGCATGCAGCCCGAAGCGGAGGCGGTGCTCGCCGACGCGCTCGCCGGGCGCAACCCCAGGGTGAACGCGGCGGTTGCGGGGCTCTTCGCCGGCGCGACCGCCGAGCTGCCGCCCGAGTATCGCGACCGGCTCGCCGCGCTCGGCCGCGACCTCGCCGGCCATGCCGCGCGCGCGGCGCCGGCCGGGCGGGCGCGGGAAGCCGTCGAGGCGCAGCTCCAGGCGCGCAAGGACCTGACCGCGATGGGCCTGCGCTACTACGACGAAGGCCAGTTCCTCGACGCGGCGAAGCGCAATGACACGCTCGCCGTGGAGCTCTTCGTGGCCGGCCGCGGCGTCGATCTCGGCGCCAAGACCTGGGACGGCCGCACCGCGCTCGACATCGCGCGCGCCAACGGCAACGCGCGGCTCGCCGGGCTGCTCGCTAGAAATCTCCCGCCAGAGCGTTGAGCGCCGCGAGCGCGGCGAGCGCCGCGGTCTCGGTGCGAAGCACGCGCGGGCCGAGCCGCGCCGGCACGAACCCGGAGCGCACGAACGCCGCTTCCTCTTCGGCGCTGAACCCGGCCTCCGGGCCCGCGGCGAGCGTGAGGGGCGCCGCGAGCTCGAGCGTCGAGAAGCGAAGCTGCGAGCGCGGCGAGAGCAGCACTTTCGTGCCGGGGCGCTCGTCGCGGAAGCCGGCCGCGTCGACCAGCGGGTGCACCGGCGGCACGCGGTTGCGCCCGCACTGCTCGCACGCCGAGATGGCGATGCGCCGCCAGTGCGCGAGGCGCGCCGCGGCGCGCTCGCCCTTCGGCCGGGCGACCGAGGCGGCGGCGAGCACCGGGCGGATCTCGGCCACGCCGAGCTCCACCGCCTTGCGGATCGTCGAGTCCATCTTCTCGCCCGCCGACACGCCCTGCACGAGCGTCACCTGCAGCGGCGACTCGCGCTCCACCGCATCGAAGGCCAGCAGGTCGACCATGACCTTCAGCCGCTCGATCGCGGCGACGCGGCCGCGGAACTCGCCGCCGCGGCCGTTGAACAGCGTCACGTCGTCGCCCTGCCGTATGCGCAGCACGTGCACCGCGTGGTGCGCGCTGTCTTCGGGCAGGAGGCAGGTCGCTCCGGCGCGCAGCGTCTCGTCGACGAAGAAGCGGGGCATCGAAAACGGGTCCTGACCCCGTTTGCGCCGGGCGCGCGAAACCGGGTCGATCCACGAAGGCCGGGAAGTATAATCGCTGCCCTTCCACCGACCCCCATGGCGCTTCGTCTCGCAGGGAAGACCGCGTTCGTCACGGCAGCCGGCCAGGGCATGGGCCAGGCGGCGGCGCTCGCTTTCGCGCGCGAGGGCGCGCGCGTCTGGGCGACCGACCTCAACGGCGCGGCGCTCGAGGCGATCGCCGGCCGCGACGGCATACGCACCGCGCCGCTCGACGTGACCGACGCGCGGGCGATCGAGCGCGTGGCCGCGCAGGTCGGCGACGTGGACGTGCTTTTCAACTGCGCCGGCATCGTGCACCACGGCTCGATCCTCGAAGCGACGCCGCAGGACTGGGACCAGGCGTTCGCGGTCAACGTGCGCTCGATGTTCCTGGTCACGCGCGCCTTCCTGCCCGGCATGCTGAAGAAGGGCCGCGGCTCGATCATCAACATGTCCTCGGTGGCCTCGTCGATCCGCGGCCTGCCCAGCCGCTGCGTCTACGGCGCGAGCAAGGCGGCGGTCATCGGCCTCACCAAGTCGATCGCCGCCGACTATGTCGGCAAGGGCATCCGCTGCAACGCCGTCTGCCCGGGCACGATCGACACGCCGTCGCTGCAGGGCCGCATCAACGCTTTTCCGGATCCGGTGCAGGCACGCCAGGACTTCGTCGCCCGCCAGCCGATGGGCCGGCTCGGCACCGTCGACGACGTCACCGGGATCCTGCTGTTTCTCGCATCAGACGAGTCGCTGTTCGCGACCGGCAACGCCTATTCGATCGACGGGGGAATGACCATATGAAGCTGTGCCGCTATGGCAAGCCCGGCTACGAGAAGCCGGGAATGATCGACGGAGAGGGGAAGCTCCGCGATCTGTCGAAGATCATCAACGGCCTCGGGCCGAACGAGCTGTCACCGCGCGGCCTGAAGATGCTGGCGCGCCTGAAGCCCGAGACGCTGCCGCTCGTGAACGGCAACCCGCGCTACGGCGTGCCGTACGTCGGCATCGGCAAGTTCGTCGCCATCGGCCTCAACTACTCCGACCACGCGAAGGAAGCCGGGCTGCCGCTGCCCGCCGAGCCGATCGTCTTCATGAAGGCCACCACCTGCATCAACGGCCCGAACGACGACGTGATCGCGCCGAAGAACTCCACCAAGCTCGACTGGGAGATCGAGCTGGGCGTGGTGATCGGCACCACCGCGCGCTACGTCGACGAGGCCTCGGCGCTCGCCCACGTGGCGGGCTACTGCATCGTCAACGACGTCTCCGAGCGCTCCTTCCAGATGGCGACCAGCCAGTGGGACAAGGGCAAGGGCTTCGACACCGCGGGGCCGATCGGGCCGTGGCTGGTCACCGCCGACGAGATCCGCGACCCGCAGAACCTCGACATGAGGCTCGAGGTGAACGGCAGGGTGATGCAGAACGGCAACACGCGCACCATGGTGTTCAGCGTGGCGAAGCTGATCTCGCACGTCAGCCACTACATGACGCTCCTCCCGGGCGACATCATCGCCACCGGCACGCCGCCCGGGGTCGGGCTCGGCATCAAGCCGACGCCGGTGTTCCTCGAGCCCGGCGACGTGATGACGCTCACCATCCAGGGGCTCGGCCAGCAGAGGCAGAAGGTCGTCGCCTACTCGGCCTAGCTTTTGCGCACCGCCGCAAGGCGCAGCCGGAGTAAGCTCGGGCCATGAACAAGCGCGCCGAGCTGGGCACGGGCCTGGAGGCCGCGGCCTTCTGGATGCCGTTCACGGCGAACCGGCAGTTCAAGAAGTCGCCGCGCCTCCTCGCACGTGCGGAAGGGATGTACTACTGGACGGCCGACGGCCGCCAGATCCTCGACGGCCAGGCGGGCCTGTGGTGCGTGAACGCCGGGCACTGCCGGCCGAAGATCGTCGAGGCGGTGCGCCGCCAGGTCGGCGAAATGGATTTCGCGCCGACCTTCAACATGGGCCATCCGATCGCGTTCGAGTTCGCCGAGCGGCTGGCGGCGGTCGCGCCGCCCGGGTTCTCGCGGGTGTTCTTCACCAATTCCGGGTCAGAGTCGGCCGATACGGCGCTCAAGATCGCGCTCGCCTACCACCGGGCGCGCGGCGAAGGGCAGCGCTTCCGCCTGATCGGCAGAGAGCGCAGCTATCACGGCGTCAACTTCGGCGGCATGGCGGTCGGCGGCATCCCGGCCAACCGCAGGGCGTTCGGCCCGGGCGTCGCCGGCGTCGACCACATCCGCCATACCCACGATCCGCAGAGAAATGCTTTTTCCCGGGGCCAGCCGGCCCATGGGGCCGAATTCGCCGACGAGCTCGAGCGGCTCTGCGCCTTCCACGACCCCTCTACGATCGCCGCGGTGATGGTCGAGCCGGTCGCCGGCTCGGCCGGGGTGCTGGTGCCGCCCAGGGGCTATCTCGAGCGCCTGCGCGAGATCTGCACCCGGCACGGCATCCTGCTCATCTTCGACGAGGTGATCACCGGCTTCGGCAGGCTGGGCCACCCGTTCGCGAGCAACCGCTTCGGCGTGATGCCCGACCTCTTCACCGTCGCGAAGGGCATGACCAACGGCACCGTGCCGATGGGGGCGGTGCTCGTGCGCGACAGCATCTACGACGCCTTCATGCAGGGGCCCGACGGCATCGAGCTGTTCCACGGCTACACCTACTCCGGGCACCCGCTCGGCTGCGCGGCCGGCATCGCCACGCTCGAGACCTACGCCGAGGAGGGCCTGCTCACCCGGGGCGCCGCGCTGGAGAAGCACTTCGAGGACGGCCTGCATGCCCTGAAGGGCACGCGCCACGTCGTCGACCTGCGCAACTGCGGCCTGATGGGGGCCGTGGAGCTGGAGCCGCGGCCGGGCAAGCCGGGCGCGCGCGCCTACGAGGCCTTCGCGAAGTGCTTCGACGCGGGCGTGCTCGTGCGCTACACCGGCGACACGCTCGCCTTCTCGCCGCCGCTGATCGTCGAGAAGGCGCAGATCGAGCGCATCTTCGACACGGTGCGCAAGGCGCTCGCCGCCCTCGACTGACTCAGCTTTTCCAGGGCAGCTCCAGCCGCTCGCCGCCGGGCAGGAAGGTTCCCACCGGCGTGGCGGAGAAGGCGGCGACCGTGACGAGCGGCGTGTCGCCGGTGTTGAAGATCTGGTGCGGGATGCCCGGCGGCAGGACGAGCGTGCTGTCCGGGCCGAACGCGTACACCTTGCCGTCGACGTGCACTTCGCCCCTGCCCTCGGTCACCAGCACCACTTCCTCGCAGTCGTGCTGGTGCGGCGGGGTCGCGCATCCCGGCGCCATGCTCTGGCGCCAGACCGAAAGGCGCCTGAGGCCCTGCTCGCTGCCCGCCACGGTGAGATGGACGATGCCGGGCAGCTCGGCGCTCGCTCGCTTGCTGTTCTGCAGGACTTGCATCGCGGCTTTCCTTCGTTAAATCGAGACCGGGCAGAGTATGAGCAGCTTTGACTCGCGAGAGAACAGCAACAAGAATCGAGACACCATGGAAAAAATGTCGTCAATCGGCGCGGCCAGCCTGCGCCTGCTGCGCTCGTTCGCCGAAGCGGCCAGGCAGCGCAGCTTCGCGCGCGCTGCGCAGGCGCTCCGCCTCTCGCCGTCGGCGGTGGCCAAGAACGTGGCGCGTCTCGAGCAGCAGCTCGGGCTGCGGCTTTTCCAGCGCACCACGCGGCGGGTGACGCTGACCCAGGAGGGCGAGGCGTTCTTCGAGCGCTGCGCGCGCGTGCTCGACGAGTTGCACGAGCTGGAGCTGCTCACCGCGGGGACGGCCAAGGCGCCGAGCGGCACGCTGCGCATCGACGTGCCGGTCACCTTCGGCAAGAAAGTCCTGCTGCCGCTCGTCGCCGGGCTCGCGCGCCGGCATCCGCAGCTCAACGTCGACGTTCGCCTGTCCGACCAGTACGCCGACGTGGTGGGCAGCGGCGTCGACGCAGTCGTGCGCGTCGGCAAGGTCGCGGAGCCCGGGCTTGTCGCCCGCACCGTGGCGCAGCAGCAGCTGCGCGTATATGGCTCGCCCGACTACTTCGCGCGGCGCGGACGGCCGCGCACGCTCGGCGAGCTCGAGCGGCACGACTGCGTGGTATTCCGGATGCCGACCAGCGGGCGGGTGCGGCCCTGGGAGTTCGTCGTCAAGGGCCGCCCCCTGGTGCGGCATCCGCCGGCGCGTTACGCCGTCAACGACGGCGAAGGCATGGCGAGCGCCGCCCGGGCGGGCCTGGGCATCGTCCAACTGCCCGATCTGATGGCCGAAGAGGCGGTGGCCGCAGGGCAGCTCGAGGAAACGCTGGCGGAGTTCCGCCCCAGGCCCACGCCGATCTCGGTCGTGTTTCCGACCCAGCGCCACATGCCGATGCGGCTCCGCGCCTTCATCGACGCCCTGAGCGCCGGCCTGCCGTAGCCGGAACCTGCTTCGGGGGCTATTTCATGGCCGCGCGGACCACGCCCAGGCGGCGGCCGCGCGCCGGCTGCTTGAGGCGAGCCGGGGTCACCAGGTCGCGGACGTAGTTCGGCAGGGCGAACACGCCTTCGTGCGTCTCGCCGTTGTAGAACTGCAGCGCCTGCAGCCTGCGCGCCTCGATGCGCCGGTCGATCTCGTCGGCGGTGAAGGCCTTGGGATCGAGCTTGTCGGAGCACACCGCCATCGCCCACAGCGAGCCGTAGAGCGGGATGTACATGGTGTACACCCGCACGATGCGGAACACGCTCGCCAGCCGCTGCGCCATGTCGCCGACGCGCTGCGGCTGCGCCACCGGCGAGCCGAGGTGCAGCGTCAGCGCCCCGCCCGGCGCGAGCGCGGTGCGCAGCTGCTGGAAGAACTCCAGCGAGTAGAGCGCCGCCGCCGGGCCGACCGGGTCGTTCAGGTCGAGCGCGATCAGGTCGAAGCGCTCCTGGGTCTCGCGCACGAACTTCATCCCGTCGTCGACCAGGACCCGCAGCTTCGGGTTGTCGAACACGCCGTTGTGCACCGCCTGGAAGTGGCGCTTCGCCACCTCGATCACGTCGGCGTCGATCTCCACCATGGTGACCGACTCGACCGAGGGGTGCTTGAGCGCCTCCTCCGAGGAGCCGCCGTCGCCGCCGCCGATGACCAGCACCTTCTTGGGCGCCATGTGCGCGGTCAGCGCGGGGTGGATCAGGTTCTCGTGGTAGACGAACTCCTCCTTCTCGGAGGTCATGTTGAACCCGTCGAGGCGGAAGATCTTGCCGTAGTGCGGCGTGTCGTAGATCTCCATCCGCTGGTAGCGGGTCTGCCAGTCGCCGAGCTGCCGGGAGGCGCGGATGTAGAAGCCGGTCGAGTCGTTGAGCGACTCCATGAGCAGGTGCGCGCCGCGCTCGACCTCGTGCCGGGCCACCTCGGCGGGCTGGAAGTAGGCGACCAGCAGGTCGAACAGCTTGCGCGCCTTGGCCGAGTTGTCGGCGCTGTAGTTGCAGACGTAGACGTCGAGCGTCAGCCCCTGGCGCTCGGGCCAGGTGTGGATCGCAAGGTGCGACTCGGCGAGGACCACCGTGCCGGTGAAGCCCGAGCCCTCGAACTGGTGGAAGGTGGCGTCCATGGTCGTGAGACCCGAGGCGGCCACCATGTCGAGGCATTTGGCGCGGAAGCGCTCGCCGTCCAGAAGGAGCTGCGGATCGCAGCGGCAGCCGGTGAGGTCACCGATGAGATGCAGACCGTTCATTTCCGTACCCTCCAAAATGCGAAGGCGCGGCCCTTCGTGTCCAGGCCACGCCCCCGATCCGCGCCTTGCGGCGCACAGCGCTCTTCGATCGCGCTCAACTCGTGCAAAACCTCCTAGGGACTCATGTTTGCCCGCCCGACCGGCCGATCAGCTCTTGACAAAGCGAATCGATCAATCTCCGAGCGATCGAGATTCTGCTCGGAAGTTTCGGCAATTGCAATACGTCAAACCATTTTGCGTCCTCGATCTCCGCGTCCTGCAGCGCGAGCTCGCCGTCGCGCCACTCGCAGATGAACGCGATCATCAGCGAGTGCGGGAACGGCCACGGCTGGCTGGCGAAGTAGCGCAGCCGCTCGACGCGCACGCCCACCTCCTCGGCCACCTCGCGCGCCACGCACTGCTCGAGCGACTCGCCGGGCTCGACGAAGCCGGCCAGCGCGCTGTACATGCCGGGCGGAAAGTGCGGGCTGCGCCCGAGCAGCAGCTCGTGGCGGCCGCCTTTTTCCCTATGAACGAGCGCCATCACGGCGGGCGCGACGCGCGGGTAGGCCGAGAGCTTGCAGGCCGGGCAGACGCGCACGCGCTCCTCGCGCCGGGGCTCGGTGCGCGCGCCGCAGCGGCCGCAGAACTGGTGCGTGCGGTCCCAGTCGACGAGCTGCAGCGCCCGGCCGGCGAGCGCGAAGTGCGCGTCGTCGAGCACCGAGAACAGCGTGCGCAGCCCCGCGAAGGCCATGCCGGCGGGCGGCTCGGCCTCCCCGGGCAGCTCGGCGGCCCAGCAGTCGCTGCCCGCCAGACGCCCTAGGTATAGGGTCCGCAGCACGGCCGGGCCCAGCCAATTGTGGTTTTTTTGCAACGCGCTTCCGTACGGGAGGCGGGCCCAGGCCGGCCGCGCGCGTACCCGCGGGTCGTCGCTCGGCCGCGTCGGCGGCCCGAGCTCGACCAGCAGATCGTTGCCGCGGAACACGAACCAGTGCGCCTCGCCGGGCGATTCGCAGCTCACGCGGTGCTCGTAGTCGACAGGGCTCGAGAAGGGAAGCGCGCTCACGCGCTCAGTATAATTTCCGCTTCCCGATGGAATCCCCCGTCACCGCCAAGGCGTCGGACGCCGAGCTCGCCAACGCCATTCGCGCGCTGGCGATGGACGCGGTGGAGGCGGCGAAGTCGGGACACCCGGGCATGCCGATGGGCATGGCCGAGATCGCGGTGGCGCTGTGGAAGCGCCACCTGCGCCACAACCCGGCGAACCCGCGCTGGGCGGGCCGCGACCGCTTCGTCCTGTCGAACGGCCACGGCTCGATGCTGCTCTACAGCCTGCTGCACCTCACCGGCTACGACCTGCCGATCGAGGAGCTGAAGCGCTTCCGCCAGCTGCACTCGAAGACGCCCGGCCATCCCGAGTACGGCTACGCGCCGGGCGTCGAGACGACCACCGGCCCGCTGGGCCAGGGCTTCGCCAACGCGGTCGGCATGGCGCTCGCCGAGCGGCTGCTCGCGGCCGAGTTCAACCGTCCCGGCTTCGACATCGTCGAGCACCACACCTACGTGTTCATGGGCGACGGCTGCATGATGGAAGGCATCTCGCACGAGGCGGCGTCGCTCGCCGGCACGCTCGGGCTGGGCCGGCTGATCGCCTTCTACGACGACAACGGCATCTCGATCGACTCCGAGAAGGGGTCGATGAAGAGCTGGTTCACCGACGACGTGCCCAAGCGCTTCGCCGCCTACGGCTGGCAGGTCATCCCCGGCGTCGACGGCCACGACGTCGACGCGGTCGACCGGGCGATCCGCAAGGCGAAGCGCGACAAGGCGCGGCCGACGCTCATCTGCTGCAAGACGGTGATCGCCAGGGGCGCGCCGAAAAAGGCGAACACCGGCGCCGCGCACGGCGCGCCGCTCGGCGCCGAGGAGGTCGCGGCGGCGCGCGCCGCGCTCGGCTGGCCGCATGCCGCCTTCGAGATCCCGGACGCGGTGCGCCGGGGCTGGGACGCGCGCGAGGCGGGCAAGCGCGCCGAGCGGCGCTGGAACCGGCTGTTCGCCGGCTACGAGAAGCAGTTCCCGGCCGAGGCGGCCGAGTTCCGGCGGCGCATGGCGGGCGAGCTGCCCGCAAGCTTCGACGCCGTGGCGGCCGGCCTGCTGGAAGAGGCGGGCCGCAAGGCCGAGACGCTCGCGACTCGCAAGGCGTCGCAGAACGCGCTCGAGGTCCTGGTGCCGGCGCTGCCGGAGCTCGTCGGCGGCTCGGCCGACCTCACCGGCTCGAACCTGACGATGGCCAAGGCATCCAGGCCGGTCGCGCCGGGCGCCCTGGCGGGGAACCACATCTTCTACGGCGTGCGCGAGTTCGGCATGTGCGCCATCATGAACGGGCTCGCGCTGCACGGCGGATTCATTCCGTACGGCGGCACCTTCCTCACCTTCTCCGACTACGCGCGCAACGCGCTGCGCATGGCGGCGCTGATGAAGATCCGGGTGGTGTACGTCTTCACCCACGACTCGATCGGGCTGGGCGAGGACGGCCCGACGCACCAGCCGATCGAGCACGCGTCGAGCCTGCGTCTCATCCCGCACATGGACGTCTGGCGGCCGGCCGACACGGTGGAGACCGCCGCCGCCTGGGCCGCGGCGCTCCGCCGCAAGGACGGGCCGAGCGCGCTGCTGCTCTCCCGGCAGAACGTCGCCTTCGTCCCGAGGTCTGATCTGCAAGGGCCCTCGCGCGGCGGCTACGTGGTCTCGGAGGCGGCCGATGCGCGCGCCACGGTGATCGCCACCGGCTCGGAGGTCCCGCTCGCCCTGGAGGCGCAAAAACTGCTTGCCGAAGACGGTATTTCCCTGCGCGTCGTCTCCATGCCCTCGACCAGCGTATTCGACCGCCAGCCCGAGGAGTACCGGCGGCGCGTGCTGGGGGCCGCTCCCAGGGTGGCAGTGGAAGCCGGGGTGAGCGACTATTGGTGCAAGTATGTCGGCCTGGAAGGCGCGGTGGTCGGGATCGACCGCTACGGCGAGTCCGCGCCGGCCGCCGACCTTTTCAAGTTCTTCGGCTTCACGCCGCAGGGCGTGGCCGATGCCGTGAGGAGAGTTCTGCGATGACCATCAAGGTAGCGATCAACGGATTCGGACGCATCGGGCGCATGGTGCTGCGCGCCCACTACGAGAACGGCAAGCAGCACGACCTGCAGTTCGTCGCGGTGAACGACCTCGGCGACGCGCACACCAACGCGCACCTGCTGCAGTACGACACCGCGCACGGGCGCTTCCCGCAGAAGGTGACGGTCGACGGCGACAGCATCGTCGTCGGCAAGGACCGCATCAAGGTCGTGGCCGAGCGCGATCCAGCCAAGCTGCCGTGGAAAAGCCTCGGCGTCGACGTGGTGATGGAGTGCACCGGGCTTTTCACCTCCAAGGCGAAGGCCGGCGCGCACCTGCAGGCCGGCGCGCGCAAGGTGATCATCTCCGCGCCGGGCGACAAGGACGTCGACCGCACGGTGGTGTTCGGCGTCAACCACAAGACGCTCAAGGGCTCGGACGCGGTGATCTCGAACGCCTCGTGCACCACCAACTGCCTGGCGCCGCTCGTCAAGGCGCTCGACGAGCGCATCGGCGTCGCCTCGGGCCTGATGAACACCATCCATTCGTTCACCAACGACCAGGTGCTCACCGACGTCTACCACAAGGACCTGCGGCGGGCGCGCTCGGCGGTGCACAACATGATCCCGACCAAGACCGGCGCCGCCGCCGCGGTCGGCCTGGTGCTGCCGCACCTGAACGGCAAGCTCGACGGCTACTCGATCCGCGTGCCGACCCTCAACGTGTCGATCGTCGACCTGACGTTCGTCGCGAAGCGGCCGACCACCGTCGAGGAGGTGAACAAGGCGGTGAAGCAGGCGTCGGAATCGGACCTGAAGGGCATCCTCGAGTACTCGAGCGAGCCGCTCGTCTCGTCGGACTTCAACCACAACCCCGCCAGCTCGATCTTCGACTCGACGCTGACGCGCGTCTCCGACGGCACGCTGGTGAAGGTCTCCTCGTGGTACGACAACGAGTGGGGCTTCTCCAACCGCATGCTGGACGTCGCGGTGGCCTTCGCCGAGATCGGCGCGGAAGTCGCCCACGCCAAGTAGACGATGAAATTCAAGCGCATGTCCGAGGTGGATATGCGCGGCAAGCGGGTGCTCATCCGCGCGGACCTCAACGTCCCGATCGAGGACGGGCGGATCACCGACGACACCCGCATTCGCGCCTCGCTGCCCGGCATCCAGGCGGCGCTGGAGCAGGGCGCGGCCGTGATGGTCACCTCGCATCTCGGCCGCCCGACCGAGGGCGAGCTCAGGCCCGAGGATTCCCTGGCGCCGGTGGCGGCGCGCCTGTCCGAGCTGCTCAAGAAGGACGTCCGCCTGGTGCAGAACTGGGTCGACGGCGTCCAGGCGCGTCCCGGCGAAGTGGTGATGCTCGAGAACTGCCGGGTCAACAAGGGCGAGAAGAAGGACGACCCGGCGCTCGCCAAGAAGATCGCCGCGCTGTGCGACGTCTACGTGAACGACGCCTTCGCCACCGCGCATCGCGCCGAGGCGACCACCCACGGGGTGGCGCGCTTCGCCAAGGTCGCCTGCGCCGGCCCGCTGATGGCGGCCGAGCTCGACGCGCTGGGCAGGGCGCTCGCCGAGCCGGCGCGGCCGCTGGTGGCGATCGTCGCGGGCTCCAAGGTCTCCACCAAGCTCACCATCCTCGACGCGCTGGCGAGGAAGGTCGACCACCTGATCGTGGGCGGCGGCATCGCCAACACCTTCCTCCTCGCGGCGGGCAAGCCGATCGGCAAGTCGCTCGCCGAGCGCGACCTCCTCGGCGAGGCGAAGAAGATCATGGCGGCGACGCGCGTGCCGCTGCCGAGCGACGTCGTGGTCGGCGATTCGCCGGACGCGGGCGCCGGCACGGTCAAGCCGGTCGACGAGGTGAAGGCGCACGAGATGATCCTCGACATCGGCCCGGCGAGCGCGCATGCCCTCGCCGCCTCGCTCGGCACGGCCGGCACCATCGTCTGGAACGGGCCGGTCGGCGTGTTCGAGAACGACGCCTTCGCCAAGGGCACCGAGGCGCTCGCGCAGGCGATCGCCAGATCGAGCGCGTTCACCGTCGCGGGCGGCGGCGACACGGTGGCGGCGATCAACAAGTTCGGCGTCGCGCAGGACATCGACTACATCTCGACCGCCGGCGGCGCGTTCCTCGAGTTCCTCGAGGGCAAGACGCTGCCCGCCGTGGCGGCGCTCGAAGCGCGCGCGGATGGTTAGGCGGCTCACCGTCCGGACTTCCGGGCAGGGGCTGCACGAGGTGACGCGAGAGGTTTCCCGGCTGGTCGCCGAAGCCGCCCTCGCCGAAGGGCTGTGCACCGTGTTCGTGCGCCACACCTCGGCGAGCCTGGTGATCCAGGAGAACGCCGACCCGAGCGCGAGGCAGGACCTGGAGCGCTGGCTCAACCGGCTGGTCCCCGAGGGCGACCCCTTCTACCGGCACGACACCGAGGGGCCCGACGACATGCCGGCGCACATCAAGTCGGCGCTCACCCAGACCTCGCTTTGCATCCCGATCGTCGACGGGCGCCTGGCGCTCGGCACCTGGCAGGGCATCTATCTCTGGGAGCACCGCCGGCGCGGCGGCGAGCGCGAGCTGGTGGTGCACGTCGGCGGATGAGGCTCGCGAGCCGCATCGCCGGCGCCGAGTCGCCGCCGCTCGAGCAGGCGCTCGATACGCGCTGGGTGATGGCCTACAGCGCCGGCATCGGCGAGACCGACGCGCGCTGCTACGACACCACGCGCGAGGACCTGCCGGTGCACCCGGTGTTCCCGGTGTGCTGGGAATGGCAGCCGCTGCAGCCGGTGCGCACGCTGCCCGAGCTCGAGCCGGTCTACCCGCGGCTGGTGCATGCGCAGCACGCGATCACGCTGCACCGGCCGCTGCGCGCCGGCGAGACCGTGCGCACCTCGGCGCGCATCGTCGCGGCGCTGGCGAGAGCCCCCGGCGCGTTCGTGGTGTTCCGCTGCGAGACGCGCGACGCGCGCGGCGCGCCGGTCGTGACCAGCGACTACGGCTATCTCTACCGCGGCGTGGCGCTGGAGGGCCCGGAGGCGCGCCTCGCCGAGGTGGGCGATCCCCCGGCGCTCTCGGCGACGCTCTCGCCGCTCGGCGAGATCGCCGTGCCGGCGACGGCCGCGCACGTCTACACCGAGTGCGCGCGCATCTTCAATCCCATCCATACCGACCTTGCGTATGCGCGCGCCGCCGGGCTGCCGGGAATAATCCTGCACGGCACGGCGACGCTCGCCCTGTCGGTGTCGCGGGCATTGCGGGCGTACGGCGCGGACTGGCGGCGCGTGCGCGGCCTGAGCTGCCGCTTCAGCGGCATGGTTTTGATGCCCTCCACCCTGAGCGTGCACGCCGCCCGCGAGGCGGGCGGCATCGCCTTCGAGACGGCGAACGAGCGCGGCGAGCGGGTCATTAGCCGCGGACGCCTTCTGCTAGAGTAGGGGCGATGTTCCGCAGCACCAAGATCGTAGCGACCCTCGGTCCCGCCTCCTCCGATCCCGCGACGCTAGAGAAGATGATCCGCGCCGGCGTCGACGTGGTGCGCCTGAACTTCTCGCACGGCACCAGCGCCGACCACGAGGCGCGCGCGCGGCTGGTGAAGGAGCTTTCCGCCAAGTGCGACCGCACGGTGGCGATCCTGTGCGACCTGCAGGGGCCCAAGATCCGCGTCGGCAAGTTCAGCGAGGGCAAGGTGACGCTGGAGAAGGGCCAGCGCTTCGTGCTCGACGCGAGCATCGAGACGGGCGACGCCGACCGCGCCGGGCTGGACTACAAGGAGCTGCCGCGCGACGTCGATCCCGGCTCGGTGCTGCTGCTCGACGACGGCAAGATCGTGCTCGAGGTGACCGACGTGCGCGGCGAGGAAGTGCATACCGTGGTGCGCCACGGCGGCGTGCTGTCCAACAACAAGGGCATCAACCGCCAGGGCGGCGGGCTGACCGCGCCGGCGCTCACCGCCAAGGACATGGAGGACATCAAGACCGCGGCGCGCATCCAGGCCGACTACCTCGCGGTGTCGTTCCCGAAGAGCGGCGCCGACATGTACATGGCGCGCGAGCTGATGCGCGCCGCGGGCGGCAAGGCGTTCCTGATCGCCAAGATCGAGCGCGCCGAGGCGGTGGCGGAGAACGCGCTGATCGACATCATGCGCGGCTCCGACGGCATCATGGTGGCGCGCGGCGACCTCGCGGTCGAGGTGGGCGACGCGGCCGTGCCGGCGCTGCAGAAGAAGATGATCCGGCTCGCGCGCGAGCACAACAAGCTCACCATCACCGCGACGCAGATGATGGAGTCGATGATCTCCAGCCCGGTGCCGACGCGCGCCGAGGTGTCGGACGTGGCGAACGCGGTGCTCGACGGCACCGACGCGGTGATGCTCTCGGCCGAGACCGCGAGCGGCCGCTACCCGGTCGAGGTGATCGAGGCGATGGACCGCATCTGCCGCGAGGCCGAGCAGACCCAGCCGCTGACCCTCGAGCAGGAATTCCTCGACCGCGTGTTCACGCGCGTCGACCAGTCGATCGCGATGGCGGCGCTGTTCACCGCCTACCACCTGAAGGTCAAGGCGATCGCCTCGCTCACCGAGTCGGGCTCGACCGCGCTGTGGATGAGCCGGCTCAACTGCGGCGTGCCCATCTACGCCCTCACCGCGCAGACGGCCACGCGCTACCGCTGCGCCCTGTTCCGCGACGTGTACCCGCTGATGGTCAAGTACGTCGGCCACGACCGCGAGGAGCTGCTGCAGGAGGCGGAAAAGGTGCTGGTGGAGAACAAGGTGGTGAAGCAGGGCGACATCATCGTCATCACCTTCGGCGAGCCGATCGGCAAGGCCGGCGGCACCAATACCATGAAAATCGTACGCGTCGGGGAGAACCTCAAGCCATGAAAGACCTAGCTTCGCGTTTCGTCGACGTCGCCAGCCTGCCCTGGGAGAAAACGCGCTATCCCGGGGTGGAGCAGAAGACCCTGATGGTGGAGCGCGCGACCGGCATGCTCACCGCGCTCATGCGCATGGCGCCCAACGCCCGGCTGCCCGACCACGAGCACGTGAAGATCGAGCAGACCTACGTGCTCGAGGGCACGCTGGTGTGCGGCGAGGGCGTGTGCCGCGCCGGCCAGTTCGTCTGGCGCCCGGCGGGCAGCCGCCACGAGGCCTGGGCCGGCCCGGAAGGCGGCCTGTTCCTCGCCATGTTCCAGGTGCCCAACAAGTTCTTCCAGGCCGACGGCCGCGTCACCGACTTCCGCGGCGAGGACTGGGAGCGCAGCTGGGGCGCGGCAGAGGCGAAAAGCCTGGGTTAAAGTAACCGGGCGGTTAACCGCCCGGCATGAGAAAGCCCCACACCAGGCAGCGCATCCTCGCCTCGGCGACCGCCGAGTTCGCGCGCTACGGCCTGGGCGGCGCGCGCGTCGACCGCATCGCGCGGCGCGCCGGCGCCAACAAGCGCATGCTGTACTACTACTTCGGCGACAAGGACGGCCTGTTCCTCGCCGCGCTCGAGGACCGCTATGCCCACATCCGCAACGCCGAGCGCGGCCTGCGCCTGGAGCACCTCGAGCCGCGCGCGGCGCTCAAGCGCCTGGTGCGCTTCACCTGGGACTATTTCCTCGAGCATCCCGAGTTCCTCACCCTGCTCAACAGCGCGAACCTGCACAAGGGCCGCCACCTGAAGGACGCCGCGCGCGTGCGCGAGATGCACTCGACGCTGGTCGAGACGCTGCGCACCGTGCTGCGCCGCGGCGAGGCGCAAGGCCTGTTCCGCAAGGGCGTCGACCCGGTGCAGCTCTACATCTCGATCGCCGGCGAGGGTTACTTCTACCTCAGCAACCGCTATACCCTTTCGCGCATCTTCGACCGCGACCTGATGGCGCCGCGCGCGCTCGCCGGCCGCGCGCGCCACGTCACCGGGATGATCCTCAATGCGCTGCGCCCGTGACCCGGCCTTCGTAAAGGTCGCGGCCGGCCACCAGCGCACGCGTCTTGCCGTCGGCCATGTTGCGCTTGAGCATCCAGAAGCCGCAGTCCGGGTGGATGTAGCGGATGCGCCCGGCGCCCAGCACCTTGCCGGCGCGCTCGATGGCGCGCGCGATGTCCTCGGCCGCCTCCACCTCGGTGCGCTTGATGTCGATCACGCCCAGGCCGAAGCCGATCCCGGGCCGCAGGTCCTTGAATACCGCCAGCTCCTCCGCGGGGCGGTGGGCGGTCTCCATGACGATGTGGTCGACGTGCAGCGCGTTGAGGTAGTCGAGCAGCTGCGCCCAGCCGCCCTTCTGGATGGACTGGCCGCCGTAGTTGCCGAAGCACAGGTGCACCGCGGCCTTCGCCTTGGAAGGCACCGCGTCCAGCACCTTGTTCATGGCGGCCGCGGCCCAGCGCCATTCCGCCGGATGGCCGGGCAGGTTGGCTTCGTCCACCTGCACCACGTCGGCGTCCAGGCCGCGCACCTGCTCGGCGAGCGCGTCGGCGATGGCGTGCGCCAGCTTCTCCGCGTCGCGGTAATACCGGTCGTGCAGCATCTTGGCGAGCATGTGCGGCCCGGTGAGCGTGAACTTGAAAGGCCGCGAGGCGAGCGCGCGGGCGCGCGCGCAGGCGATCGGCAGGTTGAGCGCGCCGGCGCCGATCGGCCCCTCGACCACGCCGGGCGGCCGCGTGCGGAAGCGCGTCGCTGCGCCGCGCGAGTATTCGAGCCATTCCGAGAAGGCGATCTCGGCGCGCACGCCGGCGAGCGGGCGCACGAAGTACTCGATCATGCCGTTGGTCTCGGGATGGTTGACGTCGAAGCGGTAGAGCTCGCCGTCGCACACCAGGTCGATGCCGGCCTGCTCCTGGGTGTGGATGACGACGCGCGTGGCGTCGAGCACCGCCTGCTCGGAAGGCAGCGCCGCGAGCCAGTCGGGAAACGGATACGAGCCCACCACGGTGGTGAGGATGCGCGGGGTTTTCATGGTAGCCTGTTAACCATATAGTTAAAAGCAGCCATGGGCAAGATCGTCCGCATCGAGATCGGCAGGCTGGACTATCCTCTGGTCGGCGAGTTCAAGTTCTTCCGCGGCGGCGTGCGGCCAACGCTGCTCGCGCGCCTCACCGACGAGGACGGCGTGCAGGGCTGCGGCCAGGCGGTGCCGGTGGAGACCTGGAGCTACGAGACCGCCGAGAGCGCGGCGAGCACGCTGGAGCTCTACCTCGCGCCCGCGGTGCTCGGCGCCGACCCCGCCGACCTCGCCGACGTGCACGCGCGCATGGAGCGCGCCATCCGGCCGTCGTTCTCGGTCGGCCAGCCGCTCGCCAAGGCCGCCATCGACCTCGCCTGCCACGACCTGTGGGGCCGGCGCAGCGGCCGGGCGGCCTGCGAGCTTCTTGGAGGAAGGGCTGTCGAACAGGTGCAGCTGAGCTGGACCGTGAACGCGGCCAGCCTGGAGGCGGCCGAGCGGCAGCTTGAGGCGGGCAGGGCCGCAGGCTACGACAGCTTCAACGTCAAGCTCGGCGCGCCGCAGACGGCCGACTACGACCGCCGCCTGATCCGCGCGGTGCGCGAGTTCGCGCCGTCGGGCTTCCACTGGGCCGACGCCAATACCAGCTACGAGCTCGACACGGCGCGCGCCATGGCGCGCGTCCTGGCCGACGCGGGCTTCCGGGCGCTGGAGTCGCCGCTGCCGCCCAACCGCATCCGCGACTACCAGGCGCTGAAGGCCTTCGGCGCGCTGCCCATCCTGATGGACGAGGGCATCGTCTCGCCGGTGGAGGCCGCCGAGTTCGCCGCGCTCGGCATGTACGACGGCATCGCCATGAAGGTGGCGCGCTGCGGCGGGCTGTGGCCGGCCTCGCGCATCGTCGAGGGGCTCAGGGAGAACGGCCTGCGCCTGTTCGCTTCCGGGCTGACCGATCCGGACCTGTCGCTCGCCGCGTCGCTGCACCTGTTTTCCTGGGCGGGGCTCGACGTGCCGGCGGCGCTGAACGGCCCGCAGTACCTGGGCATGCCCGCCGAGCGCGACCGCATCCGCGTGCCGCGCGAGCCCGGGCTCGGCCTGCAGCCCGAGCTGCCGCCGATGCGCATCGCTGCCGAAGCCAAGCCCGCGGCGAGGCGCTATGGCTAGCCTCATCAGGCGCCTCACGCCGTTCGCCGGGGTGCTGGTGTTCCTGGTGGTGTGGGAAATCGCGGTGATCGTCACCAAGGCGCCCGCCTACCTGCTGCCGCCGCCGACGGTCATCTTCCAGACCTTCGTCGACGAGTTCGCCAGGCTCGCCTTCCACGGCTGGGTCACGCTCTACGAGATGCTGCTGGGCTACGGCCTCGCCGTG
Source organism: Burkholderiales bacterium (assembly GCA_036381055.1). Lineage (GTDB taxonomy): Bacteria > Pseudomonadota > Gammaproteobacteria > Burkholderiales > SG8-39 > SCGC-AG-212-J23. Next base: position 730 of record DASVDO010000055.1, on the reverse strand, counting down.
GCGGTGGCCATCCCGCTGGCGATCGCCATCACGTCTTCCGAGCGCTTCGACCGCTTCACCATGCCGACGCTGCTGTTCTTCCAGGTGGTGCCCAAGGTGGCGGTGGCGCCGCTGTTCCTGGTCTGGTTCGGCGTCGGCGCGCTGCCCAAGGTGCTGGTGGCCTTCCTGATCTCTTTTTTTCCCATCGTCATCGACGCCGCCGTGGGCCTGCGCTCGATGTCGGCGGAGATGCGCGACCTCGCGCGCTCGATGGGCGCGACGCGCATGCAGCTGTTCGCCCAGTTCCGCCTGCCGACCAGCCTGCCCTACCTCTTCAGCGGCCTGAAGGTGGCGGCGACGCTGGCCGTGGCCGGCGCGGTGGTGGGCGAGTTCGTCGGCGCCGACAAGGGGCTGGGCTACCTGCTGCTGGTGACCAACTCGAACCTGGAGACGGCGCTGATGTTCGCGACGCTGTTCGCGCTGACCCTCATCGGCCTGCTGTTCTTCTACGCGGTGGAGTTCCTGGAGGCGCTGCTCATCCCCTGGCACGTGACGCATCGCGTGCGCGAGGACGCGGCGACGTTGTAAACCCAAGCGAGGAGGAGGAAGCACATGAAGGTCTTGATGGCAGTAGCTTTGGCGCTGGCGGCTTCGGCCGCCAGCCTGCCCGCCCAGTCGCAGACCGCCAAGTTCCCGTTCCGCCTGAACTGGACGCTGTACGGCGAGCATGCCGGGTTCTTCGTGGCGCGCG
>DASVDO010000054.1:0-28744 GCA_036381055.1 Burkholderiales bacterium | reverse complement strand
GAGCTTCTACAGATCCTTAGCCTCACACTGTTCGAGCGCGAGCCAATAGATCAGGTACTTACGCTTCCACCGCGAACGCACCAACCCCTCGATCTCGCTAATCAGCTAACTTTGTTCGAGTTTTAACCGGACACTACTGGGACGGAGCCCGAATTCAGGAGGTCGCCATGGTTCCCTATCGCCGGACATTGCTCGCCGCCGGCGCCGCCCTGCCGCTGCACGCGCTCGCGCAGGCCTGCCGCATCACGCCGCGCCAGACCGAAGGCCCGTTCTTCAAACCCAGCTCTCCCGAAAGGATTTCTCTAGTATCGAATGCCAAAGCTGCCAGCCTGGTCGTGGTGGGCAGGGTGGTAGACAGAAACTGCAAGCCTGTCGCGGGTGCGCTGCTCGATTTCTGGCATGCCGACGAGCGGGGCGAGTACGACAACGACGGGTTCCGCTTCCGCGGCCACCAGTTCACCGACGCCGAGGGCCGCTACCGGCTGGAGACCAGCCTGCCCGGCAATTACGGCGCGCGCACGCGCCACATCCACGTGAAGGTGCAGGCCGCGGGCGGCCCGATCCTCACCACGCAGCTCTATTTCCCGGGCGAGCCGCAGAACGCGCGCGACGGCCTGTTCCGCCCGGAGCTCGTGGTCAGGCCGCAGAAGCCGGGCGTGGTGAGCTTCGACTTCGTCGCCTAGCGCGCCGGCTCGCCGATCCGCCGGATCAGCAACCCGGTGGTCGACACGCGCAGCTCGAACTCGCTCGGCCGCGTCACCGGCACGAAGCTCGCCGAGCCGTATTGCGCGTCGACCAGCGGCGCGAGGAAGCGATAGCGCTGCCGCAGGTCGAACAGATCGATTTCGCGGTCCCGCCCGAGCGAGTGCACGGTGCGCGTCGCGCTTCGCTCCTGGGCGATGTCGCGGTAGCGCCCCGCCACGCGGCCCAGCTCGTAGGCGGTGTGCACGCCGAGCAGGTTGGCGAACGGCTTCCACTTGAGGATGTGCGCGTCGACGTAGATCTCGTCGCCCGCGAGGTCGAAGGTCGCCTCGCGGCCGTCCGGGAACACCACCGTCGCCGAGAAGCGCTGCGGCGCCTTCGGCGCGACGATCAGCCGCGCCGCCACCTCCTCGCGGGTGAGCGCGCGGTAGCCCTGCATGCCGAGCGACACCAGGCCGAGCGTCGTGCCGAAGAGCACCAGCGCGAGGCCGGCGAGCAGGCGCAGCGCGAAGGCGACGACGCGCGCGCGCACCAGCGCCACCGCGCCCGCCACCACGAGCAGCACGCCGAGCGCGGCGATCACACCTGCGGCGACGACCAGGCCGTGGGTCACCGGAGGTGGCAGAGGTAGGTGATGGAGGCGATGCGCCGGCCGCTGCGCCGCACGCGCAGCACGTCCTTCGACTCGCCGATGAACTCGACCACGCCGCGGCGGCCGCGCAGCTGCCGCGTGTCGATGTCGGCCACGCGCGCGGGCAGCAGGCCGCCGACGCGCAGCGGCCCGGCGATCTTCCACTGGCGGTGGCTCAGCTCGGCCGAGAGCAGCCGGTAGCTCTCGGGATCGAGCCGCGCGCGCAGGATGGTGAGCCGCAGCCCGTTGAAGCTCAGCTCGCGCTGCTCGGCCGCCGGGTCGTCGGCGGGCAGCGCGGGCAGCACGCGCTCCTCGCGCAGCGTGCCGATGCCGCGCAGCGCCTCGTAGGTGGCGGGCAGGCGCAACCCGTACGGCCCGTCGCTGCAGCTCACCGGGGCGGCGAAGTAGGACGAGTCCGCGGCGTGGCCCGGCGCCACGAACGCGGCGAGCAGCCAGGCCGCAAGCCCGGCGCCGGTCAGCCGCCCCCTGATCTTGCCGATCCGCATCGCTCCCCTTCCGGGGCCGATTCTACGCAGCCAGCCTGGCGCGCAGCATCGGCGCGACGATGTCCGGCGGATTGGGCGCGGCGAAGAGATCGCCCTGGCAGACGCGGCAGCCGGCCTCGGCGAGGAATTCGCGCTGCGCGTGCGTCTCGACGCCCTTGGCGACCACCTCGAAGCCCATGCCGTGCGCGAGCGCGATCAGCGCCCGGGCGAGCCCGGCGCGCTCCGCGTTCTGCGGCACGCCGCCCACCAGCTTGCGGTCGATGCACACCGCGCTCGCCGACAGGCGCTGCAGCGCCGGCAGCGCGGCGTAGCCGGTGCCGAAGTCGTCGACGCACAGCCGCACGCCGAGCGCGGTCACCGAGGCGAGCGCCTGGTCGAGCGTCTCGGGAAGCTGGCGCACCACGGCCTCGGGCACCTCGATCACCAGCGCCTCGGCGGGCAGGCGGCTCGCCGCGAGCGCCTCGCGCACCTGCTCGGCGATCGCGCCGCCGCGCAGCTGGCGCGCGGTGACGTTGACCACGATGCTGAGCGGCGAGATGCCCTCGTCGAGCCAGCGCCGGCCCTGCGTGCAGGCCTCGGCGAGCGCCCAGCGGCCGATCGGCACCAGCAGCCCGGTGTCGTCGGCGAGCGGCAGGAAGGCCTCGGGCGAGAGCACGCCGTAGCGCGGGTGGCGCCAGCGCAGCAGCGCCTCGGCGCCGACCACCTGGCGCGTCGCGATGTCGATGCGCGGCTGGTAGACGAGGAACAGCTCGCCGCGCTCGATGCCGCGGCGCAGCTCCTCGACCATCTGCCGCGCCGCGGCAGCGTCCTCGTTCAGCATCGCCGAGAAGAACTGGTAGCCGTTGCGGCCGAGCTCCTTGGCGCGGTACATCGCCAGGTCGGCGAGGCGCAGCAGCGTCGCCACGTCCTCGCCGTCCTGCGGCACGCAGGCGATGCCGATGCTCGCGCCCGAGCTCACCTGGTGCTCGCCGATGCGGTAGCTCTTGCCCAGCTCGTGCACCAGCTTCTGCGCCACCGCGGCCGCCTCGCGCGGGTCGGCGACGTCCTGCAGCAGCACGCAGAACTCGTCGCCGCCGATGCGCGCCACGAAGTCGTCGCCGCGCACCGAGGCGCGCAGGCGCGAGGAGATGATCTTGAGCAGCGCGTCGCCCACCTCGTGGCCGAGCGTGTCGTTCACCTCCTTGAAGTTGTCGAGGTCGAGGAACAGGAACGCCGCGGTCTTGTCGTGGCGCCGCGCGTGCGCCACCGCCTCGCGCGCGCGCTCGGCGAACATGGCGCGGTTCGGCAGGCCGGTGAGCGTGTCGTGGTGGGCGAGGAACTCGAGGCGCCGCGCGTCGTGCTGCAGCTGCACCGCGGCGAAGCGCAGGTCCTCCTGCGCGCGCTTGAGCTCGGTCACGTCGTTGGCGAGCATGTAGAAGCCGAGCACCGCGCCGTCGGCACGGTGCGGCACGCAGGCGACCTGCAGCGTGCGCCGGCGCATGCCCGAGTCGCCGCCTTTCTCGTCCAGGGTGAGCTCGAACTGCACGGCCTCGCCGGCGAGCACGCGCTCGATGTCGGGGCGCATGCGCTCGTAGGCCGGCCCGAACACCTCGGCGACCGTGCGCCCCTGCATGCCTTCGTGCGGGATGCCGAACCAGTCGCCGTAGGTGCGGTTGGAGAAGGCGTAGCGCTGCTCGCGGTCGACGTAGGAGATGAGCGCCGGCACGTTGTCGGCGATCAGCCGCAGCCGCTCCTCGCTCTCGTGCCGCGCCAGCTCGGCCTCGTGCGTGCGCTGCGCCGAGCGGCGCGTCATGATCACCGCCGCGGCGAGCAGCAGCGCCGCGCCGACGATCAGCACGTGCAGCAGCAGCTCGCGCGGCCACGGGCCGCCGCCCAGCATCCAGGCGCGCACCTCTTGCGCGATCTCCACACCGGCGGTGAGGATCAGCAGGACGGCGCCCGCGGTGACGAGCAGCGGCGCGAGCGGGGTGGGCAGACGCTTCATGGAAGCCGAGGATCATCGCGCCGCGCGCGCTCGCCGGCAACGGGTTTATTCCTAATGCATCTCAGGTAATTCCCTGTAGAACAAACCGGTACGGCGGCGTCGAGCGCGAGCGACGTGCGATAATTGGGACTTCCCGCATCGACTCCGCCGACAAGAAGATAGCGCGATGACCTACGTCGTCACCGAGGACTGCATCAAGTGCAAGTACATGGACTGCGTGGAGGTCTGCCCCGTGGACTGCTTCTACGAGGGCGACAACATGCTGGTGATCCATCCGGACGAATGCATCGACTGCGGCGTGTGCGAGCCCGAGTGCCCGCCGGCGGCGATCGTCCCCGACTCCGACGGCAAGGCGGAGAAGTGGCTGAAGCTGAACGCCGAGTTCGCCACCAAGTGGCCGAACATCACGCGCAAGGGCACGCCGCCGCCGGACGCCGACGCCCACAAGGGCGAGCCCGACAAGTACCAGAAGTACTTCAGCCCCGAGCCCGGCAAGGGCGAATAGCGCCCGCCGGGGGCTAGGTGGCGAGGAGCTTGCGGAGCGCCGTCTTCAGCACCTTGCCGTAGTTGTTCTTCGGCAGCGCGTCGACGAAGCGGTATTCGCGCGGCCGCTTGAAGCGGGCGATGTTCTCCAGGCAGAGGCGGTCGAGCTCCTCCGGCGTGACCGGGGATTTCTTCACCACGAAGGCGACGACGGCTTCGCCCCACTCGGGGTGCGGCCGGCCGACCACCGAGCATTCGGCGACCGCCGGATGGCGCAGCAGCACCTCCTCGATCTCGCGCGGGTAGATGTTCGAGCCGCCCGAGATGATCATGTCCTTCGAGCGGTCGCGCAGGGTGAGGAAGCCGGCGGCGTCCATCGAGCCGACGTCGCCGGTGTGCAGCCAGCCGCCGCGCAGCGCCTTCGCCGTCGCCTCCGGGTTGCCCCAGTAGCCCTGCATGACGCACGACGAGCGTGTCACGATTTCCCCGACCTCGCCCGGCGGCAGCTCCCGGTCCCCGGCGTCGAACACTTTCACCTCGACGCCGGTGCGGGCGACGCCCGCGCTTTGCAGCTCCTTCCTCGCGGCGTGGAACGCCTGCGACAGCCCGGTGATGGTCATCGGCGCCTCGCCCTGGCCGTAGAGCTGGTACAGGCGCGCGCCGAAGAGCTCGATGGCGCGCAGCGAATCGGCGACGTACATCGGCGCGCCGCCGTAGATCAGCGTGCGCAGGCCGCGCGGCGGGCGCGCCGCCGGGCTGGCGAGCAGCCGCACCACCATGGTGGGGGCGGCGAAGAACGAGGCATTGCGCCAGTGGTCGAGCAGCTCGAAGATCTCCTCGGGCTCGAAATGGCCGCTCTCCGGGATCACGTGCACGCAGCCGGCGGCGACGTTCGGCAGCGCGTAGCAGCCCGAGCCGTGCGAGAGCGGCGCCGGGTGCAGCACCGCGTCGCCCGGCTCGAGCTTGTCGATGTCGGCGAAATAGGCGTGCGCCTGGAAGAGCAGGTTGCCGTGCGTGAGCACCGCGCCTTTCGGCACGCCGGTCGTGCCGCTGGTATAGAAGAGCCAAGCCGGGTCGCCGGGCGCCGCGTCCTGCACGGGCTGCGGATCGCCCCGCAGCTTCGTCATCTCGGCGAGCGGCAGGGCGCCCGGGATCGCCGCTTCCAGGTCCGGGGTGACGAAGCAGGCCTTCGCGCCCGAGTTCTCCAGGATGTAGGCGAACTCCCTGGCGTGCAGCTTGGCGTTCATCGGCACGGCCACCAGGCCGGCGTGCCAGCAGGCGAACAGCACCTCCAGGTATTCCGGGCAGTTCTTCATCGCGATCGCCACCCGCTCGCCGCGCCGCAGGCCGAGCCTGCTGCGCAGGCCGCCGGCCAGGCGCGCGACGCGATCGCCCAGCTCCCCGTAGCTGCGCACCGGGTGGCGGCCGACCGCGATCGCCGGCGCGTCAGGCCGAAGCCGCGCGGCTCGCTGCAGCAGGTGCGCGAGATTCATCGATGGCGAAAAAGGCGAGCGCATTGGCGGCGGTCTGCGCCGCCACCTCCTCGGCGGGCCGGCCGAGCGCCGCGGCGACCGTGCGCGCGATGTGCGGCAGGAACGCCGGCTCGTTGCGCCGCGCCCTGGGCTGCGGCCGCATGTCGCGCGGCGTCAGGTAAGGCGCGTCGGTTTCCAGGAGCAGCCGGTCCCTCGGGATCTCGCGCACCAGCTCGGCGAGGTGCCTGCCGCGCCGCTCGTCGCAGATCCAGCCGGTGATGCCGACGTACAGGCCGAGGTCGAGATACGCGTGCAGCTCCTCGCGCATCCCGGTGAAGCAATGCGCCACGGCGTTCTGCACGCGGTGATGCTTCAGGATCTGCGCGAAGCGCGGGTGCGCGTCGCGCGAATGCAGGAACAGCGGCTTGCCCAGCTCGAGGCCGAGCTCGAGCTGCGCCACGAACCACTTCTCCTGGTCCGGGTGCGGCGAGTAGTTGCGGTTGAAGTCCAGGCCGCATTCGCCGATCGCGACGATGCGCGGATGCGCGGCGAGGCGGCGCAGCGCCGGGATCGTCGCCGCGTCGCAGTCGCGCGCGTGGTGCGGATGCACGCCGGCGGTGGCGTACAGGCCGAACCGGTCGGCGATCTCGGCGCCGACGCGGCTCTCCGGCACCGTGGTGCCGGTGACGACGACCGGATCGACGCCCGCGGCGCGCGCGCGCGCCACCACCGCGTCGAGGTCGTCGCGGAAGCTCGCGTGCGTGAGGTTGGCGCCGATGTCGACCAGCCGCATCGGCCGAGTATAGCTAGGCGACGAGGCGGCGCAGCTGCTCGGCGCGGCCGATGCCGGCGGCGAGCAGACTGTCGCTGAACGCCGAGCCCCGGCCGATCAGCGGCGCCGCGTCGCACTCGAGGAAATACAGGCGGGCGTCGCGCGCATCGTGGATGAAATCGAGACGCGCCGCCCAGGCGACGCCGAGCAGGCGGGCGATCTCGCGCGCCTCCCTGCGCACTCGCTCGGCGAGCGCGCGGTCGGCGAGCGGCGCGCGCCGCGGACGCAGGACGTACTTGCGCAGGAAAGAGTAGGGGCGGCCCGGCGGCAGCTCGATCAGCAGCGGGCTGCCTACCGCCTCGCCGAGCACCGCCACGGTGACCTCGGCGCCGCGCACCAGCGTCTGAGCGATGTGCTCGTCGTTGGCGCGGCTCCTGGGTACCGGTCCGCGGCGGACGATCGCCACGCCGAGCGAGTCGGAGCCGCGCCGCGGCTTGAGCAGGAGCGCCCGCGCCATCGCCTGCGCCGCCGCGCCGGTGCAGGTTTCCGGGCAGGCGAAGCCCGCTCCGGCGACCGCACGCGTGGCGGCGAGCTTGTCGTAGCAGCGCTCGAGCGTCTCCGCGGCAGGCCCGACGTAGCGCACGCCGGCAGCGCTCAGCACGCGCGTCGCTTCCAGCATGACCGGATCGGAGAGCCGCAGCAGCAGCGGCTCGCGCGCGGCCGGCGGCCGGCCGGTGAAGCGGACGACGCCGGCGCCGAGCTCGGCGGCGATCTCGCGCGCTTCCGCGCGGTGGATCCAGGCGAGCGGATGCGCCCGCCAGCGCTCGGCGAGGACGATCAGAGCTTCTTCAGCCGGTAGAGGAGCTCCAGCGCCTCGCGCGGCGTGAGCTCGTCCGGATTGACCGGCTGCAGCGCCTCGCGCAGCGGGTCGACGGCGGGCTCGGGTTCCGGCGCCTTGCCCGGCGAGAAAAGATCGCTCTGGCTGCCGCGCCCGACGCTCGCCTCCTCGAGCGTCTGCAGGTAGCGGCGCGCCTGCCGGATCACCGCTTTCGGCACGCCGGCGAGCGCGGCGACCTGCAGGCCGTAGCTCTGGCTCGCCGGACCTTCGGCCACCGAGTGCAGGAACACGATGCTGTCCTTGTGCTCTACCGCCTCGACGTGCACGTTCGCCGCTTCCTTGTACTCGAGCGCGAGGCGCGTCATCTCGAAGTAGTGCGTCGCGAACAGGGTGAGCGCCCGGTTCCTCTCCACGAGGTGGCGCGCGATCGCCCAGGCGAGCGCCAGGCCGTCGAAGGTCGAGGTGCCGCGGCCCACCTCGTCCATCAGCACCAGGCTCTTCTCGGTGGCGTTGTGCAGGATCGCCGCGCTCTCGGTCATCTCGACCATGAAGGTCGAGCGCCCGCCGGCGAGGTCGTCGGCGGCGCCGATGCGGGTGAAGATCTGGTCGACCGGCCCGAGGCGCGCCGAGCGCGCCGGCACGTAGCTGCCGGCGTGCGCCATCAGCACGATCAGCGCCACCTGGCGCATGTAGGTCGACTTGCCGCCCATGTTCGGCCCGGTCACCAGCAGCAGGGTGCGCGTCGCCGACAGGCGGCAGTCGTTGGCGATGAAGCTCTCGATCTGCGCTTCCACGACCGGATGGCGGCCGCCCTCGATCTCGATCAGGCGCTCGTCGACGAACTGCGGCCGCACGTAGTTGCCGCGCGCCGCCACGGCGGCGAACGCGGCGAGCACGTCGAGCTGGGCGACCGCGCGGGCGATGCGCTGCAGCGCCGGCAGATCGGCGGCGAGCCGCTCCAGGATGCTCTCGTAGAGGCTCTTTTCCAGCGCCAGGGCGCGGTCGCGCGCCGAGAGCGCCTTGTCCTCGAACGCCTTCAGCTCGGGCGTGATGTAGCGCTCGGCGCTCTTCAGCGTCTGGCGGCGGCGGTAGTCGTCGGGCAGCGCGCGGCCGGATCTCTCGAGCTGCGCGTTGCTCACCTCGATGTAGTAGCCGTGCACCGAGTTGTACGCGACGCGCAGGCCGGCGATGCCGGTCCTTTCGCGCTCGCGGCGCTCGAGCTCGAGCAGGAACTCCCCGGAGTTCGACTGCAGCGCGCGCAGTTCGTCCAGCTCGGCGTTGTAGCCGGCGGCGATCACGCCGCCGTCGACGATACGCGCCGCCGGCTCCTGCGCGATGCTCTGCTCGAGCAGGGCAAGGCAGTCCGCCGGCACCGCGAGGTCGGCCGCGAGCTGCTGCAGCAGGGACGATTGCGCGAAGGCGGAGACGATCGCCTGCAGCGCCGGCAGCAGCCGCAGGCTGTCGCGCAGCCCCGCCAGCTCGCGCGGCCGCACGCTCTTCAGGGCGATGCGCGCGCTGATGCGCTCGACGTCCGAGAAGCCGCGCAGGTGGCGATGCACGCTTTCCCACGACTCCAGCAGACACGCCACCGCTTCATGCCGGCGCTCCAGCGTCGCCCGGTCGCGCAGCGGATGGTGCAGCCAGTGGCGCAGCAGGCGGCTGCCCATGCCGGTCGCGCAGGCGTCGAGCCGCGAGAAGAGCGTCGGCGCGGCCTCGCCGCGCAGCGTCTCGCTGATCTCCAGGTTGCGGCGGGTCGCTGCGTCGAGCCGCACGTACTCGCTCGAGCGCTCGGCGCTCAGCGACACCACGTGCGCGAGCGCCTGGCCCTGGGTCTTGCCGGCGTACTCGAGCAGCGCGCCGCAGGCGCCGATGGCGAGCGTCAGGTCCTCGCAGCCGTAGCCTGCGAGCGTCGCGCCGCCGAGCTGCTTGAGCAGCCGGCGCTTGCCCGCCTCGACGTCGAACTGCCACGCCGGCAGGCGGGTGACGAAGTAGCCGTCGAGATGCACGTCCTCCGCCGCCAGCACCTCGGCGGGCGCGATGCGCCGCAGCTCGTTCAGCAGGTTCTGGGGCGCGATCTCGGCGACGCGCAGCGTGCCGCTCGCGAGCGAGAGCCAGGCGAGCCCGACCGTGCTCCTGTCGCGGCTCAGCGCGAGCAGGATGTTGTCCGCCTTGTCGTCGAGCAGCGCCGAATCGGTGAGCGTGCCGGGCGTGACGATGCGCGTTACCTGGCGCTCGACCGGCCCCTTGGCGAGCGCCGGGTCGCCGATCTGCTCGCAGATCGCCACCGACTCGCCGAGCCGCACCAGCTTGGCGAGATACTGCTCGACGGAGTGCACCGGCACGCCCGCCATCTTCACCGGCGCCCCCGCCGACTGGCCGCGCTGCGTCAGCGTGATGTCGAGCAGCCGCGCCGCCTTCTCGGCGTCGTCGTAGAACAGCTCGTAGAAATCGCCCATCCGGTAGAACACCAGGATGTCGGGATGCTCGCCCTTGATGCGCAGGTACTGCTGCATCATGGGGCTGTGTTGTTCTAACTTGCTGATAGTCCGTCCTTTTGTGTTATCCACGGGTCGATCAGCGCCACATATTAGGCGAAGCGGCGAGGAGAACGAGGGACCGGCTCGGCGATCCGGGCTTTGATCACGATCAAAGGCGATAAGCGAGCGCACGGCAGGATTCGCGAATGCTCGAGCTGAAACACATCCTGATACCAACCGACGGCTCTCGCGCGTCCGCCAGGGCCGCCAGGGCCGGAATCCAGTTCGCCAAGCGGGTCGGCGCGAAGATCACGCTTTACTACGCTATCGATCCGATCCCTCATGGCTTCTATGCGGAAGGCGCGCCGGCGGACGAGCCGGCGAAAGTGGCTCTGGAGCGCAGGGCGCGCGAGGCCGGGAAAAAGCACCTCGATGCGCTCGCCAGGATCGCCCGGTCCGCCGGCGTGTCCTGCCAGAGCGTCGTCGAGGTCGCGGTACCGGACGAAGGCATAACGGCCATTGCCCGCAAGCGAAAGTGCGATGCCATCTTCATGGCGTCGCACGGCCGGCGAGGGTTGAGGCGGCTCCTGCTCGGAAGCGTCACCAGCCGTGTGCTGGCGAGGGCCGACCGGCCCGTGGTCGTCTATCGGTGACGCGAGACGATCGCCGCAGGCGCCGGCGCCTGCTAGGTGTGATTTCTCGATAGGTTGTTCATTGAAGGCTGTTAGGCGATGCTGATGTTGCGAGACGTCAGAACCGCTAAGGGAGCCCTCAATGAACGCGCACAAGAATGCCCGATTGACGGCGTTCGGTCGAGAACGCCTGGTGAAGCAGGTATTGGAACGGGTTTTAACGCCCGCGGCTGCGTCAGCAGCAGCGGGCGTTTCCTTGAGGACGGTCTATAAGTTGTTGGCCCGTTACAGGAAAGAAGGTCGAGCCGGCCTGTGCGATCGAACATCGCGTCCCAGGCGGCTGCGATGCGCCCTGAACGAGAAGCAGCGGCAGTTGATCGAGCGGTTGCGTCGCGAACGGCGCCCGTATCGCGAGATTGCCAAGCGGGTGAAGGCCCCCTTGAGCACGGTGGCGCGCTATGTGCAAAGGCTGGGATTGAACCAGCTCGAAGTCCTCGATCCGAAGCCTGCCGTACAGCGCTATGAGCACGAGCGCCCCGGCGAGCTGGTGCACTTGGACATCAAGCGGCTATCGCGCTTCTGGCGGCCGGGGCACCGCATGACCGGCAGCCGCCTGGGGCAATCCGAAGGCGCCGGCTACCAGTTCCTGCACGTAGCGATCGACGACCATGCCCGGGTAGCCTACGGCGAGCTCTTGCGCGACGACGGGCGCCTTAGCGTTTCCCGCTTCCTTGCACGCGTAGTCGGCTACTACCGGCGCCTGGGCATCAAGGTCGCACGCATCCTCACCGACAACGGATCCGGCTATCGCTCAAAGCACTTCGGCCGTGCCTGCCGGCGCCTGGGTATCAAGCATTCGTTCACCCGGCCTTATCGGCCTCAAACCAACGGCAAAGCCGAACGCTTCATCAAGACCGCGCTAAACGAATGGGCCTACGGCCGCATCTACACCGATTACCGCGAGCGCGCTAAGGCATGGCTGCCTTGGCTGCATCGCTACAATTGGCATCGCCCACACGCCAGTCTCAACGATCAACCGCCCATCCGCCGACTTGGTCTATCAATGAACAACCTATCGGCTTTACACAGCTAGGCGGCGAGCAGTTCGCCGCCGATCGCCGCGAACGCCACGACCCAGAGCGGCGAGACGCGCCGGAAGAGAAGCGCGAGCGCGGCGAGCGCGAGGGCGAGGTCGAGAGCGCCGCGTACCGCGCTGGTGAAGATCGGGTCGTAGAGCGCGGCGAGCAGGATGCCGACCACGACGGCGTTCACGCCCGCGAGCGTGGAGCGGATCTGCGGATGCGCGCGCCAGGCGCGCCAGAAGGGGAGCGGCCCGAGCGCGAGCAAGAACGCGGGAAGGAAGATGGCGAGCAGCGCGACCAGCCCGCCGGTCCAGCCGCCAGCCACGGTGCCGAGGTACGCGGCGAAGGTGAAGAGCGGCCCCGGCAGCGCCTGCGCGAGGCCGTAGCCGGCGAGGAACGCGTCGTCGTTAACCCAGCCGCTCGGCACGACCTCGGCGCGCAGGAGCGGCAGCACCACGTGCCCGCCGCCGAACACGAGCGAGCCGGCGCGATAGAAGCTGTCGAAGAGTGCCGCCGCGTCGCTTTCGACGAGCTGCGCGAACAGCGGCAGCGCGGCGAGCAGCCCGAAGAAGAGCGCCCAGCAGCTCCAGCCGAGCGCGCGGCTCACCGGGAACTCGAAGCGCCCCGCGGGCAGGTCGGACGGCGGCACCAGCCGCCAGCCGGCGAGCGCGCCGAGCGCGATCGCGGCGATCGGCGACAGCGCGCTCTCCCAGGCGAGCACGAGCGCGGCGGCGGCGAGCGCGAAGGCGGCGCGGGTGAGGTCGGGACAGAGCTGCCGTCCCATGCTCCAGACCGCCTGCGCGACGACCGCCACCGCGGCGATCTTCAGGCCGTGCAGCCAGCCGGCGCGCAGGCTCTCGGGGGAAAGGAGCGCGAGGCCGTAGCCGAAGGCGATCATCACCAGTGCCGAAGGCAGGGTGAAGCCCAGCCACGCGGCGATCGCTCCGGGCAGGCCGGCGCGCGATGCGCCGATGGCGATGCCGACCTTGCTGCTCGTCGGCCCGGGCGTGAACTGGCAGATCGCGACGAGGTCGGCGAACGCCGCATCGTCCAGCCATTGGCGCCGCGCTACGAACTCGGCGCGCAGATATCCCAGGTGCGCGATCGGGCCGCCGAACGAAGTGCAACCCAGGCGCAGGAAGATCGCGAAGATCCGCGGCGGCGAGCGCGACATTGCCGACGGATGCTAGCCGGGTGGCCTGCAGGCCGCCTGCGAAACGCGCGTCCGGCCCGTTGACCTTCATGATGAGAATGATTATCGTTCGTCCGGGTTTCCCCTTAACGCAAGCCAGCCGACCGTATTCCGGTCTGCCAGCCAGCCATTTTTCGAACCGGAGAGCTGACTGGCATGCGGAAGAACCGTTTCAAGATCAAGCCACTCGTGGCTGCCATGGCCTGCATCGCGATGTCCCCCGGCCTGGCGCGAGGCCAGGCAACGCCGGAGACCACCCTGCCGGAAGTGAAGGTCCGCGAACGGGGTCCGCAGGAGGACTACTCGGCGCCCACCTCGAGCGTCGGCGCGCCCGTGCCGGCGCTCCTGCGTGATATCCCGCAGACGGTGAACGTGGTACCCCGCGCGGTGATCGAGTCTCAGGGCGCCTCCTCGCTGACCGACGTGCTGCGCTACGTGCCGGGCATCACGGTATCGGCGGGCGAGGGCGGGCAGATCGGCAACAACATCAACCTGCGCGGCTTCTCGGCGCGCACCGACCTCTACATCGACGGCATGCGCGACCGCGGGCAGGTGTCGCGCGACGTGTTTTTCCTCGACGCGGTGGAAGTGCTGAAGGGCCCTGCGTCGATGCTGTTCGGCCGCGGCTCGACCGGCGGCGTGGTGAACCAGGCGAGCAAACAGCCGGGCCTGCGGCCGCTCACCGAGGCGACGTTGACGCTGGGCACCGAGAGCTACAAGCGCGCCACCATCGACTACAACCGGCCGCTCTCCGAGACCTCGGCGCTGCGCATCGCCGCGCTCGCGCACGACGCCGAGTCGACGCGCGACGTCGTCGAGACCCGGCGCGTCGGCGTCGCGCCGTCGCTGCGCTTCGGCATCGGCACGGCGACCGAGGTGACGCTCTCGGCGCTGCTGCAGCAGAACCGTGACATTCCGGACTATGGCTTTCCCCTCGTGCCCGAGGGCGGGCCGGGCAGCGTGGCGAAGCCGGTGCGCGCGCCGGCGAGCAACTTCTACGGCTACACCGACGACCGCTTCGACCAGGACATCGGCGTGCTCGGCGCGACGATCCGGCACCGCATCAGCCCGACGCTCACGCTGCGCAACCAGACGCAGCTCGCCGGCTACAAGACCGACGCCAACCCGACGCCGCTCGGCACGGTGAGCGTGATCGGCGGCGGCACGCCGACCCTCGACACACCGCTCTCGCTGCTCGAGGCCGAGCGCCACGACCGCAACCGCGTGATCCACGACCGGACGATCTTCAACCAGACCGACCTGATCTCGCGCTTCAGCACCGGGCCGGTCGAGCACACGCTCGTCACCGGCGTCGAGGTCGGCACCGACCGCTACGAGGAGGACCGCTTCACCTGGTCGCCGACCGACGTGCCGATCAACCTCGGCAACCCGGTCAACGGCACGCGGCCGGGCAGCCGCTTCCTGTCGCGCCAGACCGAGACCGAAGCCGACACGCTGGCGCTGTACGCCAACGACCAGCTCGACATCGGCCGGCACTGGAAGGTGATCGGCGGCCTGCGCTGGGACCGCTTCTCCGCCGACACCGAGGAGGTCACCTTCGACGCGTCCGGCGCGCAGACCGGCAGCCGCAGCGAGTCGAAGACCGATCGCATGGTGAGCACGCGCGCCGGGCTGATCTACCAGCCGAGCGACGTCGCCTCCTACTATGTCTCCTACGGCACCTCGTTCAATCCGTCGGCCGAAGCGGTCTCGCAGTCGGCGCGCAACGCCGAGCTCGACCCGGAGAAGAACCGCGCCTACGAGGCGGGCGCGAAATGGGACCTGCTGCAAGGCAACCTGCAGCTCAACGCGGCCCTGTTCCGCGTCGAGAAGACCAACGCGCGCACCCGGGATCCGATCACCGGCCTGGACGTGCTGGAAGGCAAGGTGCGCGTCGACGGCCTGGAGCTCGGCGTGGTGGGCCGCATCACACCGCTCTGGCAGGTGATGGCGGGCTACATGCTGCTCGACGGCAAGACCGTCGAGTCGCCCGAGGTCGGCACCGGCAACAGCGCGGGCATCTCGGCCGAAGGCAAGACCTTCCCCAACACGCCGCGCCACAGCGCGTCGCTCTGGACCACCTACCGCCTGGCCGAGTCCTGGGAAGCGGGCGGCGGCGCGGTCTACGTGTCGGAGCGCTTCCTGAACGACTTCGAGACGGCGCAGGTCGACGGCTACACGCGTTTCGACGCGACGCTCGCCTACCGTCGGCCGAGCTACGAAGTGCGCCTCAATCTGCTCAACCTGACCGACGAGCGCTACTTCGACACGGCGTCGGCCTCGCGCGCCGTGCCCGCCGAAGGCCGCAAGGCGCTCGTCACGCTCACCTACCGCTTCTAGCGCGGCGATGCTCGTCCAGGTGCCCAAGGTGCTGAACGGCGACGAGGCGGGGCGCCTGCGCGCCGCGCTGCAAGCGCCCGACGCACCCTGGGTGGACGGCCGCGTCACCGCGGGCTACCAGGGCGCGCCGCTCAAGCGCAACCTGCAGATCGAGGAGCGCTCGCCGCTCGCCGCGCAGCTCGGCGACGCGATCCTGGCGGCGCTCGAGCGCAACGCGCTGTTCATCAGCGCGGCGCTGCCCAAGCGCGTCTATCCGCCGATGTTCAACCGCTATGCGGCGAACATGGAATTCGGCAGCCATGTCGACAACGCGCTGCGGCTCGTACCCGGCAGCGGGGCGCGCATCCGCACCGACCTTTCGGCGACGCTGTTCCTCAGCGCGCCGGAAGACTACGACGGCGGCGAGCTGGTGATCGAGGACACCTACGGCGCTCATTCGGTCAAGCTCGCGGCGGGCGACATGATCCTCTACCCGGCCAGCAGCCTGCACCGCGTCACGCCGGTGCGGCGCGGCGCGCGGCTCGCCTCGTTCTTCTGGGTCGAGAGCATGATCCGCGACGACGGCCGGCGCGCGCTGCTCTTCGACCTGGACGGCGCGATCCAGCGGCTCAACGCCTCGGGCGCCGACGAGACGGCGCGCGCGCACCTCGTCGCCTGCTATCACAACCTGCTGCGCATGTGGGCTGACGCATGATGTCGCGGCGGCTGCTCTTCCAGCTGCACTGGCTGCTCGGCATCACGGCGGGGCTGGTGCTCGCGCTGGTCGGCGCGACCGGGGCGATGCTCTCCTTCGAGGACGAGCTGCTGCGCGCGCTGAACCCCGGAGTGATGGTCGTGCCGGAACGAAGCGGCGAGCGGCGGCCGGCGCCGCTCGAGCTGCTCGCGCGCCTGCGCGCCGCGCATCCGGAGCGCGAGCTGCGCTCGCTCGCGGTGTACGAGGACGCGCGGCATGCGGCGCGCGTCGTGCTCGCGCCGCGCGAGGTGCGCTACGTCGACCCGTACTCCGCCGAGCTGCTCGGCGCGCCGCGCGGCAGCGCCTTCTTCCGCGCCGTGCGCGAGGTGCACCGCCGGCTCGCGGCGGGCGAGCTCGGCAAGCAGGTGGTCGGCGCCTGCACCGTGGCGCTGCTGCTGCTGTGCCTTTCCGGCCTCTACCTGCGCTGGCAGGCGAGGCCGCGCGACTGGCGAGCATGGCTGCTTTTCTCCCGCGCGCGGGGCGGCCGCACTTTCCTTTCGCAACTGCACGCCGTTTTCGGCACCTGGGTGCTGCTCGCCTATCTGGTGATGGGGCTCACCGGGCTCTATTGGTCCTACGACGGCTATCGCGCCGCGCTGTTCGCGATGACCGGCGCGGCGCGCGCCGAGCGCGCCGCGCCCGGCGAAACGATGGTCAGCTACCTGCGCGCCGACGCGGCGCACGAGCGCGCCTACGACCGCATGGTGGTGGACGCGCGCGGCGAGACGGTGCGCCTGGAGCGCTATGCCGACAAGGACGCCGGCGGCAAGCTGATGGCGAGCATCTTCGCGCTGCATTCCGGCGCGTTCTTCGGCCTGCCGGGGACCGTGGCGTTCATGCTGGCGAGCCTGCTCATGCCGGTCTTCGCCGTCACGGGCTGGATGATGTATCTCCGCCGGCGGCGCAAGCCGGCGCTGCTCGCGCCGATGCTAGTGAAGCCGCGCGCGATCGGCATGGCGGCGGCGCTCGGCCTGCATGCCTTCGCGCTGTACGCGCTGCTCGAGCACAAGCCGGCGCGCTCGGCGCTGTTCGCCGCGGCGCCGATCCGGGTCGAGCTGGTCGTACCGCCGAAAGCCGAGCCGGCGCCCGCGCCGCCGCCGAAGCCCAAGCCCAAGCCGGTGGTGAAGCGCAAGCCCGTGGCCAAGCCGAAGCCCCCGCCCAAGCCCGAGCCCAAGCCGGTGCTCGCCGCGCCGGCCGAGGCGCCGGCGCCGCTCGCGCCTGCGCCGCCGCCGCCGCCCGCCCCCGAGCCGTCGCCCCCGCCGCCGCCGGCGGCCGCGCCGGTCGTCGCCGCGGCGCCGCCCGCGCCGCCGCCCGAGCCGGTCGTCGCGCCGGTGTTCAGCGCCGATTACCTGAAGAACCCGCCGCCCGACTATCCGGCGCTGTCGCGCCGGCTCGGCGAGCAGGGGCGTGTGCTCCTGCGCGTGCACGTCGACGCCCGGGGGCGGGCGGACGAGGTGCAGGTGCGCGCCTCGAGCGGCTTCGCGCGGCTCGACGAGGCCGCGCAGCGCACCGTGCGCGGCTGGAAGTTCGTTCCCGCCCGGCGCGGCGACGATCCGGTCGCCGCGTGGGTGCTGATCCCGATTTCTTTCCGACTGGAAGGCTGAAACAATGCAGGCGCAGATCGGCTTCGCCCATTTTCTCGCCCAGACCGACGCGGTCGGGCGCACGCTTCTCGGTATCCTGCTGCTCATGTCGATCGCCACGTGGTACCTGATCGCCACCAAGTCGCTGGCGCAGGTCCTCGAGCGCTGGCGCAGCAGCCGCTTTCTCGAGACCTTCTGGAACGCGCCCTCGATCGGCGCGGTGCAGCGCCACCTCGAGGAGAAGCATCCGGTGGACGCCTTCTCGCACCTCGCCTGGCACGCGATCATCGCGGCGCGCCACCACGACCGGCACGGCGGCGAGCGGCTGAACGACGCCGGCTCGAGCGCCGAGTTCCTGACGCGCGCCATGCGGCGCGTGATCGACGAGGACACCGCGCGCCTGGAGTCGGGGCTCACCGTGCTCGCCTCGGTCGGCTCGACGGCGCCGTTCATCGGCCTCTTCGGCACGGTGTGGGGCGTCTACCATGCGCTGGTGGCGATCGGCCTCTCCGGACAGGGCACGCTCGACAAGGTGGCCGGGCCGGTCGGCGAGGCGCTGATCATGACCGGCCTCGGCCTCGCGGTCGCCATCCCCGCGGTGCTCGCGTACAACGGCTTCGTGCGCGCCAACCGGCTGCTGCTCGCCAGGCTGGACGGCTTCGCGCACGACCTGTTCGCGCTGCTCACCACCGGCGCGCACCTCGGCAACGACGCTTCGGTGGTCGCGCTGAAGCCCGTGCCGGCGAAGGCCTGACCATGGCATTCGGCGGCTTCGACAAGGGCTCGGCGGCGCCCCTGGCGGAGATCAACATGGTGCCGCTCATCGACGTGATGCTGGTGCTGCTGGTCATCTTCATCATCACTGCGCCGCTGCTCACGCACGCGGTGAAGATCGATCTGCCGAAGGCCAGCTCGCAGCCCAACGTGGTCAAGCCGCAGCACGTGCAGCTGGCGATCGACGCCGCGGGGGTGGTGTACTGGAACGGCGAGGCGGTAGCGCGCGACGACTGGCGCGCGCGCATGAACGCGGCGGCGCGCCGGCAGCCGCAGCCGGAGATCAACCTGCGCGCCGACGGCGAGGTGGCGTACCGGCGCGTCGCCGAGGTGATGTCGGATGCCGCCAAGGCCGGCCTTACGCGCATCGGCTTCCTCACGGACCCGAGCGGGGCTCGCTAAGGCATGAGAGCGCTCCTCGCCGCGCTCGCGCTGCTCGCCGCTTCTGCCGCGCACGCGCAGGATGCGCAGACCATCCTGCACCTGCTCGACTACATCGGCGTCGACTACCCGGAGGCGGTCGCCGACGGCAAGGTGGTCAACCCGGACGAGTACAAGGAAATGCTCGAGTTCACCGCGCAGGTGAGCTCGCGCGTCGCGGCCTTGCCGGACAACGCCGGCAAGAAGGCGCTGCAGTCGCAGGCGGCCGCGCTGCAGAAGCTGGTGCAGGACAAGGCGGGCGCGGCGTCGGTCGCCGAAGCGAGCGGCAAGCTGCGCTGGGCGATCGTCGCGGCCTACAAGCTGCGCCTCGCGCCGCGCGCGCCGCCCGACCTCGCGCGGGGCAAGGCGCTCTACGCGCAGCATTGCGCGGCATGCCACGGCGCGCAGGGGCGGGGCGACGGTCCGGCGGCGAAAGGTCTCGAGCCGCCGCCCTCGGACTTCCACGACCTGGCGCGCATGGCGCAGCGCAGCGCCTACGGCCTGTACAACACCATCACGCTCGGCGTCGAAGGCACCGGCATGGCTTCCTTCCGCCAGCTTGCCGAAGAGGATCGCTGGGCGCTCGCCTTCTACGTGGCGAGCATGGGCGTGCCGCCCGAGCGCGTGCGGCAGGGCGGGGAGCTCTGGTCGAGCGGCCGCTTCGTCGACCTGTTCGCCGACCTCGGGCCGGTGGCGACGCTCTCGACGAGCGAGATGGCGGCGCGCCACGGCGAGCCGGCGGCGCGCGTGCAGGACTATCTGCGCGCGCACCCCGAGGCGCTTCGTCCCGCGCCGCTCGCCTACGCGCGCCAGAAGCTCGACGAGGCGCGCCAGGCCTACCGCCGGGGCGAGCGCGCCGCGGCGCGCGACGCGGCGATCAGCGCCTACCTGGAAGGCTTCGAGCTGGCCGAAGCCTCGCTCGCCAACGTCGACGCGAGCCTGATGCGCGAGATCGAGCAGCGCATGCTCGAGCTGCGCGGCGCGATCGAGCGCGGCGCCGACGCGCAGAGCATCGAGCGGCAGGCCGACGAGATCGACGCGCTGCTTGCCGGCGCGCAGGAGGTGCTCGGCGAGGGCGGCCTGTCGCAGGCGACCGCGTTCACGGCGTCGCTGGTGATCCTGCTGCGCGAAGGCCTGGAGGCGATCCTGGTGCTGGCGGCGATCATCGCCTTCGTCGCCAAGACCGGCCGGCGCGACGCGCTGCCCTGGGTGCACGCCGGCTGGATCGCCGCGCTCGTCCTGGGCGCGCTGACCTGGGTGCTCGCCACCTTCGTGATCCGCGTTTCGGGGGCCAACCGGGAGCTCACCGAGGGCATCACGGCGCTGCTGGCCGCGGCCCTGCTGCTCTACGTCGGCTACTGGCTGCACGGCAAGTCGTACGCCCAGGCGTGGGCGCGCTTCATCACCGAGCAGGTCGGGCAGGCGCTGAGCAAGCGCACCCTGTGGGCGATGGCCGCGGTGTCCTTCCTCGCCGTCTACCGCGAGATGTTCGAGATCGTGCTTTTCTACCAGGCGCTGTGGGCGCAGGGGGGCGAAGGCTCGCGCACGGCCGTGCTCGGCGGAGCGGTGGCCGCGGCGCTCGCCCTGGCGGTCATCGGCTTCGTGCTCTTCAGGTACAGCGTGCGGCTGCCGATCGGGCTCTTCTTCGGCGCCACCTCGGCGCTGCTCGCGCTGCTCGCGCTCGTCTTCACCGGGCACGGCCTCGCGGCGCTGCAGGAAGCGGGCGTGCTCGGCGTCTCCGCGCTTCCCTTCCCGCCGCTGCCGCTGCTCGGCATCTACCCGAGCGTGGAGGTGGTCGCCGGGCAGCTCGTCGTGGCGCTGCTCGTCGCGAGCGCCTTCTTCCTCGCGCGCTCGCGCGCTGCGGCTTAGAGCACCTTGATGTTCGTCGCCGCCGGGCCCTTGGCGCCCTGCGTCACGTCGAACGAGACCTTCTGCGCTTCCTTGAGCGACTTGTAGCCGTCCATCCGGATCGAGCTGTGGTGCGCGAAAAGATCCTTGCCGCCGTCATCGGGGGTGATGAAGCCGAAGCCCTTCGCGTCGTTGAACCACTTCACGGTGCCAGTTGCCATCTGCTGTTCCTTCCTTGGCTTGTGACGATCACTGCTTTTCGCGGCGCCGTGGTGCGCGCTTGCCCCAGGCGGCCCAGTATTCGGCGCCGCGCGTCTCCACCTGGAAGACGATCAGGCACTCCGGGTCGACGCCCAGCACGCTCTGCGCCTTGTCTTCCGGCAGGTAGCCGTCGCGCGGCTCGCCGTACACGAGCAGCCCTTCGGCGCGCCCTTGCGCCATGGCGCGCCGGCAGTGCTCGAGCCGCTCCTTTCCCGCCGCCTGGTCGGACCACGGGCGCGATCCGTCCACGTTCGGCGCCCAGAGCAGGTAGCGGCAGGTGCCGTCCTCCGACTGGATCGCGTCGGCCCACAGCGCCATGACCACCGCGCCGTCGGACCTGCGCAGGCCGCCCCAGCTCGTGCGCGGGTCCTGCAGCCATACGCCGCGCGCCTCGAACGCGCGGGTGCGGGCGATCAGCCGGCGCGGCCTGGCGCTGCTCGCGGACTTGCTGCGCCCGGACGAGCCGTGCGCGCTGCGCGCCATGCCCAGCGCCTGGCTGCACAGCGCGGCTACCGTCTGCTCGTCCAGGCGCCGCGCGTTCTCGCGCAACTGCTTGATGTCCTGCACGCTCAGCCGGGCGATGCGCTCGAGCGTCCATTCCTGGGGGGTGCCGCTGATTCGGATGGTGCTGGCTGGCATGGCTTCGCTCCTTGCGGGCAATGCGAAGCAGGGGGGTGGTCGACTCGGCGTCCAGCGCAGCGCTTCGTCAGCTCTTATACACCCTTTTGCAGCCGCCGGTCAGCGAAATCGGCGCTCGAGGAGAAGGAAGTTCAGTCCGGAATTGCTCTTGCGCGGCGCGATGCCCAGCACGGCGCCGTGCGAGATGTGCGCGTAGGAGAGACAGAGCCGCCGCCGGCAGTAGCTGGCGCCGAGCAGGAAGTTGGCATGGGTGCCGAGGTCGCCGTCGGTGTGGCGCACGACGATGCCGCCGAGCGACGCGCTCCAGCCGTCGAGCGTGCCGAAGCGGTGGCTCAGCGCGACGCCGAAGTCGAGGTGCTCGTCCCAGACCAGCAGAGAGAGCGGATCGGAAGCGATCCGCGCCACGAGCAGGCCGGGGCGGTGCACGACGTCGGTACCGGCGCCGACGAGCAGCTCTCGCGCCCGCTCCTGGGCCACGCACGGCAGCGCGAGCAGCAGGAGGGCGGCCAGCAGGACCCGCATCGCGGCAGTAGTTCTAGGGCGCGCCCGGTGCAACGGCTACCGCGCGCCGCCCCGCCGTTCGAAACGGGGGTCGTAGTCCGAGCGACATCTTTAAGCGACGCTTAATCCGGCGCTACCTAAGCTGCCGTCGATGCGCCGCAGGGGAGCGATGTTCGACTTCCGGGAGCGCCGGTCGCCCCGCCGGACCACCGTGCTCCTCGTCTTCGTGCTGGGCGCCGCGCTCGGCGGCGCCGGCGGCAAGTGGCTGGGCGAGCGGGGCGCCGACGCGCGGGCGAAGGCCGCGGCGCGCCTGGCGCGCGCCGAGCTCGCGGCGGCGGTCTGCGCGGAGTCGTTCATGGCGCAGGACGCGGCGCACCTCGCGCTCGCCAAGCTGGTCAACGTCGAGTGGAGCCGGCGCGCCGAGGTCCTGTCCAGCCAGGGCTGGGCCACCATGCCCGACCGCGGCAAGCCGGACAAGGCCGTCGCGCGGCTGTGCGCCATGAAGCTCGGCGAGACCTACACCACCGTCCGGCGCAACCTGCCGATCGTCCAGTAAGCCGCGCGTAGCGCGCGCCGCGACAAGCGAACGCGCGCGACCCCTATCCTGCCGGGTATAGCGCTTGCGGCGGGGTCTGCGCTTTTTCGCAAAGGAGACCCCGTGGCATCCCTGCTCGAAACGAAGGGCGTTCCCCTCGAGCGCCAGAAGTTCACCTGGCGCGACATGGTGCAGCAGCCGATCAGCAAGCTCGACGACGACGCCTACACCCGCGTCAGGGTGATCCTCATGAACGGCATCGAGCTGGAGGCGATGCGCTTCCAGCACTCGTTCGCGCGCATGTGCCCCGACCGCGAGCTGCAGCGGCACCTTGCCTGCGTGCGGCGCAAGGAAGCGCACCAGCAGGTGATGGTGAACTGGCTGATCGGCGCCGACCATTCGACGCTCGAGACGACCATCGGCTACGAGCAGGTGGCGATCGAGGTGACCGCCGCGGTGGCGCAGAAGGAGCCCGATCCGTACCTCGCGCAGGTCTACCGCTACGGCCTGCTCGAGGACTTCGACCACATGTACCGCTACTCGGCGCTGATGGACCGGCTCGAGGGGCGCGACGCCAACAACATCCTGCAGAGCTACACCGACATCCTGCCCGGCCGGCCGACCGCCGAGGAGCACCGGCATCCGGAAGACGACCTGCGGCGCCACTACGACCGCGCCGCGGCGCACCCGCTGTCCAAGATGCACGCGCTCACCATCATGGCCGGCGAGCAGCAGACGCAGAACTTCTACCAGAACGTCGGTCCCACGTACGCCGACCCGGTGGCGCGCCAGCTCTACGCCGAGATCGCGCACATCGAGGAGCAGCACGTCACGCAGTACGAGTCGATCATCGACCCGAACGAGACCTGGCTCGAGAAGTGGCTGCTGCACGAGGCGACCGAGGTCTACAACTACCATAGCTGCGCCGCGCAGGAGCCCAACGCCCGCATCCGCGCGATCTGGGAGCGCTTCCTGGAGTACGAGCTCGGCCACCTGCACTACGTCGCGGAGCTCTACAAGAAGCACGAGAAGCGCGACCCGATGGAGATCCTGCCCGAGAAGCTGCCCGAGCCGATCGCCTACGCGAGCCAGCGCGAGTTCGTGCGCAAGGTCCTGGCGCAGGAAGTCGACCTGCGGGCCAGGGGCGCGGACTTCGTGCCGAAGGCGCAGGAAAGCGCGGCGTCCAGGCAGTACCGCTCGGAGCTCAACTCGCAAGGCTCGCCGTCCGAGACCGTCGCGGCGGGCTACCGCTGGACGCCCGGCACCGAGCTGCAGCGCAAGGCGGCATAACCCGGAAAGGACACGGACCATGCAGAAGCAGACCCAGCTCGGCACCAACCGCACCGGCATCCAGATGTCGCCGAAACAGACGCAGAAGATGCTCGAGGAGGCGAAGGGCGCCGTCTTCACCCCGGGCGACGACACCGGCCTCGTCGAGGTGCGCACGGCCTATATCCAGTCCTCCGGGCCGGTCGGCTCCGTGCCGCCGCCCGCCACCGCGAAGGGCGCGGTCAAGTCGGGGATGAAGGCGCTCGCCGGCAAGAAGGCGCACGTGCTCGTCGATCGCCTCGGCGAGCGCCTCGCCTTTGAGCGCTCCGGCACGCGGCTCTACCAGGCGATGCTCACCAAGTGCCGCGCCGTGGCCGACGGCCAGGGCGCCGACGTGATCGAGCAGCTGGAGCACTACTGCCGCGAGGAAGAGGAGCACTTCAGGCTGCTCGTCGGCTGCCTGGAGAAGCTCGGCGCCGATCCGACGTCGCAGACGCCGGCCGCCGACATGGCGGGCGTCGAGTCGACCGGCCTGATGCAGGTCGTCACCGACCCGATGACCTCGGTGACCCAGTCGCTGCACGCCATCCTGGTCGCCGAGCTCGCCGACAACGACGCCTGGGAAGAGCTGGTGCGGCTTGCACGGGAGTTCGGCCAGGACGAGATGGCGGCGCGCTTCCGCGAGGCACGCGAGACCGAGCGCGAGCACCTGGAAGGCATCCGCAAGCTGCACCGGCAGGCGACGATGTACGAAGCCGGATGAAGCCTTCGTCCGGCGCGCCGTTCCGCAGCTAGCGCAGGCGTTTCCTGCCGGTCACCATCGCGGCGACCAGGTTCACGCGGTAGCGCAGGCTGGTCGCCACGGCGCCGGCGACGTGCACCAGCGCGCAGCCGCCGAGCACGTAAGCGGCGACCGTGTGCACCTGCTCTACGGTGTCGCTGCCCCAGAAAGCGTCCAGGCGCAGCAGCCACCCGGTGAACACCGTGGCGAGCACCAGCGTCCACAGCGTGAAGGCCATCCAGGCGCCGAGCGGGGTGTGCCCGACAGGCGGCTCTCCGGGCGGTCGCATCAGCGACCTCGCATAAGGCAGCGCGTCGCGCGCGGCGCGCGCCATGGCGGCGAGGCGGGCGGGACGCGGGCCGATCAGTCCCCACGCCAGCCGCAGCAGGACCAGCGCGCCGGCGGCGTAGCCCAGGTTGCGGTGCCAGGGATTCGCGCCCGCCTCGTTGAAGAGGTCGACGACCACGAGCGCGGCGACCGTCCAGTGCACGATGCGCACCAGCGGGTCCCATACCGCTACGGTCCCCGCCATCGGCGGCCTAGTCCTCGATCTCCTGCTTCACCACCGCGAGCGTCTTGGTGTCGAAATAGATCTCGACCCTCTTCCCTTCCTTGTTGCGGCCGTAGATCTCGTAGCAGTTGCCGTCGACCTTGAACACGCGGATCTTGTAACCCTGCGCCTCGAGCTTCTTTTTTGCTTCTGCCTGGGGCATCCACTCGCTTTTCGGGTGCTTCTGGCAGTCGGCCGCGGCGAAAGCGGCCGGCGAGGCGAGGGCGAGCGATAACAGCAATGCGACTCTGGACATAGCGGGTCTCCAGTGGTGGTGGTAGCGCTGGCTGGCTTGCGGCGGAGGTTCCGCGGCGGGCTTGCGCCGAATCGGCCAGAACGATAACGATTCTCATTAAGTCAGTCAACGGCGATAATCCGGCGCTTGCCCACCGAAAGCGAAATCGCCCGGCAGGTCGACGCGATCTACCGCGAGGAGTCCCGGCGGGTGTTCGCCACCCTGGTGCGCCTGCTGGGCGATTTCGACCTCGCCGAGGAAGGCCTGCACGACGCCTTTCGCGCCGCGCTGGAGCAGTGGCCGAAGGAAGGGGTTCCGGCCAACCCGCGCGCCTGGCTGGTTTCGGCCGGGCGGTTCAAGGCGATCGACGCTCTGCGCCGCCGGGCGCGCTTCGACCCGCTGGAGGACGAGCATGCCGAGACGCTGGCCGCGGAGGCGCCGGCGCGCGAGGCGGACGAGATCGAGGACGACCGCCTGCGCCTCATCTTCACCTGCTGCCACCCGGCGCTCTCCTCCGACGCGCAGGTGGCGCTCACGCTGCGCGAGGTGTGCGGCCTCACCACCGAGGAGATCGCGCGCGCCTTCCTCTCGCCGGCGCCGACGCTCGCGCAGCGCATCGTGCGCGCGAAAGCGAAGATCCGCGATGCGAAGATTCCCTACGAGGTGCCGGCGCCCGCGGCGCTGCCCGAGCGCCTGGACGCGGTGCTGCGCGTCATCTACCTCGTCTTCAACGAAGGCTACTCCCCGTCCTCGGGCGACGCGGTGACGCGCGCCGAGCTCTCGGGCGAGGCGATCCGGCTCGGGCGCCTGCTGGTCGAGCTGCTCCCCGAGCCGGAAGCCATCGGCCTGCTGGCGCTCATGCTCCTCCAGGAATCGCGCCGCGCGGCGCGCACCGCGCCCTCCGGCGAGCTGGTGCTGCTGGAAGACCAGGACCGCAGCCTGTGGGACCGCAAAATGATCGCCGAAGGCGTCGAGCTCACCACGCGCGCGCTGAAGACGCGTCTTTTCGGCCCGTACTGCCTGCAGGCGGCGATCGCCGCCGTGCACGCCGAAGCCCCGAGCACCCGGGACACCGACTGGGACGAGATCATCGGCCTCTACGACGTCCTGTCGCGGCTCGACCCTTCGCCTGTCGTCGCCCTCAATCGCGCAGTGGCGGTGGCGATGCGCGACGGCCCGGCGCAGGCGCTGCCCACGGTAGAGGCGTTGCTCGAGGAGCTCTCGGGCTACCACCTGGCACACGCAGTGCATGCCGACCTGTGCCGCCGGCTGGGCAGGACCCGGGAGGCGGCCGCGTCCTACCGTAAGGCGATCTCTCTCGCCCGCCAGGGGCCCGAGCGGCGCTTTCTCGAGCGGCGCCTCGGCGAGCTCGAGCCCTGATGTCGATTCTCGCCCCCGCCGTTCGACCAAGGTTCATGAGGCGAGGTGCGAAATCATGCTGAAAGCCAAGGCAATCAAGACCTTCCTGTGGTTCGACGGCCAGGCCGAGGAGGCGGCGAGGTTCTATGCCGGGATCTTCCGGCAGGCGAAGCTCGGCCGGATCACCCGCTACCCGGAAGGCAGTCCCGGACCCGTCGGAAGCGTGATGACGGTCGAGTTCGAGCTCGACGGCCATCCGTTCATCGGCCTGAACGGCGGACCGCAGTTCAAGTTCAACGAGTCGGTGTCGTTCGCCGTGGAATGCGAGACGCAGGAAGAGCTCGACTACTACTGGGAAAGGCTGCTCGCCGACGGCGGCCGGCCGGTGCAGTGCGGCTGGCTCAAGGATCGCTTCGGCGTTTTCTGGCAGGTGATGCCCGCCGGCATGATGTCGTTCTACGACGATCCGAAGACCGCGCCGCGCGTGATGCAGACGATGATGAAGATGGTCAAGCTCGATATCGCGAAGCTCAAGGAGGCTGCGCAATGACGACTGGTGCCGTGGAAGGAGGACGCCCGTGAAGTTCATGATCCTGGTGAAGGCCACGAAGGACTCGGAAGCCGGCAAGCTGCCGCCCGATTCGCTGATCGCGGAGATGGTCGGCTTCCACGAGGAGATGGCGAAGGCCGGCGTGCTGGTCGACGGCGCCGGGCTGCGCGCCAGCAGCCACGGCTGGCGCATCCGCTACGACAAGGGCGGCAAGCGCAGCTTCGTCGACGGCCCATTCACCGAGTCGAAGGAGCTGGTCGCCGGCTACACCATCATCGACGTGAAGTCGCGCGAGGAAGCGATCGCCTGGACCAAGCGCTTCCCGAACCCGGCGATCGACGGCGGCGACGGCGAGATCGAGGTGCGGCCCTATTTCGACCTCGACGAGTTCGGCGACACGCCGGCCGTGGCGCGCGCCAAGCAGCTCGAGCTGGGAGGCTGACCATGCCGACGCCTTACCTTTTCTTCGACGGCCGCGCGCAGGAGGCGGTCGATTTCTACCAGCGCGCGCTCGGCGCCCGGGTCGAGATGCTCATGCGCTTCAAGGAGAGCCCTTCACCGGAGCACATCCCGCCGGGCAGCGGCGACAAGGTGATGCACGCCTGCCTGCGCATCGGCGGCGGCCCGGTGATGATCTCGGACGGCAACTGCGCCGGCCGGCCGGCGTTCCAGGGCTTCTCGCTGTCGTACGACGCGGCCGACGAGGCGGACGCGAAGCGCCGCTTCGACGCGCTGGCCGACGGCGGCCAGGTGCAGATGCCGCTCGGCGAGACCTTCTTCGCCAGGGCGTTCGGCATGGTCGCCGACCGGTTCGGCGTCTCCTGGATGGTGATCGCGGGAGCGAAGAACCCATGAAGTACCTGTGCCTCGTCTACGGCGAAGAAGAGAAGATGCGCGAGGTCGACGACCTGCACTGCCTCGCCTTCGACCGCTCGGTGCGCGAGAGCGGGCACTGCATCGCTTCCGAGGCGCTCGAGCCGGTCGCCACCGCCACCACCGTGCGCGTGCGCAACGGCAAGGTGAGCGTCACCGACGGCCCGTTCGCCGAGACCAAGGAGTGCCTCGCCGGCTTCTACATGATCGAGGCGCGCGACCTGAACGAGGCGATCCAGATCGCCTCGCGCGTCCCGCCGGCCTCGGTCGGCTCGGTCGAGGTGCGGCCGATCCGGCCGATCCGCGAGCAGCCGAACGCGCACAAGAAGCCGAAAATGTAGCTCCCCGATGTCACAACGGACGGGGCTGTCCCGTCTATCCCGGCATGAGCACGCTCACCGAACGGGCCCTGCGCTACGACCGCGAGCACGCGCGCAGCCTGCGCGCCCTCGCCTACCGCATGCTCGGCTCGCGCAGCGAGGCCGAGGACATCGTGCAGGAAGCCTGGCTGCGCTGGTCCGAGGTGGACGAGAGCACCGTCCAGAATCCCGGCGCCTACCTCTCGCGCCTGGTGACCAACCTGTGCCTCGACCGGCTCGGCTCGGCGGCCGCCCGGCGAGAGCAGTACGTGGGGGTATGGCTGCCCGAGCCGCTGCTCGAGGACGACTGGTCGCCGGGCCCGGAAGCGCAGGCCGAGTTCGCGCAGGACGTGTCGGTGGCCT
>DASVDO010000053.1:0-4888 GCA_036381055.1 Burkholderiales bacterium | reverse complement strand
CGGGCGATCGCCTGGGTGTGGAAGAACTGCGCGCGCTTCGGGGCCGACCGCGAGCGGCTCTACGTGTCGGGGACGTCCTCGGGCGCGCACCTCGCAGGCGTCGCGGCGAGCACCGACTGGGAGAAGGACTTCGGCCTGCCGGCGGACTGCGTCAAGGGCTACACGCTGGTGAGCGGCATGTACGACCTTCGCGGCCCACGCCTCTCCAAACGCTCGAGCTACGTGCGCTTCACCGACGAGATGGAGCACGCGCTCTCGCCGCAGCGCCACCTCGAGCGCATCCGCGCGCCGATCGTGCTCGTCTACGGGACGCTCGAGACGCCGGAGTTCCAGCGCCAGTCGCGCGAGTTCGCCGAAGCGCTGTGCGCCGCCGGAAAGGCGGTTGAGCTCGTCGCCGGCGAGGGCTACAACCACTTCGAGATCGCGGAGACGCTCGGCAACCCCTACGGCATCGCGGGGCGCGCGGCGCTCGCGCAGATGGGGCTTACCTGACCTTGAGGAGGAGCCGCGCGAGCTCGCCCTGCTCGATGAGCCGGACGCGGTGCTCGGCCGCGAAGGTACGCGCCTTGTCGGAGACCTCGCCGGCGGCGACGTAGATGCGCTCGTCGGCCTCGCGCCGGCTCGCCGCGGCGTGGAACTCGCGGAGCGGCTCGACGCCGGTACGCGTCGCCTTCCAGCGCTTGCAGGCGACGAGCGTCGTGTAGCCGTCGCGCACCAGCGCAAGATCCGCCGGGCCGCCGTCCACGCGCCGCACCTCGTAGCCCTGCCGCGCGTAGGCGGCCGCCACCGCCGCCGAGAACTCGCTCCAGGGCATCGCGCGCAGGCGCTCGAGCGTCGCCGCGATGCGCCGGCCGCTCGGCGCGCGCAGCCGCTTCGACAGCACGTACGCCGAGATGCCGATGAAGGGCAGCGCCGCCGCGATCGCGTACGGCGTCGGCATCAGGAAGCGCAGCACGCCGATCACCCCGAGCGCCACCAGCCCGCTCACCCACCACTGCGAGCGCAGCAGGATCGCGAACAGCGAGTTTTCGTTCATCTTCACCGGGGAGCTCTTCTGCCGGAAATGCGCGGTCCGTCTCGCCGGCGCTAGTCCTCGGTCTGCACCGTCACGCCGCCCGGCTTTTCCTCGTCGCTTTCCGCGACCGGAACATCGCGGAAGATCACCGTCAGGGTGTCCGTCTCGACGCCGTATTTGACCTTCATCCCCCCGCTCCAGTAACCGCGACGAATTTGCAGTTTACCGCCTGCCGGGTCCACGGATAGAGGCTGCCGCCTGGGGGCCGCGTCGCCTCGGCGTCAGTCGTCGACCAGCACCGCCTTTTCGAACTTGGTCTGCGCGAAGTCCTGCAGCTCGCGGATCGCCTCCGCGACTTTCGTCCCGTAGGCCGGCGCGAACTCGATGACGTTCTCCGCGTTGACGTCGTCGCGCTGGCGAAGGCATATGTAGCCGCTGTCGCTGATGAAAATCTCGATGTCCGCCTGCCCTTTGATGCGCATGGCATAGACCTCCTTGCGGGGGCAATGCTAGACGAGCGGCCGCATCGGGGCGTCGCCGCGCGGGGACGCCGAACGGACTAGAAAACGGGGTCTGACCCTGTTTTTCGGCGCCCTGCTTTTCGGCGCCCTGTTTTTCGGCGCTATGGTTCGGCGCGATGGTCGAAGGTGTACTCGCCGATGGTGCGCCGGCCCGCCTCCTCCACCGCGACGAGCCGCACGCGCTCGACGTGCGACGGCATCTTCTTCAGCGCCGCCGCGGGCGGCAGGACCAGCAGCTCGCCCGCGGCCGGGTCGAAAGGCACGTCGTGCATTTCCAGCGCGGGCCGGCCTTCGATCTCGCGCAGCAGGTCGAGGCGCTTCACGCCCCGGAGGTCGGCGGCGAGCCGGCTGACGACGAAGTCGTCGCTCGCGGCGATCGTGCAGCTCAGCGTCTCGCCGGGGCGCAGGCGGTACTCGCGCAGGCGCACGCCTTCGCGCCTCAGCTTCTCGACGAAGGGCGCGGAGACGACGGCGGTCAGCGCCCCGGCGAGGAACGCGGTGCGCACGCCGGCGCCCAGGCGCGCGAGCTCCGCGAGCCGCGCGGTGCAGTGCCCGCAGCCGAAGAGGTGCTCTTCCAGCGCCGGCTCCTGCGCGCCGGCATCGCCCAGCCAGTAGTCGGCGAGCAGCGCGAAATCGACCGGCGAGGCGCACGGCCGGGCGCTCATCGTCCCTCCATGCACTGGCGCAGCCGCGCGAGGGCGCGGTGGCGCACGACGCGCACGTTGCCCGGCGTCAGCCCGAGCTCGGCGCCGGTCTCCTGCGCCGACTTCTCGCCGGCGAAGGCGAGCAGCACCACCGAGCGCTCGCGCTCGGGCAGCGCCTCGAGGCAGCGCGCGAGGCGCGCCTCGTCGAGCGGGCGCGGCTCGGCGTCCTGCGCCGCCTCCTCGACGTGCGTCCAGGTCTCGAGCAGCCGCTCGCGGCGCGCCGCGCCGCGCTTCATCTCCAGCGCCGTCATGCGGCAGGTGCCGAGCACGAACGAGGCGATGCGCTCGGGCTCGCGCACCTCGCCGGCGCGCAGGCGCTCGAGCGTCGTCATCAGCACCTGCTGCACGAGGTCGGCCGCGGCGTGCGGGTCGCGCAGGTGGCGCAGGCCGTAGAGCCTGATGCGGGGCGCGAAGCGCCGGCACAGCTCCGCCTCGGCCTGCGCGCGGTCGAGCCCGGGCTGCGCCGCCGCCCCGGGCGCGACGGCGCGGGCGAGGGCGCCGTCTTCCAGGGTGGCGGCGAGGCGCTGGTGCAAGGCCGGGTCAGCATAGCGGAATCCCCTGCGAGGCTGTGTAACGGCGCGGCCGGTCGTTACACATCCCCGGCGTCTTTTTTTCAAACCAGGAGAACGCCATGATCACCAATGCCGCCTCCGGCACGAACCTGCACGAGATCGCGCCGGGCATCTACCGCATCAACACCCCGGTCCAGGTTCCCGGCGGGCCCGACTTCAACTTCAACCAGTACCTCGTCGCCGACGAGCAGCCGCTCCTCTTCCACACCGGCCCGAAGCGCATGTTCCCGCTGGTCGCCGAGGCGATCGGCAAGGTGCTGCCGCTGGAGCGGCTGCGCTGGGTCGCCTTCTCGCATTTCGAGGCCGACGAGTGCGGGGCGCTCAACGACTTCCTCGCCGCGGCGCCGCGCGCCGAAGCGCTGTCGAGCCGCATCGGCGCCATGGTCTCGGTGAACGACATCGCCATCCGTCCGCCGCGCCCCCTGGCGGACGGCGAGGTGCTGGAGCTCGGCCGCCATCGCCTGCGCTGGCTCGACGCGCCGCACGTGCCGCACGGCTGGGACAACGGCTTCATGATGGAGCTCGAGACGCGCACCATGCTGTGCGGCGACCTCTTCACGCAGGGCGGCAGCGGCGCGACGCCGCTCACCGAGAGCGACATCCTCGGGCCGAGCGAGGCGTTCCGCGCGCCGATGGACTACTACGCGCACCATCCGGATACCGCCGCCAACCTCGAGCGCCTCGCCGCCGAGCGGCCGACCACCCTCGCCTGCATGCACGGCTCGGCGTGGCGGGGCGACGGCGCCGCGCTGCTGCGCGCCCTCGCCCGCGCGCTGACCGGCTCGCCGGCCCGCGCGAGGCTCGCCGCGGCGGGCTAGGAAAGGCGCTCGCGGCTCAGGCGGGGGTGTAGCCGCCTTCGCCTTCCCAGCGCTGCTCGGCGCGCGAGAGGTACTGCGCGCGCGTGTGCGGACGCGCGGTGTCGCGGCGCAACTGCTCTCGCGCGACGAGGCGCGCGTAGTCGAAGAACGCGCCGGCGCCAGACGGGCGCGGCTCGAGCGGCAGGACGGGTGGTTGTCGCACGCAGCTCTCCTTTACTGGTGCGTGGAAGGGACGCCAGTATGGGCCGATATGCGCCGGCCCGGGTGCTTTTTCGCGTGCGCGTTACCATTCGGCGGAAAGGAGCCCCCTTTTGTCCTGCATCTTCTGCCACACCGCGAACGAAAAGCTGGTCGCCGAGAACGCGCTCGCGCAGGCGGTCTACGACACCTACCCCGTCTCGCCCGGCCACACGCTGATCGTGCCGCGCCGCCACGCGACCACCATCTGGGACCTGACGAGCGAGGAGTACGCGGCCTGCTTCGCGCTCGTGCGCGAAGCGAAGGCGATCCTCGAGGCGCGCCACAAGCCCGATGCGTTCACCGTCGGCGTGAACTGCGGCGAGGCCGCCGGGCAGTCGGTGTGGCACGCGCACATCCACCTGATCCCGCGCTACAGGGGCGATGTCGAAGACCCGCGCGGCGGCGTGCGCAACGTCATCCCGCACAAGGCGCATTACCAGCGCAGGCACTCCAGGTAAACCCCGAGAAGGACATCCCATGCCCTACCAACCGATCGTTCCCAAAGGCTCCGCGCCGCCGCTCGCGCCCTACTCGCCCGGCGCGAAGCCCGGCAACGTGCTCTACGTCTCGGGCACCCTCGCCCTCGACAAGGACGGCGACTACGCGGCGATGAACGAGGTCTACCGCGAGTACTTCCCCGCCACGCCGCCCGCGCGCTACTGCATCCGCGCCGACCTGGTGAAGCCCGAGTTCCTGGTCGAGATCTCGTCCATCGCGCATCTGGCGTAGCGGGGACGGAGGGGGGGTACTCGAAACCGCCCCCTGCCCAACCCTTCCGCCGCCGCGGATTTCCCGCCATAATTAGTACGTATACGTACTAATTACCCGGAAGGACCAGCATGGCGGCGACGTTGCAGTCGGTGTTCCGCGGCGACACGAGCGGGCTCGCGGACCGCATCCCGATCCTGGAGAAGATCTCGCCCGAGCGCTACGCGCTCGAGCGCGAGCGCATCTTCCGCCGCGCCTGGCTGTGCGTGGCGCACACGCTCGACCTGCCCCAGGGCGGCGGCTACCACGT
>DASVDO010000052.1:0-5428 GCA_036381055.1 Burkholderiales bacterium | reverse complement strand
CTCGACCTGTGGAACGCGGCGCGCGTGAAGCTGAAGGGCGACGAGCAGATCGACATCCGCTGCGCGATCGCCGATTTCGGCGTGAAGGGCGGCGTGATGAGCACCAACGCGCTGGTGTTCGACACCTCGGTGGTCAACGTGCAGGGCGGCGGCACGGTCAACCTGAAGACCGAGCAGATGGACATCAAGCTCGAGCCCAAGCCGAAGGACGGCAGCATCGCCTCGCTGCGCAGCCCGCTCTACATCCGCGGCACCTTCGGCCAGCCCGACATCGGCCCCGACATGGGGCGCGTCACGGCGAAGGGCGCGGGCGCCATCCTGCTCGGCATCCTGAATCCGCTGCTCGCCGTGCTGCCGCTGATGGAGGAGGGCAAGGACAAGAACAGCCCGTGCCGGGAGCTGATCGGCGAGGCGGCGAAGTCGAGGAAGACCGGCGGCAAGTAGCGGGTATATATTCGCGGCATGCCGCTCTCGCACATCGAGCACTTCCTGGTCGCCGCGGACGATATCGACGCGACGCGCGACTGGTACGAGCGGGTGCTCGGCATGAAGGCCGGCCCGCATCCCGAGTTCGGCTTCCCGGTGCACTGGATGTACCTCGGCGGCGTCGACGTGGTGCACATCGGCCCCAGCGCCCGCAACGCCGGCGAGATCCAGAAGCAGTACCTGGGGCGGACCTCGCAGGCGGGCGGCGCGGGCACCGGCGCGATAGACCACATCGCCTTCCGCGCGACCGGCCTGCGCGAGATGATCGCGCATCTCAGGAAGGAGAACGTCCCCTTCAGCCAGCGCCGCGCGAACGGCCAGGCGCTGTTCCAGCTCTTCTTCTACGACCCGAACGGCATCAAGATCGAGCTCAACTACGCCGCCGAGGAGGCGCAAGGCATCGAGCCCGAGCTGACCGCCGCGGAGCTGATCGCCCGCAGCCGCTGAGGCCGCATGTCCGGGCCGGAAAGCGCGGTGCTCTGGCTGCTCGTCGTGTTCGGCGGCATCGCCGCCGGCGCCGGGTTCTACGAGATGCGCGTCGCCCTG
This sequence comes from Burkholderiales bacterium, assembly GCA_036381055.1. Classification (GTDB taxonomy): domain Bacteria; phylum Pseudomonadota; class Gammaproteobacteria; order Burkholderiales; family SG8-39; genus SCGC-AG-212-J23. Next base: position 4,396 of record DASVDO010000052.1, on the reverse strand, counting down.
CCGTTATGGTTCCCGCGCTCGGGCGGCGCGGTGCGCGTCGACGCCGAGACGATGCGGCGCATGGACTCGGGACGGCGCTTCTGGGCTTACGTGACCACCGTGCCGCTCACCCTGCTGACGCTCGCCAGCCTGGCGCTCGCCTGGGGGCTCGACACGCCGCGCGGCGGCTGGTGGCTCGCCGCCGCTTGCGTCGGCCTGGTGGAGCGCGCGGCGACTTTCGGCTACTTCATTCCCAACGCGGTCAGGCTGATGCGCGCGGAGAGCCTGCCGGCGGCGCAGGCGGCGGCGAGCGCCGGGCGCTGGATCGCGCTCAACCGCCTGCGCATGCTGCTCGCCCTGATCGCGTGGCTCGCGGCGCTCCGGGCGCTTTCCCTGCCGGGCTAGCCGCTACTCGGAGGCGATCAGCAGCGCCGCGATGCCGGCGACGCCCGCGGGCACGGCGTAGCGCTGCAGGCGCGACACGCGGCCGCGTGTCAGCACGGTCACCGGGATGTCGGTGAGCTGCATCACCCGCTGCGCGATCGACGGGTTGAGCCAGCGCAGCCACTGCGGATGGCGGCCCACGCCCATGACGATCTCGTCGACCTGCTCGCGCTCGGCGACCGCGGCGATGCGCTCGGCGACGTCGGCGCCGCACGCGGTCATGGCGACGAAGGCGATGTCGTCCTTCGACAGGCGGTTCATCGCCGGCGCGAGCGCCGCGGCGCTGCGCTCGGCGCGCAGCGCGTCGCGCGCGGCGCGGCTGGTGAACTGCGAGACATGGCGATGGAAGCGCACCTGCACGTGCAGCAGCACGACCTCGAGCGCCACGCCCCTGCGGGCGAGCGCCTCGAGGTGGTCGACGGCGGCGAGGGCGGCGGACGAGCCGTCCAGAGGAACGAGCACTTTCATGGCAGCACCTCCTTGGCTGAGCGACGGTTGCGGAGCGCGGCGATGCCGAGCACGCCGGCGATCATCGCGAGGTAGATGGCGCCGCGCACGAGCGGCTGCGGCTCGAGCGCCGCGGCGATCAGCGGCTCGTCGACGATCATCTTGGCCGAGGTCCAGGCGAGCACCGCGCCGCCCACGTACAGGAGCGCCGGGAAGCGCTGGATCCAGCGCAGGATGATGCGCGAGCCCCAGACCATGATCGGCACGCTGATCAGCAGGCCGAGCACCACCAGCAGCACGTCGCCGTGCGCCGCGCCGGCCACGCCCAGCACGTTGTCCAGGCCCATCACCGCGTCGGCGACGACGATGGTGCGCATGGCGCCCCAGAAGCCGGCCGCGGGGCGCACGTCCTTGTGCTCGCCGCCGTCGTCGGCGGCGAGCAGCCGATAGGCGATCCAGGCGAGCAGGGCGCCGCCGGCGAGCGACAGCCCCGGGATGGCGAGCAGCCACAGTACCCCCACCGTGAGTGTGGCGCGCACCGCGACCGCGCCGAACGTCCCCCAGACGATGGCGCGCCGCTGCAGGGTCCGCGGCAGGTTGCGCGCGGCGAGCGCGATGACGATGGCGTTGTCGCCGGCAAGGACGAGGTCGATGATGACGATGGCGGCCAGCGCGGAGAAGAAGTCGGCGGAGAGGAAGTCCATGCGCCCGATTGTTCCGGCGCCCGAGCGGCGTGAAAAATGACATTGCGCGATGCATCCATCGCGAATCGCGATGGATCATTGCCGCTTGCGCGGCCGCGCGCTATGATCGCCGCATACCCGCAGGGGAGTAGCTTCCTGGCGGGGCGGTCGTCACTACGGGAAGGGGAGTAGCCTTCTCCGGTCGCCCCGGCGGCGCGCAGCAGGTGTTGCGCGTGGCAAGCGAGACCTCGGATCCGACAAGGAGCCGAGATGTCTCGTGCGACGGTGCGCCGCTATTTCCGGCACGGTCTTTTCCCGCAGCTCGTGGTGTTCGAGGCGGTCGCGCGCCTGGGGTCGGTGACCCGCGCCGCCGAGGAGCTGCACCTCGCCCAGCCGACCGTATCGATGCAGCTCAAGAAGCTGTCGCAGGCGCTCGAGGTGCCGCTGTTCGAGCCCGACGGCCGGCGCCTCAGGATCACGCCCGCCGGCGAGGTGCTGCGCGAGGTCTGCGCCGAGATGATGGATGTCTTCCGGCGCGCCGAGGAGCGGCTCGCGCCTTTCCGCGCCAGCAAGCGCGAGGTGCTGCGGCTCGCCGCCGAGCCCGAGGCGCGCGAGGTCGCCGCGCGGCTGCTCGCCGAGTTCTGCGCGCGCCATCCCGGCGTGCAGGCGAGCCTGCACGTCGCCGGCCGCGAAGCGCTGCTCGAGCGGCTCGCCAGGGGCGAGGACGACGTGTTCCTCTTCGAGCTCGAGGTCGAAGGCCTGCCGGCGGAGCGCCGCTGGAGCGTCGCGCACGCCAAGGGGCGCGAGCTGGCGCGCAGCGCCGCCGCCTTCGTGCGCGAGGCGCTCACCGACGCCGCGTACAATTCCGGACCGTCAGCGGGCGACGCAGGGGAGAACGAGCCATGGAAATCCCGCGCGAATACAACGCAGCGGTAGACCTCATCGGGCGCAACCTCGCCGCGGGGCGGGGCGCCAAGGCGGCTTTCATCGACGATCGCGGCGAGTGCACCTACGCGCAGCTCGCCGAGCGGGTCGACCGGGCGGCGAATGCCCTGCTTTCCCTGGGCTTAAGGCGGGAGGAGCGCATCGCCATCGCCATGCTCGACTCGTGCGACTGGCCGGCGCTGTTCCTCGGCGCGATCAAGGCGGGCATCGTGCCGGTGGCGCTCAACACGCTGCTCACCTCGGCTGATTACGAGTACCAGCTGCGCGACAGCCGCGCCCAGGCGCTGTTCGTCTCCGAGCCGCTGCTCGAGCGCTTCAAGCCGATCCGCGGCCGCTGCCCGGACCTGAAGCACGTGGTGCTGCAGGGCCGGCAGCTCGACGAGCTGCTCGCCGCGGCGGCGGCGAAGTTCCAGGCGGCGCCGACCACGCGCGACGACATGTGCTTCTGGCTCTACTCGTCGGGCTCGACCGGCGCGCCGAAGGGCACGGTGCACCTGCACTCGCACCTGATCCTCACCGCCGAGCTCTACGCCAAGCCGGTGCTCGGCATCCGCGAGTCGGACGTGGTGTTCTCGGCGGCCAAGCTTTTCTTCGCCTACGGCCTGGGCAACTCGCTCACCTTCCCGATGGCGGTCGGGGCCACCGCCGTGCTGATGGCCGAGCGGCCGACACCCGACGCGGTGTTCAAGCGCCTGGTGGAGAAGAAGCCGACCATCTTCTACGGCGTGCCGACCCTCTACGCGGCGATGCTCGCCTCGCCCGGCTTTCCCGGGCGCGAAAAGCTCCGCCTGAGGACCTGCACGTCGGCGGGCGAAGCGCTGCCGCCCGACATCCTCAAGCGCTTCACCGAGCGCACCGGCGCCGAGCTGCTCGACGGCATCGGCTCGACCGAGATGCTGCACATCTTCCTCTCCAACCGGCCGGGGGACGTGAAGCCCGGCAGCACCGGCAAGCCGGTACCGGGCTACGAGCTGCGCCTGGTCGACGACGCGGGCAACGTCGTCACGCGGCCCGGCGAGCTGGGCGAGCTGCAGATCAGCGGGCCCACTTCGGCGATCATGTACTGGAACCAGCGCGAGAAGACCAAGAGCACCTTCCAAGGCCCGTGGACGCGCAGCGGCGACAAGTACAGCTTCGACGAGCAGGGCTACTACATCTACGGCGGCCGCTCGGACGACATGCTCAAGGTGAGCGGCATCTGGGTGTCGCCGGCCGAGGTCGAGGCGGCGCTGGTGTCACACGAGGCGGTGCTCGAGGCGGCGGTGGTGGGCGCCGAGGACGAGCAGAAGCTCGTCAAGCCCAAGGCGTTCGTCGTGCTGAAGCCCGGCCGCTCCGCCGACGAGAGCCTGAAGGGCGAGCTGCAGAAGCACGTGAAGGATCGGCTGGCGCCGTACAAGTACCCGCGCTGGATCGAGTTCCTGCCGGAGCTGCCCAAGACCGCGACCGGCAAGATCCAGCGCTTCAAGCTTCGCGCCTGAACTTCCGCTCGGGCACGGAACTTGATTGAGTTAGTATTCGTCGTTTACGCCAATGGCCACCCGACCCGACCCCGCGACCGAGCTTAAGGTCGACCCGAACGCCCTCTTCCTGGAAGAGGTTTTCACCGACCGGCGCGTCGGCACCATCCGGCGGCTCACGCCGGTGAAGAAGGACGGCACGCCCGACCCGGCGAAGCCGGTCGTCTACGTCGGCGAGACGCAGGTGCTCACGCCCGCGGGCGCGCTGCCGATCGGCTTCGAGATCCAGGCCGCCTCGCTCGAGGAGGCGGCGCAGAACTTCGGCGCGCAGGCGAAAGAGGCGATCGAGCGCACGGTCAAGGAGCTGCAGGAGCTGCGCCGCCAGGCCGCTTCCTCGATCGTCGTGCCGCAGGGCCCGCTGCCGCCGCTCGGCGGCGGCGG
>DASVDO010000051.1:0-57501 GCA_036381055.1 Burkholderiales bacterium | reverse complement strand
GGAACCTGATCCGATAACGTGGACACCTCGACCTAACGCTCGAGGGCGCTCAAATGCCGCCGAACGAGGCGGCCTTCGACGAATACGACCGGGCCATCCGCGAGGAGTATTCGCGGGTTCCCGAGCAGCGCTATCGGCAGGAGCGCACTAGGGTGCTGGGATCTTTTCTCCGGCGCGAGCGCATTGCGGTACGGCGCCTTGCCGCGCGCGTTGCGAGGCGCGCGCCCGCGCCAGCCTCGAGCGCGCCATGACGCGGCTGCGCGATGGCGGCGGGCATGCGCCGCCGGCGCCGGGGATAAAATAGGCGGAAGCTCTGAACGCAGCGCCATGATCTCTTCCAACCGTGCCGTCACCCTGTGCGGGCGACGCCTGTCGGGACGCCAGCACATCTGCGCGTTCGTCGACTCGAGGGACGAGCAGTACCAGATCCTGAACCCCTTTTTCCGGGAAGGAATCGAGGCGGGGGAGGAGGTCGTCACCATCGTCGAGCCGAGCTTCCAGGGTGAGCACCTCGAGCGGATGCGGGCCGGCGGCCTGGCCGTCGACGCGGCCGTCGCTGCGGGCCAGCTCAAGCTCCTCGCTTCCGACGAGACGTACCTGAAAGACCGGGTGTTCGTGGTCGAGCGAATGTACTCGCTGCTCGAGGAAGCGCTGCGCAATGCCACGCGGAGTGCGCGACGTGCGGTGCGTGCCTACGGAGACATGGACTGGGTGCTGCGCAACCTGCCGACCACCGACGAGCTGATGGCCTACGAGGCCCGCGTGAACCTGCTCACGCCGCAGTACGACTGCACGCTGCTGTGCGTGTACGACATGAACCGCTGCAGCGGCCGGATGGTGGCCGACATCCTGGCGACCCACTCGCACGTCATCCTGGACGGCAACGTCCAGGAGAACCCCTACTTCGTCGAGCCGCTCGCCTACCTGAAAAGGGTAGCGCTGCGCAGGAAGTATCCTGCCCCGATCCAGAAGAGCCTGGAAGAAAGCCGCAGGGTGGACGGCTTCGGCTGACCACGGCACAGCAGGGCGTCGCTAGACCACAGCACGGAGCCATCCCTATGCGAACGCTGGTCGTTCCACCTGCCGCGCAACGCGACGAGCACGCGGTGCAGATGCTGAGCGCATGGATCGCCGAGAAAGGCCTGCATTGCGCCCTGAACATCGGCATGTGGGCGGAGAACGGCAGGTCCGAGGCGCCGGCCTGGGGCATTCTCCTCGCCGACGTCGTGCGTCACATTGCGAACGCGCTGCGCGAGGAGTACGGGACGGAAACGCACAAGACCATCGACGCGATCCTGAACGCTCTGCAGCGAGAGCTCGAGGACCCCACTTCGAAGGTGGAAGGCGGCTTTCACCCCGGCCACACGTAAGTGGCTGACAGCGCAGCCCCGGCCGTGCGAACGCCGGACCGGCAGCTCCTGGTGTCGATTCCGGTAATGGCCGCCGTGGCTGCCTATGCAGGCTGCCGATGCTGGTTGCCGCGGCCGTGGGCGCCTGGCTGGGCAGGAGAAAGGGTTAGAGTGACGTCTTGACCGTCAGGCGCATGGACAACGTCGGCATCGTGGTGGAAGACCTCGATGCCGCCATCGGGTTCTTCACCGAGCTCGGCCTCGCGCTCGAGGGCCGCATGCGCGTCGAGGGCGAATGGGCCGGACGCGTCACCGGGCTGCGCGGCCAGCGCGTCGAGATCGCGATGATGCGCACCCCCGACGGCCACGGCCGCCTCGAGCTCTCGCGCTTCGACGCTCCCGCCATCGCCGCCGATCACCGCGCGGCGCCCGTGAACTCGCTGGGCTACCTGCGGGTCATGTTCGCGGTCGAGAACCTCGACGACACCCTCGCCCGCCTCGGCAGGCTCGGCGCGACGCTGGTCGACGAAGTGGTCGATTACCAGGGCATCTACCGGCTCTGCTACATCCGCGGTCCCGAAGGCATTCTCATCGGGCTCGCCGAGCAGCTCGGGAGCGGAGCCTCCCGGGCGAATCCCATGGAAAGAGAAGCGGCCGAACGGCGTTGACGATCGTCATTACCGCTTTCGAACGATCGCCCGACGGCGGCAAGGGCCTGGCGCGCGATACGCGCGTCCGCTGGGCGCTCGAAGAGGTGGGCCAGCCCTACGAGGTCCGGCCCGTCTCGTTCCGCGCGATGAAGGAGCCCGCGCACCGCAGGCTCCATCCTTTCGGCCAGATTCCGACCTACGAGGAAGACGGCCTCGTGCTGTTCGAGACCGGCGCGATCGTCCTGCATATCGCCGAGCGCCATGCGGGCCTGCTGCCGCGGGACGCCAACGCGCGCTCGCGCGCGATCGCATGGCTGTTCGCCGCGCTCAATACCGTGGAGCCGCCGATCCTCGAGCTCGCGAACGCGAGGCTGCTGGAGCACGGCGAGCCCTGGAGCGAGGCGCGCCTGCCGCTCGTCCAGGATCGCGTGCGCGAGCGGCTGGGCCCGCTTGCCGAGCGCCTGGGCGATGCCGACTGGCTCGAGGACTCGTTCAGCGCGGGCGACCTGATGATAGTGTCGGTGCTGCTCAGGCTGAGAGCGTCGGGCATCCTGGACGAGTTCCCGAACCTCGCCGCCTACGTCGCCCGCGGCGAAGCGCGGCCCGCCTACCGGCGCGCTTTCGCCGCCCAACTGGCCGCGAATGCTTAGGCTAATCTCTTTCGGCGCGCCGCCGAGGGCGCGGCCAACCAGGGAGGATTCGTGACCGACAAGACCGGTTTTCTGATCAGCATCCTTCCCGGGCTGCCCTTGTTCCTCGCCTACCTCGTCGGGCTGGGGCTGGGCATCGCCTGGGCGCGCGCGGCGCGCGGCGGCGGCCTCGCGGCCGGCGTCGGCTTCGCCCTGCTCGCCGCTTCGTGGATGGTGGGCGCGGCGACGCAGTACTGGCTGATGACCATGCCGCGCGACGCGGTGGCGGGGAGCATCGGCACGCTGGCCGGGCTGTCGCTGTTCCGCGAAGGGGCCGCGCTCGCCGGCACGGTGCTCCTGATGATCGCCATATTCGCGCGCCCCAAGGCGGCGGCCAATGCCTGACCGCCGGGCGATCGAGTGCAGCACCCACGGGCAGGCCTATGCCGCCTACGTCTGCCGCCATCTCGGCGTGACGCATACGATATGAAGGCCCCATGCTGAAGACCTACCGGGGAAGCTGCCATTGCGCCGCCGTGCGCTTCGAGGCCGACCTCGACCTGACGCAGCCCTCGTTCCGCTGCAACTGCTCGATCTGCCGGCGCAACCGCTTCTGGCCGGCGGTGGCGCGGCCGGAAAACTTCCGCCTGCTCGCGGGCAAGGAGATGCTCACCGAGTACCGCTTCAACACGCGCAAGAACCAGCATTTCTTCTGCCGGGTGTGCGGCGTGCGGCCGTTCGGCATCGGCAACGAGACGCCGATCGGCACGATGTACGGCGTCAACATCGGCTGCCTCGAGGGCGTGACCGAGGCGGAGCTGGCGAGGATCCCGATCGTCTACGTCGACGGCATGAACGACCGCATGGAGGCGCCGGCGTTCGTGTCGCATCTTTGACGATGCGCTCGCTCTTCCTCTTCGCGTGCCTCGCCCTCACCTCCGCAGCCGCGCGCGCCGCGCCGCCGCTCGAGGACATCCGCCTGCCGCGCGGCTTCGCCATCTCGCTCTACGCCGAGGGCATGCCGGAGGCGCGCTCGCTCGCGCTCGGCGACCGCGGCACGCTGTTCGTCGGCAGCCGCTCCGACAAGGTGTACGCGGTGCCGCCCGGCGGCGGCAAGCCGCGCGTCGTGGCGAGCGGCCTCGAGGCGCCGCACGGCGTCGCCTTCAGGGACGGCGCGCTCTACGTCGCCGATGTCGGCCGCATCCTGCGCTACGACCGCATCGAGGAGCGGCTCGACGACCCGCCGCAGCCCGCGGTCGTCGCCGACGACCTGCCCGCCGAGCGGGGCCACGGCCTGAAGACGCTCCGCTTCGGCCCGGACGGGCTGCTCTACTACGCGGTCGGCTCGCCGTGCAACGTCTGCGAGCCGCGTCCCGGCTACGGCACCATCATCCGCTTCGACCCGGCCTCGCCCGGCAGGCGCGAGATCTACGCGCGCGGCATCCGCAACAGCGTCGGCTTCGACTGGGATCCGCGCACCGGCGAGCTGTGGTTCACCGACAACGGGCGCGACAACCTCGGCGACGACGTGCCGCCGGACGAGCTGAACCGCGCGCCGCGCGCGGGCCTGCACTTCGGCTTCCCCTACTGCCACGCGGGCGACGTCGCCGACCCGCGCTACGGCGCGCAGCACGCGTGCCGCGAGTTCACGCCGCCCGCGCTGAAGCTCGGCCCGCACGTCGCCTCGCTCGGCATGCGCTTCTACACCGGCAAGCAGTTCCCGGCGCCGTACCGCGGCGCCATCTTCATCGCCGAGCACGGTTCCTGGAACCGTTCGCGCAAGATCGGCTACCGCGTCAGCGTGGTGAAGGATCCCGCGCGGCCGTCCTACGAGGTGTTCGCCGAAGGCTGGCTGGAGGGCCAGGGCACGCGCGGCCGGCCGGTGGACGTGATCGTCGCGCCCGACGGCGCGCTGCTCGTCTCCGACGACCGCAACGGCGTCGTGTACCGGATCGGCTACGGGCGCTGACGGCGCCTAGCGCGCGGATTCGCGCGGCACGATGCTGATGCTGCCGTTGCGCTCTAGCACCGCGTAACGCACGTCCTGCAGCCGCTTCAGCCCGTGCATCTGGCGCGCCGCCGCCATGATGTCGTCCTCGTCGACGCGCGCCTTGTCCATGCGCTCGTGCAGCAGCTCGCCGTCGTCGACGATCACCACCGGCACGCCCTCCAGCACCTTGGTCACGGTGGGCGAGCGCTGCTTCACCAGCGACAGGCCGATGTCGAGCACGAGCAGCGTGACGATGACGATCAGGCCGTTGGTCACCGAGTAGTCCATGCCGATGAGGGCGTTCTGCGTCGCCTCGCCGATGACCAGCAGCAGCACGAAATCGAAGGTGGTGACCTGCGCGAGCGTGCGCTTGCCGGTCAGGCGGAAGAGCGCGAGCAGCAGCGCGTAGAGCACCGCGGTGCGCAGCACGGTTTCCATCGCCGCTAGGGGTAGACGATCTGGCTGAGCGCGACGCGCTCCTCGCCGAGCGCGACCCCGCCCGCGACGCGGCCGAAAGCCTCCATCTGCACGACGAAGGTGACCTGCCCCGGCCCGTCGCCGGCCGGAAAGACGTAGACATAGCGCCCGCCCGCGAGCTCGATCTTCTCCGGCTCGGGCTGCACCCGCTCGATCTTCAGCTTGCCGACGTACTGACTGTCGAGCGCCAGGCGGATCCTGCCCTGCTGCGCCGAGCCCTCGCCGTAGCGTACGCGCAGCTCGGTCGGCGCCTGGCGGTGCGCGAAGCGCTGGTACTCGACGGCGAGCCGGCCGCCGGGCGAGGCGGCCACGGCGTTGCTCGCCGGCCCGTCGCCCACCAGGCCGGCCAGCGCGGCGAAGACCGCCGCGGTCATGACGACCCAGCCGAGCCGCTCCGCCAGCCACTCGCGGCGCTGGAAGCGGATGTCCTCGGCGACCTGGAGCTCGCCGACCTGGGCGAACGGCATCGCGCGATTCTGGTCGGCAGGGGTTAAGCCCCCTGCCGGTCCGGCGTAGTCCGCACGGTGCATCGCTCCCGGGCCGGAACGCGGATTGCCCGCTCGCCCGTCATGCTCCAGTCCGCGCTCGCGCCGAACGGACCCGAGGCGGCGGCGATCGCCGGCATCTCGTGGCTGCTGTTCATCGGCGCCGCCGTCATCTTCGTCGCCGTGATGGCGCTCGCCGCCCTGGCGGTGTCCGGCCGCGCGCCGCGCCTCGGCCGGCACGGCGTGATCGTCGCGGGCGGCGTGGTGTTCCCGCTGGTAGTCCTTTCGGCGCTGCTCGTCTACACGCTGGTGCGCGGCGCGTCGCTCGGCGCCCCGGGCGAGCCGGCGCTGCGCATCGCCGTCACCGGCCACCAGTGGTGGTGGGAAATCGCCTACCTGCGCGCCGACGGCAGCGTCGATTTCGTCACCGCGAACGAGCTGCGCCTGCCGGTCGGGCAAACGGTCGAGCTGCTGCTGCGCTCGGGCGACGTGCTGCACAGCTTCTGGGTGCCGGCGCTCGCCGGCAAGCTCGACCTCGTGCCGGGCAAGGAGAACCGGCTGCGGCTCGCCGCCGCGCGCGCCGGCGCCTGGCGCGGCCAGTGCGCCGAGTACTGCGGCGGTCCGCACGCGCAGATGGCGTTCTACGTCATCGCCGCCGAGGCCGAAGCGTTCGAGCAATGGCGCGCCGGCCAGCGCCTGCCCGCAGCGTCCGGCGGCGACGCGCAAGGCAGGCGGCTCTTCCTCGCGCGCTGCGCCTCGTGCCACACGGTGCGCGGCACGGCCGCCGAAGGCCGCCTCGGCCCCGACCTGACGCACGTGGCGAGCCGCGTCTCGCTCGCCGCCGGCATCCTGCCGAACGACACCGGCACGCTGCGCGACTGGATCGCCTCCAGCCAGCACGTGAAGCCGGGCAACCTGATGCCCTCCTTCGCCGAGCTCGGCGACGCCGAGCTGCAGGCGCTCGCCGCCTACGTCGGGAGCCTGCGCTGATGGCCGTGCCGCTGCCCAACCCCGGGACGCGGCCGCCCGGCGAGCTCGACGAGCTGCGGCGCATCTGGCGCACGCCGCGCGGGCTGCGCTTCCTGACCGTGATCAACAACAACTACGTGGGCGTGCTCTACGTGGGCACCGCCTTCACCTTCTTCCTGCTCGCCGGGCTTCTGGCGCTCGCGATGCGCACGCAGCTCGCGGTGCCGGAGAACGACCTGATCGGGCCCGGCCTGTACAACCAGCTCTTCACCATGCACGGCACGATCATGATGTTCCTCTTCGCCGTGCCGGCGGTGGAGGCGATGGGCATCCTGCTGCTGCCGAACATGCTCGGCGCGCGCGACCTGCCCTTTCCGCGCCTCTCGGCCTACGCGTTCTGGGCGTACGCGGTGGGCGGCTTCGCGTTCTTCCTCAGCCTGTTCGCCGGCTGGGCGCCCGACGGCGGCTGGTTCATGAACCCGCCGCTCACCACCGGGCGCTACTCGCCCGGCTACAACGCCGACTTCTGGCTGCTCGGCATCGGCTTCATCGAGATCTCGGCGATCGCCGGCGCGGTCGAGATCATCGTCGGCATCCTGCGCACGCGCGCGCCCGGCATGACGCTCGCGCGCATGCCGGTGTTCGCGTGGGCGATGCTGGTGTTCGCGCTGATGATCGTGTGCGCGTTCCCGGCCATGATCGTCGCCACGGCGCTGCTCGAGCTGGAGCGCGCCTTCGGCTGGCCGTTCTTCTTCGCCGAGCGGGGCGGCGACCCGCTGCTGTGGCAGCACCTGTTCTGGTTCTTCGGCCATCCCGAGGTGTACATCATCTTCCTGCCGGCCGCCGGCATGGTGTCGATGATCGTGCCCGCCATGGCGCAGACGCCGCTCGCCGGCTACCGCCTGGTGGTGCTGGCGCTCGTCGCCACCGGCTTCCTGTCGTTCGGCCTGTGGGTGCACCACATGTTCGCCACCGGCATCCCGCGGCTCTCGCTCTCCTTCTTCCAGGCGGCGAGCACCGCGGTGGCGATCCCGAGCGGCATCCAGGTGTTCGCCTGGATCGCCACGCTGGCGCGCGGCCGCGTGCGGCCGAGCACGCCGACGCTGTTCGTCCTCGGGATGCTCTTCATTTTCGTGCTCGGCGGCCTGACCGGCGTGATGGTCGCGGTCGTGCCGTTCGACTGGCAGGCGCACGACACCTATTTCGTGGTCGCGCACCTGCACTACGTGCTGATCGGCGGCATGGTGTTCCCGCTCTTCGCCGCCTTCTACTACTGGATGCCGTACTGCAGCCGCAACGCGCTCTCCGAGAGGCTCGGCCGCTGGGTATTCGGCCTGGTCTTCGCCGGCTTCAACATCGCCTTCTTCCCGATGCACATCACCGGGCTGATCGGCATGCCGCGGCGCGTCTACACCTACCCGGCCGGCATGGGCTGGGACGCGCTGAACCTCGTCTCCACGCTCGGCGCGTTCATGCTCGCGGCGGGCGTGGCGCTCTTCCTCTTCGACCTGGCGCGCAAGTTCCGCATGGCCTCGGAAGCGAGCGCCGGCAACGTGTGGAACGCGGGCACGCTGGAATGGCTGCCGAACGGCAACTACGCGAGCCGCAGCATCCCGGTCGTCGCGAGCCGCGAGCCGCTCTGGGACCAGCCGAACCTCGCGCGCGACGTCGCGCAAGGCCGCTATTACCTGCCCGGTGCGGCGACCGGCCGCCGCGAGACGATCGTCAGCAGCGCGCTCGACGCCGAGCCGCAGTTCCTGCTGCGCATGCCCGACCCGGGCTGGGCGCCGGTCGTCGCGGCAGGGTTCACCGCGGCGTTCTTCCTGCTGCTCACGGTGAAGCTCCTCGCGCCCGCGCTCGTCTGCGCGGCCATCGCGATCGGCGCCATGGTGCACTGGGGCTGGCGCCTCGACCCGCCGCCCGCGGGCGACGTGGCGATCGGCGGCGGCGTGCACCTTCCCACCTACATGAGCGGACCGCTCTCGCACGCGTGGTGGGCGATGGGGGTGCTGATGCTCGTCTCGGCCTCGATCTACGGCTGCGTCGTCTTCTCCTACCTGTATCTCTGGACCGTATCGCCCGGCATCTGGCCGACCCGGGTGCCGGGCCTGGGCTGGCCGCTCGCCGCCGCCGCGCTCGTCGCGGCGAGCGCGGGCCTGGTCGGCCTCGCCAACCGTCTGCTGAAGCGCGGTCGGGTGAGGACGAGCGCCGCGGCGCTCGCCCTGGCGCTCGTCTCCTTCCTCGCCGCGGTAGGCGTGGAGCTCGCCGCGCACTCGGCGCTGTCGCCCGGCGAGTCCGCCTACGCCGCGATCGTCATGCTGGTCGTCGCGCTGGCGGGCTTCTTCGCCGCCGCGGCCGGCGCGCTCGCCCTCTTCGCCGTCGCGCGCATGCTGAACGGCCTCGTCGATGCGCAGCGCCGCGTGGTGTTCGACAACGCGCGCATCTTCTCGTACTACGTCGCGGCGCAGACGCTCGCCGGCATCGTCCTGGTGCACGGCTTTCCGAGGCTCGTGGCATGAGGCGCGTATCGCCCTTCGCGGCGGCGGCGCTGCGCCTCTCGGCGCCGGTGCTGGTGTGGGCGCTGCACTTCGCGGCGGTCTACGGCTTCACCGGCCTCGCCTGCGCGCGCGGCTGGGCCAGCGCCGTGCCGGGCGCGGTAGGCGCGGCGAGCGTGATCGCCGCTGCCGCCGCGCTCGCCATCGTCGCCGCCGGCTGGCGGCGGCGCGCCGAGCTCGAGAGCTGGCTCTCGGCCGCGCTGGGCGGCTTCGCCCTGGTCGCCATCGCCTACGAGGCGCTCGGCGCATGGATCGTTCCGGCATGCGCGTGATCGCGCTGCTCGCCCTGCTCGCGACGGCCTGCGGCGCCGGGCCGCCGTCCGCGCTCGGCGGCGATCCGTCGGCGGGAAAGCTGCTGCTGCGCCAGTACGGCTGCGCGGGCTGCCACCGCATCCCGGGCGTGCCGGCGGCGTACGGCAACACCGGGCCGCCGCTCGACGCGCTGGCGAGGCGCGTCTACCTCGCCGGGCGGCTGCCCAACACGCCCGAGAACCTCGCCGCCTGGATCCGCGACCCGCAGCGCATCGACCCGCGCACCCTCATGCCCGACATGCAGCTCAGCGAGGCGCAGGCGCGCGACATCGTCGCCTACCTCTACACGCTGCGATGAAGCACTTCCTCGCGCTCCTCGGCGCCGGGCTGATCGGCGCGGCCGTGGTGGTCTCGGCCGGCTGGTACAACGTGTCGGCCGACCAGCACCTCGCGGCGACCTACTACTTCCTCGACTTCGCGCTGCGGCGCGCGGTGCGCCAGCATGCGAGCGAGATCGAGGTGCCGCCGCTCGACGATCCGGCGCTCGCGCGGCGCGGCCTCGCGCTCTACCGAGAACACTGCGTGCGCTGCCACGGCGCGCCGGGCGTCGCGCCCGAGCCTTTCGCGCTCGGCATGACCCCCGCCCCGGCGATGCTCGCCCACACCGCGCGCGAATGGCGGCCGGCCGAGCTCTACTGGGTGGTGAAGCGCGGCTTCAAGATGACCGGCATGCCGGCGTGGCAGTACCAGCTCTCCGACGACGACCTGTGGGCGGTGGTCGCGTTCATGCTCGAGCTGCCGCGTCTCTCGCCGGCGCAATACGCGGCGCTCCAGGCGCCGCCCGTCGCAACGGAAAAAGTCGAGCTGGCGGATGAAAAGCCCGACGCCGAGCGCGGCCGCGAAGCGATCCAGTTCCACGCCTGCGTCACCTGCCACCGCATCCCGGGGATCGTCGGCGCCAATGCGCCGGTCGGGCCGCCGCTCGAGGGCATCGGCAGCCGCGGCACGATCGCCGGCGTGCTGCCCAATACCTTCGCCAACATGGTGCGCTGGCTGCGCGATCCGCAGGAGGTGTCGCCGCGCTCGGCGATGCCCGACCTCGGCATCGACGAGCGCGACGCGCGCGACATGGCGGCATACCTGGCCACGCTGAGGTAGCCAATGGAACGAGAGACGAAGACCGAGCAGCAGGTCGAGCACATCGAGGAGCGCTCCACCCCGCCGACGCCGGTGATCTACGAGATCGTGCGCCGCTACGGCGAGGACGAGATGGCGCGGCCCGCCGTGTCGCTGTGGTGGTCGGGCCTCGCCGCCGGGCTGTCGATGAGCTTCTCGCTGCTCGCGCTGGCGCTCCTGTGGCAGCACCTGCCCGAGGCGCCGTGGCGGCCGCTGCTCGTCGCGCTGGGCTACCCGGTCGGATTCGTGATGGTCGTGCTCTCGCGCCAGCAGCTCTTCACCGAGAACACCATCACGGTGGTGCTGCCGGTGATGGCCGAGCCGAGCGGCCGCAACTTCTGGAGAGCCGGCCGCATGTGGGCGATCGTGCTCGCCGCCAACCTCGCCGGCACGCTGCTCGCGGCGCTGTTCGTCACCTTCACGCCGGTGGTGACGCCCGAGCTGCGCGAGGCGATGCTCGAGGTGAGCCGCCACGCCATGCAGCACGGCTGGCTGGAGATGGGCTTCCGCGCCATCACCGCCGGCTTCCTGATGGCGGCGCTGGTGTGGCTGCTGCCGGCGGCCGAGGGCGCCCAGTTCTACGTCATCTTCCTCATGACCTACCTGATCGGCCTCGCCGACGCCGCGCACATCATCGCCGGCAGCATCGAGGGCTTCCTGCTCGTGGCGAACGGCGAGCTCGGCGCGGCGGCGATGCTGGGCGGCTTCACGCTGCCGGTGCTCGCCGGCAACGTGGTAGGCGGCACCGTGCTCTTCGCCCTGCTCTCCTACGCGCAGGTGATGAGGGAGATCGGCTAGGCCCGCGCGGGCGCTACATCACGGTGAGCTGGATCAGCCCGGCAAGGACGATCAGCACCAGGGCGAGCAGCGGCACGACGAGCGGGATCCATCGCACCAGCTTCTCGTCGCGTTCCGGAGGGATTTGCAGCGGGTCCATACCGACACGCTAGCTCGGCCGGCTTAACCCGGCCTGAAGCGCCGCTCAGGCGCTCTGCTTCGCCGCCGAGTCCGGCGCGATGCGGTGGCGGCGCAGGAAGTCCTCGACGCGCGGCAGCCACAGGCGCACGCCGGCCGGGCTGCTGAAGACGAAGTGGCCGTTCGCCTGGAACGCGGGTTGCAGGACGAACTCCGCGGCGGCGCCGCCCGCCTCGAAGCGGCCGTACCAGGCGCGCGCGATCGCCGGGCCGAAGAACAGATCGTTCTCCGCGTAGTAGAGCAGCACCGGCACCTTGACCGCGCGGCCCATCTGCTCGAACACCGCGCCGACGCCCGCCGCGGCGCAGGGCACGCCCGGGTGATAGGGATCGGCGCCGCGCCCGGCGGCGAAGGCGATCACCGCGCGCAGGCCCTGCGGGGCCTGCGTCGCCGCGAAGAGCGACACCACGCCCCCCGCCGACTGCCCGGCGAGGATCATGCGCTCCGGATCGGCGTAGGGCAGCGTGCGCGCGAACGCATAGGCGGCGAGCACGTCGGCCGCCGCGGCGCGCTCGCCGCGCACGAAGTCGGGATGGCTGCACGAGCCGGGATCCTCCGCGAACTCGCCCGCGGTGTCGCCGAAGCCGCGGCGCAGCGGCATCAGCACCGCGTAGCCCTTCGCGGCGAGCGCGGCGGCGGCCGGCCGCAGCAGCGCCGCCGACTCGCGCCGGCGCGAGGCGAGCGTCGGGCCCACGCCGTGGTTGAGCACGATCACCGGGAACGGGCCGTCGCCGCGCGGGCGCACCACCGTGGCGGCGAGGCTGTAGCCCGGCGCCGGGATGCGGAAATGCTCGAGCACCAGCGGCGAATCCGGCCGCGGGTCCGGCAGCAGCGCGGCGAGCCCCGCGACGAGCGCGAAGGCGAGACCGAAAGCGAGACGGCGAGCAAGCTTCTTCACGCCTGCATAGTGCAGGCCCGTTCTTTAAGCTCGGCTTAAGCGCGTCAGAAAGGCGAAGCGGACGGCTGCCAGCCGGGCGCCTGGACGAGCAGCGGGTGGCGCGCGGCGATGCGCAGGAACTCCGTCTCGCGCGACTCGAGCATCAGCTTCTGCGCGAGCATCACCGCCGGCGTCGGCAGGTCGGCGGGCTTGGCGCACAGCCGGTAGAGCAGCTCGCCGCGCTCGTCCAGCACCTCGATGTTCGCCACCGTGCCGAAGCCGATGCGGTAGCGCCGCCCGCTCTCGCCGCGCACCGTGAAGGCGCGCGTGCGCTCGAACTCCAGGCGCTGCGCCGGGCTCAGGCAGGCGAGCAGCAGCTCGTGCGAGCGGTGCGCCGCGTAGCGCTGCGCGCCGGCGCCGAGGGCGATGCGGCGCCGCGCCTCGGCGGCGCGGCGCAGCACTCGCCCCAGGGCGCGCCAGAGCGGCAGGCGCGGCGCCAGCTCAGCCGGCATGGATCGGCGGCACCAGCAGCGTTTCCTTCTCGCGCGGGTCGAAGCGCTGCTGCGTGTGCCCTTCGCCGTCCCTCTCGATGCCGAAGGCGCGGTAGCCGCGCCGCATCAGCGCCTCGTAGGTGCGCCGCGCGCGCTCCACCTGCTCGGCGTCGTCCGGGTTCCAGGCGGTGGTGGTGTGGCCGTTCGGGTCGAGAATCTTCAGTTCGTTCATTGCACCCATGGTGTCTTGCGCCTGTTGGTGAGGATAAAAGTGCTCCGATCATGAGCCGCCGCATCGCGCGCTGTCTGTCGCAGGAGGCGCCGATTGCCTGTCGGGCTTACTTCGAATGGCGCCGTGGCACGCAGCGCTACGCGAACCGGCCCTTGCAACCTGCATGCCGGCGGTCTGTCATAACGCACGATGAGCTTTCCCCCGATCGGCGACTACGCGGCGATCGGCAACTGCCGCAGCGTGGCGCTCGTCTCCCGCGACGGAGCGCTCGAGTGGCTGTGCCTGCCGACCTTCTCCAGCCCCTCGGTGTTCGGCGCCATCCTCGACCGCGGCGCCGGCCACTTCTCGGTGCGCCCGCGCGGGGCGTACACGGTGAGCCGACGCTACGTGCCGGAGACCAACGTGCTCGAGACGACCTTCCAGGTCGCGGGCGGCGGCGTGCTGCGGCTCACCGACTGCATGACCCTGCCGGCCGAGCCGACCGCCGACCTGCAAAGCCTGCCCGAGCTCGACCCGGAGCACGAGGTGCTGCGCCAGGTGGCCTGCGTCGCCGGCGAGGTCGAGGTCGAGGTCGAGTTCGCGCCGCGTCCGGCCTACGGCCGCGACAAGGTGCGCTTCGTGCGGCGCGGCCGGCTCGGCTGGCAGGTGTGCGACTGCCATTTCGGCGCCTTCCTCAACGGCGACATCGAGCTCGCGCCGCACGAGCGCGCGACGCTGCGCGGCACGGCGCGGCTGCGCGCCGGCGAGGAGCGCTGGCTCTCGTTCTGCTACGACGAGTCCGAGGTGAGCGTGATCACGCCGCTCGGCGCCTGGGCGCGGCGCCGGCTCGAGGACACGATCGGCTGGTGGCGCTTCTGGGCGCGCCAGTGCCGCTACGGCGGCGAGTACGGCGACGCGGTCCTGCGCAGCGCGCTGACCCTCAAGCTGCTCAACAGCGCGACCAGCGGCGCGGTGCTCGCCGCGCCGACCACCTCGCTCCCCGAGGCGATCGGCGGCAGCCGCAACTGGGACTACCGCTACTGCTGGCTGCGCGACAGCGCGCTCGTGCTCTACGCCTTCTTCCGCCTCGGCTTCCTCGAGGAGGGCGACGGCTTCCTCGGCTGGCTGCTGCACGCGACGCGCCTCACGTGGCCGAAGCTGCAGGTGATGTACGACCTGTACGGCGAGACGCGGCTCACCGAGCGCGAGCTCACGCACCTCTCGGGCTACCGCGGCTCGCGCCCGGTGCGCATCGGCAACGGCGCGCACGCGCAGCTCCAGCTTGACATCTACGGCGAGCTGGTCGCCGCGGTGGCCGAGTACGTGCGCGCCGGCGGCGAGCTCGACTCGAGCGAGCGCGCCATGCTCGCCGGCCTCGCGCGCACGGTGTGCCGCATGTGGCGCCTGCCCGACCACGGCATCTGGGAGACGCGGCGCGAGCCGCGCCACCACACCTACTCCAAGGTGATGTGCTGGGTGGCGATCGACCGGCTGCGCCGCCTCGAGCTGGGGCTCGACCGGGCGTCGCTCGAGCGCGAGTGCATCGCCATCCGCGAGGACATCGAGGCGAACGGCTACAGCGAGGTGAAGCGCTCGTACGTCGGCTACTACGGCGGCGACGAGCCCGACGCGAGCCTGCTGCTGCTCGCGCGCCACGGCTACTGCGCGCCCGAGCACCCGCGCATGCAGGGCACCTACGACTACGTGACGCGTCGGCTGTCGCGCGGCGGCCTGCTCGCGCGCTTTCCCACCGAGAGCGTGTACGACGGCGTGGTCGGCGACGAGAACGTCTTCGCGCCGTGCAGCTTCTGGGCCGCCGAGTACCTGGCGAACGTCGGCCGGCGCGAGGAAGCGAAGGCGCTGTTCGAGCGCCTGCTCGGCTGCGCCAACGACGTCGGCCTGTACGCCGAGGAGATCGTCGCCGGCACCGGCGAGCCGATCGGCAACTTCCCGCAGGCCTTCACCCACGTGAGCCTGATCTCCGCCGCCATGGCGCTGACGGTGGAGAAGACGGTGCATCCGCCGCTATCCTCGCAGGGCAAATGACCGAGACCTCGATCCAGATCCTGCACGTCCTGCTCTGGGGCCTGATCGCCACGGGGGCGATGAGCGGCGTGCAGTTCGGCGCCCAGGGCCTGGGCTACTCGCGGCTCTCGCTGCCCTTCCTCATCGGCACCATGTTCACCGGCGAGCGCCGGGCGGCGAACGTCGCCGGCATGGTGTTCTACCTGCTCGGCGGTTGGCTGTTCGCCTTCATCTACTACTTCGTGTTCGTCGGCCTGGGGCGCGACGGCTGGCTGGCCGGCGCGCTGGTCGGCCTGGCGCACGGCGCGATCCTGCTGGTCGCGCTATTGCCGCTGCTGCCCTACCTGCACCCGCGCATGGCGAGCGAGTACGACGGGCCGAGCTACCGCCGGCGGCTTCAGCCGCCGGGCTTCCTCGCGCTCAACTACGGCTACCGCACGCCGCTCTCCACGCTGGTCGCGCACGCGGTCTACGGCGCGATCCTGGGCGCGACGCTGCTGCGCTGACGCAGCGCGACCGAGCGCTCGATCCAGTCGAACGCCTCGATATCGCGCGGCGAGGATGTCCCTGAGGTGCGCGCTCCCGCCCGGGCCGCCGCGCACCGCGAAGCCCGTCACCACCTCGGCGCTGCGCAGGTGCGGGTCGCCGCGGGCGACGATGCTGCCGATGTCGTGCTGCAGGAAGACCGGCCGGTCCTCGTCGAGCTCCGGACAAAGCTCGATCTGGCGGCGCGTGAGCCGCACGTGGATGCGCTCGTCGTCGGGCGCGGCGAGCACGTGCGAGGGCGAGACGAGCACCTGGCGCTGCGGCATCGGCCGGCCGGTGTCGAGCACCAGGTAGCGCACCTGCCAGCTCCGGTCGTCGAAATAGACGTCGACCAGGAAGCCGATCGGGCCGTCGACCGCGACGATCGGCTGGTCCCGCAGGCGCTTCACGCTGCGCAGCATGATCCCTCATAGACCGCCGGCCGCGCCGCGCGTTCTTAAGAATGCGACCCTGACCCCGAATTGCGGGCGCGGCGCGAGCAGCACGTCGCACGGCGGGTCGGCGAGCAGCGCCTGGGTGACGCTCGCGCCGACCATGGCCTTGAGCCGCGAGCGCTCGGGGGAGAGCACCAGCAGGTCGGCGCCGAGGCGCTCGACGCGCTGGCGCAGGCCGAGCGCCACGTGGCCGAGCACCGCCTCGGCGCGCACGTCGCGGTCGACGCCGTGCGCGGCGACGAAGCGCCGCAGCTCGGCGTCGGCCTCGGCCTGCGCCTCGCGGCGGTAGTGCCACATCAGGTCCTCGGGCACGAAGGCGTGGCGCAGCGGCCGCAGCAGGTGCCACTGGTAGACGTGCACCAGGTGCAGCGCCGCCTGCGGGTGGCGCTCGCGCAGCGCCGCGAGCGTCGCCGCATCGGAGGCGCAAAGGTCGGAAGCGACGACGATGCGCTGGTAGGGCAGCGCGCGCGGCGCCTGCACTACCAGCACCGGCGCGGCGATGCGCCGCTGCACGGCATGCGCGCGGCTCAGGCCGAGCAGCCGGCGCGCGCCGCCGGGCGCGCCCGCCCCCATGACCACGAGCTGCGCGTCGAGCGCCTGCGCGCGCTCGGCGATGCGCGCCGCGACGAAAGGCGAGTCGCTGTGGAAGCGCTCGAGCGGCGCCTTCATCTGGCGCGCCAGCGCGCCGGCGCGGCGCTGCACGGCGAAGGCGCGCGGCGACGGGCCGGTGGCGGCGAGGATCGGCTGCACGCCGGCGCCTCAGGCCGCGGCGCCGGCGAGCTCGGCCGCCTCGGCGGTGTCGAGCACGCGCAGCGCCACGCGCCGGCCGTTCGGCAGGCGCGCCTCGCTGGAGGCGCCGCGCCGCCGGCCGATCAGCGCCAGGCCGATCGGCGAGAGCACGGAGATGCGCCCGGCCGCGGCGTCGGCCGCCTCCGGGGTCACCAGCGTCACGGTGCGCGGCGCGGCGTCGCCCTCCTCGCGGTAGGTGACGCGCGAGCCGAGCGCGACGCAGTCCTCGGGGAGCGCGTCGTCGGCGACCAGGCGCGCGTCCATCAGCAGCTCCGACAGGGCGTCGGAGCGCAGGCGCGCCAGCGCCGCCGCGTCGCGGTTGCAGAAAATGAGTTCCAGGTCGTGAGCCATGCTCGCCTCCAGGCGCGAAAAACGGATTACGGAAAGAGCTTCCGGAAAGAACTTCGGGAAAGAGCTTCGCGGGTCCCCGGCAGCGTGCGGTCCGCGCCTCGTTCAGGCGCGGGCGGCGGCGCTACCGGGCAGAGGTGAGAAAGTCGAGCGTGCCGGGCGTGACGCGCGCGCGCCGGCCGCCGGGGCGGCCGGGAAATCTCCGGATCGGTGCGCGCGTCATCATGTCACCGACCATAGCACAGAAAAAAAATAGTTCAAGCCCGCGCCGGCGTCACGCGGCCTTGCCGCCGGGGCCGCCGCCGACGATCGCCCAGTGGCTGAGCGCGCTCCAGTGCCTGGCGCGGCCCCCGGTGAGCGCGGCGAGCTCGCCCGGCAGGCCGAGCAGCAGCGCGAGCGGCGCCTCGTAGCGCAGCACGCAGTAGCTCGCGCGCGCGTACTCCTCGGCGAGCGCGGCACCGCGCCGCTCGAGCGCGCGCTTCACCGGCTCGGCGTGGCGCGTCTCGAGGCTGATGCGCACGTGCATCACCGGCTCCTGCACCTGCACGTCGCCGATCAGGCGCACGCGCGGCGGCCCGGCCTCGATGCTCTCGCCGTAGACCTCGCGCAGCACCTCGAGCGGCGGGGCGAGCGACTCCTCGTTCTTGGCGAGCACGCGCAGCCCGGCGCGCGAAGCGCGCAGCACGTAGTCCTCGTTCTCGGGAAACAGGTCGCGCGCCTGCGCCGCGAACCCGAGCTGGAAGCGGGTGTCGGTGCGGCGCACGAGCTGCTCGATCGGCAGATGCAGGTATCCAAAGCTGTCCATGGCGGCTCCTTTCGAAAAGACGTCGGCGATTCGGAAGAAACCGGCAGCGGCGTCCGCGCGAGGCGGCGCGCCCGCTACCGGCGGAGGCCAGAACAGGCGAGAGTTCCCGGGGTACGGCGCGCGTGCGGCACGCGCAAACCATAGCACAGGGCGGCGCGAAAGCAAGCCGGCCGCCGCGCCCGCGCCGCACCGCGCGCGCCGCATCCATGCAAAACGCTCGACTTAATCGCAAATAACTTTCGATTTACTCGATCGCCGGCGCGGCCGACCATTGGCCTCATGGCCGCGCTCGCGACGCCCTTCACCGAGATGCTCGGCGTGCGCTACCCGATCGCGCTGGCGCCGATGGGCTCGGTGGCCGGCGGCAAGCTCGCCGCGGCGGTGTCCGAGGCGGGCGGCTTCGGCTTCGTCGGCGGCGGCTACGGCGAGGCGCAGTGGCTCGCCGCCGAGCTGCGCCGCGTCAAGGACGCGACGCGCAAGCCCTGGGGCGTCGGGCTGATCACCTGGTCGGCGGACCGCAACATCGTCGAGCTGGCGCTGGCGTTCCGGCCGCACGCGCTGCTCTTTTCCTTCGGCGACCCGACGCCCTACGCGCAGATGGTGCGCGCGGCGGGCTGCAAGCTGGTGTGCCAGGTGCAGGACCTCGAGGGCGCGCGCCTCGCCAAGCGCGCCGGCGCCGACCTGATCGTCGCGCAGGGCACCGAGGCCGGCGGCCACGGCGGCGGCCGCGCCACCCTGCCCTTCGTGCCCGCGGTGGTCGACCTCGTCGCGCCCACGCCGGTGCTGGCGGCGGGCGGCATCGCCGACGGGCGCGGCCTCGCCGCGGCGCTGATGCTCGGCGCCTGCGGCGCGCTGATCGGCACGCGCTTCTACGCGAGCGAGGAGTCCGCGGCGCACGCCGCCGCCAAGGCGCGCATCGTGCAGGCGGGCGGCGAGCGCACCGTGCGCACGCGCGTGTTCGACGTGGTGCGCGGCCTCGCCTGGCCGGCGCAGTACACCGGGCGGGCGCTGCGCAACGAGTTCGTGGAGCGCTGGCAGGGCCGCGAGGCGGCGCTTGCCGCGCAGGGCGAGGCCGGCGCCGCGCGCTACCGGCGCGCGGCGCAGGAGGGGGATTTCGATACCGCGGCCGTCTGGGCCGGCGAGAACGCGGACCTGATCGGCGCCGTGGAGCGCGCGCCGGCGCTGGTCGAGCGCATCGCCGCCCAGGCCGAAGCGCTGCTGCGACAAGGAGCGAGGATGACGCAATGAGCGAGCAGGTGTTTCCCGTACCCGATCATTTCCGCCGCCGCGCCTGGATGGACGAGGCGGCCTACCGCCGCGAATACGCGCGCTCGATCGAGACGCCCGAGGCGTTCTGGATCGAGCAGGCGTGGCGGCTCGACTGGCAGCGCTTCCCGACGCGCGTGCGCGACGTCTCGTACGGGCCGGACCAGGTGCACATCCGCTGGTACGCCGACGGCACGCTCAACGCCTCGGTGAACTGCCTCGACCGCCATCTCGCGACCCGCGGCGCGCGGCCGGCGATCCTGTGGGAAGGCGACGACCCGGCCGAGAGCCGCAGCGTCACGTACGCCGAGCTGCACGAAGAGGTGTGCCGCCTCGCCAACGGCCTGCGCTCGCTCGGCGTGCGCCGCGGCGACCGGGTGGCGATCTACCTGCCGATGGTCCCCGAGGCGGCGGCGGCGATGCTCGCCTGCGCGCGCATCGGCGCCATCCACTCGGTGGTGTTCGCCGGCTTCTCCGCCGAGGCGCTCGCCGGGCGCATCCGCGACTGCGAGGCGAGCGTGCTGATCACCGCCGACGAAGGGCGCCGCGGCGGGCGCAGCGTGCCGCTCAAGTGGAACGCCGACGAAGCGCTGAAGCGCTGCCCGTCGGTCACGAAATGCATCGTGCTCAGGCGCACCGGCGGGCCGGTCGCCTGGCGGCCGGAGCGCGACATCTGGTACCACGACCTCCTGCGCGAGCAGCCCAGCACCTGTCCGCCGAGCGAGATGGGCGCCGAGGACCCGCTTTTCATCCTCTACACGTCGGGCTCGACCGGCAAGCCGAAGGGCGTGCTGCACACCACCGGCGGCTACCTGGTGTCGGTGGCGCTCAGCCACCGCCTGGTGCTCGACTACCACGACGAGGACGTCTTCTGGTGCACGGCCGACATCGGCTGGGTGACCGGCCACAGCTACATCGTCTACGGGCCGCTCGCCAACGGCGCGACCACGGTGATGTTCGAGGGCATCCCGACCTGGCCGGACGCCTCGCGCTTCTGGCAGGTGGTCGACAAGCACCGCGTGAGCATCTTCTACACCGCGCCGACGGCGATCCGCTCGCTGATCCGCGCCGGCGAGGAGCCGGTGCGCCGCACCAGCCGCAAGTCGCTGCGCCTGCTCGGCTCGGTGGGCGAGCCGATCAATCCCGAGGCCTGGCTCTGGTACCACCGCGTGGTGGGCGAAGGCCGCTGCCCGATCGTCGACACCTGGTGGCAGACCGAGACCGGCGGCATCGCCATCGCGCCGCTGCCGGGCGCGATCGCCGCCAAGCCCGGCTCGGCGACGCTGCCCTTCTTCGGCGTGCAGCCGGTGATCGTCGACGACGCCGGCCGGGTGCTCGAAGGCGAGTGCGAAGGCCGGCTGTGCCTGCGCGACGGCGGCCCGGGAATGATGCGCACCGTGTTCCGCGACCACGAGCGCTTCGTGCGCACCTACTTCAGCACCGTGCCGGGCCTGTACTTCACCGGCGACGGCGCGCGGCGCGACGCCGACGGCTACTACTGGATCACCGGCCGCGTCGACGACGTGATCAACGTCTCGGGCCACCGCCTCGGCACCGCCGAGGTGGAGAGCGCGCTGGTCGCGCATCCGAAAGTCGCCGAGGCCGCGGTGGTCGGCTACCCGCACGCCCTGAAGGGCCAGGGCATCTACGCCTACGTGACGCTCAAGGCGGGCGAGCAGCCGGACGAGGCGCTGCAGCAGGAGCTCGCCGGCTGGGTACGGCGCAGCATCGGGCCGATCGCCTCCCCCGACCACATCCAGTGGGCGCCGGCGCTGCCCAAGACGCGCTCGGGCAAGATCATGCGCCGCATCCTGCGCAAGATCGCCGCCGACGACTGCGCCGACCTCGGCGACGTGTCGACGCTCGCCGACCCGGGCGTGGTGCAGGGCCTCATCCGCGAGAGGAAGAACGTTGCCGCCGCGGCGAGCTCCTGACGCGCGCGGCGGCGGCCGCGACGTGGCGCAGGCCGGCGAGCGCCGGGGCGATGATCTTCGGGTCGGCGGCCTCGGCGTAGACCGCGTACGCCGGGAACATGAACTCGGGCGCGCCGCGCACCAGCTTCAGCCGGCCGCTCTTCAGGTACGGCGCGACGGCCTGGGCGCGGAAGTAGCCCGAGCCGCCGGCGTTGAGGATGAACTGCAGCCCGAGCGGCCCGAGGTCGACGTAGGTGCCGGCGTTGGAGAGCTGCGGGAAGCTGAGGTCGTGGTGCGCGGCGAAGTCCGGCCCCCAGTCGACGTACACGTAGTCCTCGGCCGTCGGCGCGCCGGCCGGCCGGCGCCGGGTGGTCACGAGCACCAGCTTCTCCTTGGCGATCAGCTCGATCTTCAGCCCCGGGCGCTGCTGCGGCGCGTACATCACCGCGATGTCGATCACGCCCTCGGCGACCTGGCTCATCAGCTCCTCCGGCAGGCGCACCTGCGCGCGCACGCCGAGCTGCGGCGCCGAGCGGCGCATCCACACCAGCCAGTCGAGCAGGAAGGGATTCCACAGCGAGAGCTCGCCGCCGAGCGACAGCACCGCGCGCACGCCGGGCGGCGCCGCCACCTGGTGGCGCGCGCGCTCCCAGAGCTGCACCAGCAGCGGCGCGATGCGCAGGAACTGCTCGCCGGCGCGCGTCAGCGTCGCGCCGGCCTTGCTGCGCACGAACAGCCTGCCGCCGAGCTGCTCCTCGAGCGTCTGCACCCGCACGCTGACCGCGGTCTGCGTGACGTGCAGCCGCTCGGCGGCGCGCGCGAAGTTGCCGCTGCGCACGATCTCGAGAAAGGTCCGGGCAAGGGCGATGTCCACGAGGGCGATTGAAGCATGAGAAGGCGCCGCACGATCGCCGTGAAGCGCGTCTGCGAGGCGCCGTCTCGCAGCGACGGCCTGCGCGTGCTGGTCGACCGGCTGTGGCCGCGCGGGCTGTCGCGGCGCGCCGTGGCGGCCGACCTGTGGCTGCGCGAGGCCGCGCCGAGCCCGGCGCTGCGCCGCTGGTACGCGCACGAGCCGCGGCGCTGGAAGGCCTTCGCGGCGCGCTACCGCGCCGAGCTCGAGCGCCGGCCGGAGGTGATCCGCATGCTGCGGGACCTGCGCCGGCGCGCGCCGCTCACCCTGCTCTGCGCGGCGCGCGACGCCGAGCGCAGCAACGCCGCGGTGCTGCGCGAGCTGCTGGAAACCCGAAGGAGAAAGCGACGATGAAAGTGAAAGACGTGATGAGCTCGCCGGTGGTGAGCGTGCGGCCCGAGGCCACCGTGGCGAAGGTGGCCGCGCTGCTCTACGAGCGGCGCATCAGCGCCGTGCCGGTGGTGCACCTCGGCCGCCTGGTCGGCATCGTCAGCGAAGGCGACCTCTTGCGCCGGCACGAGATCGGCACCGACGAGGAGCGCGCGAGCGTCTCGTGGTGGTCGCGCCTGTTCGCCGCCGACCGGGCGATCGAGGCCTATATCCGCTCGCATGCGCGGCACGTCGGCGACCTCATGACCCGCGAGGTGGTGAGCACCACGCCCGACGCGCCGCTCGGCGAGGTGGCGGCGCTGCTCGAGACGCGGCGCATCAAGCGCCTGCCGGTGCTGGAGGCCGGGCGCCTGGTCGGCATGGTGAGCCGCTCCGACCTGGTGCGCGCGCTGGCGAGCCGCAGCGCGCCGCCCGAGCTCACCCGGCCCCCGAGCGATGCCGCGATCCGCAGCCGCCTGCTGCGCGAGCTCGAGCGCCAGCCCTGGTGGCACGGGCACCCGTCGCAGGTGAGCGTACAGGACGGGGTGGTGATCTACTCCGGCGCGATCGACGACGCCGCAGAGTGCGCCGCCGCGCGCGTCGCCGCCGAGAACATTCCCGGCGTGCGGCGTGTCGAAGACAGGCGGCTGCTGTTCCGTGACCTTCCTTCCATGGTGTGACCATGCGCTACTTCCTTCTTGCCGCTCTGGTCCTCTCCCTCGCCGCCGCGTGCGGCGAGCGTCCGCCGCGTCCCGACCCCGAAGCGGGGGAATCGCTCAACCTGCAGAAGGGTCCCAACCCGACCGTCGAGCGGACGCTCAACCAGGGCGAATCGGAGCGGATGGGGATTTGACGGGCGTCAAGGTCGGCCCGCGCGGCCGGGCGTAGCTTGGCGCCATGGACCCATTGACGCAAGAGCAAACGCGCGAGCTCGCCCGGCGCATCGGCGAGCGCAAGGCCACCCTGCTCGACGAGGTGCGCCGGGGCCTGGCGCGCTCGCACAACGAGCGCTACGCGGCCGAGGTGGCGGAGGCCGGCGACGCCGCCGACGCGTCGGTGGCGGAGCTGCTGCGGCACGTCACCGAGGCCGAGGTGCGGCGCGACGTGCTCGAGCTGCGCGACATCGTCGCCGCCGAAGGCCGCCTCGCCTCGGGGCGCTACGGCGTGTGCATCGACTGCGGCGCCGCCATCGGCCATGCGCGCCTGGACGCCTACCCGACCGCCAAGCGCTGCCTGCGCTGCCAGCAGGAGCGCGAGAGGACCGGCCGCTACGGCCCGCGCCCCTCGCTGTGAGCTAGCGACCCGCGATCGCTCCCGCGCTCTTCTATCCGGCGGCGGCGCTGTACGCGGCGCTCGTGCTGCCGCTCTCGGTGTTCTGGATGCCGCAATGGCACCCGCGCGAGATGCTCTTCGGGTTCGCGCTGGCGGTGGTCGCCGGCAACCAGCTCGGCGCCGCCCCGCCGCGCCGGGCGCAGCTTCTGTTCGCGCTCTGGCTCGCGGCGCGCGTCGCCGTGCTGGCCTTTCCCTCGCAAGCGCTTGCCGCCGCCGCCAACGGCGCCTTTGCGCTCGCGCTTGCCGCGCAGGTCGTGCCGCGCCCGCTGCGCGCGGCGAAAAAATGGCGCAACCGGGCGCTGCCGGCGATCGTCGCGGCGCTTTGCGTCGCGGCGGCGGCGCTCCAGGTGCGCCTCGCCGTGCTGCTCTTCGCGGCGCTGATGCTCTTCATGGGCGGGCGCGTCATCGCGCCCATGGCCGCCGGCCAGCTCGAGCGCCAGGGCGCGCGCCTCGGGCCGCGCGTGCAGCCGCGGCTCGAGGGCGCGCTGATCGCCGTCATGACGGCATCGCTCGTCTTTCACCCGCTCGCCGCCCTCGCCGGCGTCCTCGCCGCGGTGCGCATGGCGCGCTGGCGCCTCTGGGCGCTGCGCGGCCGGCCGGACCTCCTGTGCCTCGCCTCGGGCTACGCCTGGCTGGCCGCCGGGCTCGTCGCCTTCGGCATGGCGGTAGCGCTCGGGGGCGACGTGGCGCGGGCGACGCACCTCGTCACCGTCGGCGCCCTCGGCACGCTCACCTTCAACGTGATGGCGTTGTCCTGGCTGCGCGTCCGGCGCCGCGATCCGGCGCGCGAGCCGCTGATCGCCGCAGGCACGATGCTGATCGCCGCGGCTACGCTGGCGCGCGTCTGGCTGGTGCACCATGCGGCCGCGGCGCTCTGCTGGTCGGCGGCGTTCGCGCTGCTGCTTGCGATCTTCCTGCGGTCGCGCAACGAAAGGAGACACGATGAGCCACGATGAAATGTTCCCCCATGCCAGCCGCGAGCTCGCCCAGGAGCGCGCGCGCCTCGCCCCGCAGACCGCGGAAGCGTTCCGCGCCTTCAGCCGCCAAGTGTTCGCCGACGGCGCGCTGCCGGCCCGCACCAAGCAGCTCATCGCGGTGGCGGTAGCGCACGTCACGCAGTGCCCGTACTGCATCCGCGGCCATACCGGCGCGGCGCTGCGCGAGGGCGCGAGGCCCGAGGAGATCATGGAAGCGATCTGGGTCGCGGCCGAGATGCGCGCCGGCGGCGCCTACGCGCATTCCGCGCTCGCGCTCGACACCATCGCCAGGTCTACGGCGCGCAAGGAAGCATGAGCGGCTCGCCGCTCGGCGCGCGGCTGGTCGAGGCGGCGCAGCGCATCGACCGCGCGCTCGGCCCGGCGCGCGTGCGCCGCATCGTGCTGCCGCCGCTCGTCGACAAGCCGGGCAAGGAAGGCGAGTTCTGCGCGGTGCAGCTCGACGACGGCAGCGTCGGGCTCGCCTTCGCCATCCTCGGCGATACGTTGCGGCTGCTGCACGCGCGCGGCGCGGATCCGGGCGAGGGCACGGCGCTCGCGCTGGTGCGCGGCTACGCCGAAGGCGGCCCGGCGGCGCGCTCGCTCGGCCTCGCCGCGATCAACGCCCTGGCGCAGCGCCTCTACCGCCGGGCGGGCTTCGTGCCGGACGATTCGGTGGACTCCTTCGGCTCGCTCGCGCTCGCGCGCGGCGACCGCCTGGGCATGGTCGGGCATTTCACGCCCCTCATCGCGCAGGCGCGCGCGCTCGGCGTCGACGTTACGGTGCTCGAGTTGCGGCCGGAGCTGGTGCGCGAGGAGCCCGGGCTCACGGTCACGCTCGATGCCGGGCGGCTCGCGCCCTGCAACAAGATCGTCGCCACGAGCAGCGTGCTGCTCAACGACACGTTCGAGCAGGTGAGCGCCGCATGGCGCGGCGCCGAGGCGGTGGCGCTCGTCGGCCCGTCGGCGGGCTGCCCGCCCGACGCGCTGTTCGAGGCCGGCGTCTCCGCGATCGGCACGGTCCGGGTCGCCGACGCGGACGCGCTGCTGGCGCGCCTCGCCTCGGGAACGAAGTGGGGCGCGGCCTCGCGCAAGGTGACGCTCACTCGCGCGCGCTATCCCGGGCTCGAGGCGCTGCTCTCCCGGGCGCGCGCAAGCGGTTGATTTGTTTTTTTTATGTGCTATGGTCGGCAAGACTAATGACGCCAGGCACGCTCGTCTTTCTCACTTCCGCCCGGTAAGTCCGCTTACCGGGTTTCTCTGCCGCTTTCACACGGCATGGCGCCGTGGCGCCGTGCCATTCGCGTCTTGCAATCCAGGAGAGAGAAATGACCTACCGCACTGCCCGCAGAGGCAGCGCGCTCGTCGGCGCCCTGCTTCTCGCCCTGCCCTTCCTTGAGGTCGGGTTCGGCTTCGCCGAGCCCGGGCCGATCCACTTCATCGTCGCGATGCTCGGCGTGTCGCTGCTCGCGCTCGGGGGGAGGCTGCGATGAGCCTGAAAGACCCGCACGAGATCGTCATCTCCACGCGCGACGCCGCGGCGCTCGAGGCCGTGCTGCGCGAGCGCAAGCGCAGCCCTTACGGCTCGCACGCGATGCGGGAGCTGGAAGCGCTGCTCGGCGCGGCGCGCATCGTCGCGCCGGTGCTGCTGCCGCGCGATCGCGTGGCGATCGGCTCCACGGTCACCTACCGCGAGGAGCCGGCCGGCGTGGTGCGCATCGTGACGCTTTGCCATCCCGCCGAAGCCGACGGCTCGCTCGGCCGGCTCCCGGCCGTCTCGCCGGCGGGCCTCGCCCTGCTCGGGCGCCGGCCCGGCTCGGTGGTGCTTTCTTCGCAGAACGGGTGGCCGTTCAGCGTGCACGTGCTGGACGTCGAGCCGGCGCGCGAAGAAGAGACGCCGGTACGGGAAAACCTCCCGCGGACCAGGAGCGATGCCCTTACCGGAACACGAGCACCGGCACCGTAGCGTGTGCGAGCACCTTGTTCGTGACGCTGCCCACCATCAGCTTCGACAGCCCGCGGCGGCCGTGCGAGGCGATGAAGATGACGTCGCAGCGGTGCTTGCGCGCCGCCGCGACGATGCCCTCGTAAGCCGTGCGCGCCTTCGCGACTTCGGACGCGAACGGCACACGCGCCGCCCTGGCGAGCTTGCCGATCGCCGCGACCTGCTGCTCGCCGTTCTCGCGCGCGAGGCGCTCGAAGTCGACGAAGGTGCGCGCGTCGGCGCCGTAGCCTCCGCCGAAGAGGTAGGGCTGAGAGGCGTCGATGGCATGGAAGGCGGTCACCCGCGCGCCGACCCCGGCGGCGAGGCGGATGGCGGCCTTGGCGGCCTTGAGCGACGCCGGCGAGCCGTCGGTGGGAACGAGAATGTGCTTGAACATGGGATGGCCCTCCGCAAGTTCCTTGCCCGATGTTGCGGCATTGTGCAGCCCGTTGCATGAAGAATCCCGCGCGGGCCGGCTAATCGCGCCGCGGCCTTTTCCGTACAGTGGGAGCCGTCAACCCATTCAGGAGAAGGACATGCAAGCCAAGCAGGCAACTCTTCAGTCGTACACGCCCTATGCGCTCGCCGCGCTGCGCATCGTCACGGCGTACCTGTTCATCCAGCACGGCACGGCGAAGCTGTTCGGCTTCCCGTACCAGTCGATGTTCGACGGCCTGGAGCTCTTCTCGCTCGTCGGCCTCGCCGGCGTGCTGGAAGTGGCCGGCGGCCTGCTGATCGGCGCAGGCCTGTACACCCGGTCCACGGCGTTCGTGATGTCCGGCCTGATGGCCGTCGCCTACTTCATGGCGCACGCCACGCAGGGCAACGTCCTCGCGCCGATGCTGAACGGCGGCGAGCTCGCCGCGCTGTACAGCTTCGTGTTCCTGCTCCTCGTCTTCGCCGGCCCCGGCGCGCTCAGCCTCGACGGGCGCAAGTCCGCAGCGGCCGGAAGCACGGCCATGGAGGGCGCCGCGGCATAATGCCGCTCCATGGAGCTCGACGGCATCGCTATCTTCGTCAAGGTGGTGCAGGCCGGGAGCTTCAGCGGCGCGGCGCGGCGGCTCGGCGTGCCGAACACGACCGTCAGCGCCAAGGTGGCGCGGCTGGAGAAGCGACTGGGCGTGACGCTCATCCAGCGCACCACCCGCAAGCTCAACATCACGCCCGCGGGGCGCGCCTACTTCGAGCGCTGCGTGCGCGGCCTGGAGGAGATCGAGGCCGCCGAAGCCGAGGTCTCGCTCTCCGCCAGCGAGCCGCGCGGGCTGCTCAGGCTCACCGCGCCCGGCGACGTGGCGATGGGCATGCTGCCGCCGATCGTCGGCCGCTTCCTCGAGCGCTACCCGCGCACGCGGGTCGAGCTCCTGGTGGCGAACCGGGTGGTCGATCTCCTCGCCGAGGGCGTGCACCTCGCGATCCGCGCCGCGGCGCTCGCCGACTCGACGCTCGTCGCGCGCCGCTTCATGCCGTTCTGCGGCGCGCTGTGGGCGAGCCGCGCCTACCTGCAGCGCAAAGGCGCGCCGAGGACGCCGGCGGAGCTCGAGCAGCACGACTGCCTCGTGTTCCCGCGCTTCTCGGCGCAGCCGTTGCGGCTCGGCGACGGCCGCAGCCGCGTCGAGGTGCCCCTCAGGGGACGCCTCGCGGTGGACGACCCGCAGACGCTGCGCAATTTCCTGCTGCAGGGCGAGGGCATCGGCACGCTGCCCGACTACCTCGCGCGCGATACGCCGCTCGTGCGCGTGCTGCCGAAATGGACCTGGACGAGCGGCGCGCTGTCCTTCGTGTATCCCGGACAGCGCTTCGTGCCCGCCAACGTGCGCGCGTTCATCGACACCGCGCTCGCCATGCGCGAGCGCGGCAAATGACTCCGCGTTGACCTAGCTCAACACCCGCACTTTTGGCCGGCGCATCATGGACGGCATGAAACTCGAGATCCCGAAGCCGCTTCAGGCCGAGCACGAGGAGCTGCACGCGACGCTGGTGAAGGCCACCAAGGAGCCCGGCGCGGTGGGCGAGGCGGCGCGCGAGGTGGCGCGCCTGCTGCACCCGCACTTCGTGCGCGAGGAGGAGCTCGCGCTGCCGGCGCTTGGCCTGCTCGACGAGCTCGCGCGAGGCGGCGTAACGCCGCAGATGGCGGAGGTGGTGCCGATGACGCGGCGCCTCAAGGCCGAGCTGCCCGCCATGCTGGCCGAGCACGAGCGGATCGTCGGCGCGCTCGACGGGCTGCGCGCCGCGGCGCAGGCCGCGCGCCTTCCCGAGTACGAGCGCTTCGCCGAGGCGCTCGCGCTGCACGCCCAGACCGAGGAGAAAGTGCTCTATCCGGCCGCCATCCTCATCGGCGAGCACGTGGCGCGCTCGCTGGGCGGCTGATTGTGCAGGCGGCTGCATGATGTTTGCCGCCGCCGCCGGCTAATCAAGCGGCGCCGCGTCGCGTAGAGTGAGGGCATGCAACCGAAACCCGACGAGAAGACCTCATGAGCGAGCTGCGACTTGCCCGCGAGCGCGGCCATGCCAACCACGGCTGGCTCGATTCCTGGCACAGCTTTTCCTTCGCCGACTACTGCGACCCGGAGCACATGGGCTACGGGCCGCTGCGCGTGATCAACGAGGACCGCATCCAGGAAGGATCGGGCTTCCCGCCGCACGCGCACCGCGACATGGAGATCATCACCTACGTCCTGGACGGCGCGGTGGCGCACAAGGACTCGATCGGCAGCGGCTCGACCATCGTGCCGGGCGACG
Source organism: Burkholderiales bacterium (assembly GCA_036381055.1). Taxonomy (GTDB): domain Bacteria; phylum Pseudomonadota; class Gammaproteobacteria; order Burkholderiales; family SG8-39; genus SCGC-AG-212-J23. The sequence continues at coordinate 27,981 of DASVDO010000051.1, read as the reverse complement.
TGCAGCGCATGAGCGCCGGCACCGGCGTGCGCCACTCGGAGTACAACGCGCACCCCGGCGAGACGCACTTCCTGCAGATCTGGATCGAGCCGAAATTCACCGGCATCAGGCCCTCGTACGAGCAGAAGCATTTCCCCGCCGCCGAGAAGCGCGGGCGGCTGCGGCTCATCGCCTCGCCCGACGGCCGCGACGGCTCGCTCGGCATGAACCAGGACGCCTTCCTGTACGCCGGGCTGTTCGACGGCGCAGAGCGGGCGCGCCTCGCGCTCGGCGCGGGCAGGAAGGGGTACGTGCACGTCGCGCGCGGCGCGATCCGCGTCAACGGCCATGCGCTCGGCGCGGGCGATGCGCTGAAAGCCGGCCCGGGCGAGCTCTTGCTCGAAGGCGGCCGCAACGCCGAGGTGCTGGTGTTCGACCTGCCGGCGACCTGACGCGCCGCCTCAGCCGGGCTCGACGATGATTGCCGGAATGCCCGCGTGGTGCATCAGCTCGCGCAGGATGACGAGCGCTGCCGCGGCGTCGTTGCCCTCGGGGAGCCCGTCTGCCGAGCGCAGGCCCCGGCTCGCCTGCGCCGCCAGCCGCTGGAACGCCTGCTCTACCGCTCCCAGCGTCAACACCGGCGGACCGCGCTTGAGACGGTCGCGCGCGATGGTGCGCCAGCCCACCGGCAGTCGTATGTCGGGCGCGCCCGGCGACGCCGACCCAAGTACGGTGTGCTCGTCCTCTATGCTCAGCGCGATCATGTCGCGCGTATCGACCCGAAAGCGAACGCCGCATAGCCGTTCCGGCTATAGCGCGCCGCGCGGCGGCGCGCTAGAAATATGCCCGACATGACGAACGAACCGCAAGGCCGCTCGGCGGCCGAACGGCTGCTCGACCAGGCGCTCGAGTACACTTTCCCCGCGAGCGACCCGGTCGCCATAGCCGATGCCTTCGCTTCGGCGTACGAGCGCGAGCGACGCCGGCAGAACGAAGCGCCCGAGAAACCGGAGATGCGCCGATGATCGAGCAGGTGATCGAGACTCGCCGCCGCGACCTCGGCGGCTTCGAGGTGGGACGCGTGCTGCCGTTCGCGAAGCGGCGCATGGTCGGTCCGTTCATCTTCTTCGATCGCATGGGACCGGTCGCCTTCCCGCCCGGCATCCCGCGCTCGGTCGACGTGCGGCCGCATCCGCACATCGGGCTCGCCACGCTGACCTACCTCTTCGAAGGCGAGATCATGCATCGCGACAGCGTCGGCTCGCAGCAGCCGATCCGGCCCGGCGAGGTGAACCTGATGACCGCGGGCCGCGGCATCACCCATTCCGAGCGCTTCGAGCGCGCGCGCCGCGAGGGCGGCCGCATGGACGGCATCCAGTCCTGGGTGGCGCTGCCCAGGGAGCACGAGGAAACCGATCCCGCCTTCTCTCACCACGCGGCGGCCGAGCTGCCCGCCTTCGAGGAGCGCGGCGCGCGCTGCCGCCTGATCGCCGGCGAGGCGTTCGGCGCGCGCTCGCCGGTGCGCACGCATTCGCCGCTGTTCTACCTGCACTGCGAGCTCGCCGCCGGCGCGCGCGCCGAGCTGCCGGCGCAATACCCCGAACGCGCCGCCTACGTCGCCTCCGGCTCGCTGCAGGTGAACGGCCGGTCGTTCGGCGAAGGGCAGATGCTGGTCTTCGAGCCGGGACGCCCGGCGGTGCTTGCCGCGAACGAAGCGGCGGTGGTGATGCTGCTCGGCGGCGAGCCGGTCGGCGAGCGCTTCATCGAGTGGAACTTCGTTTCCTCCTCGCGCGAGCGCATCGAGCAGGCCAAGGCCGACTGGCGCGCCGGCCGCATGAAGCTGCCGCACCTGGACGACCAGGAGTTCATCCCGCTTCCCCCCGAGCCTGCGGCGCCGGCCAATCCCATGTCGTGAGCCTCGCCATGGCGAGCGACGGCCGGACGATCCGCATCGGCATCTCGGGCTCCTACGGGGGCATGAACCTCGGCGACGAGGCGATCCTCGAGGGCATCCTCGGCGAGCTGCGCTCGAGCGTGCGCTGCGAGGTGACCGTATTCTCGAAGAACCCGCCCGACACGCTGGCGCGGCACCCGGTCGAGCGCTCGATCAATCCGCGCGCGCTGACGCGCAAGGAGATCACGCCGGCGATCCGCGAGCTCGACCTCCTAGTGCTGGGCGGCGGCGGCATCCTGTACGACGGCGAAGCCGAGGCGTACCTGCGCGAGGTGCTGATCGCGCGCGAGGTGGGCATCCCGGTCTTCGTGTACGCGATCAGCGCCGGGCCGCTCGCGCGCCGCGAGTCGCGGCTCGCGGTGCGCGATGCGCTGGGCGGCGACGCGATCACGATCACCGTGCGCGACCGGCAGGGGCTGCGGCTGCTCGAGGATGTCGGCGTGGCGGGCGAGATCCAGCTCGCCGCCGACCCGGCGTTCCTGCTCGAGCCGCAGGCGCTGTCGGAGGAAGCGCTGAAGGCCGAGGGCGTGTCGCTCGAGGGCCACGTGGTCGGCTTCTCGGTGCGCGAGCCGGGCCCGGCCGCCCCCGACATCGACCCGGAGCAGTACTACGCCCTGCTCGCCAATGCCGCCGACTTCATGATCGAGCGTTTCGGCGCCGAGGTCGTGTTCGTGCCCATGGAAAAGTTCGACGTGCAGCACAGCCACGCGGTCGTCGCGCACATGCGCTTTCCCGAGCACGCCGAGATCCTGCGGCGGCGCTATTCGTCGCGGCAGATCCTCGATCTCATGGGGCGCTTCGACTTCGCCGTGGGCATGCGGCTGCACTTCCTGATCTTCGCCGCCCTGCGCGGCACGCCGTTCGCGGCGCTGCCCTATGCCTCCAAGGTGAGCGGCCTGCTCGAGGACCTGGGGCTCGACACGCCGCCGCTCGAGAGCATCGGCATCGGCCAGCTGATCGGCCGCATCGACCGCAAGTGGGACACGCGCGAGGAGCTGCGCCGGCTCATCACCGACCGCGTGCCCGCGCTGCGCAGCCGCGCCAGGCTGAGCAACGCGGCGCTGCTGCGCGCGCTCGGCGCTCGCGCATGACGCGCATCCGCGCCATCCGGCCCGACGATACGCCGGCCTACGCGCGGCTCATCGAGCGCACCGACGACGAGGACCTGCGGCTGCGCTTCTTCTCGCGGCACCTGCCGGGACGGGATCTCTCCCGCTACACGCACGTCGACGGCCAGCGCGAGATGGCCTTCGTCGCCGTGGACGAGCAGGGCGAGATCCTCGGCGAGGTGCGCGTCTTCCACCCGGACGGCGGCAGCGCCGAGTTCGCGCTGCTCGTGCGCAGCGACGCGCAGCGGCGCGGCCTCGGCCGCGCGCTGCTCGGCGAGGCGATCCGCCACTGCCGCTCGCACGGCTGCACGGCGCTGTTCGGCCAGGTGCGGCCGGACAACGAAGCGATGCTGGCGCTCGCGCGGCGCTGCGGCATGTCGCTCGAGTACGCGCCCGGCGGAGACCTGGTGGTCGTGCACCTCGACCTGCGCCAGCGCGCGGCCGCCGGCGCGCCGCGCTGAGCGCGCTCATGCAGCGCATCCTCGTCGCCGTCGACGGCTCCGGCCCCTCGGAGCGCGCGGTGCGCCATGTCATCGGCCTCGCCTCGGCCGGCATGCGCCTGCGCGCCGTGCTCGTCAACGTGCAGCCCGAGTGGGCGCCGGCGCGCTCGGCGCAGGAGGAAAGGGAAGGCAGGCGCCTGCACGCCGAGGCTTCGGCGCGCGCGACGCGGCGCGCGCGCTCGCTGCTCGAAGCGGCCGGCGTGCCCTACGAAGCGGTGCTGCGCGTCGGGTCGGCGCCCGAGCAGATCGTGCGGCTCGCGCGCGCCAGGAAGTGCCGGCAGATCGTCCTGGGCATGCGCGGGCTGGGCGCGCTGGCGCGCGTCGTCCTGGGCTCGGTGTCGCTGAAGACCCTGCAGCTCGCCGACGTGCCGGTCACGCTCGTCAGATAGTTTCAGCGGGCCCGCGTGGTGCGCCGCTGCACGCTGCGCCGCACGGCGCGCTCCGCGCGCTGCATCGCCAGGTCCATGGCCGCCTGCAGCGAGGCGTGCTGTTCCTCGACGAGGACGCTCGGCAGCCCGGCCAGCACCACCTTGATCGCGCAAAGCTTGTCGCGGCCGCCGCGCGGGCCGTTGACGTCGCGGATGCGCACGCTCACGCGCTCGACCGCGCGCGCGAACTTGCCGAGCTTCCTGCCGAGCTTGCGGCGCAGGTAGGCGCGGTCGTCCTTGTCGACCGGCGCGTCCTCGGCGCGGATGTAGGCCGGGATGTGCGAGGCGTCGTGGCGATCGCGCGCCAGCTTGGCGGGACGCGGAATGCGCCCGGCGAGCGGCGCCCGCTTCGCCCGGGGCATCAGCCCGGCTCCCCGGCCGCCTCGGGCTGGTAAGGCACCTCGGCGACCCGATAGCGGCGCTTCTCGCCTCCGGGCAGCTCCCAGTCGATGGATTGCCCGACGCGCAGGCCGAGCAGCGCCGTGCCCACCGGCGTCAGCACGGAGATGCGCCCGGCGTCGATGTCGGCGCTTCCCGGGTAGACGAGCGTCACCTCGCGGCGCTCGCCGCTCGTCACGTCCTCGAAGACCACGCGCGAGTTCATGGTGACCGTGTCTGCCGGCATCTCGCCGCGCGGCACGACCTGCGCGCGCAGCAGCTCGCGCTCCAGCTTCTCGAAGCGCACGCCGGGATAGGCGTCGACGAGCTGCAGCAGCCGCTCCATGTCGCTCTGCGTAAGGTAGATCTGGGGCAGGTGCTCGGCCGCCATGCTCGCTCCTGCGTTGGGCAAGAAGTGTACCGCGCCGCGCCCGGCACGGACGTTGCCCCCGGAATCCATGGCTGCCTCGATCGTCGCCGCGATCGACCGCTCGCCTGCCGCGCTGCAGGCGGCGCGGCTTCTCGCCGACTATCGCGGCGACCGCGCCGCGCTGTCCGTGGTCCTCGTCAACGTGCAGCCGGCGGGCACGCGCGACGCCGACCTGCGCCGCGACGGCGCGGCCGAGCTCGATCCCGCGCGCGAGCTGCTCGCGGCCGCCGGCCTGGCGGTCGAGACGCGCGTGCACCTCGGCGAGCCCTCGACGCGGGTCATCGAGGAAGCCGCGCAGCGCAAGGCCGCGGCGATCGTCGCCGGCACCCGAGGCCGCGGCGTGCTCGGCGGCTTCGCCCTCGGCTCCGTGTCCCTGCCCTAGCGCAGGCGGCCCGTGCGCCGGTATTGCTGATGCAGGAGCAAAGCCGCCTGCCCGGCGGCCTCGGCCGGGCGCTGCGGGCGCTGGTTGCGCTCGGCGCCGAGCTCGTCGTCACCGGCACCCGCGGTCGCGGCGCGCTGCACCACGCGCTTCTCGGCTCGGTGGCGCTGAAAACGGCGCTTGCCAGCCCCGTCCCCGTGATGCTGATGTCCTGAAGGCGCAGCGCGTCAGTGATAGCCGCTGCCGGCCTTCACCTTGCCGCGGAACACCCAGTAGGACCACACCGTGTAGCCGAGGATGATCGGCAGGAGGAACAGCGTGCCGATCATGAGGAAGGCCTGCGAGCGCGGCCCGGCCGCGGCCTGCCACAGGTCGAACGTGTAGGGCACCACCATCGGGAAGATGCTGATCGCGAGCCCGAGGTAGCCCATCGCGAAGATGCCGAGCGCGGCGAGGAACGGCGTGGTGTCGCGGCCGCGCTCTAGCGAGCGCCAGAGCAGGACGAACAGGCCGAGCGTGACGAGCGGCACTGGCCACAGCCACAGCGGATGCTCGCCGCCGAACCACCGCTCGCGGATCTGCGGCTGCAGGAAAGGCGTCCAGAGGCTCACCAGGGCGACGAACGCCGCCACGCCGAGGCTCAGGGTGCGGGCCATGCGGCGCGCCCACGCCTGCAGCGCGCCTTCGCTCTTCAGCACCAGCCAGCACGCGCCGAGCAGCGCGTAGCCGGCGACCAGGCCGGCGCCGGTCGCGAGAGCGAACGGCGTCAGCCAGTCGAAGCTGCCGCCGGCGTAATCGCGGCCCTCCACCGGAATGCCCTGCACGAAAGTGCCGAGCACGATGCCCTGGGAGAACGTCGCGACCAGCGATCCGGCGAAGAACGAGCGGTCCCAGTAGTGGCGGCGCCGCGAAAGATGCCGGAACTCGAACGCCACGGCGCGGAAGATCAGCCCGATCAGCATGAACAGGATCGGGAAGTAGACCGCCGGAATGACGATCGCGAAGGCGAGCGGAAAGGCGGCGAGCAGCCCGACGCCGCCGAGCACCAGCCACGTTTCGTTGAAGTCCCAGATCGGCGCCACCGAGGCCATCATGGTGTCCCGGCCGGCGTCGTCCGGCGCGAGCGGGAAGAGGATGCCGATGCCGAGGTCGAAGCCGTCGAGCAGCACGTACATCAGCACGCCGAAGGCGAGGATCGCCGCCCATAACGGAACGAGGTCGAGGGCCATCGCGTCCTAGGGCGAGCGTATCGCTGCGGAAATCGGCCGGGCCGGCGTCGCGGGCGGCCCCTCGCGCTCGGGCTCCTCGAGCGGCGGGAAACCGCGCTGCACCAGGCGCGCCATGAAGAAAAGGCCCGCGCCGAAGATGGCGATGTAGGCGACGATGTACACGAGAAGCGATACCGCCACGTCGGCCGCGGCGAGCGCCGGGGTCACCGCGTCGCTCGTGCGCAGCAGCCCGTACACCACCCAGGGCTGCCGGCCGACCTCGGTGGTCACCCATCCGGCGAGCACCGCGATGAAGCCGAGCGACGCGGCCGGCATGCACAGCCACTGAAAGCGCCGCGCGGCCGCGAGGCGGCCGCGCCGCCACAGCGCCAGCCCGGCGACGGTGAGCGCGAGCATCGCCACGCCGATGCCGACCATCAGCCGGAAAGAGAAGAAGGGAATCGCCACCGGCGGGCGATCCTGCGGCTGCCAGTCCTTCAGCCCGGGGATCACCGCGTCGGCGTCGTGGCCGAGGATGATCGAGCCGAGGGCCGGCACGCCGAGCTCCAGCCGGTTGCGCTCGGCGGCCTCGTCTGGCCAGGCGAAGATGAGCAGCGGCATGCGCGCCTGCGTCTCCCAGTTGGCCTCGATGGCGGCGATCTTCGCCGGCTGGTGCTCCAGCGTGTTCAGCCCGTGCAGGTCGCCCACCACGATCTGCAGCGGCACCAGCACCGCGAGCAGCCCCAGCCCCATCTTCTGCATCACCAGGCTTTCCTCGGCGTGGCGGCCGCGGCGCAGGTAATACGCCGCGACGCCGATCACCACCAGCGCGGTGGTGATGTAGAAGGCGATCGTCGTGTGCGCGAGCCGGTAGGGAAACGACGGATTGAAGATCACCTGCAGCCAGTCGCGCGGCACGAATCGCCCGTCGACGACGGCATGGCCGGCCGGCGTCTGCATCCAGCTGTTGGCCGAGAGGATCCAGAAGGTGGAGAGCAGCGTCCCCGCCGCGACCATCACCGCGGCGAGGAAATGCACCCAGGTCGGCACGAGCTTGCGCCCGAAGAGCAGCACGCCGAGGAATCCCGCCTCGAGGAAGAACGCCATCAGCACCTCGTAGGCCATCAGCGGCCCGAGCACGTCGGCGGTCAGGTCGGAATAGCGGCTCCAGTTGGTGCCGAACTGGAACGGCATGACGATGCCCGAGGCGACGCCCATGCCGAACGAGACGGCGAAGATCGGCAGCCAGAACTTCGACAGGCGCAGGAACACCGGCCGGCCGGTGAAGAAAAACGCGCCTTCCAGCACCGCGATGTACGAGGCGAGGCCGACGGTGAACGCCGGCAGCAGGATGTGCAGGGCGACGACCCAGGCGAACTGCAGGCGCGACAGCAGCAGGGCGTCATCCATGAAGCCTTATTTTGGCATCTGCTGCTCCTGCTGCTGCGGCTCCTGCGGCTGCTGCGGCTGCGCTTCCTGCGGCTGCGCCGTTCCTCCGGCGGAGGCGGCGGCCCGGTTCTTCCTGTAGTTCGCGACGGCCCGGTCCTGCGCCCTGGCAAGGTCCTGCGCCGCCTTCGCCTTCTCGGCGGCCGCCTTCTCGGCCTTCGCGGCCGCGGCGGCCTTTTCCTCGGGCGTCGGCGGCGGCAGCTCGGCGTAGGAAGCGGCGACGGCGCCGATCAGCAGTCCGCCCGCCAGGGTTGCAAGCAGCTTTCTCATGGCATCTCCTTTCGTCTGATGCCGTCGCCCGCGGCAATTTTGGTGCCGGCTACGCCGGCGGCGCCGCCGCTACAATCGGCGCGTTGAAGCTGAACGTCCTTTCCGACCTGCACCTCAGCCGCGGCGAGCTGGCGATCCCGGACACGGACGCCGACGTGGTGGTGCTCGCCGGCGACATCGGCCGGCCGGCGCAGGCGATGGCCTGGGCCTCGCGCATCGCGAGGCCCGTGCTCTACGTGCCGGGCAACCACGAGTTCTACGGCGGCAGCATCGAGGGCACGGTGGCGGAGCTGAAGCGCCTGAGCGCCGGGACGCGCGTACGCGTGCTCGACTGCGAGGAAGCGCTGCTCGACGGCGTGCGCTTCCTCGGCGCGACGCTCTGGAGCGACTTCCGCGTCGCCGGCGACGGCGCGGCGCGCGACGCGGCGATGAGCGAAGCGCAGCGCTTCATGCGCGACTTCAGCGTGGTGAAGCTGGGCGACGCCGCGTTCACGCCGCAGGCGTCGGCGGCGCTGTTCGAGCGGCATGCCGCCTGGCTGCAGGCGCGGCTCGCCGAGCCGCACGCCGGACCGACCGTGGTGATCACGCACCATGCGCCCTCGCCGAAGAGCATCCATCCGCGCTTCGCCGGCTCGGCGCTGAACGGCTGCTTCGTCTCCGACGCCGAGCGGCTGATGCAGGGCTGGCGCGCCGCGCTCTGGATCCACGGCCACACGCACGACAGCTTCGACTACGGGATCGACGGCACGCGCGTGCTGTGCAATCCGCGCGGCTATGCCAGGGACGGCGTGAACGAGAACCCGGCGTTCGACCCGGGCCTCGTGGTCGAGGTCGCTTGACGCAGCGCGCGCTCGCCGCCGACATCGGCGGCACCAACGCCCGCTTCGCGGTAGCGGAGAAGGCCGCGCGCGAGGTGCGGCTCGTCTTCCAGCGCACCTATCCCACCGCGTCGTTTCCCGACTTCGAGCCGGCGCTCGCCGCGTTCCTGCAAGAAGCGCGCGCGGCCGGCGCGATCGGCGGCGAGCCGCCGCCCGCGGCGGTCGCCATCGCCGGCGCCGTCGACCGGCATGGCGGGCGGCTCACCAACCGCGCGCAGTGGACCTTCGACCTCGCCGCGCTGCGCGAGCACCTCGGGCTGCGGGCGCGGCTGGTGAACGATTTCCTGGCGCTGGCGCACGCCGTCGCGCTTGCCGGCCCGCAGGACTGGATCGAGCTGCAGGCGGGCGAGCCCGAGCCGGGCGGCACGATCGCGATCGTCGGCGCGGGGACGGGCCTCGGCGTCGCTTCGCTGGTGCGCGAAGGCGAGCGCTACCGGCCGCTGCCCTCGGAAGGCGGCCATGTCGCGTTCGCGCCCGCCGACGAGAGCCAGCTCGAGCTGTGCCGCTACATGATGGCGACGCACGGCGGCCGGGCGAGCGCCGAGCGCGTGGTGAGCGGCAACGGCCTGAAGCGCATCCATGCCTTCCTGCGCAGCCGCGCCGCGGCGCTCGAGCCGGCGCTCGAGCCGGCGGAGATCTCGGCGCGCGCGCTGGCGGACCGCGCCTCGCTCAGCGCGCAGGCGCTCTCGATCTTCATCCGCTGCTACGGCTCCTTCGCCGGCGACATGGCGCTCGCCTTCCTCGCGCGCGGCGGCGTCTACGTCTGCGGCGGCATCGCCGCCAAGCTCGCGGCGCGCTTCGCCGAAGGCGACTTCATCGAGGCGTTCGTCCACAAGGGCCGCCACCGCGACCTCGCCGCCTCGATCCCGGTGCGCCTGGTGACCAACGAGAGCCTCGGCCTGGTCGGCGCGGCGCTTGCGGCGCTGCAACCGAACGCGGAATAAGCGCGCGCCTCGCGGCGTCCAATGGGCAAATGGCCACGGCATTCGTCCTGGCGGGCGGCGGCAGCATCGGCGCGGTGCAGGTGGGAATGCTGCAGGAGCTGCTCGCGTACGGCGTGCAGGCGGACCTGGTGGTCGGATCGTCGGTGGGCGCGATCAACGGCGCCTACTTCGCCGGCCGGCCGACCCTGGAGGGCGTGCACGAGCTGGCGACGATCTGGCGCGGCCTCAAGCGGCGCGAGGTATTCCCGCTCACCCTGCATAGCCTCGCCGGCGCCCTGATCCGTCGCAGCGCGCCGGTCGATCCGCGCGGGCTGCGGCGGCTGCTCGAAGCTCATCTGCCCTACCGCGACCTCGAGCAGGCGGCGATCCCGCTTCACGTGGTGGCGACCGATGTCATGGGCGGCGGCCTGGTGCGGCTGTCGACCGGCGCGGCGGTCGAGGCCGTGCTCGCGAGCTGCGCCATACCCGGCGCCTTCCCGCCGGTGCGGCTGGGCGAGCGCCATCTCGTCGACGGCGCGGTGGCGAGCAACACGCCGATCCGCGTCGCGCTCGAGCTCGGCGCGACGCGCCTCCTGGTGCTGCCGAGCGGCTACGCATGCGCGCTGGATGCGCCGCCGCGCGGCGCGGTGGCGACCGCGCTGCACGCGATCACGCTGCTCATCGCGCACCAGCTCGTGAGCGACCTCGAGAGCGCGCGCGGCAGCACGCAAATCGAGCTGATCACCGTGCCGCCGCTATGCCCGCTCGCCGTGTCGCCCTACGACTTCTCGCGCGCCGGCGAGCTGATCGAGCGCGCCGCCGAGCAGACGCGCCGCTGGCTGCGCGAGGGCGGGCTGGAGAAGCAGCGCATCCCCGGCGCGCTGCGGCCGCACGAGGACTAGGCAGAGCCTTTCGCGCGCCGCCACAGCTCGTACGGGCTCTCGCCGCTCGCGCGCACCGGCGTGTGCACGACGCGGATCGATTGCTGCGACGGCGGCTTCGCCATCTGCGCGTAGAGGCCGGCGCTCGAGAAGCCGCAACGCTCGGCGTCCTCCAGCGAATACGCGTAATAGACTTCCTTGATGCCGCTGATGTGGATGGCGGCGAGGCACATCGGGCACGGATGGCCGCTCGCGTACACGACGCAGCCGTCGAGCTGCGGCGTGCCCAGCGCCGCGGCGGCGGCGCGCACCGCCTCGATCTCGGCGTGCTTGGTCGGGTCGCCGGTGGCGAGCACGTCGTTCACGCCGGTGGCGACCAGGCGGTCGTCGCGGACGATCACCGAGGCGAAAGGCCGGGCGCCGCGCGCCACGTTGCGCCGCGCGAGGTCGATCGCCATGCCGAGCCAGTCGGACGCCATGCGATAGCCTACACCGCGGGAGCAGGCTAAGCTCCGTCCGCAGCGCGGCGGCACGCCGCTTGCGGAATACTTCGCCATGCACGCTCCCGGAATTCTTTTCATCGCGAGCCTCGCGGCGCTTCCCGCGTGGGCGCAAAACGCGTGCGCGCCCATCGAGACGCGCCCGCCGAACGCGTCCGGGCAGAAGCCCGCTTTCGAAGGGCAGACGCGCGTGTGCGCGGTGAAGTCCGACGTCGCCTTCCGGGTGACGGTGCTCGCGAAAGGCCTGTCGCATCCCTGGGCGGTGGAGCCGCTGCCCGGCGGGGGGCTGCTGGTCACCGAGCGGCCCGGCCGGCTGCGCATCGTCTCGGCGAAGGGCGAGGTGGGCAGGCCGATCGCCGGCCTGCCGCCGGTCGACGCGCGCGGCCAGGGCGGGCTGCTCGACGTGGCGCCCGGCCCGCGCTTCGAGTCCGACCGCACGATCTACTGGAGCTACGCCGAGCCCAGGCGCGACGGCAACGGCACCGCGGTGGCGCGCGGCGTGCTCTCCGCGGACGGCACGCGCGTCTCGGACGTGCGCGTGATCTTCCGCGCGCAGCCGACCTACGACGGCAGCCTGCATTTCGGCTCGCGGCTCGCCTTCGCCGCGGACGGCAGCCTGTTCGTCACGACCGGCGAGCGCTCCGACTTCCAGATGCGCAAGTTCGCGCAGGATCCGTCGAGCGACCTCGGCAAGGTGCTGCGCGTCGATCCGCAGAGCGGCCGCCGCGAAGTGTGGTCGCTCGGCCACCGCAACCTGCAGGCGATGGCGTTCGATCCGCAGGGGCGGCTGTGGGTCGTCGAGCACGGCCCGCGCGGCGGCGACGAGCTCAACCTCGTCGAGAAGGGCAAGAACTACGGCTGGCCGCTCGTCTCCTACGGCGAGGAATATTCCGGCAGGCCGATCGCGAACGCCGTGACGCAGAAATCCGGCTTCGAGCAGCCGCGCTACTACTGGGATCCGGTGATCGCCCCTTCCGGCGCGCAGTTCTACAGCGGCAAGGCCTTCCCGCAATGGCGCGGCAACCTGTTCGTCGGCAGCCTCGGGCAGCGCCGGCTGGTGCGGCTGGTGATCGAGAACGCCACGGTGACGGGCGAAGAGCATCTCCTCGCCGAGCGAGGCCGGCGCATACGCGACGTGCGCGAAGGCCCCGACGGCGCGCTCTACCTCGTCACCGACGAATCGAACGGAGAGCTATGGAAGCTCGCGCCGTAGCGCTCAACCCGCCAGGATCGCGCGCAGGCGGGCCGGGCTGAACGGCAGGTCGCGCACGCGCACGCCGGTCGCGTCGGCGAGCGCGTTGCCGATCGCCGCGGCCGTCGGGCCCTGCGCGATCTCGCCGGTGCCGAGGAACGGCGACCCGGGACGGTCGACGACGTGCACCTCGACGCTCGCCGGAATCTCCGGGAAGCGCAGGATCGGGTAGCCGGCCCAGTCGCGGCTGGTGATGCGCGTGCGGTCGAAGGTCACCTCCTCGCGCAGCGTCCAGCTCGCCGCCTGCACGATGCCGCCTTCGATCTGGTTGCGGATGCCGTCCGGGCTCACCGCCTCGCCGCTGTCGGCGGCCGCCACCGCGCGCACCAGCCGCACGAAGCCGGTGTCGCGCGCCACCTCGACTTCCACGGCGAGCGCCATGTAGCCGGCGAGGTTCTTGTAGCGGGCGAAGGCGAAGCCGCGGCCGCGCCGCCGGCGCCGCTCGTATCCCGCCCAGCCGAACTTGTCCGCGGCGAGGCGCACGACCGCGCGCGCCCGCTCGTCGCGCAGATACTGCAGGCGGAACTCGACCGGATCGGCGCGCGCCGCCGCGGCGAGCTCGTCCATGAAGCTCTCCAGCGCGAACACGTTGGCATAAGCGCCGAGCGCGCGCAGCGCCGACACGCGCAGCGGCATCTCCGGGATGAAGTGGTGCACCACGTGCACGCCGGGAAGCTCGTAGAGCGGGATGGCGTTGCGGTCGCCGCCGCCCTCGGGCTGCGGCAGCGCCTTGGGCGGCGGCGGCGCGAACGGCCGCGCGAGGTGCGTCGCGGCGAGCAGGTTGCCGGCGCGGCCCGGCCGCGTCGAATGGGTGTTGCTCCACACCTCGAAGCGCCAGTCGGCGATGCGGCCCGAGGCGTCGAGCGAGGCCGACGCGCGGCTCAGCATCGCCGGGCCGAACGGCTCCCAGGCGTGCTCGTCCTCGCGCATCCACTGCACGCGCACCGCGCGGCCGGGCAGCGCGCGGCCGAGCAGCGCCGCATCGGCCGCCACGTCGTCCGCGGCGTTGTGGCCGTAGCAGCCCGCGCCCTCGACATGGATGCAGTGCACGTTCTCCTTCGCCGCGCCGAGCATCTCGGCGAGCGCGTCGCGCAGCGGGTAGACGCCCTGGCTGTGCGTCCATACCGTGGTCCTGCCCTGCGCCGATCGCGCGATGGCGCACGAGGGGCCGATCGAGGCGTGCATCTGGTAGGAGCGCCGGTAGGCCGCCTCGAGCCGAGTCGCGCCTTCTCCGCGCGAGCTCCGGTCGGCGATCACCTCGCGCTGCGAAGACAGCGAGACGAGCGTGTCGTGCAGCTTCTGCGGCGCGGGCAGCGTCGGGCGCTCGTCCCACCGCGCGGCGGCGGCCAGGGCGCGCATCGCCTGGATCGCCTGCCACTCGCGCTCGGCGATCACGCCGAGGAAGCGCCCGTCGCGCACCACCTTCAGCACGCCGGGCATCCGTTCCACCTGCGAGGCGTCGAGCGAGCGAAGCTGCGCGCCCGGGCTCGGCGGCCGCACGACGCGGCCGTGCACCATGCCCTCGAAGCGCAGGTCCTGCACGTAGGCGGCGCCGCCGGTCACCTTGGCCGGGATGTCGACGCGCGGGAACGGCTTGCCGACCCAGCGATGCTCGCGCGGCGGAATGAGCGGGACGCCCGGCGCCGCCTCGACGTTCAGCGACCGGCCGGCGACCAGCTCGCCGTAGCCGATGCTGCCGCCGCCTTTCGCGCGCACCGTGCCGTTCTCCACGGCGAGCGCGTCGGCGCTCACGCCGAGCCGCTCGGCGGCGAGGGCGACGAGGATCGTGCGCACCTGCGCCGCCGCATGGCGGATGGCGGTGCCGCTGTCCTGCATCGAGTGGCTGCCCGCGGTGTACCTCTCGTCGGGCGTGCGCGCGGTGTCGGCGGTAATGAGCGTGATGCGCTGCGGATCGAGCGCCAGCTCCTCGGCGGCGACGAGGATCAGCGCGGTCTTGATGCCCTGCCCGAGCTCGACCTTGCCGGTGTATACCGTGGCGTTGCCCTTGTCGTCGATGCGGATCCAGGAATCGAGCGACGGCGCGCGCTTCAGGCTGCCGGGCAGCTTTTGCGCCTGTGCCGCGGAAAGGCGCGGCCAGAGCGTAAAGGCGAGCACCAGGCCGCCGCCCGCGGCCAGGAATTCGCGTCGCGAGAGGCGCAGCGCCATCACGCCTTCTTCATGAAGCCGGCCGCGCGGTGCACCGCGCGCAGGATGCGCATGTGCGTGCCGCAGCGGCAGAGGTTCGGCGCCAGGGCGCGGCGTATCTCCTCGTCGCTCGGCGCGTCGTTGCGCTCGAGCAGGGCCTGCGCGCGCATCATCATGCCGGGGATGCAGTAGCCGCACTGCGCCGCCTGCTCCTCGATGAAGGCGCGCTGCATCGGCCCCGGCTCGTCCGCGCTGCCGAGGCCTTCCACGGTCTTCACGTGGCGTCCGGCGACCGCGGAGAGCGGCACCAGGCACGAGAACACGGCTTCCCGGTCGAGCATCACCGTGCAGGCGCCGCACTGGCCCAGCCCGCAGCCGAACTTGGCGCCGTTCAGCTCCAGGTGGTCGCGCAGCGCGTAGAGCAGCGGCGTCGCCGGATCGGCGTCGACCTGCACCACGCGGCCGTTGAGATTGAACGCTGTCATTCGAGGTCCTGCCAGGGAGGCGCACCCGGCGCGAGCGTGCGCAGATAGGTGAGTAGCGCGAGCATCTGCTCCTCGTTGAAAGCGCCGGCGAAGCCGGGCATCCAGCGCCCGGTCTCGCCGGGCGGCGGCTGGATGCCGTCGCGGATGATGTTGACCAGGCTCGCCGGCTCGGGCTCGTACAGGGCGACGGCGAGCGGCAGCTCGAGCGCGCCGCCCGAGGACAGCTCTCGTCCGCGCTCGTGGCAGCTCGCGCAGGCGCCGAGGTAGAGCGCCTTGCCGAGGCGCAGCCGCGCGTCGCGCAGCTCCACGCTGGAGCCGGCGGCGGCCGAGGGCTCGCGCCGCGCCAGATCGATCGCCGCCCTGGCGCGCGCCTCGCGCGCCTGCGTCAGCGGTCCCATGGTGCCGTGGATGTACGCGGCGATCGCGCGCACGTCCTCGGGCGCCGCGCGGCCGAGCTCGTGCGTCACCGTCTGCATCGGCCCGGCGGCCATGGCATGGCGCTCGGCGATGCCGGTGGCGAGATAGGTGGCGAGGTCCTCGGGCGTCCAGGGAATCGGCGAGGGCGACGCTTCGTTGAGCGCCGGCGCGTACCAGCCTTCCACCAGCGCGCCGGCGAGCTGCCGGTGCTTGTGCTCGGCGCCGAGGCGGTTGCGCGGCGTATGGCAGGCGCCGCAGTGGCCGAGGCCCCGCACGAGGTAGGCGCCGCGGTTCCACTGGGCGCTCTTCGAGGCGTCGGCCTGGAAGCGGCGCTCCTCGAAGTAGAGCCGCTTCCAGCCGGCGAGCAGCGGCCGCAGGTTGAACGGAAAGGCGAGCTCGTGCTCCGGCGGCGCCGCGTTGACCGGCTCGCGCGTCATGAAATACGCGTAGAGCGCCGCGATGTCCGCGTCGTCGAGCAGCGTGAAATGCCCGTAGGGGAACGCCGGATAGAGGTGGCGGCCGTCGCGCGCCACGCCTTCCCGCATCGCGCGCCGGAACGCCGCCTCGGACCAGTTGCCGATGCCGAACTTCGGATCGGGCGTGATGTTGGTGCCGAAGAGGGTGCCGAACGGCGTGGCGAGCGCCACGCCGCCGGCGAACGGCGCGCCGCCCGGCCGGGTGTGGCAACCCGCGCAGTCGCCCACCGCTGCGAGCTCGCGGCCGCGCGCCACGAGCTGCGGGTCGAAGGCGTCGCGGCCCGGCGCCGCGACCGGATCGAGCGCCGGGCGCCAGGCGAATGCCAGGAAGGCGGCGATGCCGGCGACCACGACGGCGAAAATGGCGAGCGCCCAGCGCACTCGTCAGGCCTTCACCCTGGCCCACATCTGGCGCGCCGACTCCTTCACCACCGCGATCGCGTCCGGGTCGCCCTTGATCAGCGCCTCGAAGTACGACTTCGCCTGCTTGAGCGTGATATGCGGCGGCAGCGGCGGCACGTTCGGGTCGGTAACGATCTCGAGCACCGTCGGCCGGTCGGCGGCGAGCGCCGCGTCCCAGGCGAGGCCGACGTCCTCTTCCCGCTCGACCTTCATCGCCGCGAAGCCGAGCATCTCGCCGTAGAGCGCGTACGGAAAATCCGGCACGTCCTGCGAGTCCGGGAACTTCGGGTCGCCCTCCAGCGCGCGCTGCTCCCAGGTGACCTGGTTCAGGTCGCCGTTGTTGAGCACCATGAAGACCAGCGTCGGGTTGGACCACTCCTTCCAGTACTTCGCCGCCGTGACCAGGCCGTTGATGCCGTTCATCTGCATCGCGCCGTCGCCGACCATGGCGATCACCGGCCGGCCGGGATGGACGAACTTCGCGGCGATGGCATAGGGCACGCCGGGCCCCATGGTGGCGAGGCCGCCGGAGAGCGAGCCCATCATGCCGCGCCGCACCTTGAGGTCGCGCGCGTACCAGTTGGCGGCGGAGCCCGAGTCGCAGGTCAGGATGGCGCGCTCGGGCAGGCGCCTGGAGAGCTCCCAGAATACGCGCTGCGGGTTGATCGGGTCGGCCTTCGCCACGGCGCGCGCCTCGAGCACCTTCCACCACCGCGCCACGTTCTTCTCGATGCTCTCGCGCCAGGCACGCCGGGCCTTGTGCTTCAGGAACGGCAGCAAAGCCCCGAGCGTTTCCTTCGCGTCGCCCACCAGGTTCAGCTCCATCGGGTAGCGCAGCCCGAGCATCCGGCCGTCGATGTCGATCTGCACGCCGCGCGCCTGGCCCTCCTTGGGCAGGAACTCCGAGTAGGGAAACGACGAGCCGACCATCAGCAGCGTGTCGCACTCGGTCATCATTTCCCACGACGGCTCGGTGCCGAGCAGGCCGATCGAGCCGGTGACGAAGGGCAGCTCGTCGGGCACCGCGCACTTGCCGAGCAGCGCCTTGGCGATGCCGGCGCCGAGGCGCTCGGCGACCTCGATCAGCTCGCCGGTGGCGTGCAGCGCGCCCGCGCCGACGAGGATCGCGACGCGCTCGCCGGCGTTCAGGATGTCGGCGGCGGCGCGCAGCTCGGCTTCGTGCGGCACCGCGCTGTGGCCCGAGCGGCCGATACCCGAGTGCACCGCGCCGTGCAGGCGCGGCGGCGTCGGCACCGCCGGCATGTCCTGCACGTCGTTCGGGAAGATGAGGCAGGTGACGGTGCGCTGCTCGAGCGCGATGCGCACCGCGCGGTCGACGAGGTGGCGCACCTGCGCGGGGACGGTCGCCATGTGCACGTAGTCGCTCGCCACGTCCTTGAAGAGCGACATCAGGTCGACCTCCTGCTGGTAGTCGCCCCCCAGCCCCGAGCGCTTCTGCTGGCCGACGATCGCCACCACCGGCTGGTGGTCCATCTTCGCGTCGTACAGGCCGTTCAGCAGGTGGATCGCGCCGGGCCCGGAGGTGGCGAGGCACACGCCGACCTCGCCGGAGAACTTGGCATGCGCGCAGGCCATGAAGGCGGCGAGCTCCTCGTGCCGCGCCTGGATGAAGCGCACGTCCTTCGAGCGCCCGAAGGCGCCCATGATGCCGTTGATGCCGTCGCCGGGATAGCCGTAGACCTGGCGCACGCCCCAGGCGTGCAGCCGCTCGAGAAGAAAATCGCCTACCGTTTGTGCCATGCTGCGCTCGCTCCGTCCGATCACGGAGGCGCATGCATTTCGCGTTCCCGCCCGGGCTCAGCGGCGGGCGAGGTATTCCTTGAGCGCTACCGCGTTATTGTGCTCGGTGTCGTGGGCGCCGAAGACGAGCGTGACGGTGCCCTTGCGCGCCGCGGCGCGGATCGGGCGCCAGGCCTCGGGGCGGGCATCGAGCTCGCGCGCGTAGCGGCGCCGGAACTCGTCCCATTTCGCCGGGTCGTGGCCGAACCACCGGCGCAGCGCCGGGCTGGGCGCCACTTCCTTCGCCCAGTCGTCCAGACGCAGCTTCGCCTTCGACACGCCGCGCGGCCACAGGCCGTCGACCAGGATGCGCCGGCCGTCGCTCTTCGCCGGCGGATCGTATGCGCGCTTGACCTTCAGCATCGCCGCCCGATCGCCGTCGCAGGTTGCATACCGGGATCCTTAACGCACGCGCAGCACTTTCGCCACCGCCGGGCGCAGCAGGTCGGCGAGCGTGTAGCGCTCGAGCGTGCCGAGGAACGCGGCGAGCGCCTCGGCGAGCGCGCCCTTCAGCGCGCAGCCGCGCACGATGCGGCAATCGCTTTTTCCCTCGCCCATGCACTCGACCAGGGCGAAGCCGTCCTCGGTCGCGCGCAGCACCTCGCCGACGTTGATCTCGGTCGGCGCTCGCGCGAGGCGCAGGCCGCCGCCCTTGCCGCGCACCGTCTCGACGTAGCCGAGCCGCCCGAGCTGGTGCACCACCTTCATCAGGTGGTTCTCCGACACGCCGTAAGCCCGGGCGATGTCGGCGATGGTGGCGAGGCCCTGCGGCGCGCTGCCCAGGTAGATGAGCACGCGGAACGCGTAGTCGGAGAACGTTGTCAGGCGCATGGCGAAGATGTATCCTTTGTGCATCTTATCAGGGGAAGCCCGCATGTCCAGTCCCGCCCACCTTCATCTGCGGCCCGACGCTATCTACCCGTTCGACGCGCGCGGCATCGCCAAGCGCTTCCGCCATGCGGCGATCTTCGGCGCGCTCGACGCGCTGGCCGCCGGCGAGACGATGCGCTTCGTCAACGACCACGACCCCCTGCCGCTGCTCGAGCAGCTGCGCCAGCGCTACGGCGACGCCGTCGCGATCGAATACCGCCGGCGCGAGCCGGGCGGCATCGTCATCGACTTCGTCCGCAGGTGAACGTTTCCCTCGCGCCGGGCGAAATCCTCCTGCACGCGCTGCTGCGCGAAGGACGGGACGTGGCGCACGACTGCGACGGCGCGCTCGCGTGCGCGAGCTGCGTGGTGATCGTGCGCGAAGGCGCCGAGCGCCTGAGCCCGCCCTCGGAAGACGAGCTCGACATCCTCGAGCGGGCCTCCTTCTCCGAGCCGAACGCGCGCCTCGCCTGCCAGGCGCTCGGCGAAGGCGAGCTCGTGGTGACCGTGCCGCGCCTCGACCTGCCGAGGCTCGCCGCGGGCCCGGGCCTGCGCCCGGTCATGCTGAGCGAGCGCGCCGCGCGGCATTTCGCCGTGCAGCTCGCGAAGCGCCCGGCGGCGGCCGGCGTGCGGCTCTCGGTCGTGCCCTCCGGCTGCTCGGGCTTCGGCTACCGCGTCGATTTCGCGGAAGAAGCGCGCGCCGGCGACGCGGTGTTCGAGAGCGGCGCGATCCGCATCTTCGTCGACCCGCCGAGCCTGCCTTACGTGCAGGGCGCGGCGATCGACGTCGTCCGGGAAGGCCTGGCGCGGCGCCTGCGCTTCGACAATCCCAACGCGCGCCACACCTGCGGCTGCGGCGAGAGCTTCGGCACCTAGGCGCGCAGATGGCCGGCTCGGGCGAGGCTCTCGAGCAGCAGATGGAAATAGACCAGCCCGGCCCAGGGCTGCCAGGGCGCGAGCACTTGCGCGACGCGCGCGTAGTCGAGCGGCCGGCGCAGGCGCAGCCAGCGCTGCAGGTTGTTCCGCGCGCCGACGTCGTCGCCGGGAAAGACGTGCAGGCGGCCGAGCCCGCGCAGCAACACGTACTCGGCCGACCAGCGGCCGATCCCCGGCAACGCCTCGAGGCGCTCGCATGCCGCGGCGTCGTCGAGCGGCGCGAACGATTCCGCGTCGAGCTCGTGCCGTGCGGCGGCGCGGGCGATGGCGCCAAGCGCGCGCGCCTTCTGCGTGCTGAAGCCCTTCGCGCGAAGGGCCGCGACCGGCATCCGGGCGAGCCGCGCCGGCGAGGGGAACGGCGCTCCCGGCCCCGCAACGAGCCGGTTCAGCAGGGCGATGCCGGCTTCCAGGCTGAGCTGCTGGCAGGCGATGGCATTGGCGAGCGCCTCGAACACGCTCGGAAAACGCACCGGCTTCAGGCCGCGGAAGCGCGCCGCGAGCGGCGCGAGCCGGCGGTCCCGCGCGGCGAAGTCGTGGAAGGCGTCGAGGTCGACGCTCAGCCCGAGCATGCGGTCGAGAACGCCGACCAGCGAGCGCTCGAGCGCGGCGTCGAGCCGCTCCGCCGAGAGGCTCAGGCGCAGCCTGGTCGGCGTCGGCTGCGTCAGCGCCGCGTGCACCGGCATGCCGCGGTGCTCGAACGTGCGCGAGTAGGTGCTTCCATCCCAGCGATCGATCGTGTTGTGCGCGCGCCGCCGCAGCGCCCAGGCGACGAGCTCCAGCCGGAACGGCGGCCGCGGCCGCAGCTCCCGGATGCGTACTGCCATGGCGGCTACTTTGACATGCGAACCGCTCTGCCGGCAGGCGGGTCCTAGGAGGGAGAATGGCGATGCGGATGAGCAGGGATTGCGATCCTCACAGGGGCCGCCTGCCGCGCGAGCGGCTCGGCGCCACCCTCGCGTGCGGCCATTGCGGCGCGCCCATTCCGGGCCCCTGAAGCGATGGCTTCGACGACCGCGCTGCGGCCGTCGCGCGCGAAGGCGCCGGGCACCGAGGGCCTGGAGCGCTGCAGCGTCGAGGGCCGGCGCATCGGCCTGCTGCTCGAGCGCGACGGTCTCGAGGCGACGCGCGAGTGGGTGGCGCGCACGCTCGCCATCTACCGCCGCGCGGTGCTGGACCGTTCGCACTTCGCGTCGACGCCGGGCTACCGCCGCACGTATCTCGCCTCCTGCGCCGACTTCCGCCGCTGGCTGCGCCTGAATCGGCGATGAGCCCCGGGCGCCCGGTCTTTCTCGACATCACGCGCATCCGCTTCCCGGTGGGCGCGGTCGCCTCCCTGGGGCATCGCGTCTCGGGCGTCGTGCTCGTCGTCGCGCTGCCGTTCGCGGCGCTCGCGCTGCAGCGCTCGCTCGAGGGCGAGGCGCCGTATTTCGGCGGCTGGATGCGCCTGCCGGCGGCGCTGCTCGCCTGGGCGGCGGCGCACCACCTGTTCGCCGGGATTCGCCACCTGCTCATGGAAGCAGGGATCGGCGCCTCGCTGCCGGCGGCACGGCGCAGCGCCTACGCGGCGCTCGTCGCCGGCGCGCTCGTCGGCTTCGCGGCCCTCGTCGCATGAGGATCTTCGGCGGCCAGCGCGCGTTCGTCCTGCAGCGGCTGACCGCGCTCGTGCTCCTCGCCTATGCGGCCGGCGCGGCGGCGCGCCTCGCGTTCGGTGCGCCGGTCTCGCTCGAGGGCTGGCGCGCCTGGGCGGCGACGCCCGCCGGCGCCGCGCTGATCGCGCTGCTCGCCGCGGCGCTGCTGCTGCACGCCTGGGTGGGCGTGCGCGACGTGGTGCTCGACTACGTGCATCCGCTCGGCCTGCGCCTCGCGCTGCTCGGCGCGGCCGCCGCCGGGCTGCTGTTCCTCGGCCTGTGGACGGCGCTCATCCTGGTGTCGCATGCGCTTTAAGGTCTACCGCTTCGATCCGGAGTCGCGGGCGAAGCCCGCGTTCCGCGACTACGACGTGCGCCTGCAGCCCGCCGACCGCAAGGTGCTCGACGCGCTGGTGCGCATCAAGGAGCAGGACGACTCGCTTTCCTTCCGCCGCTCGTGCCGCGAAGGCGTGTGCGGCTCCGACGCGATGAACATCAACGGCCGCAACGCCCTCGCCTGCATCACCGACCTCGCGGGCCTGCGCGAGCCGGTGGTGCTCGCGCCGCTGCCCGGCTTTCCGGTGATCCGCGACCTGGTCGTCGACATGAGCACGTTCTTCCGGCACTACCACGAGATCCGCCCCTATCTCGTGAACGACGAGCCGCCGCCCGAGCGCGAGCGGCTGCAGTCGCCCGAGGAGCGCGAGCGGCTGAACGGGCTCTACGAGTGCATCCTGTGCGCCTGCTGCAGCGGCTTCTGCCCCTCGTACTGGTGGAACCCGGACAAGTTCGTCGGCCCGGCCGGGCTGCTGCAGGCCGAGCGCTTCATCGCCGACAGCCGCGATCGCGCCACCGCCGGGCGGCTCGCCTTCCTGGACGACGTCTACCGGCTCTACCGCTGCCGCACCATCATGAACTGCACCGAGGTGTGCCCGAAGGGCCTCAGCCCGGCGCGGGCGATCGAGCACATCAAGGTGCAGCTGCTGCGCCGCTCGAGCTGAGCGGCGGCGGCGAATTGCGACCCTGACCCCGAATTCAGGCCTGGTCGAGCTCGAAGGCCTTGTGCAGGACGCGCACGGCGAGCTCGGTGTACTTCTCCTCGATCACCACGGTGATCTTGATCTCGGAGGTGGAGATCATCTGGATGTTGATGCCCTCCTCGGAGAGGGTGCGGAACATCTGCGCGGCGATGCCGGCGTGCGAGCGCATGCCCATGCCGACGATCGACACCTTGGCGATGCGCTCGTCGCCGGTGACGTCGCGGCACTTGATGTGCGGCTGCACCTGGCCTTTCAGGATCTTCATGGCGCGCGGGTAGTCGGCGCGGCCGACGGTGAACGAGAGGTCGGTCATGCCGTCGTGGCCGACGTTCTGCACGATCACGTCGACGTCGATCGCCGCGTCGGCGATCGGCCCGAGGATCGCGTAGGCGATGCCCGGCCGGTCGGGCACGTCGTGCACGGTGATCTTCGCCTCGTCGCGGTTGAACGCGACGCCTGAGATGACGGCCTTTTCCATCGCCATGTTGGGATCGTCCTCGAAAGTGATGAGCGTGCCGGCGCGCGCCTCCTCCTCGACCGGCAGGTCGGGATCGGTGAGGCTGGACAGCACGCGCGTCGGCACGCGGTACTTGCCGGCGAACTCGACCGAGCGGATCTGCAGCACCTTGGAGCCCGCGCCGGCCATCTCCAGCATCTCCTCGAAGGTCACGGTGCGCAGCCGCCGCGCCTCGGGCACGACGCGCGGGTCGGTGGTGTAGACGCCGTCGACGTCGGTGAAGATCTGGCATTCGCGCGCCTTCAGCGCCGCGGCGAGCGCCACCGCCGAGGTGTCGGAGCCGCCGCGGCCGAGCGTGGTGACGTTGCCGCGCGCGTCGACGCCCTGGAAGCCGGCGACGATCACCACGCGGCCCTGCGCCAGGTCGGCGCGGATCGACGCCTCGTCGATGCTGACGATGCGCGCCTTGCCGAAGGCCGAGTCGGTGAGGATCTTCACCTGCCAGCCGGCGTAGCTGCGCGCCTTGACGCCCAGCTCGAGCAGCGCCATGGCGAGCAGGCCGATCGTCACCTGCTCGCCGGTCGAGGCGACCATGTCGAGCTCGCGCGGGTCGGGCAGCGGCTGCAGCTCGCGCGCGAGCGCGATCAGGCGGTTGGTCTCGCCGGCCATCGCCGAGGTCACCACCACCAGGTCGTGGCCCTGCGCCTTCCACTTGGCCACGCGGCGCGCCACGCTGCGGATGCGCTCGACCGAGCCCACCGAGGTGCCGCCGAACTTCTGTACGATCAGCGCCATCGCGAAAAAGCGCTGATTCTAAGCCCTATGCCCGACCGCCCGGACCCGAGAGCGTACGCCGTGCTGTTCGCCAGCACGTTCGCCTTCATGGTGAGCTTCGCCGTGTGGATGATGTTCGGGGTGATCGGCATCCCGATCCGCCGCGAGCTGGGGCTCAACAACACCGAGTTCGGCCTGCTCACCGCGGCGCCGGTGCTGCTCGGCGCGGTGCTGCGCCTGCCGCTCGGCATGTGGACCGACCGCTTCGGCGGGCGCATCGTGATGACGCTGCTCCTCGCCGGCGCCGCCGTCCCGGTCTACCTGGCGAGCCTCGCCACGCAGTACTGGCAGCTCCTCCTCGTCGGCCTGGTGCTCGGCGTGGTCGGCGCCTCGTTCGCCGTCGGCACGCCCTACTGCGCGCGCTTCTTCCCGAAGGAGCGGCGCGGCTTCGCCATGGGCTTCTTCGGCGCGGGCACGATAGGCGCGGCGCTCAACATGTTCGTCGCGCCGCGCTTGATCGAGACCTGGGGCTGGACCATGGTGCCGAAGGTGTACGCCGTGGTGCTCCTCGTCACCGCGGCCGCCTTCTGGCTCGTCGCCGCGCCCGACCCCGGCGCCGGCGCGCGCGGCGGGCCGACGCTCCGCCAGCAGCTCGGCGTGCTCAGGGACTGGCGCGTCTGGCGCCTGTGCCAGTACTACTCGCTCACCTTCGGCGGCTTCACCGCGTTGTCGCTGTGGATGACCTCCTACTACGCGCTCGAGTACGGCTTCGACGTGAAGACGGCCGCCATGCTGGCCATCGCCTTTTCCCTGCCGGCCGGCGTGCTGCGCGCCTTCGGCGGCTGGCTCTCCGACCGCCTCGGCGCGCACGAGGTGACGTGGTGGGTGCTGTGGGCGGCGTGGATCATTCTCTTTCTCATCTCGTATCCGCCGACCGAGCTCTCGGTGAAGACCATCGACGGGCCGAAGAGCTTCCATCTCGGCTGGGGCGCCGCGCCCTTCACCGTCCTTCTTTTCGCCCTCGGCGTGGCGCTCGCCTTCGGCATGGCCTCGACCTTCAAGTACGTGGCCGACGAGTTCCCGCAGAGCCTCGGCGTGGTGAGCGGCATCGTCGGCCTCGCCGGCGGCCTCGGCGGCTTCCTGCTGCCGATCCTGTGGGGCGCGGCGCTCGACCTGACGCGCGTGCGCTCGAGCTGCTTCATGCTGCTCTACGGCATCGTCTGGGTTTCGTTGATCCTGATCTATTTCACCGAGGTGCGGCGCGCGCGTCTCGTCGAGCACGTCGAGGCCGGGGCCGCACAGCGTTCGAACGCGGGGGCTGACCCGGGCTCGCGCGCAGCCTAGACTGCGCGCCGCCGAGGCGCTAGCCTCGGGGCGCTGCGGGCCGCCGTACCTGCCGTCAAGGAAGCGAATGCCATGAGCCATTTCCTGGACCGTCTCACTTTCTTCACCCACAAGCGGGAGACCTTCGCCGGCGGCCACGGCGAGCTGAGGAGCGAGGACCGCCGCTGGGAAGAGGGCTACCGCAGTCGCTGGCAGCACGACAAGGTGGTGCGCTCGACGCACGGCGTGAACTGCACGGGCGGCTGCTCGTGGAAGATCTACGTGAAGGGCGGCATCGTCACCTGGGAGACGCAGCAGACCGACTATCCGCGCGCGCGCCCCGGCATGCCGAACTACGAGCCGCGCGGCTGCGCGCGCGGCGCCTCCTACTCCTGGTACCTCTACAGCGCCAACCGCCTCAAGCACCCGATGATGCGCTCGCGCCTGGTGCGGCTCTGGCGCGAGGCGAGGAAGACGCTCTCGCCGGTCGACGCCTGGGCCTCGATCGTCGAGGACCCGCGCAAGGCCGAGGACTACAAGTCGATCCGCGGCCGCGGCGGCTTCGTGCGCGTCACCTGGGACGAGGCGACCGAGCTGGTCGCCGCGGCGAACCTCCACACCGTGGAGAAGTACGGCCCGGACCGCGTGTGCGGCTTCTCGCCGATCCCGGCGATGTCGATGGTGTCGCACGCCTCGGGGGCGCGCTACCTCTCGCTCATCGGCGGGAGCCTGATCTCGTTCTACGACTGGTACTGCGACCTGCCGCCCTCCTCGCCGCAGACCTGGGGCGAGCAGACCGACGTGCCCGAGTCGGCGGACTGGTACAACTCGAAGTTCATCATCGCCTGGGGCTCGAACGTGCCCCAGACGCGCACGCCGGACGCGCACTTCCTGGTCGAAGGCCGCTACAACGGCACCAAGGTGGTGGCGATCACCCCGGACTACTCCGAGATGTCGCGCCACTGCGACATCTGGCTGAACCCGAAGCAGGGCACCGACGCCGCGCTCGGCATGGCGATGGGGCACGTGATCCTGAAGGAGTTCCACGTCGAGCGCACGGTGCCCTACTTCGACGACTACGTGCGCCGCTACACCGACCTGCCGCTCCTCGTCGTGCTCGAGAAGCGGGGCGAGCGCTACGTGCCCGGGCGCTACCTGCGCGCCTCGGACTTCGCCGACCGCCTCGGCCACGAGAACAGCCCCGAGTGGAAGACGGTCGGCTTCGACGAGCTCTCGGGCAGGCCGGTGGCGCCGCAGGGCTCGATCGGCCACCGCTGGGGACCGAAGGTCGAGTCGGATCTCGGCAAGTGGAACCTGGAGCAGAAGGACGGCGCGAGCGGCCGCGAGGTGAAGCTCGCGCTGTCGTTCCGCGAGCGGCGCGACGAGGCGCTGCCGGTCGCCTTCCCCTACTTCGGCGGCGTGGTGCACGAGCGCTTTCCGGCCAACGACCAGGGCACCGACGTGCTGGTGCGCGAGGTGCCGGCGAAGCGCGTCGCCGCGGCGCAGGGTGACGTCTATGTGGCCACCGTCTTCGACCTGCTGTGCGCGCACTACGGCGTGGGCCACGCGAAGTCCTACGACGACGACGTGCCCTACACGCCGAAATGGCAGGAGAAGATCACCGGCGTCGCCGCCGACAAGGCGATCGCGGTGGCGCGCCAGTTCGCGCACACCGCGGAGAAGACGCAGGGCCGCTCGATGGTGATCATCGGCGCCGGGGTCAACCACTGGTACCACCAGGACATGATCTACCGCGCCGCGATCAACATGCTGATGCTCTGCGGCTGCGTCGGCAAATCGGGCGGCGGCTGGGCGCACTACGTCGGGCAGGAGAAGCTGCGGCCGCAGACCGGCTGGCAGGTGCTCGCCTTCGCCACCGACTGGGTGCGCCCGCCGCGCTGGATGAACGGCACCTCGTTCTTCTACGCGCACTCCGACCAGTGGCGCTACGAGAAGCTCGCCGTGCGCAACCTCCTCTCGCCGCTCGCCGATGCGGGCCGCTACAGCGGCGCGATGATCGACTTCAACGTGCGCGCCGAGCGCATGGGCTGGCTGCCCTCGGCGCCGCAGCTCGCGGCGAACCCGCTCAAGGTGGCGAAGGACGCCGCCGCGTCCGGCATGGCGCCGAAGGACTACGTGGCGAAGGCGCTGAAGGACGGCTCGCTCAAGCTCGCCTGCGAGGACCCGGACAACCCGATCAACTTTCCGAGGAACCTGTTCCTGTGGCGCTCGAACCTGCTCGGCTCCTCGGGCAAGGGCCACGAGTACATGCTGCGCCACCTGATGGGCGCGCAGGACAGCGTGATGAGCCCCGACCTCGACGAGGGTGGCGGCACGCGCCCGGAAGAGGTGGTGTGGCGCGACCCGGCGCCGCGCGGCAAGCTCGATCTCCTGACGGTGCTCGATTTCCGCATGTCCACCACCTGCCTGTACGCGGACGTGGTGCTGCCGACCGCCACCTGGTACGAGAAGGCCGACCTCAACACCACCGACATGCACCCGTACGTGCATCCGCTCTCCCCCGCGGTTGACCCGGCGTGGGAAGCGAAATCGGACTGGGAGATCTACAAGGCGATCGCGCGCCAGTTCTCGCGCCTCGCCGAGGGGCGCCTCGGCGTCGAGAAGGACCTCGTGCTGCAGCCGATCATGCACGACTCGCCCGCCGAGATCGCGCAGCCCTTCGACGTGCAGGACTGGAAGCGCGGCGAGTGCG
>DASVDO010000050.1:0-8789 GCA_036381055.1 Burkholderiales bacterium | reverse complement strand
GGCCGAGGTGCGCCGCGCCGCCACCTTCGCCGGCGGCATCGCGGCCGTGGCGCGCGCCGCGCTCGCCTGCGGCAGCGCCGGCCTGGCGCGCTTCTCGGTGCAGCTCATGCAGCCGGTGCTGCCCATGCTCGCGCAGCCGGCAGAGGACGTGAAGGGGGCGATCGACGCCCTGGGCCGCGCCATCGTCGAGTGGAAGCTCGACGGCGCGCGCGTGCAGGTGCACAAGGCGGGCGGCGAGGTGCGCGTCTACACCCGCAACCTGAACGACGTGACGGCGCGGGTTCCGGAGATCGTCTCCTGCGTGAAAGGCGCGCGCGCGGATTCGCTGATCCTCGACGGCGAGGCGATCGCGCTGCGCGCCGACGGCCGGCCGTACCCGTTCCAGGTGACGATGAGCCGCTTCGGCAGCCAGCAGGACGCGCACGCGCTGCGCGCCGAGCGGCCGCTCTCGGTGTACTTCTTCGATTGCCTCTACCGCGACGGCAGCTCGCTCATGGACGAGCCGCTGCGGCGGCGCCGCGCCGCGCTCGCGGAGGTTCTGCCCGCCGAAGCGACGACCCCGGCGACCGAGACCGCGCACGCCGACGAGGCGCGCGCGTTCTACGAAAGCGCGCTCGCGAGCGGCCACGAGGGCGTGATGGCGAAGGCGCTCGATGCGCCCTACGAGTCCGGGCGGCGCGGCTCGGCGTGGCTGAAGGTCAAGCGCGCGCGCACGCTCGAGCTGGTGGTGCTCGCCGCCGAGTGGGGGCATGGCCGGCGCCGCGGCTGGCTGTCCAACCTGCACCTCGGCGCGCGCGACCCGGCGAGCGGCTCGTTCGTCATGCTGGGCAAGACCTTCAAGGGTCTCAGCGACGAGCTGCTCGCGTGGCAGACCGGGCAGCTCCTCGCGCGCGAGGAGCGGCGCGACGAGTGGACGGTGTACGTGCGCCCGGAGCTGGTGGTCGAGATCGCCTTCAACGACCTGCAGGAGAGCTCGCAGTATCCGGGCGGCCTGGCGCTGCGCTTCGCGCGCGTCAAGGGCTACCGGCCCGACAAGCGCCCCGAGGACGCCGACACGATCGACACGGTGCGGCAGATCTACGCGCAGAGCCTGGCGTGAGAACGCTCGCCGAGTGGCTCGCCTATGTCGAGCGCCAGCATGCCGCGGCGATCGCCCTGGGGCTCGAGCGGGTTTCCGCGGTGCTCGCGCGGATGCGCATCCGGCTCGACTGCCCGGTGATCGTGGTCGGCGGCACCAACGGCAAAGGCTCGACCTGCGCGATGCTGGAGGCGATGCTGCGCGCCGGCGGCTACCGGACCGGGCTCTATACCTCGCCGCACCTCGTCGCCTACAACGAGCGGGTGCGCATCGGCGGCGCCGAGGCGGGCGACGCCGCGCTCGCCGAGTCGTTCGCCGCGGTGGAGGCGGCGCGCGGCGACGTGCCGCTCACCTACTTCGAGTACGGAACGCTGGCGGCGTTCTGGCTGCTCGCCCGGGAGCGCGTCGAGGTTGCGGTGCTGGAAGTCGGGCTCGGCGGGCGGCTCGACGCGGTGAACGTGCTCGACGCCGACTGCGCGGTGCTGACCAGCGTCGGCATCGACCATGTCGACTGGCTCGGCGCGGACCGCGAGTCGATCGGACGCGAGAAGGCGGGCATCTTCCGCGACGGGCGGCCGGCGGTGATCGCCGATCCGCAGCCGCCGCAATCGGTGCTCGCCGCGCGCGGCCGGCATCTGCGGCTCGGCCGCGATTTCGGCTACGTCGACCAGCGCACGCAGTGGGCGTACTGGGGGCCGTGCGGCCGCCGCGGCGGCCTGGCGCATCCGGCGCTGCGCGGCGCGATGCAGCTGCGCAACGCCGCCGCGGCGATGTGCGCGCTCGACGCGCTGCGCGATCGCCTGCCGCTCGGCATGCAGGACGTGCGCCGCGGCCTCGCCGAGGTGACGCTGCCCGGGCGCTTCCAGGTGCTGCCGGGCCGGCCGCAGGTGATCCTCGACGTCGCGCACAACGTGCAGGCGGCGCAGGCGCTCGCCGAGAACCTCGCCGTCTCGGGCTTCGCGCCCGAGACGATCGCCGTGTGCGGCATGCTGCGCGACAAGGACGTCGCCGGCGTGCTGCGCGCGCTCGAGCCGCGGGTGACGCGCTGGCACCTCGCTTCGCTCGGCGGCCCGCGCGGCGCGAGCGCCGACGAGCTCGCCGCACACCTGCCGGAGCGCGCGCGTGAAAAATTCGCGTCGCCTGCGCAGGCGTTCGCCGCGGCGCTGGGGCGGGCGGGCGAGAATGATAAGATCGTCGTGTTCGGGTCCTTTCTGACCGTCGGCGAAGTGATGGAATGGCTCAAGAACAACAAGACGTCGAAACGCTGAAGCGCCGCGGACGAAGACGCCTGGTCGGCGCGGTGGCGCTCGTGCTGCTCGCCGTGGTGGTCCTGCCGATGGTGTTCGACCACGAGCCGCGCGGCACCCTGCCGCCGGTCAGCGTGCGCATCCCGGGCGAGAACGACACGCCGTTCAAGCCCAAGCTGCCGGCGCGCCCGGCGAAGAAGGCACCCGAGCCGGCGGCCGCCGCCGGCGACTTCGTGATCGCGGTCGGGGCGTATGCCCATCCGGATGCGGTGATCGCCAAGCTGGTCGACGCCAAGCTGCCCTATTACACCGAGCGGCTGAAGGGCAACCTGACCCGCGTGCGCGCCGGGCCGTTCGCCACCCGCGAGGCCGCCGACCAGGCGCACGACAAGCTGAAAGCGCTCGGCCTCAAGCCGGGCGGCGTGACCGTCAAGCCCGGATGAGCGCGTTCGACATCGCCATCGTGGCGGTGCTCGTGCTGTCGGTCGCCTGGGGGGTATGGCGCGGCTTCGTGCGCGAGATCCTGTCGCTGGTCGGCTGGGTGCTCGCCTTCCTCGCCGCCAACGCGGTGGCCGGGCCGCTCGGCGACGCGCTGCCCGACGCGCTCGGCTCGCCGGAGATCCGCGTGCTGATCGCCTTCGTCGTGGTGTTCGTGTTCGTGCTGTCGGCGACCACGCTCGCCGCGCAGCTGCTCTCGAGGCTGTTCAAGGCGGCGGGGCTGGGCGGCGTCGATCGCACGCTCGGCGCGCTGTTCGGCCTGGCGCGCGGCGTGCTGATCCTGGTGGCGATCACCCTCGCCGCCGGCCTCACCGCGGCGCCGCGCCATCCGCTGTGGAAGGAGTCGGTGGGCGCCGGCATGCTGACGCGCACGGTGCAGCAGCTGCGGCCCTGGCTGCCGCCGCGGCTGGAGCGCCGCTTGCGCTATGATTGACCCTGCTTCTTAACCCATAGGCCACGCCCGGGTCGCCGGCCCTCCTATGTGCGGGATTCTCGGAATCGTCGCTCGCTCCCCCGTCAACCAGCTGCTCTACGACGGGCTGCTGCTGCTGCAGCACCGCGGCCAGGACGCCGCGGGCATCGTCACGAGCGAGCGCAACACCTTCCACATGCACAAGGGCAGCGGCATGGTGCGCGACGTGTTCCGCACGCGCAACATGCGCGACCTGCCGGGCAACATCGGCATCGCGCACTGCCGCTACCCGACCGCCGGCTCGGCGTTCAAGGTGGCCGAGGCGCAGCCCTTCTACGTGAACTCGCCGTTCGGCATCGTGCTCGGCCACAACGGCAACCTGACCAACGCCGAGCAGCTCAAGCAGGAGATGTTCCGCACCGACCTGCGGCACATCAACACCGGCTCGGACTCCGAGGTGCTGGTCAACGTGCTGGCGCACGAGCTCGAGCAGGCGTCGGTCAAGCTGCGCCTCGAGCCGCAGACGATCTTCACCGCGGTGGCCAACGTGCACAAGCGCCTGCGCGGCGCCTACGCGGTGGTGGCGATGATCGCCGGCTACGGCGTGGTCGCCTTCCGCGACCCGTTCGGCATCCGTCCGGCGGTGATCGGCTACAACGAGACCCCGGCCGGCACCGAGTACATGGTGGCCTCCGAGTCGGTGGCGGTCGACGCGCTCGGCTTCCGCGTGCTGCGCGATATCGCCCCCGGCGAATGCGTGTTCATCGACGAGGACGGCAACTTCCACGCGCAGCAGACCGCGCCGCACGCGAGCCTCAATCCCTGCATCTTCGAGTACGTGTACCTGGCGCGGCCCGACTCGCTGATCGACGGCGCCTCGGTGTACGAGGCGCGGCTCAACATGGGCGAGGCGCTCGCCGCCAAGATCCGCCGCCAGTACCGCAACCTGCCGGTCGACGTGGTGATCCCGATCCCCGACTCGAGCCGCGCCTCGGCGCTGCAGCTCGCCGCCGGGCTGGGCGTGCCCTACCGCGAAGGCTTCGTGAAGAACCGCTACATCGGCCGCACCTTCATCATGCCCGGCCAGGCGGTGCGCCGGCGCTCGGTGCGCCAGAAGCTCAACCCGATGGCGCTCGAGTTCTCGGGCAAGAACGTGCTGCTGGTCGACGACTCGATCGTGCGCGGCACCACCAGCCGCGAGATCGTGCAGATGGCGCGCGAGTCGGGCGCGCGCAAGGTGTACTTCGCCTCGGCGGCGCCGCCGGTGCGCTTCCCCAACGTCTACGGCATCGACATGCCGACCCGCGCCGAGCTGATCGCCGCGCACCGCAGCGAGGAGGAGGTGGCGCGCGAGATCGGCGCCGACGCCCTGATCTACCAGGACCTCGACGCGCTCAAGGAGGCGGTGCGCCGCTGCAACCCGAAGCTCACCAGCTTCGAGACCTCGTGCTTCGACGGCCACTACATCACCGGCGACATCACCACCGACTACCTCAAGGCGGTCGAGCTGTCGCGCAACGCCGCCCGCGACGCGGGCGACGAGGAGAGCGCGCAGCTGGACTTGAACCTCGCCGCCTAGCTATAATCGCCGCCTTCGCGCCGATTTGAGCCACAGCTTGCGGGCGCGTAATAAATGCCGCTAAAGCGTGCCGAAAAGACCCGGACCGCGCGTTAGCTGGCCGGGTTTTTTTATGGACGAGAAGAAGACACAGGCAGACATCGCGACCCTCGGCGTGCGCGCCGGGCAGGTGCGCAGCCAGTTCCAGGAGCACAGCGAGGCGCTCTACCTCACCTCGAGCTTCGTCTTCGACAGCGCCGCGCAGGCGGAGGCGCGCTTCCGCGGCGGCGACGACGCCTGGGTGTACACGCGCTACACCAACCCGACGGTCGCCATGCTGCAGG
This sequence comes from Burkholderiales bacterium, assembly GCA_036381055.1. Lineage (GTDB taxonomy): Bacteria > Pseudomonadota > Gammaproteobacteria > Burkholderiales > SG8-39 > SCGC-AG-212-J23. The sequence continues at coordinate 3,652 of DASVDO010000050.1, read as the reverse complement.
ACCGGCTGGCCGCCCTGGAGGGCGCCGAGGCGTGCATCGCCACCGCCTCGGGCATGTCGGCGATCCTCGCCACCGGGATGGCGCTGCTGAAGAGCGGCGATCACGTCGTCTGCTCGGCCTCGGTGTTCGGCGCGACGGTGCAGCTCTTCGGCAACTACTTCGCGCGCTTCGGCGTCGAGACGAGCTTCGTCTCCGGGACCCGGGTGGAGGAGTGGCAGCGCGCCTGCCGCCCGACCACGCGGCTGTTCTTCCTGGAGACGCCGTCCAATCCGCTCACCGAGGTCTCGGACATCGCCGCGCTCGCCCGCGTGGCGAAGCAGGCCGGGGCGCTTCTCGCGGTCGACAACGTGTTCTGCACGCCGGCGCTGCAGCGGCCGCTCGAGCTGGGCGCCGACCTGGTGGTGCACTCGGCGACCAAGCATCTCGACGGCCAGGGCCGGGTGCTGGGCGGCGCGGTGCTCGGCCCGGCGAAGCTGGTGAACGAGCAGCTGCTGCCGTTCCTGCGCACCGCCGGCCCCTCGCTTTCCCCGTTCAACGCCTGGGTGATCCTCAAGGGGCTGGAGACGCTGGAGCTGCGCATGCGCGCGCAGTCGGCGGCGGCGCTGGAGCTCGCGCAGTGGCTGGAGCGGCAGCCCGCGGTGGCGCGCGTGCACTACCCCGGGCTCGCCTCGCATCCGCAGCACGCCCTCGCCGCGCGCCAGCAGAAGGCGGGCGGGGCGGTGCTGTCGTTCGAGGTGAAGGGCGGGCGCGAGGCGGCGTGGCGCCTGATCGACGCCACTCGCCTCGCCTCGATCACCGCCAACCTGGGCGACGTGAAGACCACCATCACCCATCCGGCGAGCACCACGCACGGGCGGCTCTCGCCCGAAGCGCGCGCCGCCGCCGGGATCAGCGAAGGGCTGATCCGCCTCGCGGTCGGCCTGGAGTCGGTCGAGGACCTGAAGGCCGACCTGCGCCGCGGGCTCGGCTAGGCCGGCTTCACGCCGCGGCCTTCTCGACCTCGGCGACCAGCTCCTCCTTGCGCGCGCGGATCTGCTCGGCGAGCGCCTGCAGGTCGAGCTCGGCCTTCTTCGCCTGCGGGAACATCTCGCCTTCCTCCTCCTTCACGTGGTGCTGGACGTACTCGCCGAGCACGGTGAAGGTGGCGAAGTAGTTGGGATCGTCGGGCTGCATGTTCTCGATCTGCTCGATCAGCGTCTTGGCGGTCTCGTGCTCCACGGCCGCCTCGTTCATCAGGTCCTCGTCCTCGATCGCCTCGCGCACCGCCGGGTAGAAGATCTCCTCTTCCAGCATCGTGTGCACGCGCAGGTCGTCGCACACCGAGCGCACCAGCTGCCGGCACGTCTCGACGTCCGAGCGGTCCATCTTCTCGAATTCCTTGAACGCTTTCTTCACCTTGTCGTGATCTTCCTTGAGAAGGTCGATCGCCGTCGGGTGCTTGCTGCGGGTCTTGGGCATCTCCGGCTCCTTTCCAATGGCGGGAAAGGGGCGAGCAACGGCCGTTCCCGCGTAGGGATTACCAGCGCACCAGCGTCGCCTTGCCGTCGCGCACTTCCAGGTAGCCGCCGGGGCCGTACCAGTCGGGCAGCACCCAGCGCTCGCAGCGCCGGCCGTCGACCTCCAGGCCGTGCCGCCCGGGCCGGTGGGTATGGCCGTGGATCAGGCGCGTCGCCCCGTGGCGGCGCAGCGCCTCGCGCACCGCGTCGGGGTTGACGTCCATGATCTCGGCCGGCTTGGCCTGGATCACTTCCCTGCTCCTGTCGCGCAGGCCGCGCACCACGCGGCGGCGCTCGGCGAGCGGCTTGGCGAGGAACTCGCGCTGCCACGCGGGGGAGCGCGCGGTGCGGCGCCAGCTCTGGTAGTCGTGGTCGTCGGTGCACAGCGTGTCGCCGTGCATGAGCAGGGTGTCGCCGATCAGCGCCGGATCGGCGAGCAGCTCGGCGCCGGTGTCGCGCGCGAAGCGCTCGCCGACAAGGAAGTCGCGGTTGCCGTGCAGCAGGCACAGGCGCCGGCCGGCGGCGGTGAAGCGCCGGAAGAAGCCCGCCACCACGGCGTTGAACGGCTCGTCGAGGTCGTCGTCGCCGACCCAGTACTCGAAGAGGTCGCCCAGGACGTACAGCGCGTCGGCCTCGGCCGCCTCGCCTTCCATGAAGGCGAAAAAGCGCTCGTTGGCGGCCGGCCGGTCGTCGCTGAGATGCAGGTCCGAGATGTAAAGCGACCGCAACTACGGCTTCGCGCCGACCACCGTCATCGACTCGATGAGCACCGGCGTGCGCGGCACGTCCTGGTACATGCCCCGGCTGCCCGTCGGCGTGGCGGCGATCCGGTTCACCACGTCCATGCCGTCGACCACCCGCCCGAACACGGCGTAGCCGTAGCCGTCCTGTCCCGGGTAGTCGAGGAACGCGTTGTTGGCGACGTTGATGAAGAACTGCGCGGTGGCCGAGTTGGGATCCGAGGTGCGCGCCATCGCCACGCTGCCCACCTGGTTCTTCAGGCCGTTCTTCGACTCGATCGGCACCGGCGCCCGGGTCTTCTTCTGCGCCATGTCCTTCGTCATGCCCCCGCCCTGGATCATGAAGTTGGGGATCACGCGGTGGAAGATGGTGCCGTCGTAATGGCCGTCCTTCACGTACTGCAGGAAGTTCTCGACCGTCTTCGGCGCCTTCGCCGGGTAGAGCTCGATGCGGATCCGGCCGAGATTCGTGACGACGTCCACCTGCGGATCGGCGGCGAGGGCGCCGCCCGGCGCCACGGCCGCCGCGCACAGGACAAACAGGGTCTTCAGCTTCATCCCGCTCCTTCGTAGAGGATTTTCCAGCGACCGCCTTCCTTCACCCAGAACTGCCGCTTCTTCATCACGTTCGACAGGCGGTCGGAACGGTAATCCTGCTCGAAGGTGACGACGACGAAATCGCGCTCGCCCGGATAGCGGAGCATGCCGACGCGCGAGAGGTCGACCTTGATCCACTTCTTCGCCGCGTTGACGCGGCGCTTGTACGCCGCCCAGGCGTCGTAATCCTGCCGGCCCGAGGAGAAGCGCGGCGAATAATGCGTCAGGTAGCGCGCCGTATCGCGGCTCTCCCAGTCGGCGCGCCAGGCCTCGAGCGCCTCGGCGAGCGAGGCGCGCTCGGCTTCCAGCGCCGCCGCGTCGGTCCACTCCACCTCGCTGGCGATGATCACCGGCGTCACGCCGACCTGCACGTAGCGCGCGACCGAGAGCAGATCGGGGTTGGCGAGCACGATGCAGCCGTCGCTCGCGCGCGGGGGGCGGCTGTACACCTCGCGCGGCACGCCGTGCAGCCAGATGCCGTGGCCGCCGCGCCCCAGCCGCTTGTCCCACTCGTTCGGGTAGTTGATCGGAAAGGCGCCGGCGCCGTAGAAATCGGTGAGCTTGCTGCGCGGCAGGTTGGCGGTGACGTGATACACGCCCACGGGGGTCTTCTGGTCGCCCTGGCGCGTCTTCTCGACGCCGTTCTTGCCCAGCGTGACGTAGTAGTCGGCGATGAGCTTCGGGCGGCCGCCGTCGTTCGCGAACACGTAAAGCCGCGAGCGGCGCGAATCGACCACGAACGCGTGCTTCTGGCCGGAGTGAAGCTGCAGCACGTAGCGGGGCAGCCTGTCGTCGGCAGGCCGCTGCCGCAGCGCCCGC
>DASVDO010000049.1:0-21691 GCA_036381055.1 Burkholderiales bacterium | reverse complement strand
CCCAGTAGTGTCCGGTTAAAACTCGAACAAAGTTAGCTGATTAGCGAGATCGAGGGGTTGGTGCGTTCGCGGTGGAAGCGTAAGTACCTGATCTATTGGCTCGCGCTCGAACAGTGTGAGGCTAAGGATCTGTAGAAGCTCGTAGAGCGAAGCGTCGAGCCTGAAGCGTTTCTTCACGATGGCGACGAGCACGTAGACGGCCACGGCGATCCAGATCTGGGTCTTGACGGCGTTCTCCGAGGTGCCGAAGAACGCCTTGATGCGAAGGTGCTGTTTGATCCATTTGAAGAAGAGCTCGATCTGCCAGCGACAGCGGTAGAGCGTCGTGATGCTGAGCGCTGGTAAGGCGAAGTTATTGGTAAGCACAACGAGCGACTTGCCGCTCTGGAGGTCCTTGATGCGTACACGCCTTAGCGGTTCGGGGAAGCCTTGGTGGGCGTAGAAGTTGTTGAGAACGATGGTGTGATCGCTGCGAAGGCCGGTGCTGCGATCGATGGGGCGTGAATAACGCCGACGTGCATTGAGATTGGACTTGGCGCGAATGACGAAGAATGCGCCGACTTCCTGGAAGCGGTGCAGGCGCGCAAAGTCTACGAAGCCGCGGTCCATCACATAGAAGGCACCGGGCTCGGGAATCAGCTGATCCAGGATCGCGTAGTCGCTGAACTTGCCATCGCTGACATAGAGAAAACTCGGGATGCTGCCTCGTAGATCGAGCAACGTATGGAGCTTGATCGCGCTGTCGTTGGACCGATAACGGGCCCACGGAAACATTGATAGGCACAACTCGATGAGCGTGCTGTCGAGCGCATAAACAGTATTGGCGAGCTCCACTTCGAGCGGGTCGTCGACGTACAAGGGCCGCGCAATGCCGATGAGCGCTTGTGCGAACTCGGCATAAATACGCCAGTCGCGCGATTCGTTCGCATCGGCCAGAGTGCTGCGCGAAATGCGGCCACGGATACCGAGGTGATAGAGCTTGGCCTCGTGCGCACGAAGACACGCTTCGATATCGCGCAGGCTCTCGCGGTACGTGAGCTGCGCAAACGCCATGCACAAGAACTGGCTGCTACAGGAGAACTGCTTGACGTATCGATCGCCCTCGTACTTCGCCACCAGACGCTGAAACCGCTTCCAGGGCAGTAACTCCATAAGCTGCGCGAACACGAACTTCCCCACGCGCATGACCGCTCCCGAGGATCCAAGAACCCTCAGCTTCGGCCATGGCGCGATTCAAATCGTGGACACGGTCGAACTGCAGCTTCTCAACCGCAGATCAATGACTTACGCTGTTCCCCGACGACTTTAACCGGACACTACTGACCCTGACCCCGAATTAGGTCGGTGACTTTTTCGAGGACCTGTTGCGGCTGGTCGCGGAACGGGGCGTGGCCGCAGCGCTCGAGCTTCAGCAGCTCGCACGGGCCCTTCACGCAGCGCGCGATCTCGTCGAGCTGCGCCATCGTGCCGTACTCGTCGTCGTAGCCCTGGATGGCGAGCACCGGGCAGGCGACCCGGGGCAGGAAGTCGTCGCGGATGTCCCAGCGCTCGAAATCCGGATCGAGCCAGACGTCGGCCCAGCCGTAGAAGGTCTTGCGCGCGTCGCGGTGGTACTTGCCGAGCCGCGCCGGCAGATCGGTGGTGCGGAAAGTCTCCTCGGCCTTGCGGATCGACGCGAGGCAGACCGGCTCGATGAAGACGTGCGGCGCCATCGCGACGACGCCGCGCACCGCGTGGCCGCCGCCCGCGTGGATGAGCGCGATCGACGCGCCGTCGGAATGGCCGATCAGCAGCGGCTCCTCGACCTGCAATTGCTGCAGGAGCTGCGGCAGCGCTTCCAGCGCTTCGTGGTGCATGAAGTGCACGTCGCGCCGCTCCTCGGCGAGGACGTCGGACTGGCCGTAGCCGTAGCGGTCGTACACCAGCGCGCGGCAGCCGGTCGCCTCGGCTACCCTGGCCGGGAAGTCGCGCCACTGGCGTATCGAGCCGAGTCCTTCGTGCAGGAAAACGAGCGTCGGGCCGTCCTTCGCCTCGCCGAGCCACTCGTACGCGAGCCGATGGCCCGCGGCCGTCGCGAAAGGCATCGCGCGAATTTATCACGCAGGCGCGAAGGCTCAGAGCGACATCGGCTTCCAGTAGCCGGTGAGCTCGAGGTAGCCCCGCCCCACTTCGCGATCGCCCTGGAACGCGCGCACCGCGCCTTCCCAGTAGACCGTGCCGGTGCTCGCGCGCGAGTCGAGCTCCTGGTCGTCCATCAGCGGCTCGAGGCGCAGGCCGTTGACCTCCATCGACACCGGGTAGCGCACGCCGGTGCGCGGCGAGCGCCAGGTTCTCAGCGTCTTGAACGTCACTCCGGGCGGCGCGTAGTGCACGCCGCCGTCCTTGCCTCGCATGCGGAAAGCCATGAGCGAGCGGCCGTCGAAGAGATTGATGCCCGTCCAGTCCCAGCCGGCCGCCTCCGGCGCGAGGTAGGCGCTCGACCACTCGTGGTCCAGCCACGCTTTTCCGGAAACCTCCCCGCCATCAACGCTCCCGCGCACTTCGAGCTGCGGCCGGCTGTAGTAGTAGCTCGCCTCGTGCGGACGATGGCCCTTGCGGCTGAACCCGCCCTCGCCCTGGAGCACCGGCGCGCCGCGCGCGCTGAACACCAGGTCGAATTGGAACTCGCGCGCCGGGATGCGCGCGTGGAAGCGGCTCCCGTCCTGCGCGAGGCGCCAGTCGTCTATCCATACGCGCGCCCGGTCGAGCGCCGCGCCCGCGAGGCCGAGCCCGGCGCGCGCCGCGCGCTCGTCGTGCACCAGCCGGCCGCGCCGAGGATCGGAGAGCGCGGCGTGCGCGAACAGCACCTGGCGCGGCGCGAAAGCGCTCGGGTTGTCGATCTCCTCCTCCGGCCGAGCGCGGAAGAAGGTGACCTGGAAGCCCGTCGCGTCGCCCAGCCAGCCGGTCACGTACCACCATTCGATGCGGTATTGCGGATGCGCGCCGTCGTCGCGCGGAAAGCTGAACGCCCGGCCGGGCCGCACCGCCGGGTAGACCACCGGCCTCGCCGCCGCGGCAAGCGGCCACCCGGCGAGGAGCAGGAAGGTCCTGCGCTTCACCAGTCCTCCCGCACGGCGCGCACCGGCCCCATGCCCATCGCCTCGCGGCCGGCGACGAGCGCGGTCACGACCGCCAGCGCGAGCAGGATGCCGACCAGGAACGAAAGAAGCAGCCACGGCGGATGCAGGTCGATGCTCCAGTTGAACGACTGGCGGTTCACCACGTAGACCAGCACCAGGCTGATCGCCGCGCCCGAGGCGAGGCCGGCAACCGCGCCGGTGAGCGCGAGCAATCCGCCCTCCGCCGCCAGCATGCCGGCGATCTGGCCGCGCGTCAGTCCGAGATGGCGCAGCACGCCGAACTCCCGCCGCCGCGCGAGCACCATCGCGCCGAGGCTCGAGGAAAGGCCGAACAGCCCTACCAGCACCGCTACCGCCTCCATCGCGTAAGTGACCGCGAAGCTGCGATCGAAGATGCGCAGCGAGACTTCGCGGATCTCGCCCGGATCGCTGATCTCGAGCGCCTCGCCGCCGGGCAGCGAGCGCACCGCCGCCATCACGGCCGCCGGGGCGGCGCCGGCGGCGAGCCAGATCGCCGCATCGTTCACCCGCCGGTCGCCGGTGAGCTCGAGATAGTCCGCGCGGTCGATCAGGATCGAGCCGTGCTGGCGCGCGTAATCGCGATACACGCCGCGCACGGCGAAGGGCACCTCGCGGCCCTCGAGCGGCAGGCGGATCGTCTCGCCGATGCGATAGCGGTACAGCTCCTGCACCGCCTCGCTCACCCACACGGCGCGGCCCTCGCCCTCGGCGGAGCCCTCGACCAGCGGGAAGGCGAGCGCCGGGCGGTCGCGGATGATGAGCGCCACCGCAGGACGCTGCGGGTCGAGCAGCACCCGGCCCGAGCGCAGGAAATCGACGCGCGCCACCTCCGGCAGGGCACGCAGCCGCTCCTCGAAGCCGGGCTCGAGGTAACCGGTATCGCCTTCGTGCGAAGTGCGCAGGTAAAGGTCGGCCGGCAGCACGACGGCAAGCCAGTCGTCCACCGACTGGCGAAACGACGCGACCATGATCGCCATCGCCGCCATGAGCGCGAAGCTCGCGACGATCGCGGCAAGGCTCACCGCCGCCTGGCCGGGCGCCGCCCGGAGCTGCGCGAGCGCCAGCGCGAGCGCCGGGCGGGAAGGCAGCGGCAGCAGCCGGAACAGCGCGCGCGACACGCGCGGCATCAGCGCCACCGAGCCGACCAGCAGACAGGCGATCGAGGCGTAGCCGAAGAGCGGCAGGCCGTTCACGGCCGGCAACTGCGCGAGCGCCGCTCCGGCGGCCAGGACGGCGAGCGGCAGCGCGAGCGGCGCAGCGCGGTCGAACAGCGCCTGCTCGTCGCCCGCCTTGAGGGCGCGCGCCGGCGGCCTCGCGGCGGCGTCGCGCGCGGGCAGCGCCGCGCCCGCCACCGCCACCGCCGTGCCGGCGAGGAAATAGACGAGCGCCGGCAGCGGGTCGAGGTCGAGCCGCGGCGCCCCGTGGAACATGCCGGCGCCGAGATCGCCGCCGGAAGCGCGCAGCGCCACGTTGGCGAGCAGCGCGCCGAGCGCGAGGCCGAAGAGCGCGCCGAGCGCGCCCAGCGCCGCCGCTTCCACCAGCACCAGCCGCAGCACGCCGCGCCGCTCGAGGCCGAGCACACGCAGCAGCGCGTGCTCGCCGCGGCGCCGCGCGATCTCGAGCGCCTGCGCGGAGAAGACGAGGAAGCCGCCGGTGAAGAGCGCCACCATGGCGAGCACGTTCAGGTTCACCCGGTAGCTGCGAGAGGGATAGCCGCTCGCCTCTTCCAGCGCCCGCACCGGCGCGACGTGAACGCCCGGCGGCAGCAGAGCCCCGACGCTCGCCTCGACCTCCTCGGCAGAAGCGCCGCGCGCGAGGCGTATGTCGATGCGGTTCAGCTCGCCCAGACGGCCGAAGCGCCATTGCGCAGTGGCGACATCGGTGAGCGCCGCCACGCCGCGCAGCGACGACGCCGGCAGCACGCCGGCGACTTCCAGCGCCACCTGCTGCTGCCCGGCGACGAGGCGCAGCCGGTCTCCCTTGCCGAGCGCCAGCGCCTCGGCGGCGGCCGCCGAAAGGAAGACCGTGTCAGGCGAGAGGATCGCATAGCGATCCTCCAGGATCAGCCGCGGCTGGAGCTGCGCGGCGCGCAGGATGTCGACGCCGATCACGCGCAGCGTGCGCTCCTCGCCCGCAATGCCGGCCTCGAGCTCGAGGGCCGGGCTCGCCAGCTCGACGCCCGGCAATCGCGCGATCGCCGGATAGAGCGCTTCCGGGAAGCCGGCTCGGCTGCCGCGCACCTCGAGGTCGGCCTCGCCCGCCACCGCGCGCACCGCGGCGGCGACCTCGTCTACCGCGGCGCGGTTCACGAGGTGCACGCCGTAGCCGAGCGCCACGCCGAGCGCGATCGCGAGAACCGACAGGAGCCAGCGTGCCCGCGGCCGATGCGCGGTGAGCACGGCGAGCACCGCGACGAAAGGCGGCAGCATGGCCGGTCACTATAGCTCGCGGAAAACTGATTACACTTGCCGGGCGGTCATAACTGGATGGGAGGCCCCATGAGAAAAATATCCGCAGCCCTGCTCGCCGTCGTCTCCCTCTCGCTCGCCGCCCCGCCCGCGCCGGCCGAGCCGCCACCCTGGGCCAAGGCGCACGGCTGGCGCAAGAAGAACGATCCCAACTATGTCGGCTACACGGGCAAGAAGTGGCCCAGGGACTACGGCGTAATCGAGGGGCGCTGCGACACCGACAAGATCGGCGCGGTGCTGGGCGGCGTGGTCGGCGGCGTGATCGGCTCGAAGGTCGGCAGCGAGGAGAACCGGCCGGTAGCGATCATCGTCGGCACGGTGCTCGGCGCGGTCGTCGGCGCCAAGATCGGCCGTGCGCTGGACGAGGCCGACCGGGCGTGCATGGGCCATGCGCTGGAGCTCGCCGGCGAGCATCGCACGGTGGTCTGGACCAACCCGCGGACCGGCGTGCGCTACGAGCTCACGCCGACGCGCAACCTCGGCGACGCGAAGAATCCCTGTCGGGAATTCACGACGAAGGTCTCGCGCGGCAAGACGAGCGACGTCGTGAAAGGCGTCGCCTGCCGGCGCGGCGCCGGCGACTGGGTGTTCAAGAGCTAGGGCCGCTACTTGGCGAGCGTGCGCCCGTCGTCCTCCGGCGCGGCGGGCAGCGGCTCTCGGGCGAGCAGCACCTCCAGGCGCTGGATGTGGCGCTGCTCGTCGGTCGCCATCTCCACGGCGAACGCGCACACCGCGTCGTCGACGGCATGCTCGGCGACGTCGATGTAGAACGCCTGGGCGCGCCGCTCCATGGCGAGCGCGAGCGCCAGCGCGTCGCGCGGCGTGCGCGGCGCCTCGCTGCGGTCGGCCGCCGGGCCCATGAAGTGCCAGGCGTACTCCCACCCGGCGATCTGCGGCAGCTCTCGCTCCGCCGTGCCGAGCGCCAGGGCCTGGTACTGCTCCAGCTCCTCCCTGGCGATCGCGCCGATCTCGTCGGCGAGGTAGTCGATGCCCGCCTCGCGCAGGAAGCGCTCCAGCTCGGCGAAGCGCCTGGCGGCCTCGCGCTCCACCAGCAGCGCGTGCGCGTAGACCTCGATAAGCGATTTCGGCAGGAGGCGCTCGCCCACGGCCTCAACCCTAGCCCGCACACGTTACGCGTCTCGGGACGTGCGTTCAGCGTCCTGTAAGCCGGAGAGGAGTGTCGCCGGGGTTGTTAAACGAATTCAGGGCGTGCCGTCCGGGCCCCGAATCCGGGAGGTCGTTCTGGCATCATAGGCCGCAGGGGGGAAGGTGCAGACACCGAAGACGCTGGGCCGGTACCGCGTGCTGGACGAGCTCGGGCGAGGCGCCATGGGGGCCGTATACCGGGCGGTCGACCCGCTGATCGAGCGCGAGGTGGCGGTGAAGACCCTGCTGCCCGACCTGCCGGCCGAGATCATGGCCGAGGTGCGCGAGCGCTTCCTGCGCGAGGCGCGCTCCGCCGGCCGCCTGAGCCATCCCAACATCGTCACCATCTTCGACGTCGGCGAGCAGGACGGCGTCGCCTACATCGCCATGGAGCTGCTGCCCGGCCGCTCGCTGCAGCAGATGCTGCGCGAGCACTCGCGCATCGCCGCCGGGACGGCCGCCGAGATCGCGGCGCAGGTCGCCGACGCGCTCGACCATGCGCAGCAGTACCGCATCGTGCACCGCGACGTGAAGCCGGCGAACGTGATGATCGCGCCCTCGGGGCGCTGCAAGCTCACCGACTTCGGCATCGCCTACGTGCCGACCTCGACGATGACCCAGACCGGCGAAGCGCTCGGCTCGCCGCGCTACATGTCGCCCGAGCAGGTGGCCGGCATCCCGGTCGACGGCCGTTCCGACATCTTCTCGCTCGGCGTCGTGCTCTACGAGATGCTCGCCGGGCGCAACCCCTTCCAGCGCGAGACCGACACCACGCCGCTCACCATCATGCACCGCATCGCCGTCGAGCCGCATACCCCGCTGCGCCAGCTCGACCCGACGCTGCCGCCGGCGTTCGACCGCATCCTGGCGCGCGCGCTCGCCAAGAAGCCGCAGGAGCGCTATGCGCGCGCGGCCGACATGGCGGCCGAGCTGCGCAAGGCGGCCGGCGAGTCCGCCTACGAGAAGACGGTGAAGGTGGACAAGACGGTCAAGCTCGACGTGCGCAACCCGCTGCTCGACGACCTGGAGGATTTCGCGCGGCGCTTCGACGTGGAGCAGGAGGAGCGGCGCCGCGCCGCCGAGGCCGAGAAGCGCCGGCAGGAGGAGGAGCTGCGCCTGCGCCAGGAGGCCGAGGAGCGGCGCCGGCGCGAGGAGGCGGCGCGCGCCGCGCAGGCCGCCGCGGCACAGGCGCGCAAGCCGAGCGCGCTCGACGCGCTGCGCAGCGCGCCCTCGGCACCGCAGCGCGAGAGCCCGGCGATGGCGCGCCAGCGCGCGCTCGACACGTTCGACCGCGACCTGCGCGCCGCCTACCGCTACCTCGCCGAGTTCGGCGGCGAGGTCAACTCGCGCACGCCGCTCGCCGCCAAGCCCTACGACCTGCACTACGTCGGCCGGGTGCCGGTGTCGCTCTCGGACGCCTGGGTCGACACGCGGCCGCGGCGCGTCGCCGGCAAGGAGTGCTGCCAGTACATCTACCTGCGCTACCGGGTGAACCCGGAGCCGCCGGCGAAGTTCACGCTGCTCGGCCCGGACATCGAGCGCTGCCAGCAGTTCCTCAAGTCGCTCGACGCGCAGTTCGAGCTGCGCGTCGAGGCGCGCAACGATTTCGGCCAGCCGCGCCGCGCCACCTTCGTCGTGTCGGGCAAGCTGCTGTGCGAGGTGGAGATCGAGGCCGACTACGAGTCGATGGCGCTGTCGCTCGAGCTGGTCAACGTGCGGCGCATCGGCCGGCGGCAGTGTCGCATTCCGGCCGACAAGGCCGGCGGGCTCGCCGACGACCTGGCGCGCTACCTGATGGGCGTCGACGAGGAGCTGGAGAAGAGCTTCGCCAAGTAGAATCGGCGGGGTGAACAAGCCCGGCTCGCCCTCGGCGAGCAACTTCATCCGCCAGGCGATCGAGGCCGACCTCGCCTCGGGCAGGCACCGCGAGGTGGTGACGCGCTTCCCGCCCGAGCCAAACGGCTACCTGCACTTCGGCCACGCCAAGTCGATCTGCCTGAACTTCGGCCTGCCGCGCGAGTACGGCGGGCATTGCAACCTGCGCTTCGACGACACCAACCCGGAGAAGGAGGAGCAGGAGTACGTCGACGCGATCATCGACGCGGTGCGCTGGCTGGGCTTCGACTTCGGCGAGCCGCTGTTCGCGAGCGACTATTTCGACTTCATGTACCGCGCCGCCGAGTACCTGATCGAGGCCGGCCACGCCTACGTCGACTCGCAGAGCGCCGAGGAGATCCGCGCGAGCCGCGGCACGCTCACCGAGCCGGGCCGCGACTCGCCGTTCCGCGGCCGCACGCCGTCGGAGAACCTGGCGCTGTTCCGGGAGATGAAGGCCGGCAGGCACCCGGACGGCAGCCACGTGCTGCGGGCGAAGATCGACATGCGCTCGCCCAACATCAACCTGCGCGACCCGGTGCTCTACCGCATCAAGCACGCCGCGCACCACCGCACCGGCAACGCCTGGTGCATCTATCCGCTCTACACCTACGCGCATCCGATCGAGGACGCCCTGGAGCGCATCACGCATTCGCTGTGCACGCTCGAGTTCGAGGACCAGCGGCCGTTCTACGACTGGCTGCTCGAGCGCCTCGCCGACGGCGGGCTGCTCGAGCGGCCGCTGCCGCGCCAGATCGAGTTCGCGCGCCTCAACCTGACCTACGTCGTGCTCTCCAAGCGCCGGCTGATCCAGCTCGTCGACGAGGGGCATGTCGCCGGCTGGGACGATCCGCGCATGCCGACGCTCGCCGGCGCGCGCCGGCGCGGCTATACGCCGGAGGGCTTCCGCCGCTTCGCCGAGCGCATCGGCGTGTCCAAGGCGAACCAGCTCATCGACTTCACCATCCTCGAGGACTGCATGCGCGAGCACCTGAACGAGGTCGCGCCGCGGCGCATGGCGGTGCTCGATCCGCTGAAGCTGGTGATCGACAACTGGCCGGCGGGCAAGGAAGAGCGCTTCGAGGTGCCCAACCATCCGCAGAAGCCGGACTGGGGCCGGCGCGAGGTGCCGTTCTCGGGCGAGCTGTGGATCGAGCGCGAGGACTACCAGGAATCGCCGCCGAAGGGCTATTTCCGGCTCCATCCCGGCAACGAGGTGCGCCTGCGCTACGGCTACGTGGTGAAGTGCCTCGGCATGAAGGACGGCGTGGTGCACTGCACCTACCACCCCGACTCCCGCTCCGGCACGCCCGGCGCCGACCGCTACAAGGTCAAAGGCAACATCCACTGGGTCAGCGCGGCGCACGCGCACGCCGCCGAAGTGCGCCTCTACGACCGCCTCTTCAAAGTCCCGCAACCAGGGACAGACCACGATTTCCTGCAGGACCTGAACCCCGAGTCGATGCGCGTCGTGCGCGCCCAGCTCGAGCCGGCGCTCGGCGAGGCGGCGCCCGGGGAAACGGTGCAGTTCGAGCGGCACGGTTATTTCACGGTCGACCCGGCGGGCGGGTTCAATCGCACCGTGACTTTGCGCGACGCCTGGTCTAAAACCGCCGGCAAATAAGAACAAGTTCCTGTCAGGCGGCCGCAAGCTGCGGTTAGGCTCGCGCCATGGAATTCAGGGTAGGAAACATCACGGCCCAGTGCCCGAGCTGCGGCGGCACGGAATTCATCCCGCCGCCCGACGGGCGCTCCGGGCCCTACATGAAGTACGCGTGCGCCGGCTGCGGCAGCTCCTGGACCTACGCCCGCCTGATCGGGCAGATCGGCCGGGAGACGGTGCGGCGCAAGAACGAGCGCCTGTCGCCGCAGGAGGAGAAGATGACGCGCTCGCTGCCGCAGTTCCTGCGGCGCAACCCCTAGCTCTTCCAGAGCGCGCGCTTCGGCATCCGGCTGGCGACCAGCGCGCCCGCCGCGGCGACCAGCGACGCGGCCAGGAAGGCGCGGTGAAACGCGTCGACGATCGGCGTCACGTCGCCGTGCTGCGCGGCCTGCACGAGGTTGGCGCGGTCTACGCCGGGGATGAAGGCGAACACCACCGCGCCGAAGAGCGCCGCCCCCGCCGCGCCGCCGGTGGCGCGCGCCAGGCCGTTCAGCGCCATGGCGACGCCCAGCCGCTCCCGCCCGACGACCGTCTGCACCGTCACCTGGATGGTCGGCATGACGCAGCCGAAGCCCAGGCCGCAAAGGAAGCCGAGCGCGATCACCACCGGCGCGCGCCCCGGCAGCAGGCCGAGCAGCAGCAGCGCCGCGGCCGAGCACGACAGGCCGATCACCGGTATCGCGCGCGGCCGGCCGGTGCGCCGCAGGATATGGGCCGAGGTGAACGACGCGATGATCATTCCGCCGGTGACGGGCAGCAGCAGCAGGCCGGCGTACTGCGCATCGAGGCGGTGGCCGAGCTGCAGATAGATCGGCAGGAAGAACACCACCGAGAAAAGGCATGCGGCGAAGAGCATCACCACCAGCGCCGCCGGCCCGATGGTGCGGTCGTGCAGCAGGTCGACCGGCAGGAACGGCGCGCGCTGGCGGTGCTCGTGGCGGTAGAGCGCGACCAGCGCGACCAGCGCGGTGGCGGCGAGCGCCAGGCTGGTCGGGGAGCTCCAGGCGAACCGGTGCCCCACGGAGGTGAACCAGAAAAGCGCGCTCACCGCGCCGAGCGCGAAGAGGACGTGGCCGGCGATGTCGGCCGGCCCGTCGCTGCGGCGCGGCCTGCGCTCCGCGCTCGGCAGCCGCGACAGCCGCCAGGCGGCGAAGGCGACGAGCGGCAGGTTGGCGAGGAACAGCCACCGCCAGCTCGCGTGCGAGACCACCACGCCGCCGATCACCGGACCGCCGATGCTCGCCGACATGAACACGGTGGCGAAGTAGCCCTGGAAGCGCGCGCGCTCGCGCGGCGGCACCAGCTCGCCGATCAGCGCCTGCGAGAGCGTCATCAGGCCGCCGCCGCCCAGGCCCTGCAGCACGCGCGCGGCGAGAAGCTGCGGCAGCGACTGCGCGGCCGCGCAGGCGAGCGAGCCGGCCGCGAACACCGCCAGGGCCACGAGCAGCAGCTCGCGGCGCCCGCGCAGGTCGCCGAGCCGGCCGTACACCGGCACCACCGTCGCCGAGGCGAGCAGGTAGCCCACCGCGATCCACGAGGCGTCGCGCAGGCCGCCCAGTGTCGCGGCGATCGCCGGCGTGGCGGTTGCGAGCAGCGTCTGGTCCACCGCCGCGAGGAACATCGGCAGGAACACGGCGAGGAACAGGTTGAGGAACTGCGCCCGCGAGACGGTCGCGGGCAAGCGTTCGGAGCGGCTGTCGGAAGAAATCTCGGAGTACCTCGCCGGGCCGCAGTCTAGCGCGGCCCGGCCTAGCGGGTCAGCCAGCCGCGCGCGCGGACGGTGGCCGCGGCGTAGGGGAAGATCCAGGTGAGCGCGAAAAAGGAGAAGTAGCCGTACAGGATGCCGTACACGAAGTCCCACGAGCGCTCGCTGCGCAGGTAGTACAGCGTGTACAGCGTCGACACGATCATGATCGCGATCAGCATGCGCGCGATGGCGGTCGGGTCCGCCACGGCGTGCATCGCCATGAGCGCGATCGACAGGTAGGCCACCGGGTAGCGCAGGTTGGTGATCGTCGTCTCGTAGAGCGCGAGCGCGCGCCACAGCGGCGGGCGCCTCCAGACGATGCGCGCGAAGCGGAGCTCCTCGCGGATGTAGCTGCGGTCCCAGCGCAGGTACATGCGGCACAGCTTGCCGTAGGTCTCGGGCACCAGGGTGTGCACGACCGCCGTGCGCTGGTACACCGAGTCGTAGCCCGCGCCGAGGATCAGGTTGGTGAGCGCCCGGTCCTCGCCGTAGGTGCACGGCACGCCGAGGAAGGTCTGCCGCTCCCAGGCCTCGAGGACCTGGCGCACCACGCGCGTGCGGTAGGCGGCGAGCGCGCCGGGGCAGCAGTACACGGTGCGGAAGGCAGACTGCGCGCTGCGCAGGAAGTCGAACGACAGGATGAAGCGCACGTGCAGCATCTTCGGGATCAGCCCCGCGCGGCGGTTGTGCACGGCCACCTTGCCGGCCACCGCGCCAACGCGCGGATCGGCGAACGGCCCGGCGATGGCGAGCAGCGTGCCCGGCTCGATCACGCTGTCGGAGTCGATGGTGACGACGATCTCGCCGCGCGCGCGGCGGAACGCTTCGGCGAGCGCCGCGCGCTTGCCCCGGTTCTTCTCCAGGCGGATCGTCGTCACGCGGCCCGCGAAGCGGCGCGCCGCGCGGCGCATGAAGCGCCAGGTGTCGTCGGTGCTGCCGTCGTCCACCGCGATGATCTCCAGCCGCTCCGCGGGATAGAGCGCCGAGGCCACCGACGCGATGGTCTGCTCGACCATCGCGCCTTCGTTGTACGCCGGGATGATCACCGTGAGGCCGGGCGCGTCGTGCGGCGACGCGGGCGCGAACGGCCGGTAGCGCACCCAGAGCAGCGTGCGCAGCGCCATCAGGCCGATGCCCATGGTCACCCAGATCACCATCGGCCGCACCGTGAGCCGGCTCCATTCGGCGCGCGCCGCGCTCTCGAGCAGCGGCTGCAGCAGCGGCGTCGCCACCGCCGCGTAGGCGAGCGCCCCCATGCCGGCGAAAATGGCCGCCACCAGCAGCGCGTCCCATGCGTCTTCCTTGCGCTCGGCCGCGACGAGGCCGGCGTAAGCCACCACCGATGTGCGCGAATTCACGGCGCGATGTTATCCGCGGCACATTGCAGGAGGCTTGCAGCTACACTGTCTCCGGGAGGCGACAGATAAGAACGCTAGCCCTAGCTGCGGCCGTCCTCGTTGCGGGCCTGGCGCACGCCGCGGGGGACGCTTTTCCCGTCGCCGAGTCCTTCCTGGTGAAGCGCGACGGCCGGGTGCTCTGGTCGCACGACGCGCAGGCGCGCCACGCGCCGGCGAGCCTCGCCAAGATGATGACCGCGCTGCTGGTCCTGGAGAACGGCGCGCTGAACGACGTCGTCACGGTGAGCCGCGCCGCCTCGCGCGAGACCGGCAGCCGCATCGGCCTGAGGGCCGGCGAGCAGCTCCGGGTGCACGCCCTGCTCGCGGCGACCATCGTCGCCTCGGCGAACGACGCCTGCCGGGCGCTCGCCGACCACTTCGGCGGCGCGATGTTCGTCGCGCGCATGAACCAGCGCGCCGCCGAGCTGCGGCTCGACGACACGCACTTCGTCGAGCCCTGCGGCCACGACCGCCCGGGCCAGTATTCGACCGCCGAGGACCTGGCGCGCCTCGGCGAGCAGGTGATGCAGCATCCCGAGTACGAGCGGCTCGCCGCCCTGCCCTCGCTGACCATCCGCAGCCTGGACGGCCGGCGCCGCTACTGGCTCGACAACACCAACGCGCTGGTCGGCCGCTACGAAGGGGTGATCGGCGTGAAGACCGGCACGACCTGGCGCGCCGGCAACTGCCTGGTGGCGATCGCGGAGAAGGACGGCGTGCGCGTGCTGGTGGTGCTGCTCAACGCGCGCCGGCGCTGGCCGAGCGCCGAGGCGCTGCTCGACCGCGCCTTCGCCGCGCCGCGGCCGGCGCGCGAGCTAGGCATTTGAAAGGAGTCTGCGGTATCCTTTCATTTGCATGGCACGCCCGTCAGCCCGTCCCGACGCCGCGCCGGCGCCCGACGCGGTGCTAGGCAAGGCGGTGCTGCGCGCCGGCGCGCTGCTCGGGCTCTCCAGCCGCATGCTGGCGCGCATCCTGGGCGTCTCGGAGGCGAGCGTGTCGCGCCTCGCCTCCGGCGCGCGTCGCATCGACCCCGGCAGCAAGGAAGGCGAGCTGGCGCTGCTGCTGGTGCGCGTCTACCGCTCGCTCGACGCCCTGGTCGGCAGCGACGCGGCGCAGCGCAAGGCCTGGCTGGAGAGCCACAACCAGGCGCTGAACGGCCGGCCGATCGACCTCCTGCAGCGCACCGACGGGCTGGTGCAGGTGCTCGCCTACCTGGATGCCATGCGCGCTCCGGCGTGAGCGCCTGGCAGGCCGAGTGGCTGGAGGGCGCCCGCAGCCTGTCGCGCGAGCTCTGGCGCGGCGTCGAGGCCCAGCACGTCGTGTCGACCATGCGCCTCGCCGACAACGCCGCCGAGCAGCGCGTGCTGGAGGAGCTGCTCGAGGCGAGCAAGCCCGCGCTGCCGCGCGGCGCAGAGCGGCAGCACTATCTTCTCTTCACCCCTTTCCGCTATCGCTCGCCGGTGGCGACCCGCTTCCGCCGGCCGCACGACCCGGGCGTGTGGTACGGCGCCGAGTCCCTGCGCACCGCGTGCGCCGAGGTCGCCTATTGGAAGTGGCGCTTTCTCATGGACAGCGAAGCGCTGGCGAAGAGCGCGCTGCACACCGAGCACACCTTCTTCAAGGCGCGCGCCCGCGGCCGCTGCATCGACCTGACCGCCGCGCCGTGGAAGAGCGCCTCGCGCGCCTGGACGCACGGCAGCGACTTCCGCGAGTGCCAGGCGCTCGCCGACGCGGCGCGCCGGCGCGCCATAAGCTGGATCCGCTACGCGGCGGTGCGCGCCGAAGGGGTCTGCGGCGCGGTGCTTCAGCCGCAGGCGCTGTCGCCCGTCGAGCCCTTCGTGCAGCAGACCTGGGCCTGCAAGACGACGGCCGCCGGCGCCTGGATGCAGCGCGCCGGCGGCGAGCGGTATGATTTCCCCGCCGCCAACTGGAGCTGAGCGTGCAAGACACCCCGAAGTGGAAGTTCGACGGCGTGCGCGTCGTGCATTCGAACGAGCTCGACCTCAACACGCCGCAGACCCCGGGCATGAACCGCGCCGCGGCGATCACCCACGCGCGCACCGGCGCCGAGAAGCTGTGGGCGGGCACGGTGGTGATCCATCCCAGGGCGAAGACCGGCGCGCATCATCACGGCCCGGTGGAAAGCGTGATCTACGTGGTGAGCGGCCGGGCGCGCATGCGCTGGGGCGACAAGCTCGAGTACGTCGCCGAGGCGGGCCCGGGCGATTTCATCTACGTGCCGCCCTACGTGCCGCACCAGGAGATCAACGCCTCCGACAGCGAGCCGCTCTCCTGCGTGCTGTGCCGCTCGGGGCAGGACCCGGTGGTGGTGAACCTCGACATCCCGGTCGTCGAGAAGCCCGAGGAAGTGCATTGGGTGGACAACATCCACCCCGCGCCGAAGAAGTAGGCGCGCGCCGCTTGATCTCCCGCCGGCTCGCCGAGTTCGCCGCCGCGCTGCGCTACGACGACGTCCCGCCGATGGTGCGCAACCGCGCCAAGCGGCTGGCGCTGGACGCGATCGGCTGCGGCCTCGCGGCGAAGCGCTTCGACTTCGCGCGCGCCGCGTTGCAGGCCATCGCCGCGCTCGCCGGGAGCGGGCCGCGCGGCGTGCTCGGCCACGCCGAGCGCCTGCCGCTGCGCGACGCGGCGCTCGCCAACGGCATCCTGATGCACGGGCTCGACTACGACGACACGCACAGCGAAGGCGTGGTCCACCTCACCGTGGCGGTGCTGCCGGCGGTGCTGGCGCTCGGCGCCGAGCTCGACCGCAGCGGCCGCGAGGTCCTGACCGCCTACATCGCCGGCCTCGAGGCGGGCGCGCGCATCGCCTCGGCGGCAAAGGGCGGCTTCCACAAGGCGGGCTTCCACCCGACCGGCGTGGTCGGCGCCTTCGCCGCGGCGATCGCCGCGGGCAAGCTCTACGGCCTCGACGTCCCTTCGCTGGTCAACGCCCAGGGCGCCGCGCTGTCCGTCGCCGCGGGGAGCCTCGAGTTCCTGGAAGACGGCTCGTGGACCAAGCGCCTGCACGCCGGGTGGGCCGGGGTCGGCGGCATCACGGCCGCAGCGCTGGCGCGCGGCGGCTTCGTCGCGCCGGGCGCGGCGTACGAAGGACGCTTCGGCCTGTTCTCGCTGTACCTGGACGCGCCTCCGGAGGACGCCGAAAGAGCGACGGCGGGCCTCGGCGCGACCTGGGAAACGCTGAACGTCGCGGTGAAGCCCTTCCCTGCCTGCCATTTCGTGCACGCCTTCGCCGACGCGGCCATAGCGTTGCGCCGCAAGGGCGTGGAGCCGGAGCAGGTCGCCTCGCTGACCGCGCTCGTGCCCGAGCCGGAGATCGCGGTGATCTGCGAGCCGGCGGCCAACAAGCGCCGGCCGGCGAACGATTACGACGCGAAGTTCAGCCTGCCCTACGTCGTCGCGGCGAGCCTGCGCGCCGGCAGGTTCGGCCTCGCCGAGCTCGAGCCCGGCGCGCTCGCCGACGCGGCGACGCTCGAGCTCGCGGCGAAGGTCGGCTACCGCGTCGATCCCGATTCCAGCTTCCCGCGCCACTACTCCGGCGAGCTGATCGCGCGCCTCGCCGACGGCCGAGAGGTGCGGCACCGCGAGGCGGTGAACCGCGGCGCGGCCGACCGGCCGCTCGGCAACGCGGAGGTCGAGGAGAAGTTCATGCAGAACGCCGGCGCGCCGAAGATCCGCGACGCGGTGCTCGCCATGGAGACGCGCTCGGCGCGGGAGCTCGAAGAGGCGCTCGTTGGCTGAGCGCGCGCCGCTGCCGCTCGCCGGGCTGCGCATCGTCTCGGTAGAGCAGTACGGCGCCGGGCCGGCCGGCACCGTGTACCTCGCCGACCTCGGCGCCGAGGTGATCAAGGTGGAGAACCTGCGCGAAGGCGGCGATGTCGGCCGCGCGGTCGGTCCGCATTTCTTCTCCCCTGGCGACAGCCAGTTCTTCCAGACCTTCAACCGCAACAAGCGCTCGATCGCGCTCGACCTGCGCTCTCCCTCCGGCACGGAAATCCTGAGGAAGCTGGCCGCTACCGCCGACGCGCTGTTCGACAACCTGCGCGGCGACCAGCCGGAGAAGCTCGGCCTCACCTACGCCGCGCTGGCCGAGGCGAATCCGCGCATCGTCTGCGTGCACCTCTCGGCGTACGGCCGAGAGGGCTCGCGCGCCTCGTGGCCCGGCTACGACTACCTGATGCAGGCCGAAGCGGGCCACATGTCGCTCACCGGCGAGCCCGACGCGCCGCCGGCACGCTACGGCCTCTCGGTGGTCGACCTGATGACCGGCGCCGTGGCCTGCCTGGCGCTCGTCTCGGCGGTGCTCGGCGCGCGCGAGACCGGACGCGGCCGCGACGTCGACACCAGCCTCTTCGACCTTGCGCTCTACAACCTTAACTACCCGGGGACCTGGTACCTCAACGCCGGCGCGGTGCAGGGGCGGGAGCCGCGCTCGGCGCACCCGTCGCTCGTGCCGAGCCAGCTCTATCGCACCGCCGACGGCTGGATCTTCGTCATGTGCAACAAGGAGAAGTTCTGGCCGCTGCTCGCCGGCGCGCTCGGCCACCCGGAGTGGGGATCGGATCCGCGCTTCGCCGATTTTCCCGCCCGGCTCGAGCATCGCGACGAGCTGACCCGGCGGCTCGACGAAGCCTTCTCGAAGAGAAGTACCCGCGAATGGCTTTCTCTCCTGAGCGGCAAGGTGCCGGTGGCCCCGGTGAACGACGTGGCGCGGGCGCTGGAAAGCCCCTTCGTCGCCGAGCGCGGCGCGGTCCAGGAGTTCCGCTATCCCGACGGCCGCAAGGCGCGGCTGCTCGCCAGCCCGATCCGCCTGTCGGATGCCGAGCTGCCGCGGCGCGCCGCGCCGGCGCTCGGCGCCGATACCGACGCGCTGCTCGGCGAGCTGGGCTATTCGCCCGAGGAGATCGCCGAGCTGCGCCGCCTCAGGGCCGTTTCCTGAAGTGTGCAAGGTAGTGCGCGAGGTCGGCGATGTCCGCCTCGCTGAGCGCCGCGGCGACCTCGGGCATGATTGCGTTGCCGTAGCCCACGCGGGCTCCCTTCTTGTAGTCGAGGAGCGCCTTCTTCAGGTAGTCCTCGCGCTGGTGCGCGAGGCGCGGCGCGTTCTCTATGCCCGAGAAGTCCGGCTGGTGGCAGCTGCCGCAGAACTCGCGCGCGACGATCGCCTTGCCGCGATTCCATTTCTCGGGGTCGACGGGGGATGCGGCGGGCGGCGGCGGTTTCAGCTTCTCGATCGCCTCGCCCAGCGGGCGCAGGTCGTCGCTCGAGAGCGGCTGCGCCATCGGGCTCATCTGCTCGTTCTGGCGCCGGCCGTTCTTGAAAAGCACGAGCTGCGCCATGACGTAGAACGCGGGCTGCGCGGCGAGCGAGGGAATCTGCGGCAGGCTCGAGACGCCGTTCGCGCCGTGGCAGGCGAAGCAGGTGTGCAGCGAAGCTTGCGAGAACGCCGGGGCGGCGGCGAGCAGCGCCGCCCCGGCGGCGATCAGGCGCAGCAAATTACCTCGGCCCGCTGTAGGTGATGCGGTAGATCGCGTGGTTGTGGTCGTCGGACACCAGCAGCGACCCGTCCTTCATCACCAGCACGTCGGCCGGCCGGCCGAGGTAGCGGTTGTTCTGCACCAGGCCGGTGAGGAATGGCTCGACCCTGCTCACCCGGCCGCGCGCGTCGACATAGGCCACCACCACGTCGGCGGCGTACTTCTGCGTGCGGTTCCACGGGCCGTGGCGCGCGATGAAGATGGCGTTCCGGTACTTCGCCGGGAACATGTCGCCGGTGTAGAAGCGCATGCCGAGCGGCGCGGCGTGCGGCCCGAGCAGCGCGGCGGGCTTCACGTAGCTCTTGCAGTCCTTGCCCCAGCCGTACTGCGGATCGACCATCAGCCCGGAGTGACAGTACGGATAGCCGAAGTTCTGTCCGATCTTGGTCACGCGGTTCAGCTCGTCCTGCGGCATGTCCTCGGAGAGCCAGTCGCGCTGGTTGTCGCCGAACCAGAGCTCCCCCGTCCGCGGGTGGAAGTCGAAGCCGACCGTATTGCGCACGCCGCGCGCGACGATCTCCCGGCCGCTGCCGTCGGGGTTGATGCGCATGATCTGCGCGTACTTCTCGGGGTCGGGCTCGCAGATGTTGCACGGCGCGCCGATCGGCACGTAGAGCTTGCCGTCGGGGCCGAACTTGATGAACTTCCAGCCGTGCGGCACCTCGCCCGGGAGCTGGTCGTAGACCTTCACCGGCTGCGGCGGGTTGTCCAGGCTCGCCTCGATGTTGTCGTAGCGCAGGATCTCCTTCGGGGTGGCGACGTACAGCGCACCGTCCTTGAACTCGATGCCGTTCGGCAGGAAGAGCTTCTCGGCGATCGTCTTCACCCGCCGCTTGCCGCCCTCGTCGACCAGCGCGTAGATCTTGCCGGCGACGAACAGCGTGCTCACGAACACCGTGCCCTTGTCGCCTTCGCGCATGCCGCGCCCGTCGAGCACGTCGGAGGCGAACACCTCGGCCTTGAAGCCCTTGGGCAGCCGCATCTTCGAGATCGGCAGCTTGTCGGCCGGCGTCGGCACCGGGTTCGAGGGCACCGGCGCCATCTTCGCGGTCGCCGCGCCTTTCGGCCGGCCGACCGCCCAGAACGGCTCCTCCTTCTTGTCCTGCGCGAGCACGGGGCCCGCCGCCAATGCCGCCGCGGCGAGCGCCGAAAGGGCGAACGCGGTCTTCATGGTGTCCTCCTCGGGTGGTCGGGTAACGACCCGACCAGCCTACACCAGGTGCTTGCGGAAGTGCGCGATGGTGCGGTCCCAGGCGAGCTTCGCGGCCTCCTCCTTGTAGCGCGGCGTCGAGTCGTTGTGGAAGCCGTGCTGCGTGCCGGGATAGACGTACGCTTCGTAGCGCACCCCCGCGGCCTTCAGCGCGCTCTCGAAAGCCGGCCACATCTGGTTGATGCGCGGATCGTTCTCGGCGTAGTGGATCAGCAGCGCCGCTTTTATCTTTCCGACCGAATCGGTCGCCGGCGCCGCGCCGTAGAAAGGCGCCGCCGCCTGCAGATCGGCGCCGAGCGCGGTGGCGAGGAAGTTGGTCGTGCCGCCGCCCCAGCAGAAGCCGGTGACGCCCAGCCGGCCGCTCGACGCCGAGTGCGCCTTCAGCCAGCGGGCGCCGTTCAGCATGTCGGTGCGCAGCTTCGCCTGGTCGAGCTTCGCCTGCATGGCGCGGCCGTCGTCGTCGTTGCCGGGATAGCCGCCGAGCGGCGTCAGGCCGTCGGGCGCCAGCGCGAGGAAGCCCGCCACCGCGGCGCGGCGCGCCACGTCCTCGATGTACGGATTGAGGCCGCGGTTCTCGTGGATGACCAGCACCGCCGGATGCGGGCCGCCCGAGGCCGGCTCCACCAGGTAGCCGCGCATCGGGTCGGCGTTGCCGCCCGGCGACGGGTAGGTGACGTAGCTCGCGTTGATGCGCGGGTCGGTGAAGGAGACCTGCTGCGCCTTGGCGTAGTCCGGCAGCAGCGCCGTCGCCGCCGCCAGCATGCCCATCGCCCCCGCCCGCTTCAGAAACTCGCGGCGGTCGATGCGGCCGTGGCAGTACTCGTCGTACAGGTCGTAGACCCGCTGGTCGATCTGTTCCTGGGTGATGGTCGTCGTCATGTCCTCTCCTCGTGGTGGACGGCACTTTAGCGCCGCCGCTGCGGGGAGAACAGCCCCGGCGCGCCGAACCTTCCCGGCGCTACAGGCGGTTTCGCTCGACCAGCTGGCGGGCGATGATGATGCGCTGCATCTCGTTGGTGCCCTCGCCGATGCACAGCAGCGGCGCGTCGCGGTAGAGCCGCTCGACGACGAACTCCCTCGAGTAGCCGTAGCCGCCGTGGATGCGCATCGCCTCGTGGGCGTTCTCGAACGCGGCCTCGGTGGCGAAGTACTTCGCCATGCCGGCCTCCATGTCGCAGCGCTCGCCGCGGTCGTAGATCTCGGCGGCGTTCTTCACCAGCAGCCGCGCCGCCTCCACGCGCGTCGCCATCTCGCCGAGCTTGAGCTGGATCGCCTGGTGCTCGCAGATCGGCTTGCCGAAGGTCTGGCGCTGCTGGGAATAGCGCAACGCCTCGTCGAGCGCCGCCTTGGCGATGCCGACGCCGCGCGCGGCGACGTTGATGCGCCCGAGCTCCAGGCCGCCCACCGCCTGGTGGAAGCCGCGGCCTTCCTCGCCGATCAGGTTTTCGGCGCTCAGGCGATAGTCCTGGAACACGAGCTCGGCCGAGTCG